>CAYQFL010000035.1:0-4014 GCA_964416905.1 uncultured Methanosarcinales archaeon | reverse complement strand
TGTTCATTTCAAAACCTCCCAATAACCGCCTTTAGCAGGGCCGACTCTTTTTATAACTTCTTTTTTCTTTAATTTCTCAAGATATTCTTTAACAGTATAGGGGCTTATCTTAAGTTCAATAGCGATCTGCTTTCTAGAAATAGAAGGATTCTCTTTTATTTTATTAAATATTTTCAATTCCAACGCTGTTAAAATGGTTTTCTGGGGGGTTTTCTGGGGGGTTTTTCTTTTAAAGATTATCCTAAACCAATCGGATGTTATTTCGAATTTTACATCAGGAACCAACCTCTTAATCCTTTTAATGCCAGAACCAACTTTTTCAATATATCCTAGCCTATGAACTAGATCAAACAATAGGGGGTTTCTTGCTACACTGACATTTCCTAGTTCTTTTTTATCAAATAATAATTTGCCTGGGTTCGATATCTCTAATCTGTCTGGATAAATATCTACTTGTACTCTCCCTTGAATGAAATATTAACAGACAAGCCTTTTTATTTATGATTTTCTTTATTTTTCCAGAAAGATTTACAGAAATTATTGCTTCTTTTTCAAAATCTTTTATAAAAAAGAAAATAATTAAGAAAGATCACAACTTACCGCCGTTTCTAACCCACCATTCCTTGGCTTTTTCGTATTCTTCTTTCTTTTGTTTTGCTAAATCTTTCTGCCATCTTTCATATTCTCTTTTGCGTTCATCTTCTTTCCTTAAGTAATCTTCAAAACCATTAGGGTCTAGTTCCTTAAATATACTCAGATAATCTCTGTTATACTTGTTCTTTAGCATACTAAAGTACATTCCCGAATTAAAGTTGCTTGGCGGATTCTCTACAAAATTCTCTAACTTAACCAAAGCTTTAATATAATCCAAGTCATTAAATGTAGATTCTTTAATCTTATTCCTCACATAACTTGTTTTTACATCCTGATCGTAGATGTCCATTTCATATCACCGTAAGAATGTAAGAATTCCTATTTTATTAATATTTTTGACAGAAATATTCTTATAAGAATTAGATTAAATTAAATATGTATGCCATAAAATTCATCTAAGGCTTCTATCATGTTGTATAATGATATATATCTGGGAGTTTCATTTGCAAGGATTTCCCTTAATGTTTGGTGCTGATAATTAAAAGGAGGCAAAGCTACTATTGGAATCTTTGATTTAGTAAAGTCCTCAATTACTTCAGTTAACAATGATAACTTTTCCTTTCCAATTTCATTTAATCCTTCCCGATAAAAAATACCCGAAATTTTAGTATCTTCAGAACCTTGAAGAATTAGCTCATTATATCTTATATACTTAATTCCGACTGCATTGGTCAAAAGTTTTACTATAGATTTCTTTTTTCCACGATGTTTTCTTGCGAACTCTTTTAATTCAGAAGGTTCTAATGGTGAACCTATATCGCAGTTCCAGGCAATGTAAATATCCTCATCTTTCTCAGGTTGAACAATAAAGCCTATTAAACCAAAAGTGTAAGTTTGGTTAATCTCATGGGGATAATCTAACAATCTTAGAGCTTTATCTTTACTTAATTTTCCAATCAAAGAAGCACTATAAAAACATCCAGGAGTATTTATCCTGCTTAGAATTTGTTCTATTTCATTTGCAGTCTTATCATAGTTAATACCATGCACTAGGTAAATAAAATTGTTTTCGTTATGATTTCTAGGGTCCGTTAAATAATCAACCAAGCTCATTGCTTTATCAGTACTCTTTAGTGAAAACTCATAGAATTTAAATGTTTGCTTTACTTCAACAAAGTTTACTTATCTCTATACAACAAATCCTCAGCATTTCTGTCAATAAGGATAGGTAAATTCAAAGCGTCTGCTTTCTTAATTATTTCTTCAGGTGTTTTTAGTTCATTTATGGGATGATTTGCCAACTTGGTGGGGTCTAAAAAGAATACATCTGTTGAATAATCAGGATTAATATGAACAATCTTTAGATAAGCATGTCCATAACTTCTACCAATTACATCAGATTCAACACCAAACCTCCAATTTTTAAATTTCTCAGGATAAAGCTTCTTAAGGTATTCATTTAAGTAATGAGCTGATAAAGCTGAATAATCAGTGCATTGACCGCTCATTTTGTTGGTCAGCTTTCTTTCAAAAACAGCTTTAACACCTTCATCAGTGTTCTGATAGTCCTCTATTATGTATCTAGAGAAATAAACTGCGAATACAACAAGCTCACCAGCGCTTAGTTTCTCTAAATCGTTCTCAGAAACTATCTCTGACAAACCCCTGAATTTCTTTTTCTTTGCCAAAAGTTCAACAGTTCTTTTAGAGGCTAAATCATAAAACTGCTGCTTTGACCTTATTGGAAGGTGCTGATTTATTTCCGTGTATGAACAGCCTTTAGGCTCTTCTAAAAGCAGGTTATAAAACTTGTATCTTAAACCATCTTTCTCTAAATTATCTAGCTTATTAGAGGATGGTTTATATTCCTCATCAACAATTGAAAGCAAATCCTTTGGTTCTCTAATCTTGGCTTTAAGGCTTAGTTCTATACCTGCTAATAATGCAGTTTTTGTTGCTTCAAAACCTTTTATTACGAATTTTTTATGCTTACTACTAATTTCGGGCAGGTCTTTAACAAAATCAATAATTGAATTATAATTTTTAATAAAATCCAAGGTATCAATCTTTATCCAGAAATCATATTTATCTGGATTCACATTTAATTCACTTTCATTGAATACTGTAAAGGTATAATCTTCCAATTCCTTATGCTTATCGATAGATATTTTGCTGTCCCACAGCAAATAACGAGTAGTAAAAGAAACTGTTCCATTATTCGAATATAAATTACTTGTTGAGATTCCTATGTTTCCAAACGTATCAAGCAGAACTTTATTTACGTAAGAATAGTTTATGCCTAAAGGAAAGTTTAAGTAACCTTTATGTAACTTAAACAAATAATCTTCAGGGGAGTTCTTAAATTCATCTATTGTTATAACCCTTGTCTTATACTCTCTTTTTATATCTGGTAAATATCTTGAAAAACCATAGGTTTCTATAGCTCTTATGGCATCAAGTGTTTCAATAGCTGCTTTTCTTGTGTTTGAATTAATATCTACAGGGAGATCACTCAGATAATCGTTTAGGTTTTGTTCAAAGTCTTTCTTTTTTACATTTGACTCCAGCAAATTACGATAATCCCTATCTTTAAGCACTTGCTTCTCAAGCTCGGACAGTCTTTCTTTTAATATCTCTACTTCGCTTTTAACAACCTCTAGACTGTGATTAGAATCATTATTTACTTTGTCTTCTAAGGATTCGTTAGACTC
Organism: uncultured Methanosarcinales archaeon; assembly: GCA_964416905.1. Classification (GTDB taxonomy): domain Archaea; phylum Nanobdellota; class Nanobdellia; order Woesearchaeales; family JASKKU01; genus JASKKU01. The sequence continues at coordinate 709 of CAYQFL010000035.1, read as the reverse complement.
TTTCTTTCCCTTGTTCTTAAACGGTTTTTTGAAAAAGCTCATAAAAGTAAAGGAAAAACAATTGAATTATAAATGTTACGCCACAGTAGTGAAAAATTAAGGGTTGTGTCTTGCGTCAAGAACATGATTCACTCTCGCTAAAACGTCCTTAAAGTCCGACAATAAAAGTTTTTTATTGGCTTCCTCTAAACTCATCCATTTAAAGTCAGGGATCTTTTCAAGGTTATCGCTTTTAAACAAGAATAAATGGATTTCCTGTTGAATTTCGCCATACGGAGCTATCTCCAGATAATCTTTGTAATCTATGAAATCGCCTTTTAAACCCAGATCTTTTATCTCCTCAGAAAGAACCTTAAACTCACCTTTGAAATCCTTGATTCTAACTTTATAAAAAGTCCACCAGTCATCCTCAAAGTCATAACTAAATAAATATTTTCTATTTCCTTTATCCTCAAAAAAAATAATTGCGCCAACAAACTTTTGTTTGTCCATCCTCACTTCAATCACCTAACACAGAAAGATTTTCTAAGCGGTTTTATAAATATTGCTTAATCATTTCATCAGGTAAAAACAGTAAACAAATATTAACAAGGTCATTAGTGTCACTAAAACGAATATGATATGCTTCCTTATTCTTAATTAATTTTCTTTCTTTAACTAAAAGCTCTATTCTATCTTTAAAGTCCTCTTCAAAGGATGAATTAAAGGT
>CAYQFL010000034.1:0-4158 GCA_964416905.1 uncultured Methanosarcinales archaeon | reverse complement strand
TGGAACAGATCATTGGCAAGAATGTTGATGAGATCCTTAAGCTGGATGAGAAATTTATTAGGAATTTAGTAAAAGTTCCTTTAGGCGTCAATAGAATAAAATGTGCTACATTGCCTTTAAAAGTTTTGAAGAGGGCTGTTTTGGATTATATGTCTAAGAATAAAAATTAAAGTTTTTGATTATTCAAGCGGTTCTTCTAGGTCAGGATCGGTAATCAAATCTTCTAATCTTCTAGATAATAATGCATCAGGGATGTATTGATGGTTTGTTGGTTTATTGTTGTTATCTTCTGATTCTTTAGGGATTTGATATTCTTTAGAGAAACTGGAAAAATAATTTGTTTCCTTTGTAGCATAATTCTCTGTGATGGCTTTTGGATTATAGATGGTCTGATAAGCTTCTGCCTCGCTTTCGCTTAGACTGTAAGGGCTTAATCCTGCGCCTAAAACAAGCAAGCTTACATAGGCTTTCTTTAGGAAATCCATTTTCAGGGAGCGGTTGTAGTGATAATATTTAAAGTTTGTGCTAGAAGAGGTTATGAAAAAGTTTTTAAATACAGTTTTATTTGTGGAATGTATGAAATTCTCACTAAAAGATGTGGAACAAAAGATCCTTGACTCTATAGAAGTTAAAAAGCAAGTTTTGAACCTGTCTGAAGAAATTTATGAAACTGGCAAAACTATTGCAGAAGCACTGAAACGAGGTAATAAAGTTCTAGTATGCGGTAATGGCGGTTCAGCTGCTGATGCTCAGCATTTTGCTGCTGAATTGGTTGTTAGGTTTGAGAAAGAGAGGAAAGCTTTGCCTGCTATTGCCTTAACCACAGATTCTTCAATAATCACAGCCCACTCAAATGACTATGATTTCTCTACGGTTTTCTCTAGGCAGGTTGAAGCTTTAGGTAATGAGGGTGATGTTTTTGTTGGCATATCTACTTCAGGCAATTCAGAAAATGTTATAAAAGCGTTTGAAGTTGCAAAGGCTAAGCGTTTAATATGTGTTGGTTTGAGTGGAAAAGATGGAGGTAAGATGAAATATTTAGCATTAGACCATTTGATTGTTGTTCCTTCTAAAGTTACTGCAAGAATTCAAGAATCGCATATAATGATAATCCATATCATTTGTTCAATAGTTGATTCGTTTTTTGAATAAAGGTGGATAAGATGTTAAACATTAAGCATTTTTTGGAAGAGATTAAGAATAAAAGACTTTTGGTTGTTGGGGATTTAATACTAGATGAATATCTCTTTGCAGATGTTGAAAGGATTAGTCCCGAGGCTCCTGTGCCTGTAGCTCATATTAAAGCTGTTGAGAGAAGGCTTGGCGGTGCGGCAAATGTTGCGAACAATATTGTCTCTTTAGGCGCTAAAGCTTTATTAGTTGGGCAGATAGGTAATGATTTAGATGGTGAAGTGTACACTGCTTTGTTGGACCAAAGCAAGATTGAACATTCCTTGATAGTTAGAGATGATTTCAAGACAATAAAAAAAGTTAGAGTTTTATCTAATCATCAGCAACTGTTAAGGGTCGATTTTGAAGAACCTGAAAAAATTAATGACCAAGATATTAAAGAAATCCATGATAAACTTAAGAATGAAGATTTCGATATAATTCTGATATCTGATTACAATAAGGGTTTTGTCACTCAAGAACTAATTGATATGTTAAAAGGGTTTGGTAAAAAAATCCTTGTTGACCCAAAGCCAGCAAATGCTAATTTATTTAGAGGAGTTTATGCAATGTTTCCAAACGAGAACGAATTGAACAAGATTATTAAAGCTAATGGAACTTATCTTGAAAAAGGCAAAACGTTTGTTGAGATGTTTGATTCTAACTTGGTTTTGACAAGAGGCGCTAAAGGAGCAGCAGTTTTCACAAAAGATAATGAGTTTTCTGAGATACCTTCTAAGGCAAGAATGGTTTATGATGTTACTGGGGCAGGAGATACTTTCTTTTCTGTATGCTCTTTAGGTTTAGCTGCAGGTTATGATTTGTTTACAAGTGTTGTGTTAGCAAATACTGCTGCAGGAATTGTTGTCTCTAAGGTTGGAACATCTACAGTTAGGCCTGAAGAATTAGAAGATGAGTTTAAACAGACAAGTTCAAAAATAAAATCTATTGATGAATTGAAACAGATTATGAAGAAAAACAAGGGCAAAACTTTTGTTTTTACCAATGGATGTTTTGACATCCTGCATCCAGGGCATATCAAATTGTTGAAAGAAGCTAAAGCTCAAGGCGATTACTTGATTGTTGCTCTTAACTCAGATGAATCTGTTAGGCAGTTAAAGGGTAAGAATCGACCTATTTTGCCTTTGGACGATAGGATGGAAGTAATCTCCTCTTTGGTTTATGTTGATTTTGTCACCTCTTTCTCAGAGTTGACGCCTGAGAAGATTATTGATGAATTAAAACCAGATGTTCATGTTAAGGGCGGAGATTATGATCCTGATGATTATCAGAATTTTCCTGAGGCAAAGATAGTTAAGTCCTATGGCGGCAGGATTCACATAGTGCCTTTAGTTCAAGGTAAATCTACAACTAATATTATAAAAAAAGCAAAAAATGAATAAGGCTGTTTTTTTAGATAGAGATGGCGTTATCAACGATAATTCTCATTTGTATTATGTAACAAAGGTTAGCGATTTTAAGATATTGCCTGGTGTTAAAGAAGCTTTGAGAGAATTAAAAACTTTAGGGTTTCTGATTATAATTGTTACAAACCAGCAGGCTGTTGGTAAAGGTTTGATGACTGAGGAAGAGCTTTTAGAAATACACAAGTTTATGAAAAAAGAGTTGCCCTACATAGATGATGTTTTCTATTGCCCGCATATTGAAGGAACCTGCGATTGCAGGAAACCAAGTACAAAGCTCTTTGAGCTAGCAGGCAAAAAATATTCTATTGATTTCAAAAAAAGCTGGGTTATTGGCGATAGCGAGAGGGATATTATCCCTGGAAAAAAATTAGGCTGCAAAACTATAAGAATAACCAAAGATAAATCTTTGTCAAACGCGGATTTTTCTGCTGATGATTTGCAAAGTTGTGTTGAAATTATAAAGGGGTTTGATAGTCAATAGAAAATGGTTAATGTAAACATTTTGAGGTTTATTGACAAGTATTTTGGTAATTTTTTGATATTGGTTATTTCATTATTTCGTAAAAGAAAGAAATCTTTTGGTAAGGGTAAAAAAGTTCTGATTATTAGGCTCTGGACATTAGGTGAAAGTTTGTTAACTTTGCCTATGATAGAACATCTTAAAAAGAATGGTTTTGATGTCACTATCTTAGTTACAAAAAGAAGCAAAGCAGTCTTTGAAAACAAAGGGTATAAAATTTTGGAATTTGAGCATATTGCGAACTATTTGCATTTGTTTAAGAATTTTGATATTGCTATAGATACAGAACCTTATTTGAGAGTCTCCTCTTTATTGAGCTGGTTCTTTGGCAAAGTTAGCATAGGCTTTGATGGTTTGTTTAGGGCAAGAATCTATGATTTTAAGGTTAACTATGATGATAAAGAGCATGCTGTGATTAATTTTACTAGGTTGTTACAGCCTTTAAATCTGTTTTTTATTCCTGAAGCATTAGTGCCTTTAAATTATGCTAAAAAAGATGTAACTCAAGTTAATAAACTTCTTAATGATTTTAACTTAAATGATAAGAAGCTTATAGGTATCCATGCAGGCACTGCTGAAACCGCTCCTTGGAGGAGTTGGAAAACGCAGAACTTTGTAAAGTTGATTGAGTTGTTAATTAAAGATGGATTTTATGTTGTTTTAACAGGTTCTAAATCTGAATATGAGAATAACTTGAAGATAATTAACTTATTGTCTGAGAAATCAAAAGTGTTCAACTTTGCCGGCAAGACAACTTTAAGTCAATTAGCTTTCTTGATGACAAGGTTTAGAGTTTTTGTTTCAAATGATACAGGGCCTATGCACTTGAGCGCAGCTATGAATGTTAAAACTATTGGGTTATTTGGACCTAATTTACCTTCAAGGTTTGGTCCTTATGGCAGGAAAAATGTTGCTATTTACAAGGCAAAAGATTTAAGCTGTTCCCCTTGCATCAATGTTCATAAAGGCAAGTTTAAAAAATGCAAGTTAAACGGCAAATGCATGGATTTGATTACTGTGAAAGATGTTTATGATGCTGTT
>CAYQFL010000033.1:0-4525 GCA_964416905.1 uncultured Methanosarcinales archaeon | reverse complement strand
ATGGTACCACCTTAAAGTAATACCTTGCTGTTATTTATATATTTTTCGGTATTCCAAGTAAAAACTTCTGACTTATAGAGCTTTCAAAAGATTTATTAAATACAACACATACGATTATGAGAAGTTTTTGCGAAGCAAACTGTGAAACCAATTCTTAATAGTGTTCTACGAAAAGAAGGAATGCATGATACTTGAAAAAATCAAGGAAGATGTTTTTTAATTATCCATTGTTTCAAAGACAGCATTAATCTTTGCTAAATATTGATTAAATCTTTTAACTTCATTATCATGTGCTGCTATTTTCTCATTCATTTTATCAATATAACGATCGCCCTCAACACCATAAGAATCATCATAGTATATCGCCCAATATGAGTATTTCAATGCGGCGCTTTCAAAGTACTCACATGCTTCATACATTAAATCTGCAATTCTTGAACCTGAACTCATTAACAAGATGTAATTATCAATCAGTTCTCCCCAGGTATCGTCAGGCGCAGATTCTTTTGTTTTCTTAAATAATTCTTCTGCATTTTTATAATACTGTGACGCAGTTGAATAGTAAGTTCTTGCCTCTACACAATAGTCAATGATCCATTGCCAAGGAGCTTCAGCATCCTCATAAGCATAAGAGGCTAATTTGTAATAATAATCTCCAATTGCTAAATTTGATGCTGCTAAATCAAAATTATGTGATGCTTTAATGTACCTTTCAAAAAACTTTTTTGTGTTTGAAAGTTCTTGTTCTTTATCAGCGATTTGGTTTTCTTTTTCTTGAATTATTTGCTCCTTTTGTGATAAAGAAGATTCAAGTTCAGATATTTGGATTTGAAGATTATTTAATTGAGACTGCGTGTTAGATTCTAGGAATTTGATCTGATTTTTGTAGTAAAAACTACTTCCAAAAAAAGTCACAAGAATGGATAAAGTAATTACCACTGAAAAAATAATGATAAGCCGGATTTTGGCTGTTTTCATCATAACAGAACTATTTTAGAAGATATTGTATTTAAAGATTACGATTAAAGATTACAGTTTACATTCTTTTCTTTTTTAGCCTCTTAAAACCACTGAGTTAAACAGTAATAATCTGCTAAATCGGAACCTTAACAAACAACATAGCCTTCTGAAAAGAGAAAAGCATAAGATTTTTTCTGTTTCTAAAAAAATCATTCCTCTAAAAAATTCTTTTTATACAAATCGTCTAACAATCTTAAAACCTCCTCAGAATCCTTGTACTTTTCTTTATACTTGTTATAACTTCTTGTTATTTCATCTTTAATTTCTTCAAAACTGAGGCCTTGCTTTCCACCCGCAAAGAACCTAAACAAAATTGCTTCCTTAGTAAAAACAGATAAACCATCAGCATATCTAAATATCTTGCCTTCTTTTGTTTTAGGATTTCCTGAGGAGCCATGGTTAAGAATACAATCTTTATCAACGTCATCAAGAGAAAACTCTTCCTCTAATAACTCCAAACTAAATTTTGCGTGATTTTCATCAGATACTGTTCTGCCGATATCATGAACCCACGCCAAAGCGAACAGTTTCTTTTTATCAACATCTTTATCCTTACAAAGTATTTCTAGAATTTTTATCATACTTTTTGAATGAATAATGTTCCATTGAAAGAATAATTCTGGCAACTCCCCGAACTTTTCTAACGCAAATTTCCTTGCATTTTCTTCTGTTAAAGGTTTCATTTTTATGCTCGAAAACTAAATCACCTTGTTTTTATGTAAAGCGTATAAAATAGCTGTCCCAACCACAAAACTCGTTATTCCTAAAATGGTTAAAGCCTGAACCAAAGTATAAACATCAGCGATCCAACCGATGATTGGAATTATTAATGCATACAACAATCTTTTCATTAAATTCTGAACAGATAAAACTGTTGCCCTAACATCAGAACTCACTAATTTGTTAATATACTCTGTGATAACAGGTCTTGAAAATCCTCTAACAAACTGCTGGATAAAAGCAAATGAAAAGCTGAAGAGGAAAACAAGATTGCTCATCAAAAGGTAACTGCCTGAGACAAGGAACAAAAGCATAATTAAAGAGTATTTCTGGCCGAGTTTTTCTTCAATCTTGTGAGCATATTTTGAGCTCAACGCAGCAATTATATTGAATGCAGCAAAGATAAATCCAAAGTAAAAAACATCTAAACCAGATAATTTAAAATACGGTTGATAAAGCCACAGAACTGCACTATTAAAGCCTAAGATTACACTAGAGTAAATTATCAGCCATCGAACTTTTTTGTTTTTTATTACTGAATCCTTAAGGACCTTAAATAATTCCAATAGATAATTCTTCTTAAAAATACGCTTGTGCCTCCTTGGCTCTTTCAAACTCAATGACAAAGGAATCAAAGCTCCGAGAAATGGTAACATAGCATAAAATGTCCATCGATAATTATATTTTCCGAGAAAGCCTCCAACAATACTTGCAATTGATGTTGCAATGAAGAAATAAAAAACTGCGTTGCCCATAATCTTTTTGTAAAGATTTTCTTTCTTCAAATCCTTCAGAGTATCATAAACAAATGCTGAATCTGATCCTGAAGCAAAAGAAATTCCAAAACCCCAGGTCATTTCAGCAATTAAAAATTGATAAAAGTTATGGCCTAAGCTATATATAAACATCCCAAGAGTCATAAACACGCTTGCTAACAATAATGACTTTTTTCTACCAAAAACATCAGCAAAATAACCGCTTGGCACTTCTAATAAGACAACAGTCAAAGAATATAAAGATTGCAAAATCATAATCTGAGTTAAGCTTAAACCATTCTCCTGCCAGAACAAAACTATAACTGGAACAAAAAAGGTTAAAGCCGTAAAAGCTTGAAAAATATAGAACTTCCAGATATTGCTTTTCAACTTTTGTCGCAATTTGGATTCCATTAGCATCATTAGATTCTATAAGATTTATATAATTTCTCAAAATTCCTTGACTTAAAGATACAACCATCAAACCCCAAAATCGCAACCTTTTTAAATAACCCTCTTTTTCTAGCAAGTGAAAAACAGGTGAATTAAATGGTAAAGAGAGTAGGCACTTCAAGGACAAAAACAAGGCACAAGTTTGCAAGAGCCTTAAGAGAAAAAGGCAAAGTATTCATCACAAGGTTCATTCAAAAATTTGAGGTTGGCGATAAAGTAGTATTAAAAGCAGATCCTTCTTATCAGAAAGGGTTATACCACGCAAGATTCCACGGCAGAGTCGGAATCATAAAAGGCAAGCAGGGAAAATCTTATCTAGTAGAGATCAAAGATGGACCTGTTAAGAAGAAAACTTTAATCGTTGCGCCGGTTCACCTTAAAAGAGTTAAGAAGGTGAATTAATCATGGTAGAAATCATCGAAAAAGAACCTCTTACAAGCGCTGAGCTTAGAAAAGAGATTGAAAAGATTAAGAAGAGAGATAAGGAATTAAACTTCAGGGCAGGAAAAATCGAAGAATACCTAAATGAGACCTTGCAAATAAAGCCAGAGGAAGCCATAAAACTAAAAGAAGAGCTCATTAAACTAGAAATCCCAAGGCTAAGAGAAGTCCACATCGTAAAACTTGTAGACGTACTACCAAGAACTCCTGAAGAAGTCGAATCTGTGTTAGAAGGCTACCCTATTACAATCAACAAAGACAACCTTAAGAAAATCAGCGAAACAATTGCAAAGTATCTACCTGAAATTAAAAAGAAGAAAGCTAAGAAAACCAAGTAAACTTTTTATTTATTTTTTAACTACTCTTTCTAAATAGAAAATAATAAGAACTATTTGATTTCTACAAGAATAAAATGTGTGGTAAGATATTAAAAATCGACCCAGAAGACATTGATGAAACTTTGATAAACGAATGTGCTGAACATATAAGGAACAATAAAATTCTCATTCTTCCCACAGATACTGTTTACGGTATTTGTGCTAACGCTTTTAGCAAAGAAGCTGTTAAAAAAATCTTTGATATAAAAAATAGACCTGGAAACAAACCTTTAAGCATATTAATTGCAAACATAAGACAACTATCATTATTAACTAACGAAATCCCAAAAGATGCTCTAATGCTTATCGAAAGATTCTGGCCAGGTCCTTTAACCATAATTTTCAGAAAAACTGGCAAAGTATTCAACGATTTAACTGGCAGTTGCGAAACTGTTGGAGTAAGAATAACAAGCAATCCAATTACAAAACAAATCATCGAAAAAAGTATGCCTATCGTGGCATCAAGCGCAAATCTTTCTGGAGAGAAAAGCCCAAGCAGTTTTACAGAGATTAACACAGAACTAATCCAAAAAGTTGATTATGCAATTGATGCAGGCAAAACCTTGCTTAAAAAAGAATCAACAATAATCACAGTTTATGAAAAACCTTTTAGAGTAATCAGAGAAGGCGCTATTCCTATTGAAGAAATTTCAAGATTTGTAAACATAACAAAAGAATAAAAAGAAAATTTATCTAAACAACGCTATCTTCATCTTAACAGGTTTGCCATATAAAGCTAGCCTGCTTTGTTCTGTCAAT
>CAYQFL010000032.1:0-5477 GCA_964416905.1 uncultured Methanosarcinales archaeon | reverse complement strand
ATTTGTAAACTAATTTATAAGTTTATAAAAGTCACAATGAAACTTAATATTACTAAACGATACTTGGTGTATATCTTTAATATGCACCTCTGTTGTTTTATTTCTTCTCCTATCTTTTTCTCAACCCTTCTTTCTTCTTTTCCCATACTAAAACCAAAGGTGATATGTGATGGAAATCTCTATTGATGAACTATCTGAAATTTTAGCTGAAGCTTTCGAACAACATAAGGGTTGGTATCGTAATGAAGAAGAGTTAATAGGTTCATTTCTGAGGGAAGTAAAACGATTGTGTGGTGAGTACAATATAGATTATGACGAAGAAAAAGCTTACAAAACGATAGAATACTTTGAGAGGAGATATGGTTTAAACCTAAACTATGATAGGCGTTATAGCGCTTAAGATTACTCCTTATTCTTTGCATAAAACCATTGGACAAATCCGCGCATAGCATTTAAATTAAACTGAAAGAATAGTTCTCTTTATGACAGAAAAAATTTGCCCAAAATGTTTGAAAATATTTGATTCTAAAGAAAACTTGGTTTGTTCGTCTTGCAAAGAACCGTTAGTAGACTATTTTGAATACTACAAACGCCTAGAATCCAAGTTGAGATTAGCTTTGGAAAAGAACCCCACCTCTAAACTAAAAGTAAAACGAATCATGGATTACTACATAACTCTAAGAAAGAGTTTTAATCAATTGAATGATAAGCAGTTTGTAATCCATGCTTATCAGAAGATAGTGAACAACTTGGATAACGCGATTTGCTAAATCAAATCAACAAACAAATCTTTGATAACCATTGTTGCATAAGACCCTGGAGGCAACTCAAAACTAACAGTTATCTTCTTTTTATTCTTATTCAACTCGTCTTTGTCTTCATCTAAAACTTTAAAATTCCTAACTTTAATAAACCCATCCCTTAAAATAGCTTCGTTAGAAATCTCTGGCATAGACCTTATGATAAAATCTCTTTCATTAATGCCTTCTTCATCGAAGACCTCATAAACAATTTGTTTGATTTCATCTTTATAAAACTCCAAATCTTCGATTTCTTCTTCTAACCCAAAGCCGGGGATAGGCACTTTAAATTCTTCGTTAACTTTACAAGAGCTTTTATCTTTAATAAAGACCAAGCCATTTTTTTCAATCAGGTTTTCACTTTCGTTCTTTAACTTTAAAAACCTCGCAAGAATTTTATTAAAGATATAACTACCATACGCGCTTAAAAAGAACCTGATCTGATATTTTGTAAACTTTGCTCGTAAATCGTTAAAATTAGAAACTTTGTTTGCTTCCATAAGTTTGCTGAAATCGCCTTTCAGAATTGCTCTTCCTAGTTTAATCCCGCTATTCTCTTTACCAAATCTCTGGGAATCGTAATAGTTTGGGATTTTTTCACTATTTCTTTTCAACTCGAAATCCAGAGGCAAATCCCTGACAGTTATGATAAACCTATTGCCTTGAGTAAAGCCAATGGAAACAGGTCTTTTACCTCGACCAGCCAACCTTATCTTTATTTCATCATCTTTGTAAACTAAGCCATTGTCATCAGCTTTAAGTTTGCCTTTAACAGAAAATATCTGTTTTGTGATAGCTTTTTTATCTTTTATTCCTGAAAAAGAGATGTCTTTAACACTTTTCCTAATGATCCTAGAAACCTTCCTGATAGCTTGGTTTTGTTCAATGTTTTTTTTGGTTAACCAATAATAGTAATGTATACCGAAGCCGTTATCTCTTAGAAAGTAATCATAAGGAATCTCTTCTACAATGAAATCTTCAGGCAGCTCCTTAATCTTCATGAGTCAAAAGAAATTAGTTAAATTTATAAATAGTTCTCTTTTTCAAACCTTAAGCATAATGTGGGGGTGCCGGAGTCTGGCCAAACGGGCAGGACTTAAGATCCTGTGGCAAAGCGCCTGCGCGGGTTCGAATCCCGTCCCCCACACTCTTTAAGCAAAACTTTTTAAATGCTTCTAAAATCCCTTAAGGTAGGTGAATCTGATGAAGATACCAAAGAAGATAAAGAGATATTGTCCGCATTGCAAAACTCATGTTGTTATGACTGTAAGGAGTGCTAAGAGGAGAGATAGGAGCTCTCTAAAGCGCGGTTCTAAACAGAGAGCTATGGCTCGAGGCCTCAACAGAGGAGCAGGTAACCATGGCAGGTATTCTAAAGGAGCTTTATCTAGCTGGAAAAGGTATAATAAAAAACAGTCAAAAAAGACTGATTTAAGGTTTACCTGTCCAAACTGTGGGAAAACAATTGCTCAATCTGAAGGCAAAAGAGCTAAGAGAATTGAATTTGTATGAGGTGCGAAAATGTTAAGAGAACCAAAAAGCTTTTTCGTTAAGGTTAGATGCAACAAGTGTAAGAATGAGCAGATTATTTTCTCTCATCCATCAACAGAGGTTAAATGTTTAGTTTGTGGTGAGGTTTTAGCTTTGCCAACTGGCGGTAAGGCTAATATTAAAGCTCAAGTGCTTGAAGCACTGAAGTAAATTTTTAAGCCTGTAATTACAGGTAGCTATAAATGAGTGAAATTAAGTTATTATACAGGAAAAACGGACATCCAAAAGAAGGCGAGTTTGTTCTTTGTGAAGTTGGTAATATATCCAGGAACTCAGTTTTTGTATCCCTCGTTGAATATCTTGGTTACAGAGGAATAATACCTATTTACGAGATTGCTCCTGGTAGAATAAGAAACATTCGTAAATATGTTAAAGAAGGCAAAGTTGTAGTTTGCAAAGTTCTCAATGTTGATCCTCTTAGAAAACACGTGACTTTATCTTTAAGAAGGGTCTCAGAAAGAGAAACAAAGAATAAAATCTCCTGGCTCAAACAAGAGCAAGACGCTGAGAAAGTTCTAGAATTAGTCGCTGGAAAGACAGGTATTGATTTAAAAGAGTTATTTGATACTCTCATAGATGCTTTGCCTGATAAGTACGAGAATCTGTTTGAATTCTTTCAAGATATTTCCTCAGGGGACGCAGTCCTTAAAGCAAAACTACCAAAAAAAGTAGAACAGGAACTTGTTAATTTAATCAAGGAGAGAATAAAACCAAAAGAAATTATTTTATCAGCAGAATTTTCTGTATCTTCAACATTATCAGACGGTGTAGAAATAATCCGAAGCTTATTTACAACCTTGAAATCTAAATACTCAGACCAAAACGTACATTTTCAATATAACGGTGGCGGAAAATACTCTGTTAGGATTGTAAGCAAAGATGTAAAACATGCTGACAGCCTATTGAAAGATGTATTCTCTGATATTGAAACTCTGCTAGGAAACAAAGGCGAGTTTAATTTTATTTCAAAGACGATTAAAAAATGAATCACATTCTTAAGTGCCCCAAATGTAAAGAATATACTTTGCAAGAGAAATGCCCTTTTTGCAATGTTGAAACCTATAGACCAGTTCCAGCAAAGTATTCGCCTGAAGATAGGTATGGTCATTATAGAAGATTAGCCAAGCTCGAAGAACGTAAACAAAAAGGGCTCTTATAAATCTAAATATATTTAAATTAAAACAAATTTTAGTGAGAAGTATGATGCTCTTCAGGTCTAATAACCGGAAAGTTGTAGCTTTACAAGGCTTCCCGGGGATAGGCAGCGTTGGCAAGATTTTAGTTGATTATCTTATTAAGGTATATAAACCTAAGAAGGTTAAACAAATTGTTACAGATTATTTACCAAACATCGTTTTTGTTAGAGAAAAGAATCTTATTGAGCCAGCACAGATTTCCATATATAAAAAATCATTAGATGATTTTGATTTAATTCTTTTATCGGGAAATGTGCAACCTACTGAAGATTACAGCGCTTATTCTGTAGCTAGAATGATTGTTAAAGAATTAACTAAATTAAACGTTGATGAATTAATAGCTTTTGGAGGCATAGGCTTGCCAGTTGAACCTGAAAACCCGAGGTTGTTTATTGCAGGAACTAAAGAAGATTTAATTAAAAAACTAAAAAAGAAATATAAATTAAACGATTCTTTTGGCACTGTTACTCACATCTCGGGTTTAGCTGGTTTAGTGCCGATGTTCAGCGAACAAAAAGGCATATCTTCTTTAATAATCATCACAGAAACATTTGCAAACCCGTTCTATATAGGAGTTCCTGGAGCCCGTTCATTTTTACAATTCTTGAACAAGTACCTTAAACTTAAATTGTCTCTTTCAAGTTTTGATAGAGAGTTTAAAACAATCAAACCAAAAAAAGAGAAAAAAACTTCACCACAAGCTTTAAATGAAGTTAGCGACTTAACTTATATAGGTTAACTTTCATAAATCAAATATTTTATAAATAAATCAATTTAAAATAATCTTTGAATAAATTAAACAAAACCCATTTTGTTTTTAATAAAAAGGTGTGAATGATGTTTAGTGGAATAAAATCAGTCTTCAAGAAGCTCTTTTCAAAGCTATTTAAGAGAAAGAAGAATATGAAGCTAGGTTTATATGGTCCGCCGAATGGTGGCAAAACAACTTTAGCTAACCGAATTTGTTTAGACTGGCTTGGGGAAGAGATGGGTGCTGTTTCTAAAATTCCTCACGAAACTCGAGAGATTAATGTCAAAGAACAGATAACTGTGAAATATGGAGATAAACAGTTAACTTTTAACTTAGTTGATACTCCTGGTATAGCTACAAAGGTAGATTTTGAAGATTTTATTAAGTCAGGCTTAGATGAAGAAACTGCTAAAGAAAGAGCAAAAGAAGCTACTCAAGGAATTATTGATGCAATCAAATGGTTAGATGATATGGATGTTGTAATTGTGGTCTTAGATTCTACAAAAGATCCAATGAATCAAGTAAACATAACTATTTTAGGCAATCTTCAAGCAAGAGGCATACCTGTTATTATTGCCGCTAACAAAATCGATTTAAAGAAATCAAATGTGAAACGAATTGAGAAAGTTTTCCCTCAGTATAAAATTGTAGGAATCTCAGCTAAATATGGTAAGAACATGGATGAACTTTACAAAGCTTTGTTTGAGATGGTGAAATAAATGATATCAATTGAGTTTATTCCGCATTACAAGCTGTCAGGATTAAATGCTGAGGAGAAGGTTAAGCTTATTTTAAAGTCCGTTAAACAAAACAGGATTGTCTTGATTCAAGGTAGACTTAGGAGAGAAGAGGAAACTAAACTAATTGAACAAACAATGAAAATTATAAACAAGGATTTTAAAGGGATTGAACCTGCAATTTTCTATCCAGAAATCAAGAAGGAAGGTTCTTTTTTCAAGTATCTAAAAGAAAAATTAATTGACCTGTTTTTATCAGATAGGCAAGGTTTGACCTTGATTGGGCCAGCAAACATTGTTAAGGAAATTAGGCAAGATCCTGATAAATTGCAACTTTATCTTGATTTGAATCTTCCAAAGAGTTCAAAGAAAAAGTCTAGGAAAAATAAGAAAAATTAGATTAAACGATAAAAATGCCTCATCAATGTGTTCACTGTGGAGC
>CAYQFL010000031.1:0-5917 GCA_964416905.1 uncultured Methanosarcinales archaeon | reverse complement strand
CTTTAACAGAATCATTCTCATCAAAACTGCATTTACAAAAAAGTTTGCCAACATTCAACTGCTGATGAATTTCTAAACCACATTTAAAACCAACTGTATCATAATCAAGATTATCGTTAGAAGTAAAAACTACTAAATCTTTTATTTGGTGTTTTCCAGCCATTTTTAATCACACATAAAACACTTAAAACTCTTCCAGATACTTACTTCTTTCATTAATTTCTCCAAATAGGTTTTTCTCGTAAAGCTCTTTAACTTTGTTTTTATCATAATTTGATAAAAGAAACGCGAGTTTTATGAAAGCTGTTTCAATACTCATATCACAAAGGTTACCTAAAATACCTAATTCTTTCAATAACCTGCCTGTTGAATAAACATTAAGGTTTATTCTGCCGTTTATGGTTTGAGGCGCTACTGAAACAATGGTTTTTGATTTAATAACCTCTTTCAAAGCTTTATAATTGTTTGAGTTATCAATTATGTTATCAAAAGATTTGTTTATACCAACATGACCTAGACCAGTCCCAGCAATGATTAATCCATCAAAGTTCTTGAAGGTAAGAATTTCCTCAGGAAAAAGATTTGGATGTACATATAAAATTCCTATTTTGAGGGATTCTTTATAGAATTTTACCTCGAATTTAGCATTTTCTTTGTTTTTAGCTTTTATTTTATCATTGATCAACTCAACTTTTCCATTGCTAAAAACTTTAGCTAAAGGCTCATCATTGATTTGCTTAAAAGCATCTCTCCGAGAGGTATGCATCTTTCTAACATTGAACGCGTCAAAGATATAACAGAAATCATCGCTAACAGAACCATGCATGCAAACAAAAACGTCTGGCTTTATTTTCTTATTATTGTAGGCATAATTAATGAAATTAACCGCGCTTATCAAGTTAAGCCTTGCATCTGTTGAAGGTCTATCAGAACTACGCTGAGCGCCTACTAAAATTACCGGGAAAGGTAGATTTCTTAAAGCAAACTTCAAAGCTGCGCTAGTGTAATGCAAGGTATCAGTACCATGAGTTAAAATAATTCCCCGAATACTCTCATTACTTTTAACCAAATTCGAGATTTCCTTTAATATCAAGTTGTAGACCTTAAAATTAACGTCTTCTGAGAATATGTTTAATAGCAGCTTTGATTTTATATTATAATTGCCTTTAATCTCCGGAAATAATTCAATAAGTTCTTCTGGATTGAACAAAGCCTTAACTGCACCTGTTTCATAATCCACTCTAGAAGCTATTGTTCCACCAGTGTGTATAATGTAAATAGAAGAATCAAAATTCTTGGAATCTTTTATTGAAATATCTTCAGGTTTAGTTTCAGTTTTCATAACCTGAGAAATCTCTTTTTTCTCTTTAATATCATCATAGTCCAGGCCAATATTGTAACCATTATCTAATTTCATCAAGAAATATTTTTTCCCATTTTTTGAAACATCAGTTACATGAATGCCTTCAAAGACGCCTTTGCTAGTAACAACCTTGAATTTCTTTAGATTATTCATTTTAATCAAAGTCCTCAGATTAATTTTAAGTAAGGTATCTAAAGCTAAAATAGTTTTTAAATATATCTCAAAAGCATTTAATCATAAATGGAAATTCCTATTTTCTTTATTATCGTAAAAGATGCACTCCAAACCGTCTGATGAAAACAATTCATTTAATTTGTTGGCAATAGCTCTCACTCCAAAAACTTCAGTTTCATAATGCCCTGCCTGTATAAGATTTATTCCTAAGTCTTTAGCGAGCAATATATCTGCATAGTTAGCTTCCCCAACAACCAGAGTATCGATTCCATAATTGTGCATATCTTTTATAGCAAAACCACCCGAACCTGAAACAATGCCAACCAATCTAACATTGGATGATTTATTAAAATTGAACAGCTTAGCTTTTGTATTCAAAGACGATTCCACAAAGCTCATAAAAGAGTTAATATCTGAAATGTTTGATTCGCCAAAATATCCTAAGAATAATCCATTATACTCTGCAAATTTTGATATGTTCCTTAATTTAAGCTGTCTTGCAATCAGAATGTTATTACCGAACTCTTCATGGATATCCAGAGGTAAATGCACTGCATATAACGATAAATTGTTTTTTATCAACAAAGAAAGCTTTTCATATAATGGTCCAACAATAGTCTCATCGTTTCTCCAGAACAAACCGTGATGAACGATCATCAAATCAGCTTTTAATTCAATTGCATTTTTAATAGAAGATATGTCAGCATCAACACAGGTTACAACCCGGTTTACAAATTTATTCCCATCAACTTGAAGACCGTTTATGCTTTTATCAGCAATTTCACTAACTTTTAACTGATTATTAAGAAACCTAATGATTTTGTCTCGCATCATTTCTTATCACTTTTTATATCATTTTTCTCATCATCGGTTTTTATTTTTTTGTCATTTTCCATTTCTTGCTTATCAGAATTTGAGCCCTGAATCTTCTGCTGAAACCTC
The DNA here is from genome assembly GCA_964416905.1 of uncultured Methanosarcinales archaeon. Taxonomy (GTDB): domain Archaea; phylum Nanobdellota; class Nanobdellia; order Woesearchaeales; family JASKKU01; genus JASKKU01. The sequence goes on along the minus strand of CAYQFL010000031.1, from coordinate 3,438 downwards.
TTCTCTCCAAAAAGAACCCAATATAATGCTAATAGCCCAACTATCGTTAAGTAAACCAGTAAAAAATCGTCCATTAAACCACCAATATCAAGATTTTATAAAAGTATAATAAATAAAAAGACAATCAAAAAAATAAAAATTTAGCCATAGTAAGCAGGCTTGTTCACCCTTAACTCTTCGCCTTTCGCAGCTCTGAACTTCTTCTGAAGGTCTGCATATGCTTTCATGATTTCCTTAGTTATTGATGGATAAACTCTCTTAAGCGCTTCTTCAAAATGCTTCATCTTAACCTCTGAAGCAGTTATGTCTTCTCTTAAGGCAAGCATTGCCGCTTCTCTGCATACAGCTTCAATATCTGCTCCTGAATAACCCTCAGTTCTTTCAGCAAGATTATTTATATCAACGTCTTTAGCTAAAGGCATTCCTTTCGTGTGTACCTTAAAGATTTCTAATCTGGATTTAACATCAGGTGCTGAAGTAAGTATAATCCTATCAAACCTGCCTGGTCTCAATAATGCTGTATCTATGATATCTGGCCTGTTAGTTGCTGCTATAACCACAACATCATTTAACTCCTCGACACCGTCAAGCTCAGTTAGTAATTGATTAACTACTCTTTCTGTAACTTTTGAATCCTCTGAGGCTGTCCTCTTAGAAGCTATCGCATCAATCTCATCAAAGAAGATTACGCAAGGCGATGTCTGTCTGGCCTTCTTGAATATCTCTCTTATAGCTCTCTCACTTTCACCAACCCACTTGCTAATCAACTCAGGACCTTTAACCAAAATAAAGTTTGATGAAGTCTCGCTAGCTACAGCTTTAGCCAGTAAAGTCTTACCAGTTCCTGGTGGTCCATACAATAAAACGCCTTTTGGAGGTTTTATCGATAGCCTCTTGAATGCATCTTTATGCTTCAAAGGCCATTCCACAACCTCTTTCAACTCTTGCTTAACATCTTCTAAACCACCAATGTCATCCCAGCTTACATTAGGAACCTCGACAAAAACCTCTCTTAAAGCACTTGGCCTTACAACCTTTAATGCCTCAAGGAAATCCTCATTGGTAACATAAACACTATTAAGGATATCTTCCGAAACACTTTCCTCTTCAGTTTTCATAATATCTGGAAGAATTCTCCTAACAGCAGCCATAGCCGCTTCTTTAGCTAACGCAGCTAAATCGGCTCCAACAAAGCCGTGAGTTTTTTCAGCAAGTTCTTCCAAGATGTTCTCTTTGAGCCCAATCAAAATTGAGTTCTTTAAGTCGTACGGGAAATAATTTCCTGTTATTAACTTAGTTAACTCCTGGTCATCCTTTGCTAAGTCCATAAACATCTTTAGTTTCTCTTTTAATTCATCATCATCAATTAGCTTAATTAAAATCTTCAAAGTCTCTTTGTTAAACTTGCCGCCACCGAACTCCAATTGTGAGATCTGTTTCTTAAGATTAGAATTTGGTGCTTTCTCCAGAGCTGCACTCTTAAGTTTCCTGAACGGCTGAGTTATCTTAATATCTTTAACATCAACATTACTCTTGGATAAAAGCTCTAAAACATAATCTTTTAGTTTATTTTCAAGAAGTGTAGTTTCATCATATGATAAACCAAGCAACAGACCATCCACAAATTTGCTTTTCTTAATTAATTCTAATACATTATTTAGTTCGTCGATTCCTTGTTTTATATGTTCTAATTTACTAGTATAATTTTGCTTGTCTCTCTCTAATTCTTCCAATCTGGATTCATAGAACTTTTTATCAGCAAGCAATTCCTTGATTTTGTTAGAGATTTCAACAAATTTCCCTTCTCCTTCTGTATTAAACCGCTTTTCACTCAACTCCTCAACATTCTTGCTTATCTCTTCCACAAGCTTAGTGTATTTTTTAAATTCAGCTTCAGCGTCTTTTAATTTCTGCTCAATATCATTCTTATCAAAAGTTAACTTCTTAACAGTTTCTGAAACTTTTGTTTTAACTACAACTTTAAGCTCTTTCTTATCAACCTTAGGTAATATCGGCATATTCCTCGTATGAATCTTTAAAATTTGTTTTCGACCATTCTTATCCGGGACGCCGATCTCTAGCTCTCTATCAAACCTACCTGGTCTTCTCAGAGCAGGATCAATCTGGTTAGGAATGTTCGTTGCAGCAATAACTATTACTTTGCCTCTTGCCTTTAAGCCATCCATCAATGCTAAAAGCTGAGCAACAACTCTCCTCTCAACCTCCCCTTTAGATTCTTCTCTCTTAGGGGCAATTGCATCAATTTCATCTATGAAAATAATACTTGGAGCATTCTTCTCTGCCTCCTCGAACTTTTGTCTCAAATTCTGCTCGCTCTGACCATAGTACTTGCTCATAATCTCAGGACCATTGATCAAAATGAAATGTGCATTTGTCTCGTTAGCAACGGCTTTAGCCAACATGGTTTTACCAGTACCTGGCGGACCATGCAACAGAACACCTTTTGGAGAATCTATGCCAAGTCTTTCAAACAATTCTGGATACCTCAACGGTAATTCAACCATTTCCCTGATTTTCTTAATCTCTTCGCTTAAACCACCAATGTCCTCGTAAGTCACATCTAAAGCTTTTGGTTCAACTTTCTGCACAGCTTCAGGGTTGAAGATTACCTCGGTAGTATCAGTAATTAACACAGGGATATTTTTTGGACTTACCTCTACAACTACAAATTTCAAATCGCTAAACCCGAACCTATTCAAATTCTGATTTATCAATCTCGAGATATCAAAATCATCAAAGAATTTGCTCTGAGAAAAGATTCTTGTTCGTGAATTGCTTCCTCCTATGGAAACAATATCACCTTTAATAACAGGCTTACCGATTAAGCCGCTTTTAAAGAATGAATTTGGTGCTTGGATAACAACACCTTCCTGAGCAGGAGCAATAACTACCTTATCAGCAATCTTGAAATCGGCCTTTCTTACCTTAACAAACTCACCAATGCTCGTTTGCGCATTCCTTCTAGTGATGCCATCCATTCGAATGATATTTAGCCCGATATCACTTGGATAAGCCCTATCAACAATAGCCACAGTAGTTCTTTTACCCTCGATTTCCACAATATCTCCAGGTCTAGCCCCTATATCCCTCAAATAAGAAGCATCAATCCTTACTATGCCTTTATTTACATCATCTGAAACAGCTTCACTAACCTTTAAGGTTACAGATCTTTTCGGTTGCATTTTTACACTCAAAAATAGTGCTTATCTGAGAATTTAAAAATATTTTGAAAAACAGAAAGAATTTAAAAAATCCAACTATACTTATTCCTAATTATTCTTTCATCATCTCATAGAAGTCAGGATTAAGGTTAATGATATTGCTTTTCTTGTCCTTAACAACAGTAACTAAGCCCAAAGCATTCAATTTTGAGACAATCCTATGCGCTTTGACTCTGTCTAATAATAATGAAGAAAT
>CAYQFL010000030.1:0-6085 GCA_964416905.1 uncultured Methanosarcinales archaeon | reverse complement strand
GAGAATGGTATCATGCCTTGTGAAAACATGATTATCAAGAAAACATTCGGGCCGGAAATAGGTAAAACAGCTATCAAGCTTGCGATGATTAATATGAAAAAATTACTTGTGTTTGTTGGGTTAAATGTTGTATTTTGTTCAACAAAGCTTATTATAAAAAGCGCTGCGAAAATCCATAAGAATATCTTCCAGATATGTTTTTTTATGATGTGATTTAAAATGTGTTCTTTTATGAAGTGTTTCAGGTTGAACTCGTCTTTATGAATGGTTATAGAGCATTTTTCGCAGAATTTCATGTTCGTTTTTTTCTTAAAAAAATCTGCTAGTAAACCGCCAACAATTCCTAATATGAAAAGCAATGCAGTTAGAAATATTATGATTGACCAGGATATTTTGCCTTGCTGAGCCAAGCTCAACATTAAAAAAGCTTCATCTCCGCTTGTTGAGATTAATGTTGTAACCAAGCCACCGAAGCTTAGTAAGCCTGACATGTACAAAGAATCCATAGCAAAGGTTCCAATACATCCTGGAATAATGCCAAAGAACGAGGGTATTATGTAAGGTAAAAATGTTGCTTTTTTCCGTTGATTATTGTTAAGGTATTTTATGATTTTGTTTTTGAATTTTAGAACAAAGAGTTCTACAATAATCATCATTACAAAAATTATTAGAGATATCTTGATGCTTTCAGTTAAACTTTCTTTAAGTAATTCGCTTAATAAAACCATTTTTGGCACCTAGCTTATTGGTTTATTTCATGCATCTAGAATGGACTTTTATAAATATTTGCTAGTTTATATTTGTATCTGAAGTGTGAATTTGAGGTTTAATTATTTTAATAATAGCGTTGCAACTATATCACAAAATTTTTAAGTTCTATTTAAAATTTTGTATGTATGGCTAATTATTTGGATAAATACAAAGACTGGATTAAAGCTGGAGAAATTTCTGCTAAAGCTCTAGAGTTTGGCAAGAATTTGATTAAACCAGGTGTTAAGATTAAGGATATTCTTGATGCGGTTGATTCTTTTATAATCGAGCAAGGCGCTGTTCCTGCGTTTCCTTCACAAATATCAATTAACGATTTTGCAGCTCACTACTGTTCAGATATTGACGATGAAACTGTGTTGAAAGAAACAGATGTTGTTAAACTGGATGTTGGAGCTTGCTATAACGGAGCTTTGGGAGATAATGCTTTGACTATTGATTTGTCTGGTAAACATCAAAGCCTTTTAGATGCTTCAAAGGAAGCTTTAGAAGAAGCTATCAAAATCATTAAACCAGGGGTAACTCTTGGTGAAATTGGAAATGTTATTGAATCAACGATTATATCTAAAGGGTTCACTCCTATAAGAAATTTGTCAGGGCATGCTCTAAGTTATTATAGGTTGCATGCAGGGTTGAGTGTTCCCAACTATGATACTAAAAGCAAAGAAACATTAGAAGAAGGGATGATTGTTGCAATAGAGCCTTTTGCTACAACAGGTTATGGCTTAGTTGTTGAGAAAGGTATCCCAAATGTTTTCATGCAGGTTGTTAAAAGGAACATAAGACATCCTTTTGCGAGGGCTGTTCTAAAAGAGATTGAATCCTATAAGGGATTGCCTTTTGCTAAAAGATGGCTTGAGAAGAAGTTTAGAAAAGAAATGGTTGCTTCAGCTTTGAATATCCTTCTTAGAGAAGAAATTATTGCAGGGTTTCCTCCTTTGGTAGAGAGAGCTAATGGCTTGGTTTCTCAGTTTGAGCATACTATTATTGTTCTAGACAAACCTATAGTTACAACGAGGCTTTGATTAATTACCTAAAAATGCACTTCTTGTTTTTAACATCGATGTTAATTTCTCATTCGTGAATGTTAAATTAACAGCCGTTAATTTTTCGTTAGTTTTATAAACTTTTGATTTTCTCTTAATGGCTAAAATGCTTAAGTTGGAGAATGTTTGTGTTTGTGCTAATGATAAACGTATTGTTAAAGATGTTTCTTTTGAAATCAAAGAAAATGAGCTTCATGTGTTGATGGGTCCGAATGGTTCAGGAAAGAGCACATTGATTTATGGAATTATGAACCATCCTTTGTTTAAAATAGAAGGCAAGGTTTTGCTTGATAATAAGAACATTGTTGGCTTGAAACCTAATGAAATTGTTAAGAAAGGTTTGACAGCAATCTTTCAATATACGCCTGACCTTGAAGGCGTTCGATTGAGGAATTTTTTGTGGAACATTGCTAAAGACAAAGTTAAGGATTCAGCAGAGTTCAATTCTTTAATGGAACAATATTTAGCCATGTTGAACCTTAAAAAAGATATTTTGCATAGAGATTTTACTGGATTCAGCGGTGGTGAGAGGAAGAAGCTTGAACTGTTGCAGATGCTATTCTTAAATCCAAGGTATTTGTTGATAGACGAAATTGATTCAGGAGTTGATGTAGATAATCTTAAAGTCATAGCTTCGCTTATTTCCCGATTGAAAAAAGGTAGAGGTATCCTTTTAGTAACGCATTATACTCGAATATTAAATTACTTAGATGTTGACTTTGTGCACCTATACAAAGATGGCCGGATTGTTAAATCTGGAGACTTTTCTTTGGCTAAAGAGATTGAAGAAAAGGGTTATGATTCTGTTTTACAATGAACAAGGAAATAAAGGATCTTGAAGACCTTAGGAAAAAGTATTATTTTAGGACTAAAGGTGGCTATGTTTACAAGAGCGATAAAGGTATTAGTGAACATGTTATTCGAGAAATCTCCAAAGTAAAGAATGAGCCAAAGTGGATGCTTGATATAAGGCTGAAAGCTTTAAAGCTGTTTTATGAACTAGAGATGCCTGAGTGGGCGCCTAAGTTTAATATTGATTTTGACAACCTTTTTCTTTACTTGAAGCCTGTGGATAAAACTGAATCTGATTGGAACGAAGTGCCTGAAGAGATTCGAGAGACTTTTGATAGATTAGGCATTCCTGAAGCTGAAAGGCAGTTTCTTGCAGGGGCTGGAGCTCAATATGAATCTGAGATGATTTATCAGAAAGTAAAGGAGTCTTTAGCTAGGAAAGGTGTTATCTTTATGTCAATGGATGATGCTGTAAAAGAACATCCTGATCTGGTTAAGAAGTATTTTAGCAAGCTTATCCCTGCTTCAGATAACAAGTTTGCTGCTTTGAACACTGCGGCATGGTCTGGCGGGACGTTTATTTATATTCCTAAAGGCGTTAAGGTTGATATGCCTTTACAAACTTATTTCAGGATGAATTTTGAAAGTACTGGCCAGTTTGAGAGAAGCTTGATTATTGTTGACGAGGATGCTTATGTTCATTACATAGAAGGCTGTACAGCGCCATTGTATAGCAAGGCTAATTTGCATGCAGGAGTTGTTGAAGTTTTTGTTCACAAGAACGGTAAAATGAGATATTCTACTATTCAAAACTGGAGCAAGAATGTCTTGAACTTAACAACTAAACGCGGCTTAGCTGAAGAGAATGCTGTGATTGAATGGGTTGATGGCAATCTTGGTTCAGGAGTTAATATGAAGTATCCGGCAATTATTCTAAAAGGCGATAATTCTCGAGGAGATATTTTAGGAATTTCTATTGCTGGCAAAGGCCAAAATATTGATGCCGGGGCAAAGATAATTGCGTTAGGTAAAAATGTTCGAGGCAAAATTGTTAGCAAAGGTATAAGCTTTGACAAAGGTATTCATACTTACAGGGGTTTAGTTTTTGTTGATGAAAAAGCGGATAACGCTTTAGTTGATGTGAGCTGTGATGCGCTGATTCTTGATGAGGTTTCTGTTAGTAATACTTACCCTAAGAACAAAATTAAAAACAAGAATTGTGTTGTTAAACATGAAGCTAGTGTGGGTAAACTTGACGAAGAGCTTTTGTTCTATATGATGAGTCGTGGTATAAAAGAGGAAGAAGCTAAAGCTATGCTTGTACTAGGATTTTTAAGTCCTGTAGCTAAAGAATTGCCTATGGAGTATGCTATTGAATTTAATAAATTATTAAAGATGCAGTTTGAAAATGCCATTGGATAAGCTTTTGGATTTTGGATTTAAGACCTTTAATGATTTGGATGAGATTTTAAAGGTTAAACTTAGAATGGTTAAAGATTCTTTTAATCAAAAGTTTGATCTCGAAGATTATGTTTTTTTGGTTCCGGATGAAGACTTTAGTGTTAATTTTAATGAGATTGATGAATTAACTAAAGTATTTTTTGTTGTGAGGAAAAAGATTAATCTTACTTTGAAGAGTGATGTTAAGGAAAAAATCAACTTGAACTTTTTGCTTCTTGATTCAATGAATGTTGCTTTCTTTGCTGATGGTGTTTTTGATATTAAGTTCTTTTCTTTGCTACATTCAGATGTTAATGTGTTTATGGATTCAGGGAAAACTAATTTAGTATTGGATGTTTTTGTTGACGATGATGTTGAGAATAACTTTAATCTAAGCATTCTGTCAGAACAGGATACTACTGTTAAGGTTTCAACCGGATTAAAAGATAATAGTAAACTGTCTTTTAATTTGATGTCAGTTAATTTAGGTAAACTGTCTGTTTATGGTAACGGTAAAGTTATGCAGGGTTCTAAAGCAAATGATATTGCAATGAATTTGAGATGCTTGCATTTAGGTGAAAGTGTTGAGTTGACCCCTGTTTTAGAGGTTAACACAAATGATGTTAAAGCATCGCACTCAGCTTTAAGTTCTGGCTTTAATGAAAATACTTTGTTTTATTTCATGGCAAAAGGTTTATCAAGAAAAGATGCAGAACTGTTGTTTGCTAAGGAAACTCTGGGGAAATATCTTAAAGAAAAGTTTTTTGATGAGTTTATAGAAAAGGTGAGTTTATGAAATCCTTTGATGTTAATGCTGTAAGGAAAGATTTTCCTGTGCTTGATAACGTTGTGTTCTTTGATAACTCAGCTTCAACCCAGAAACCATTGGTTGTTGTTGAAGCAATGCCTGAGTTCTATGAGAAACATTTTGCGAATGTTCATCGAGGAGTTTACAAGTTAAGCGAGGAAGCCACAGAGTTGTATGAGCAGTCTAGGGAAGCTGTAGCAAAGCTTCTTGGTGTTGATGCTAAAGAAATTGTCTTTACTAAGAATTGCACAGAATCTTTGAATTTACTTGCTGATAGTCTTGTAAGGTTTGTTTTAAGTAAAAAAGACGAAGTTAATGTGTTGTTAAGTGTTTTAGAACATCATTCTAACATTGTGCCGTGGTTTATTGCCAAACAAAGGTACAAAAATGTTAACATCGAGTTTGTTAAATTAGATAATAAGCTTAGAATTGATGTTGATGATTTTAACAGGAAAGTTAAAGGCAAAGACATAGTTTCGTTAACCGGTTTGTCAAATGTTACTGGTTACCTTACTGATTCTAAGCTGTTTGAGATTGCGAAAGCTAATAATGCAATAACGATCTGCGATGGAGCGCAGCTTGTGCCTCACGCTAAAGTTAATCTTAAGAATATTGATTTTTTAGTTTTTTCAGGCCATAAGATGTTGGGGCCAACAGGTATAGGTGTATTGTTTGGCAGGAAGGAGCTATTAGAAAGAATCCCTTGTTTTCTTGGCGGCGGGGAAATGATTTCTGAGGTTAACCTAAAAGGGTTTAAGCCTGCAGAAATCCCTTATAAGTTTGAAGCTGGAACAATGCCGTTTGTACAAGCATACGGTTTAAAAAAAGCTATTGAGTATATTAACAAGATTGGTATTGATAACATAATGGAGCATGAACATAAGCTTACTGAGTATGCTTTAAGCAAGATGAAAAGTGTTAAGAACATAGAAATTTATGGCAGTGATTTAGAGAACAAAACAGGGATAATCTCATTTAATCATAAAAGATTTCATTCTCATGATGTTTCTGCGTTTTTGGATATGAAGAATATTGCTGTTAGGGCTGGGCATCATTGCGCCATGCCTTTGCATGAATTTTTAGGCATTAATGGCAGTGTTCGAGTGAGTTTTTATTTTTACAACACGTTTGAAGAAGTTGATAAATTTATTGATGCATTGAATTGGATAAACACGATTTAAAATATTTCTGTGGCATTCTATACAGCTTGCAACTAGATTAAACTGTAGAT
>CAYQFL010000029.1:0-7284 GCA_964416905.1 uncultured Methanosarcinales archaeon | reverse complement strand
AAAAAAATTAATTTATTCTTTTTCAAAATCATTCAAAAACTTATCCCAGTCAACTTTCCATACGTAAATTCTTTCTCCGAACACTGTTGTGGTTGATTTGAATAAATCAAAGTATTCTGTTCCTTGACCGTTAAAGAAGAACAATCTAGAAAAGATGCTGTCTGTTAATAATGTGTCGCTGATTATCACTTCATATTTGTTGGAGGATTCTTTCAATGCAATGCCAAGATTTACAACAGGATTTTTGTATTCTTTGGTTACCATAGAACCATTTTCAAAGTAGACAAACTTTGCAGGTTTATTGCTCTCTTTCATATCGTTAATGTAAACTTCCATTTCTGATAGGTTGATTAATACTCTGATGCCTTTATTCTGTGAAATCATTTTAAGGCATTCCAAAGTTTGATTGTTTTGTTTGCAGTTTACTTCACTTCCAACATAAGCAGGCCAAGAAGGAGATACCCAGTAATCAGCGTTTTTTGTGGTTATAATCTCGTTGTAATACTTGTCAGCATCCTCAGGTGATAGATTAAATCTATTCGTTAAGATATCTTTGGCTTGATTGTACGGTTTGCCTTTTACTTCTTTATACATTGCGGCTTTTTCAAAATCCCAGCTTCCAAAATGACCCCATACTCCAGATTTTCCTACCATATCTTCAGAAGTAATGTAATACGCTTCTGGAGGATTACAATGAGTGTATTTTAGAATTTCATCAGCCTTCTGTTCGTCAAAGTATTTTAATAATTCTTGCTTAGCTTCCTTTTTTGGCAAGAGAATTATTTTCTTGATAATTTTAACAGATTCATAGCTATCGTTTAATTCTTCATTGACTAAATCATAAGCGTAGTTTGAACCGCAGTCTAGCATCCTTAGAATTGCTAAACTTTCAGTTTCGTTATTGGTTAATAAACTTCTTCCGACCCAATGAGCCATTGGACTATTTTGTGAAGCGCCGTCAAAAGTTACCTGTCTTTGAGCTATTGCTTTGAACCAGTGGCCAAAATCCCACCAGGATGTTATTATAGCATCTTTTGATGAATTATCTCTTATAGCAGTTAATGCATTGTACCAGCCGTCGTTCATGCTTGGGAACTCAGAGTAAGCAACATTTTTAGCTTGAGCGAACATCGAATTTTGCCCAACAAAAACAACCAAAGCGAACATTATGATTAAGATAACTTTTGTCACGCTTTTTCTTATTTCAAACCATTTGTCAAAATACAAAGATATTAAATCAACAGCTTTTCCTATGAAAACTCCTAAGGATATAGAGAATACAGGGGCAACTAACAATACAAATCGTACGCCTTTTGAAACTGCATAAAGCGTAGCCATATACCATATTAATAACAAAAATCCAAGTTTGGGATTCCAATTACCATTCTCATCCTTTATCAGGAAAGACAGAGCAACACCAAGCAATGAGAACATAAACACTAGTTTACCTCCAGAACTGTTAATCACATCATTTAGCGTTCCAGGGTTTAGTTCTGCAACGGTTGTGTAAACATTAGGCCAGATTTTTGTTGTGGCAACAGCCTTAATCTGAGTAAATCCCAAGGTGTTTTTAATAACAGTAAATAGATAACCAAAGTTGTTGTAAGAACCAGGTCTGTATGCTAAGAGAATCCATAATGACAAGAATAGAACGCCTATGATAACAAGAGTTCTCTTGAATTCAATGAATGCTGCTTTCTTGGATTCTTTTTTTCTTGCTGTAAAGAATCTAACAAAAATAAATGCTAGATCTAAAGCAATTGCACCAATTAGGATAATCAACATAGAACCAAAACCGCCCCAAGAAATCGAGTAAATCCAAACAGCTAAGGCTGTAAGTGTAGAATACACGATGCTTTTCTTAATACTCGAGCTTCGGATAGATTCTACAAATAACCAGGCAATAGTAATTGGGAACAGTATATTGAATGGATCTGTATCGCTAAAGCCTCCAGCAGTTCTTCTTAAAACAAAGGGATGTATTACTACAGCAACTGCGCTAAAGAATCCTCCAAGGTTGTTGGATAATCTTTTTCCTAAGAAGAACGCAGGGAAAACTGCTAATGTTGTTAATATTACAGGCATAAAGAACGCAACCTGCATAAGTGTTGGGTTAAAACCTAATGCGTGAAGCATTTTATAAGTTCTTGATTCTAAGAAATCAAGCATATTAGAGAAGGAGCCAGTATACTTTGGTTTTCTTTCAATGGGAGCTCCACCGATCATCAAATAGTCAACAGAAGTTTTGTTGTCAAGCTTTAAATCACCTGGTACACTAAGATTAATCTCGTTTCTTGCAAGCCTATAGTAATGGTATGGGTCGATAGCAATTAAGTAGGTAACGTTTTCTTCATCACTCCTTAATTGGTTTTTGAAGTTTTGGGATAATATCTTTGCCTGGCTTTCGATGTAATTTTTATTCTGGGACATAAACTGTTGATATTGTTGCTCGACTAAATTTGCTTTTTCAGAATCTGGAAGTAAAGGATAATCCTTGTTAACAGCTTGGAATATGCTGGATTTTATTTGGTTTGTAATAGACCTTGCTGCCCAATCATCTGTTGCAGGCAAATAATATGGTTGCATACGAAGGTAAATGCTTAACAAAACTGGAATGAGAATTAGCAATATGGTTACTAAGTTATTTATTAGCTTTTTATCAGTTTTGCCGTCAATGACTTCATCAAGCTTTTTTAGAATTTTATTCTCTTTCATTTGGCTCGAGTCTCCAACAAGCTATTTTAGGTAATTTTAATTCAAAAGGTTTAGGTTTTTTATTTAAATCTTTTGTAATTTGCGTTACTGTTTGTGAATAGAAGGCTCTTCTTGGATGTTTGATTATGTGATATGAGCTTCACATTTATTGAAGATTCTGTGAACCGAACTTCACATTTTACACAGAAGACATAGAAGTTTATTTGACATATTCTAATTAAAAGAAAATCTTATAAATAAAACCTTTTACTTCAAGAATTAAGCCAGGGTCGCATAGCCTGGTAGTGCGCAGGCCTTGAGAGCCTGTCCCTTTCGGGAGCCTGGGTTCAAATCCCAGCCCTGGCGCCATTCTCAAAACAAACTTTTATATATTACTAGTTCAATGATTTCTCTTATGTCTTTGATTAAGAAATTTGATAAAAAAGCTATGATTACCTGGATAGATGTTTTGCTGATGTCCATATTGTTTGTAATAGCTTTAATTATCGCGCATAGAATTATTACTGTGTTTTTAAAATGAAAACCACGTTAAGGAATTTAATCTTAGGTTTGGTATTATTTGTTATACTCCTGATTCTAATTGGGAACAATTTGTTGAGAGTTATTTCTGAAAGTGCTAATAGTTGTCAGGCAATTGTTGTTGCTAACACACAGAAATCAGATTTGTTTTCAAAGAATGAAAATGTTTTTGTTGAGAAATGCAAGCCTGACTTTATTCAAATTGATGAAAACCATGTTAAAGTAAATGGTTATTTTGATAGAGTTAGGATTGGTTCAGAATTTAAAAACAATTTTGATCCTGAGGATTTAGAGGAAGCAGTTTACTATGTTTTTGCCAATGAACTTTATGATTGTTGGAGTTTAGCTTTGGAAGGCAAGGCAAATTTGGGGAAAGGTAAAGGTCTTCTTTGCTCAAGGATTTCTTTTACAGATTCATTAAAGAATAAGGCTTTGACTTTTGATGGTTTGTTTGATTATTTGTACAAAGCAAATATCCCTGGCAAGGATTTGCCTTACTCGAGTTATGTTCTGAGGGAAACAAGTGTTTGTTGCACTCCGCTAACGTTTAAGGTAACCGGAGTTAATTTGATCTTAGACGGGAACATGTATAAAAAGGGTACTACTATTCCTCTTTTTGCAAATCATTCTAAGGAATTTTTTTTTAGTTACTCTTTAGAAGATAACTTTGAAATAAATACTTCAAAGGATTATTATGTTTTGTTTTTAACTCCAGGAGCGCATACTTCTATGTGTAAGGTGAAAGATTGTACATACCCACTTCAATCTTTCCTATTTTTATTAGATGAAGACGCTTTAAACGATCTATTGCTTTACATGTGGAACAAGGATGAACCAATTCTATTAAATTAAAACAAAATGAAAATCAGTAACAAAAAAGCTGTGGAAACAAAGGTTGTTGCAGAATTGATTTTAGGTTTAGTCTTAACAGTGATTCTCATAGCTTTGATTTACTCTTCTTTTAAAGGCGATGATGTTATTGATGACGGTTGTTTGCAAAGCCTTGTTCTTGCAAAAAAATTAGGTGATTTGTCTGTCATAAACTGTCCTTATCATACTGTGAACATATCTTCAAAAGAATTGGCAAACGCTATTCTTTCCAAGGAAATTGCTTCTTGCTGGTTTAAGTTTGGTCAGGGTGAAATTATATTATCGGATAATAGCAAGGATAAGATTGTTTTCTGCTATGTTTGTTCGCTTGTAGAATATTCTGATAAAGAAAGTTATACCTTAACTAAAGACGATGTGTCTAAATTTTTAGAAAATCTCTTTATTGAATCAAATGGTGTATCTGTTTCCTTTGACAAAAATAATTTAAAGATGGACGAAATTAAACTATCTAAAGGAGATATGCTTTATGTTTATTTCGCAATAGATAAAACTGGTGATGATGATTTTATTCCATACATGGGTGTAACCAAAGAAAATATATTGGATAAATGCAAGGTTGAAACAAATTCCTTAAGGTGATTTTATGATGAATAAAAAAGCATTAGCATTAAGTGAATTGGGTAAATGGTTATTGTTCATAGTTTTTTTACTAGTGCTTGTTGTGCTTATCTATAGCTTTGGTAGAAAAAGTAGTAGTATCCTTGATTCAATATTGAATGTATTCAGGTTCGGAAGGTAGGAAAAATGTCTTTGGCAAGCTCAAACCTTGGGAAAGTGATTATTGTTTTAATTGTAGTTGTTATAAGCATAATGATCTTTACGTCAAAGGTTAGAACGGCTTCTTTGCCTTTCTTGAACTGGGGTGAAGATAATTCCGGCTCAGGAAACTCTTATGTTATTTCTACAGTAGCTTTAGCCGTTGAAAAATTGAATGAAATTCATAAGGTGATTATGGAAGAAGATTTAAGTGGAGTAACTAATTTCTATCTGGGACCTGAAGACAGTAAAATTAAATTTTTTGTTTATTATGGTGTTTATAATGGACAAAATTATTATTTGTTGTTTAGAGATGAGGACCCGGAATTAACAGTAGGTCAGAGTTATGACTTAATACTTGAAGGAGACAATATTCAGGCTAAAGCCAAGAAATGCAATTGGTGGACGCTTTGCATACACAAAACTGATGAATATTTTGATGTAGCTTATCTTGATAAAATGGATTTCTCGGTTTATGATGCGGAGAAATATTATGAGATTAAGTCAGAATCACTTTTATGTCCTGAGGGGAAATTTTGTGTTACAGCCAGTTTGAAAGGAACTGGTGATGAGGATTATTACTTCTCGCATTACATTGAAGGCAAGGATTGTAAAAACTATTATTCAAAAACAGTTTTTGTCAATTCAGATAAAGACTACTTTGAAAAAATCTCTAAACTAAATAATTGCTTTGATGAAACAGAATATGCTTATGACTTATTTGATGAATTATTAGAGAATATTTCTGAAAGAAAAACTTTACATGTGTCAGGACTTAAGAATCTGAATGAGAACTTTTTGATGGTGTTTGGATTATATAACGATGGTACAGGACTTAAGAATATGATGATATTGTATGATATTGGTGAACTTGGAAAGGATAGTGTCTTAAATAGGCATATTCTTCATAGTGATAGGTATAATAATTATGAAAAAATATCTCTTGATTACTTGAAGATTGAAAACCGTTATCCTTATACGTTTTCAAGTTTGTATTATGATTTGAATCTTGATTTAGGTATTGGCAAAGACATTAACACTCATCTCATTGTACCCATTTATGACTTCAACGAATTAAAGACTGGAGATTACATAAAGAATCTAGAGGATTATGTTTTACCAACAGATGATAAAGCTGCTTTTGTTCCAATACTTTATTTGTACAATAACGGCTATGCTTTGATTAGAAGACCTTATGAAGAAGGGCATTTTCTTTTTAAATATCCCCCTCAGACCTTCTTAATTTCAGACTTCCCGAGTGTTCAATTGGATTGTAAGGAGATCGATGGTAAAGAATATTGCTATTTTGAGCCTGTTAGAAGATGAGACTCATTAAAACAAACAAAAAAGGAGAAGCTGCAGACAAGAGCCAGAGAGAGCTTATGGGCTTGATACTCTCGCTTTTGGTAGTTGTAGTTGTAGTTGCCTTAATATTCAAATTGTTAGCTTTGTTTTCTCCGCAAGAAGATGCTACTGCAAAAGCGTTATTCCTTAGAATTGTGGATGATATAAAATATCTTGAACCTAATTCATCAGTGACTGAGTTTTTGGGCGGACAAACTAAGGATAATTTTAAAGGTCAAGAGGGTTCATGGGGTCTTGTAGTTTTTCCGAAGCAGTATCTATCAGGTGGACCGTTGAGTTGTAATTATATATATTATGATAGTATAAATACTGTAGATTTATCATCTCGTGAGGATGTGGTAGTCAATTGTGAGAACGGAAAAGTTTGCGCATGTTTGTTCTTCGCTACAGAAAAAAACGAAATTATCTTTGCTAAATGCAACAGCATCTCAAAAAAACTCGATTTGGATAAAGAATCCTGTTTTTTATTAAAAGGTCCTGAAAGCGATCGTTATGCAACAAAGTTTTATCTTAATTCTGGCGACGATAAATTTATGATTGATGTGTCAAAGGCAAGGATAACGATTCCTTCAAGCTCTGAAGAAGACGCTCTTGCTATTTTTGATGACATTGCAAAGAGATTTGAAAAGCAATTTGAAAACCTCAAGTCAGGAGGAACAACAGCTGTTCTTGATAAGAAATTCTTCAACCTGTCTCAGTTAAAGGCCTTAGGGAATTATGGTATTGCAATTTACTCTGAGCCTATTAGAGATGAAGGTAGCCCGAAAATCTATCTGTCACTTGTTAAAAAGCCCGATAATCTTGACGAATGCTTTAGTTCTAATGGCAAATTAGGTAAAGAAGATATCTTAGAAATTTCTTCGGAAATGGGAGATGAGCTTTTTATTTATAATAAAAAAGACGATGAAAACTGTCGAATGTCCATTTCTAAAACCAGAGTTTTTGAAGACAAGAATTTTGTTGTTTTTGCTAATGAATATAACCCTCTAAGTTGTACTCCAGTAAGTCCCGATCCAACAGATGTTGGTGGATTTTTGA
>CAYQFL010000028.1:0-7462 GCA_964416905.1 uncultured Methanosarcinales archaeon | reverse complement strand
GTAACCATTTAACAAAAACTTTAAAATATACGAAGAACGAAATTCTTAGGATGAATTGTAAACCAAGAGTGATGGTTGAAGGCGAGGATTATATTTTAATGGTTGACTGCAACCAATGTCCTTTGTCTCCTTCTATAGAGGACAACAAAGAATGCATGAATACTATTGTTTCATCATTACTTAAAAACCAAAATGTAACCAAAGTAGTGTTGTCTCAAAAAAGAGATTATGAATATAATGAGAAACAGATTGCTATCTTAAAAGAGATTGCCCAAATTTACAGATACATAGTGCAAAACAAAGCAAAGTTTTCCTTAATCAAAAACACAGAAGGCGTTGACAAAAAAGTCAGCGAATACTATGTGAGATTCAAAAAATTAATTCTTTCTGAGATAAAATACGATCCTATAGGCACATACGTTGAACTAGTAAGATTAAGAAGGGAACTAAAAGTCGAGTTCCAGGACAATCTGGAAAAGGTTTCTCATCTTATAAAGATGATCAACGATATTATTGAAAGGTTTGAAAACACTAAAATGATTACTTTGGTTAAGCCATACCTGCCAGGCTACATCGTTGGGGATAGAAGGATTTACGCAAAAATATTCTCTCCAAGCATAAAACCTGATTTTATGTTCTCTAAGTTAATGGCAACTTATCCTAGAGAAGGCGAAGTTGTTGACAGTTATTTTCTACCTGATGAAACAGAAGTAACAATTTTTTCTTTGCCTGATAGCTTGTTAAAGCTTTATCACATAATCCCACCTGAACTCAAACTAAGCGAAGAGGAATACAGCATTTTAGATAAAGCCAGGGCAATATTAACAGAACATACGCCTAATAGAGAAGAATTCACAAACCCAAAAAGAGTAAGGGATGTGTTTTACAATGTTGGCCGAGATTTAATTGAAGAACTTTGCGAACAAGAGCATGTTAATCTTGATGCAAATAAAATAGATTTAATGGCAAAGATTTTAGTAAGATATACTGTTGGTTTTGGTTTGATTGAAATTCTGCTTGAAGATGAAAACATACAGGATATCACCATAAACAGTCCTCAAGGAAAAACGAAAGTATTCTTAATTCACGCAAAGCATGAAGATTGTTTTACCAACATAATCCCAACAACAGCTGACGCTGAATCCTGGGCTTCCAAATTGAGAATGATTTCTGGCAGGCCCTTAGATGAAGCAAACCCTGTTTTAGATACAGAGATAGAAGTGCCTTATGCAAGAGCAAGAGTAGCAGTTGTATCTCCACCTTTAAACCCTAATGGGTTAGCTTTCGCTTTCAGAAGACATAGAAACAAACCTTGGACCTTGCCATTATTCATCAAACATAAAATGATTAATCCTCTCGCTGCAGGTTTACTAAGCTTTCTGATTGACGGCTCCAGAACATTTTTGGTAGCGGGTACAAGAAGCGCAGGAAAATCCTCATTGCTTGGAGCCATAATGGTAGAAGTCATGAGGAAGTACAGAATTATAACCATTGAAGATACTTTGGAACTGCCTGGAGATTACTTAAAGAATTTAGGTTATAACATCCAGCAATTAAAAGTTGCTTCTGCGTTAAGCAAACAAACCGCGGAATCTAGCGCTACAGAAGGTATCCGTACAACTTTAAGACTCGGTGATTCTGCATTGTTCGTTGGTGAAGTTAGAAGCGAGGAAGCCAGAGCATTATATGAAGCTATGAGGGTCGGAGCTTTAGCCAATGTTGTCGCCGGAACTATTCACGGAGATTCTCCTTATGGCGTTTATGATAGAATTGTTAACGATTTAAACGTGCCAAAAACATCTTTCAAAGCCACAGACATAATCATTGTTGCTAACCAGATAAGAAGTCCTGACGGGTTAAAGCGTGAAAGAAGAGTTCTCCAGATAACTGAGATTAGAAAGGACTGGGAGAATGATCCTTTAGCTGAGAAAGGTTTTGTTGACTTAATGAAATATGACGCTGAACAAGACAGCTTAGTTGTAACAAACGAATTAATGAACGGCGATTCCGACATATTGAAAGCAATAGGCAGTAATGTAAGGGAATGGGCTGGAAACTGGGATGCAATCTGGGACAACATATTGCTAAGAGCACAAGTGAAAGAAGAACTTGTTAAGATGAGCGAAAAGCTAAATGACGAAACATTGCTTGAAGCAGATTTTGTTATTCAAAGTAACGATCAATTCCACAAGATATCCAGCCTTGTGAAAAAGGAGCTAGGAAAACTAGATTCAAAAGAGATTTTCTCAAGATGGAAAGCCTGGCTACAAATTGCTGCAAAGAACAGACAATCTGATTAAATAACATAAACTCAACTCCAAAAAAATGAATCCTGATGAAGAATTGCGAGAGAAGTATATTAGGAAACTAAAGGAATCTCTGAATAACCAAATCAGTAATTCTAATAACCCAAATCTATTGTCAGGAGAAAACTTATCCTCTCAGATAAGGTCGAATGATTACTTAGCATTTAGAGAAGCAATGCTGAGCAAACAACTAAGCTTATATGAAAAACTATGCAAATTCTTTGGAAAGGTATTGTTAATAGACGTGCCTAAAGAAAAGAAAGAAGAATTACAACATGCAATTGAAATCGCGCATTTAAACATAACTCCTGCTGAAGCAACATCTTTTGCTATTGTTTTCCCTTTGTTACTTTCACTGGTAGTTATGTTAGGTTCCTTAGGTTACTCAGTACTAACACAAAAACCGTTTGACTTATTCTTAATGCTTTCAATGCTTATGCTTTCCTTAGCTTTAATGGTTGTTCTGTTAAAGGTCCCAACATACATTGCCAGCAAGATGCAGACAAAAGCATCCAATCAGATGATTCTGGGAGTTTTCTACATTGTAAGTTTCATGAGGCACACACCTAACTTAGAGTTGGCCATAGAATTCGCTGCCAACCATTTGCCTGCCCCATTATCTTTAGACTTCCGTAAGATACTCTGGGATCTTGAAACAGGAAGGTTCTCAAACATTCACGATTCCTTAACAAATTACTTAGAGAAATGGAGAAAAACCAACCTTGAGTTTATTGAGGCATTCAACTTAATCCAGGGTTCTCTCTTGGAATCTTCAGAAACCAGGAGAGTTGAGTTATTGGATAAGGCAATTAATGTCCTTCTCGAAGAAACTTACGAAAAAATGCTTCATTTTGCTCAACAGCTTAAAGGTCCTATTTCAAGCTTACATATGTTCGGTATAGTAATGCCTTTGCTAGGTTTAGTCATTTTACCTTTGATGGTAGGCTTCATGGGCGGTGTCTACTGGTATCACATAGCTATGCTTTACAATGTGCTTCTCCCAATTGTAGTTTATTATCTCACCAAAAAATTCTTGGCCATAAGACCAGCTGGAACAAGCGAAGTTGACTTAAGTTTCATAAAAGAAAAGAACAAAGCTCCAATCAAAGCTTTAGCAATAGCTGTTGGCTTGATTTTTGTAATCATTGGTTTTACTCCAATGATTATTCACGCCATTGGTGGAGAAAACTCTGACTTTAAGTTCATGGGCATGTCTTTTCTTGATTATAGATTTGACGAGAATGGTAACCTTGTTGGTCCGTTTGGAAGCATTGCTGTAATAATCTCAGTCTTAATACCATTCGGAATAGCTCTATCAATTGCCTTAGACAAATACCTGAAAAACAAGAAACTCATCCAGATAAGACAACAAATAGAGGAACTTGAGAAAGAATACAGCTCAGCATTGTTTCAATTAGGCAATAGATTAGCTGACGGTTATCCTATTGAAAACGCTTTTGAGAGTGTTGCCAACATAATGAGAGAAACCACTGCTGGTAAACTCTTCTCAACTATTTCTGCTAACATAAAGCAATTAGGCTTAGGTGTTTATGATGCTATTTTTAATCCAAAGGTTGGAGCCATTAAAATGTTCCCTTCAACAGTTGTGGAAAGCTCCATGAAAATCCTTGTTCAAACAATCAAGAAAGGACCTCAAACAGCAGCTGTTGCCATCACAAATATTGCTAAGTACATTCAAGAAATCCACAGAATTAATGAAAGGTTAAGAGATTTATTGACTGAAGTAACCTCAAGTATAAGAAGCCAAATCCAGTTCATTGCACCAGTTATTGCTTCAATTGTTGTAGCCCTAACCTCAATGATAACTGTAATCATGGGTCAGATTAAAGAGAGCTTGGTTGACATAAGTTCTCAAGGTAATGAAGCTCAACAGTTAGATTCTTTACTAAGAATGTTCAGCAACAATATTCCTCCGTTCCACTTCCAGATAATAGTTGGATTATTTCTAGTTGAGATGGTTTATATTATGAGTATTTTACATAATTCTATTGAAAAAGGCGAGGACAAAATAAACCAGGATTATTGGATTGGCAAGAATTTAATAAGCAGCATTAGCCTTTATTCTTTACTAACAATAATACTCGTGTTGGTCTTCTCAATGATAGCTTCAGTGATTTCTGTAACCACTTAAAAATACAAAAAACAAAAAACTTAAAAAACAAAACCTTTTTCATGTAACCACTATGCCAGGAAAACAACTTGATGAGATAGTCACTTCTGTATGCTTGGATTTCGCTCGATTTAGAGCTTTCTCTCTAGACCATCCTGAGTATAACATCTTTAATAAAGACGAAATTTATGATATCTTCCCGTCACTAATCAAAGTTGAAAATGGATTTCAAGAGATTGATGGTAGGATGTATAGTTCGAGGTTCAGAGATATGGTATGGATTGAACTAGAGGACCTTCAAAAAGAAAGTATAGCTGTAATTGCTGCAGAACTTTCAGAGATTTATTCCAACTGGTTCAAATCTCAGCTCTCTGATGTAATTTCTCACTTAGATTATTTAAAAGACCTATATCAAAAAGCAGTGAAACAATCCTATATTACAGGATCTTCATTTCCAGCAATCACATCCAATGATCTGGACAAGCATTATTCTTTTAAATGGGAACTCCCAAACATAGCTCAAAAAATCTTAATGATTGGAGAATTATCTGAGGAAATCCTAAAATCTAAAGAATGCGCCTCTTTAGAGGAAGAACAATCACTAAAGAAAATTGCTCAGAATTACAGAGGAAATTCAAACGCAATTAAAAAAGAGCTTAATTCCATTACAAAACTCAATAATTTCAGATTTACCCTAGATAAAATAAATTATGCAAAAGATATGATTTATAAGCTCTATGATGAACTTAATGAAAAGCCTGAAATACTCAATTTAATAGGCACATCTGTGTTTTATTTCATTAGACCGTGAGCTAAAATGAAAATCGAAGAACAAATTGACTACTACGATAGAATCTACAAGACACTAGTTTCCTTAAGAGATGATTTTGGATTTAAAGTAACTTCACAATCACTTAGAGAACTATTCCCTGATCTTGAGTTCTATAATCTCTATTTCTTGCCTAGAAAAGTAACGATTGATAAATATACTGAAATAATTGTCAAAAACAAATCCAGTTTGTTATATGAAAACGATTCTTTGTTTAAAAACTCATATAGGGAAAATTATCTTAACACCATACAAAGTTTAGAGAGTGAGATTGAAAATTTTTTGATTAAAAATAAAGAAAGGTTAAAGGATAAGAAAGATGCTAAAGTAAATCTTTATGATTACAATCCTTATGAGGATTTGCAGGAAAAAATAATCGAGTTAGAGTATTTCAATGAAGTTTTAAATTCTAAAGGCGAATACAACAGGGATCTCGAAAAAACATTAAAAGAAAAAAGAAAAGAGATTAAGTACTTTAAAAAGATAGCAAATTCAAAACCGTTCAGAACTCTGCTTTTCAAGGATTACTTAATTCCGAGAAAAGATTATACCGTAGAAAACTTCCTGAATTCTCTTTTGAAGAACATAAATGAAATTAAGAAAAACTTCGATAAATGGCAAGTTTACCTAGATTTCCCGGCAATATTCCAATTCTATAATCGTGTAAAGTTAAACCCAAAATACAAAAACGAAGAAAGCAATTATTAATCATCAACTGTGAAGAGTTTACTGTCTTTTACTTTAAACAAACCAATTCTTGCACCGGCATCTAACCAGCCATGAGCATAGTTCACTGCCGCAAAAGCATTAACGTAATCTCCTTTAGAAAAAAAGAAATTCGCATCTTTGTAATATCTTTCAGCCATATCTAAGAAATCTAAAGCTTGCTCAATCCTGGATTCATCAAATCCTTCATTTTTAACTTTCTCAATTGCCCTCTTAGTCACATCAAAATAATGTTCAAGCCATTCCTCTGTGATAATATTTTTAACCATAACCCTATATAAAAAATCACTGTTTAAAAAGTTTTTTTAAAGAGTGCAAAATCCCCTATCCAAAAAGATAAAAAATCGAATCTCTAAGCCTAGAAGAAAGGTTTATATATGATTTAAGTAACTACCAACAGGTAACTAAAAGTCTTATAAGACCTCTAAGCATTTTAAGAATAAATAAGCATTATCTAAAATCAGTTAAGTAAAAGGGGTATAAACATGAGAATATCACATGACAAACTAAGGCATATAATCAATGTTTTAGATGGATTTCTGAAGCTTAAAGAAAAAGATGTTGCTAAGGAAGTTAATAACTTGCTGAAAAGTTCTGAAAAATTCTGGGGTGCACGTTTAACAAAAACCTATTTTAATCATCATTCAGTATCTTTCGACTTAGAGGGCATAGTCGATGATGTTTTAAAACAAAAAATCTTGGTCGAAAGCCGCAACCGTAACGATATAAGTAAATATCTGAATGAATTAAAGTCATATGAAGTAGAAGAGAATGTTTTTCATATTCCAAAAGAAGTGCTTGATAAACCCATTAATGCAATCAGGATCTCTGAATCTAATAAAAAAGGATGGTCTAATGAAGACTTACTCCTGAGCATATATCTTAAAGACACCCATATTTACGGTTACACCAGTTTTGATTTGCCAGAAGTTGATGAAGCTGTAAAAAAAAGTGCAAAAGAGATTTCTAACTTAAATCTGCAGATTTCATTCCTATTAGAAAGCTATTACTTCAAGAATATCGCTCCTTACAAGGATTTGCAAACAAATGTCTACAACAAAAATTATCTAAACACGCTTCTTGATAAAATTTCAAAATCTGAGGATAAACAAAATTACCTGATTTTAAATATTGATATTAACAACTTAAAGAAAATAAATGACAATTATGGTCATCTAGAAGGTGACAAAGTAATAAATTACGTTGCTTCTCAATTAGACGCTGTTACCAGAGATAATGAGAAAGTTATCAGATTCGGCGGCGACGAATTTTTAGTGCTTAGTCCTAATCCCAACATTGAGGATGTGAGAACCATAATTAACAAAATAGAGAATCATTTTAAACAACAACTTGATTTTCATTTTGAAGGCATCTCAATAGGTTATGCAATTGGAGAGATTAAAGACTATAAGGACTTTGAGAGTTTATATCATATCGCTGACAAGATGATGTACTTAAACAAAAAAGAAA
>CAYQFL010000027.1:0-7538 GCA_964416905.1 uncultured Methanosarcinales archaeon | reverse complement strand
AAAAGCCCAGCTGGTCTCGAGCCAGCCGCACTACCGGATTATGCGACCCTGGCATTTATAGAATCTCCTATTAACTGATGTTTTAACTTCTTATTAAAGCTTTTGTTGCTCATAGCTTTGAAGGTTCTATATGAAATACCGAATTATTAAGGGATTATAAAGAAAAAATTATTAAATTAAAACATATTCTATATAAAACAGAATGGCAAAGAAAGATCAAATTAGAGTTCCAATGTCTATGGGTGGTTTGATAAGGTATAATGACGAGTTTGCAAGCAATTTTCAAATCTCTCCAGGGATGGTTATTGTTTTGGCAATTTTATTGATTCTGTTCGTATTGATATTAAACAATCTAGGCGTTCATTGGTTAGGTGTGCTTTAAAATGATGCCAAATCTGAATTCAAGGGCTGTTCAGCAGATGATGAAACGTATGGGTATTCAGCAACAGCCGTTAGAGTGCAAACAAGTTATATTCATTCTTGATGGCAAGCGCTTAGTTATTAACGACCCTTCTGTTGTTATTGTGAACATGATGGGCCAGAAGACTTATCAAGTTACCGGAGAAGTAATCGAAGAAACAGATTCTTCTATTCCAGAAATTTCTGACGAGGACGTTCAATTAGTGATGTCCCAAGCTAACTGTTCTGAGGAAGAAGCCCGGGAAGCAATCTCTGAATCAAACGGTGATCTTGCAGAAGCAATATTAAAACTTAAGTCAAAAGAATAATTTTAATAAACTTATACGTTCATAGATAATAAACCTGCACAAAAAGAGTGCAATATAAAATCTGTATGAAATCCGAACTTGATTATATCCAAAAAATAGATTCAGCTAAAAAATCCTTAGCTACAGCAGACCATATTGTTTATGTTAGTTACTCTTTAATAAAGGAGCCAAAGCTTTTATTGAGCGCTGTTGAAAGTTTATATTCGTGTTTAGAATCAGCCATGGACGCTATATTGGAGTTTGAGCTTTTTTATAGAAGAATACCTTATTATGGTAACAGTTTTGACTCAAAGTTTTATGTTTTCAAAACTCAGGTAGCTTCAAGGTATAACCTTGATAGAACCTTTTTATTAGTTTTTTCAGAACTGAAAGAGATTTTGGATTGGCATAAGAGAACCTCATTAGAATTAAGGAAAGATGACAAGTTTTTAATATTCCTATCAGATTATAGGGTTAAAACCTTAACTCCAAATAAAGTAAAAGAATACCTAACTTTTGCAAAGTCGTTTGTTAAAAAAATTGAGTCAGTCGTGATGAGAAAATGAGAGAATATGTTGCAGATACAGTAAGAGAATTGCTTAAAGTAGAGCATTTGGTATATGTTAGCTTAAAGTATACAAGAACCTCTGATGTGCTTAAGAACATCATTAACAGAGTGAGCATTTTGTTGGATAAAGTGTGGATTGCCCTGTTAGAATTAGCTAAGAAGCAAGGAAAAATTGAGGACTATCCACAGCAGCCTTTGCAGATGATAGCTTTAGTGGCAAAACTTTATCCCGACGAGAAAATCTTGGAGATGATTGAGTTATATAAGCGTATAAGAAAGCTCTCTAGGGCAGAGTTTAGTGCTGAAAACGAGTTTAGAAGACAGCTTAAGATGACAACAGTTTTAGATGATAATTCTGTTGAGGAGATTACTATTGACTCAATTACCGCTCAGTATAAGCAATTAAGGGATTTTGTTTCATACTTGAGATCAACATATTTCGATTTAGAATGAATAAGAATGACTGAAGTAGTTTCTATACTTTCTGGGAAGGGTGGCGTTGGTAAAAGTATTTTCTCTTTGAATTTAGCAACAGCATTAGCTAAACGCAATGTTGAAACTTTGTTGATAGATTTTAACCTTTCAGCACCTTCTTTAAACCTAATGTTAGGTAAGCTGTCTCCTGAAGCAAACCTTAACCAATTCCTTAAAGGAGAGCTTAATGAAAAAGATATTGTTTATGTTCATCCAACTGGATTAAAGGTAATCTTTAGCTCAGGTGATGAACTCCCTGGTGAATCTTTGACGTCGAATTTATCTAATTTAATAGATTCTTTGAAAAAATACTTTGATTACATTATTATAGATACATCACCTTCTTTAGCTTATGATACTCAAGTTGCAGTAGATAATTCTAATATTGCTATAGGCGTATCTGAGCCTACTGTAAGTTCTTTGGTTAACACAATGCGTGTTCTTAAATTCGCAGAATTTAAAGACAACAAAGTCCTTGGCTTAATCCTTAATAAAGTTGGGTTGCTTGAGAGTGAAATCTCTACAAGAGCGCTTAAAGAAATTTCTGATTACCCAATTCTAGCAGAAATAGCTTTCAATAACCAAATCCAAAAATCAGAATTATTAAAGCATCCTTTCGTTTATCTGTATCAAAATCATAATATCTCTACAAGTTTTTTCAAAATTGCCTCTTACTTGTTGGGAGAAAAATATGAGGAATTCTTAGAGAAATCCGCCCAGGAAAAAACAAACAAAATCCTTAAAAAGATTGGTTTTGGAGTTAAAAAGAAAAAGCTAAGTTAATTTTAGTTGGAAAATGACTGTTAAAAATAAAAATGCAAATGAACTCATAGAAGTTCACTTTGTTATGCTGATGTTTTATGTTATGTTCTGGGACTTAGTTTATTTAATATTCTCTTTCTACTTGAAACAGATTTTGAATTCAAATCTAGCTATTTACTTGAATCCATTATTTCTCCTTTATTACATTAATCTGATTCGCAAAGATTTTATTTTATCTAGCACATCTGAACAAACATCTGGAACATTTGTTGCTTTTGCTATATCATTGTTAAATATTTCACTGTTTGTAATCTTCTTTGATATTCAGCTTTTAGAAACAATTACTGTTTTGCTCCTCACTTTTTTTGTTTTTGTATTTTCAGGAATAAATATCTTTAAATAATCCTTCGCAGTTTGTTTCTTTTAGTAGTTTCAAAATGATTGTAGGTAAAATTATCGGAACAGCGAATACAAAAGAATTCAAGTTTCTTGTGACTGGCAAAGTAAAAAAGTTTGACTATGTTCAAGTTTATAATGAGAATAATCATTATTGTTTGTGTCAAGTCATTGAGTTAAATCGTGATGAAAAAAAAACTGTCGCAGATTGCATTGTTTTAGGTTTTAAGGATAAAGATTCTGTGGTTAAACTTCCCAGAGAGCCGTTTAAGCCAGGTACTGAAGTGTTATTAGCTTCAGATGATTTTATCAAAGAAATTATTGAGATTAAAGAATCTGGTTTGTTTGTTGGTTTTTTAGAGGGCAAACCGATTCCAATCTACTTAGATACAAATAAGCTTCTGACAAAACATTTAGCTATTCTTGCAAAATCGGGGTCAGGGAAATCTTACGCGTTAGGTGTCATTATCGAAGAGATAATTAAAAAAGATATTCCTTTGATGATTATTGATCCTCATGGTGAATATTCTTCTTTAAGGTATCCCAATTATGAGGCTGAAGAAGAATTAAAGAAGATTGGCTTAAAGCCTGTTGGCTTCGCAGACAAAATTGTGGAGTATGGTGACCCTCAAGTGAATAATCATTGTGTGCCTTTGAAGATTAAAGAGAATTTCTCTCCGGAAGAGTTTGTCAACCTGTTCCCTGCTAAATTGAATTCATCTCAGCAAGTTCTTTTGTATAATGTGTTAAGAACGCTTGACGAACCAATGATTGATGATATCATTCTTGCTTTAGAAACAGAAAACAGCGCTTCAAAGATAGGTTTAATCTCCCAATTAAAGTATCTTAAATCTACAAACCTTTTTGACACAGAAGGTATTGTTTATCAAGAGCTTGTAAAAAAAGGAACCTGTAGTATAATTAACCTAAAAGGCTACCCTTCTGATTTGCAGTCGTTAATAGTGCATAAACTTTTGTCAGATTTGTTTTTATTGAGAAAACGTAATGAGGTCCCTCCGTTCTTTTGTGTTATTGAAGAAGCTCATAACTTCTGCCCTGAACGAAGTTTTGGTGAAGCAAGGTCTTCTCAAATTATTAGAACAATCGCATCTGAAGGCAGAAAGTTCGGTTTAGGATTAGCAATTGTTTCTCAAAGGCCAGCCAGGGTTGACAAGAATGTGCTTTCCCAATGCTCAACCCAGATTATTCTCAAAACAACAAATCCTAATGATTTAAAATCAATATCAAACTCTGTGGAAGGATTGACTTCTGAGAGCGAGAAAGAGATTAGGAACCTTCCTGTTGGCACAGCCATTGTTTCAGGCATTCTGGATAGGCCTCTTTTTGTAAAGATTAGAACAAGACAAACAAAACATGGTGGAGACGCTTTTGATTTTGAGAATAATAATGAAGAAGTTCATCAGGAAATAAACGATGCTTTACCTTTAATAAAACCCAGAATTGCCAAACAAGATTTAGAGTTAATAATAAATAAAAAATTGAAACAAATCTTGGTGCCGGGGTTATACCTTACTTTGCAAGATAATGGTAAGAAATTTAGAGTGTTGTTTGATTTAATAAATGGTTTCATAATAACAGATATTGATAAAAGGAAATACCTTAAAGAAATATCGAAAGAACCGAAGGATATGGAGAGCTTTTATAAGGTAGAATATGTTGCATCTTTTGATTATGATAAGAAGCTTGAACCAAAGATAAAACCTGAAGAAATAACTTCAAAGGTTGAAAAAATCTTCAAGGTTGTTTCCAAGAAAACCTGTTATTTCGTTCTTTATGCCCCTTAATTTTTTGTTAAAGACCTTTTTCAAAAAGCTTTATAAAAGTTAACTGTTATATTTTATTCATTCATGACAAAGAAAAAACCCCAAAAGAAATCTAAAAAGCGTGCTAAAATTAAACATCATAAAAAGAATAACAAGAAAAATAGAGCTAAATTCATCATATTGAGTTTCATAGCCTTAATTTTAGTTGTATCAATTGCTTTTTTATACAACCCGTATTCTTTCAAAAAAGGTACAGTCTCCTTAGTTAACTTTTTTACAGAGGAATGTGATTGGTTTGGAACTTTAGATTGCAAGGATTTAACATTGTACTCAAACGGAACATTAAAAATAAGGCTTATTAATCCGTCCTTGAATTTATCTTCCGCAAACTTAATCTTGTTTGATTCTCAAGGAAACAATTTTACTTGTAATGAAATTGATACCTGGTTAGCAGGTACATCTAAATATGTATTTTGTAATGTTGGTGAAGGCAATTTAGGTAAACAGATAAATCTCTCGTTTAAATTCATATATTCTCCTATTGACAGTCCGATTTATATCACAGAAACAGGTCGCTTTATAACAAGGTATGAATAAAAAATTTATCTAAAGGCTATAAAAATAAAATCTGTATAAATGTCCTAAGTTGTTGGCCCAATGTTTTCTTCGCTTCCGTTAACCATTTCATTACTTTGTACTGTTTGCTCTTCTTTTGCTGTTCCTGGAGAGCCTAAACTTATCTTCTCAGAGGTTTCAAAGTTGTGTTGTTTTTCCTCATAATAGTTGGTTAAAACTTCCAGAAATAAGAACAGTGCAATAACAATAGCAATAGAGATTGCATACCTAAAAATTAGTTTTTTGCGTTTTATTTGCGCTTTGGCTGTTGATAACCCTTCTACAATATCGGTATAATCCCAACCAACAGCCTTCAATTCTTCGATTATTTGATTTTCACTCTTGTTTTGCGATAGCTGCTTTTTTATGTATTCAACAAGCTTTTGCTCTACCATACTTTTTTTTCATACAACTTTTTTATTTTAAATGTTTCTAAAACAAGAATTATAGCAAACTATTTAAACGCTTTAACCTATTTTAACTATATGAAACAAAACAAATTGGCTTCTAAACTGGACTTGTTGAAATTAGGTATGCTTCTTTTAGGGATCTCAGCAATAATACTTTCAGGTATTGCTCTTGACGCCTATTTAAGAACTCTTGATAGGCAAGAGATGTCAGGCGATTTCTTTTATGCGTACTGTCAGGATAGAGTAATTATTATTCACGCGGAGAAGACTTTAGAAAATGTTTCTGTAACCAGTTCGAAGAATGAAGAAATCTGTAGCTTTAAAGAAATCCCAGAGTATTCCGAAGAGGTGTGCGATGTAAGCAACTTTAATTCCACAGTTTTTACCATTAAAACTAAGACTCTAAAAAGAGCAGTGACCTGTTCGGATTATGGCAGTAAACCTTTGCCAATTAGAGAATAATTACTCGCAACTTATTATTATTAGTTTTGCTCTATCAATAATTTCATTTAACTTTTCCTTACTGTTAGCTTCAGCATTCAACCTTACTATTGGTTCAGTATTGCTCATTCTTACATTAAACCACCAGTCTTTGTCCTTGACTGTGATACCATCAGTTGTTTCTATTTCATATTCCTTGAAATTCTCTTTTATTGCTTCAAGCACTTTATCTTTGTTTTTCACTTCAAAGTTTATTTCAGGGCTTTTGAAATATTTTTTGTAATTATCCAATACCTCTGAAACCTTTTGATCGCTGTTTTCAAAGATTTCTAAAATCTTTAATAGATTAAAAATTGCATCATCTATGCAGTAATTTTCTTTAAACATAATATGCCCTGATAGCTCAGCTCCAAAAATAGATTCTTTATTTTCTAACAAGCTTTTTTTGTAGTAGGGGTTGCCAACCCTTAATCGAACAATGTTTCCACCTTTTGATGAGGCTAGTTCATCGATAAATTTACTACACCTTAAGTCAACAAATATGGTTCCTTTGCTATAATTAAGCTCCCAATCTGTAAGTAATGCTATAACTTCATCCATGCTTCTAAAATTTCCTTTTTCATCTACAATACCTAATCTATCACCGTCACCATCAAAAGCTACACCAAAATCTGCATTCTCATTCACGACTTTTTCTTTTAGGTAACTTAATGTTTCTTCTTTTATTGGGTTTGCTTCATGGTTTGGGAAATCTCCGTTAACTTCAAAGAAAAGAGGAATATAATTTATGTTGAGTTCTTTCGCGATCTCTTCAAATATTTTGCCTGCTACACCATTTCCAGCATCAACCACAAACTTTCTTTTGCCTTTAAACTTAAATCGATTTAGAATATATCTCTTGTAATCTTTGATAATGTTTGTTAGTTCTATGTCTCCAATTCCTCTTATTTTTTTGCCTTCTAAATAAATTTTCAAGACATCAACTAACCCGTTCTCATAAAATACCGGCATAACTCCCTTTGAGAACTTTAGACCATTATACATTCTGGGGTTATGTGATGCAGTGACCATTATGCTAAAATCAGATTTTCCTATAGCTGAAGAAAAATAAGCTAAAGGTGTAGTTACTAAGCCTAATGATTTTACAATAGCGCCTGAGGTAACCAATGCATTGCAAACAGAATCATATATCTCTGGAGAACTATTCCTGCCATCTCGACCAACACTTATCTTCGGTTTTTCTATCCCATATTTCTCTTTAATAAAGATTACAAAAGCTTTCGCAATTTTAGCCGCAATCTTGCCATTTATTTCATCAGGATACAAACCTCTTATATCATATCTTTTGAAAATTTCTGTTACAGATGCCATTAATCAAGAA
>CAYQFL010000026.1:0-8348 GCA_964416905.1 uncultured Methanosarcinales archaeon | reverse complement strand
TTATAGGTATAAGAACTCCCTGGACATTGAGCAGTGAAAGAGTATGGGAAAAGACCCACAAGATTGGCGGAAAGCTATTTAAGATTGCAGGAGTAATCGCTTTTGTTGGGGTATTTTTCCAAAGCTATGCATTATTTTTCGTTCTTGTTCCTGTAATTTCGGTTGCCCTTTATACAATTCTTTATTCTTATATTGAATATCAAAAGGAGACAAAATGATGCTCAAGTAACATTCTCGCTTTGCTCGAACCCTTCGGTGCTTATAACAAAGGGATAAACGGCTATGATCAAATTACTCTCGGCAATTTCTTTTATACGCAGAACATTATTTGAAATCTATCCTGAATTCTACACCGTGTTCTTTAAAACCTAATCGTTTATAAAGTTCATGAACCTTTGGTTTCGTGAATCTGCTAGTGCATATTAATTTATAACACTCCATTTCTTTTGCTTTGTTTATTATATGTTCAACAAGTTTTGTGCCAAGGCCTTGACCTCTAAAAGATTCCTGAACAAAAACGTCTTCCATGAAAGCAAAGGGTTGTTCGTGCAACTCATTCTTTAAGATATAAAGGTAAGCTCTTGCAATCTCTTTACCGTCTTTTTCAATATAGAACTTGATTCCGTTAACAGGCAAAGTTTTTGATTTTATTTCCATAACCATTTTTGGTTTTTTTAGATTTATATCTTTTTTTAATTATCTTTTATCGAGCAAACAGGACAATCATTCCTTTGCTTAAGTTTTATTTTATAGAAATCCATTGTCTTAAAATTAAATCTGTACAAAACATTCTCATAAGTTGTTCTGTTAGATAAGTAGTTTATTATCATATTTGAAGCTACAAGGCCAACTATTGTAGGCACTGGAGGGATAACACCAACATCTTCAGGTTTTTCTGGAGATTCTTCCATATTAGGATAAAGACATTCTACACAAACGCTATTTTTTGTAACAAAGAGTATTTCTCCATTTTGTTTGACTGCAGTTGAATGCACAAAAGGTATGCTTAATTTTTTACAAGCAAAATTAATTTCTTTCTTTGCTTTTAGAGAATCCACTGCACTTAAAACACAGTCAACATCTTTTAATATTTCGTTTGCATTTGAAATAGTAAATTTAACGGGATAGCTAGTAATTTTTATATCAGAATTAATCTTATGAATTTTCTCTTTAAGGGCTTCAACCTTGTACTTGTTTAAATCATTGATTTCAAAATTCTGTCTGGCAAGATTGCTAACCTCAACTTTATCATTATCAACCAAAACAAGATGACCTACTCCAGTTCTGGCCAATATTTCTGCAGAAAAAGAACCAAGACCGCCGCAGCCAATAACTGCGACTTTAGAATTTGAGAGTTTATCAACATCAACAACTTTGGAAGTTCGACTATAAAATAATTCTTTGAAGTTTTGTAGATCAGCATTCATACTTAAGGCGTGTTTTCTGGATTAAATTTATAAAGATTCCTATTTTCCAAAAGGATATGGACGATAAACAAAGATATATGCTTAAGAAATTAATCAAAGAATTATCAAAGTATAGAGCAAGGCATACTGAATTGGTTAGTGTATACATTCCTAGTGGATACGATATCAATAGTATAATTAATCATCTTGCTGAAGAGCAAGGTACTGCTACCAATATCAAATCAAAAACTACTCAAAAAAATGTTATTGCTGCATTAGAAAGAATGATTCAGCATTTAAGATTGTTTAAACAAACTCCAACAAATGGCTTAGCAGTATTCTCAGGAAACGTGGCTGAACGGGAAGGCGATCTTGATGTCAGGGTTTGGAGTATCGAACCCCCAATCCCGTTAAATATACGAATATACCGATGCGATAAAGAGTTTGTGCTTGACCCTTTAAAAGATATGCTGGATATAAAAGATTTTTATGGATTAATCGTGATTGATAAAAGAGAAGCAACCATTGGAATCTTAAAAGGTAAAACCATAATACCTATAACTCATGTAAAATCCGCAGTGCCAGGAAAAACCAGGGCAGGAGGTCAGTCTGCTGCAAGGTTCCAGAGATTAAGACAGCTTGCTGCCTTAGATTTCTATAAAAAAGTTGGTGACTTAGCTAAAGAAGCCTTCTTTGGAAAACCTGAACTGAAAGGAATTATCATTGGGGGACCTGGTCCCACCAAAGAAGAATTCTTCCAGAAGAATTACCTGGTTGATGAATTAAAGAAAAAGGTTATTGGCATTAAAGATATAACTTATACTGATGAGTTTGGACTTCAAGAATTATTGGAAAAAAGTCAGGATTTGCTCCAGAAAGAAGAGGTCTTCCAAGAAAAAGAAATTGTAAACAAGTTCCTTCAAACACTATCTAAAACGCCTCACCTTGCAAGCTATGGTTTCGAGGAAATAAAGAGATATTTAACATTAGGTGCTGTTGACACAGTATTAATTAGCGAAGACTTTGATGACGAAAAAGCTGACGAATTAGTCAAACTTGCTGAAAGTTCAGGAGCAGAAGTGCATTTTATTTCTACAGACACTAGAGAAGGTGCTCAGTTGAAGCAATTTGGTGGCTTAGGTGCAATCTTAAGATATAACCCTGATGGCGGTTACTAGTTTAAGACTATGACTCTTTCTAAAAAATTGGAAAACTATGAAGAACAGATTGAAAAAGTTAGGCAATTATTCAATCAAGCATATCTTGATGTAATGAATAAAGAGAATAAAAGTAAAGTCGAAATCAATTTTTCTAATAGGTTCAGTAAATTCAATGGGAAACTTGTTTTTTACAAGACAAAAAATATGTTTGAGTTAAGATTAAGCAAAGAATGGGAGAATATAAGTTCTGAGATTTTCAAAGGTTTGCTTGAAGAACTAATAAGTGGTCTTTTCAAAAAGAAACATTATTCTTTAAACGTTGAACTCTATCGAAGGTTTATACGGAATTTAGATATTGTTAATACAAATATAGAAGCAGAGTCTAACGCAAAGTTATTAGAGAGTTTCAACAGAGTTAACGAGAAGTATTTTAATAACAGATTAGACCCTTGCATTGTTAAATTCGGCAAAGAATCAAGAACCCAATTAGGTCTTTACAATTATCATTCCGACTCAATAACTATATCAAAGATTCTTGAAGATGCTCCACAGAGGCTTCTTGATTACGTCATGTATCATGAAATGGTTCACAAATATCTTAAGCTTTCATTAAAAGGAAAAACATTCCATTCAAAAGAGTTTAGAGAATTAGAATCAAAGTACGAAGGTTGGCCTGAGATTGAGAAAGAATTAAGCAGATTTGTGCAGAAAAAACGCAGAGAAAACAAGAAAAAAAGTAATAAATTTACATATCTATTCAAAAAAATAAGGTTTAAGAGCTAACAAGCCCTTTTTTCTTTAACAATTTAAGCATGCCTTCCTTATGACCGGCACCAACAACAACAAGAATTTTTTTGTCAGGGTTGCTTTCAACAAAAGATGTTATCCTTTTCACCATATACTTATTTCTTTCATCCACAAGTACTTTATATAAGCAAGGGTAAGTGTTCTTAAGCTCTTTGATTAAATAATTAACTACTTTATCACTAGGAACCTTTCTAATATCAAAAGGAACTTTTTTTCTTTTGAAAATCCCTCTAAAAAGATCTTTAATTATATGCCATAGAAATTTAAAGCCTAAGCAACTTGACAGTTTTCTCATGGTTACATTAATGTCTTGGTCAATTAAGAGGATTGGTTTGTTATGCTCCTTAGCAAGCTTGACAGCTTCCAGCATCTCTACACCTGGCTCAGTCTTAACTATCTTTGAAAAAGTCCCTTGCAACCATTTGGCAAAAACATAGAACAAATAAGACTTTAATCCAATCTTTTTTATAAGCTCTTTTCCAGAACCTTGATTGTGAGATTTGTTCAATAAAGCTTGCAACCTGCCAAAATCCAACTCTAAAGCAATGACCTCAGGATCAAACTCTAAGAATGCTTGATTAAGAAGAGCTTTGCTCTCGTTAGCAATATGAGAAGTCCCAACAATCTTAATGTTCTGCATTTAAAAAGAATAAAATCCCTTTACTTTTAAATTTTATTGAAGATAGGGAATAGAATAGCTGTAAAATATCTTTATGCAAAGTTTACGGCGAAAAAAAATAAAATAAAAACGTTTAAGCGCTTAGAAAACCTCATCTCCTAAACTTGGGTCCTCTTGGGATTCAACCTCTTCAATCATTTCTTTTTTCTTATCTTTTTGTTCTTTCTTTTTTTTGCAAGGCATGTTATTACCTCCGCTTGGGTTTAACAACATTATTCTTTGAAGTGGTGCAATATAAATTTTTCGCAAGTTTCTTAACCATCTTGTGTTGATGTGACCTGAGTTTTTTAATAAGATGTATGCTTAAAATTAAAATATATAGTACAAGAAAAGATAGCTTCAACAACCTTCTTTCTGAGATATGGGACATTTGCCCAAACCCAGGTAAAAAGAACTTTATAATAAACCAAATGTTTAAGGTATAACCTAGAATGGTAATAATAAGGAAAACAATTATTTTCTTATGGTCATTTATTAAATCATGCTTTTCTTTTCTAAAAATAGTTTTGAGGAAGCTTAGAGTATCTTTCTTTAAGTTCACCGTATTTAAAATATCTTCAATTACAAAATAAAGGTCTGTTCTAAGATGAAGATTGAGCTGGGAGATTAAGGACAAAAATTTAATCATCACAAAAAACCTCATAATCCATTCAATTGAAGGAAATATAATTGCCAAATCCAAAAAAAGCGCGATCATCAATAAATCAACAAACATTCCACTTGAATGAACAAGAAGCCTCTTTTTTCTATCAAGAAAAACCACTTCAGGAGTATTCGTTATTAATGCTGGAAAAACAAACAAGGTTTTAAAATAAATCCTACCATGACACCCAAAAGAATTGGCAACAAAGAGATGTCCTAGTTCGTGAAATATAGTAAGCGCGAGCCAAGAGACATAAAAGACTAAAACAAACCATAGAGAATGGGTTATGAACAAATCTTCACTACTCAATTTCAAAGGTAAAGTGTAAAGGAACGAGATTATGATAAAAATTAATGAAACTACGAAAAAAAAAGGTAAAACATAAGGCGAGGTTCTAAATAAAAGTTTTTTCTTATGATTGTAAACGACTTTGTTGGTTAAGAACTTGTTTTTCTCCAGGAACCTAATGATTTTATCTAGATTCTTATTATCAATAGTGGATTTAAGTCTTTTTCTCGCTTTTTCAACAGAGTTGAATTTTATGATCTGTTCTAAAACAGTCACAACATCCTGTGAAACTAGAAAAGTTTCTTCTGTAATGTCATTGTACAAAAGGAATTCGTCATTAAATCGTTTGATCCATAAGGGCGAAATCATCATTGTATCATTAATCTAATTACACTTTAGTTAAATATTTAAAGCAAAAACTTTTTAAAACTTTTAGTTTATTATAACAAATCGATGGATTCTAAAGCAAAAATGGATCTTTCAGGCACCATAAGCTCTTCACTCGAAGATTTTAGTGACTCAATATTAACTAAGATTAATAATTCAACCCTTGAAGATTTGCTTAATTCTATGCCTCCTTTCTTAAAATCATTCTGTGACAGTTTTGGGGTTTACTCTGTTTCTTTAGAATTTGTTACAGACGAACATAATTTTTTCAGTTTTTTCAAGCCTGAGGATAAAGCAACCTGGAAAGATAAATCTCTAGAACGAATTGCAGTGTACTCAGATAAAGGTCAAACTAGATATGACGATTCGATAATTTTCAAAAACAGATCTATTGAAAATCTAGTTGAACGAGCTGTAACCATTCCTACGCTTTTTAAATTGATTTTAGAAGGCAAACCATTTCAAGTATATCTGAATAAAGATTACCTTGCAAAACTTATTGATGAAGGGTATCTTAATGAGAACTTCTATGAGCTGTGCAAAAAGTCATATCACAAGCAAATTCAAGAGGATAAGAGCTTTAAAATACGATATCCAACATTAGGAGATTTCATTAGAAGATTAACTCTGCCTCTTTATCTCAAAGAACCTTCTAAAACAGATAATTCTCACGATATTAAGATCTATGGTCTTATAAACATGGATGCATTCTCATTTGATTTAAAAGAGGATGAACCAATCCCTGAAGCCCGTATAAAAGATATTGAAGAGTTCTTAAGAAAGTTCGCAAAGTTCTGGGATGCAAGTTTATTTGACCCTGCATCAGGTTTAAATCAGCAATTAAAGAGGGTTTCCGAATCAATCATCGCTTTCGAGCAAGAGTTGGCTAAAAAAGAAAAGCCCGCAAACACACTGTTGCATTCATATAATGTTTCCACGTTAGTCTCTGATTTTTTGCAATACCTTGGCTCCAGGGAAGAAGAGAAGTTTTCAGCACTAGAATATTTCTCGATAAGGTATGGAGCATTGATTCATGATGCCGGTAAAACACAAATCCCTGCAGAAATCTTAACAAAGCCGGGTAAATTAAGTGAAGAGGAATTTGAGGTAATAAAGAGGCATCCGATTTTAGGATTTGAAATGCTTAAAAGTTCGAGGATACCCTCTCAAGCTCTTAACATAATCCTGTATCATCATGAGAGAGAAAACGGCACAGGATATCCTGTTGGGCTTGTTGGAAACACGATTCCAAAGGGTGCAAGGATTGTCGCAATTGTTGATGTATTTGAAGCTTTATTAGGAAAAAGGCCTTACCAACGGCCCATTGATCATGTTAAGGACGGGAAGCTTAAAGTGAAAAAAGCTTTAGAGATTATCAAAACCATGGGCGAAAAAAATAAGTTGTATTTGCCTTATGTTAATTCCTTCATAGATTATATTCATACATTAGATGTGAATGCCGAACAGATAGAAGGTCCTATTGATAAAAATCATGAGGCAGCAATTTATTTCTATAAAACAATCACAGGAGATGACAAACAACATTATTTTTAAATTATTAGCTCAAATATCACTTTGCCTCAATCAGTTGATTATAAAGCACAATTCAGTATTGTATAGGAACTTTCTCAATCCAAAAAAAAGAAATGGCATTTTACTTGTACATTTGACGATACTTATCTTCTAAATTAGGTGGCGGATAATCTGCTCCTAATTGCTCACTCTTACCTTTCAGAATCTCTATTACTGCAGGAAACAACCATTTAATTAATTCTAAAGAGTGTGGAGTAAATTCAAGGGTCTCATATTCGTCATTAGATATTTTCTCTCGAATATATGTTCTTAAATCCTTTGGATCAAAACCGTCTTTATTTAGCAGGTTAACATAAGTATCAATGATACTATATCTCTTTTCTTTTTTACCATTAATGGAAATATCATACCAAACATGCGCATCAGAATCCGCAACAACTTTTAATCCTAGTTCTTCAGCCCATTTTCTTGCTTTTTTATTATAATCAAAGCCGACTAAGTTAAGTATTGTTTTTGGAAAAGAGCCATTAACTTCAACAAAGTCAACATAGTTTTTTTCAACTAACTCGGTTAAAGTTTCCTTTCCCATACCTTTAACTGCTCTGCAAGCAGGATGCGGTGCTATTACTATGGCTCCCTGCTCTTTTAATTGTTTAGCGACATCATAAATGGAATAATCTTTCTTTGGCAAGTCAGTTATCCCTATACCTAAAATATGAGCTGAACGCCCGTCTTTTAACTTTGCTGTGACTTCTGCTGAGCGTAATAAATAGAAGAATTCTGTTGTATTGCCATCCTTGTCTAAATCAGATTTATCATAAATCTTTACTGTATAATCATTTATTGTCTCAACGTCAATCAAGTCAGAGATTCTGCCATATCTTTCCATGATTAAATCAACTAGAACAGTATTATCATGATCAGACATTGCAACAATGGGTCCAACCTTATCATCGTTAGGATAATCTTCTAAAAAAATTTGTTCGCATAACTCTTCAACATTAATGTCTCCATCAGGGCGAGGATGAAAATGCGCGAAAAAAGGAACTTTCTCTTCATATACCTTAGGTTTTATTTTGTCGTATTGCTTAACTTTATTTTTCTCGATAATGTTAGATACATAACTCCACAGAATAAAGACTCCTGCAACTGCAAAGAATGTTCCAAATACGGCTGAAAAATACTTTAGCCCTTCTTTTTTAATCCGTTTAAAGAGGTTAGTCATTACTATGTAGGAATGTCTGTTGCTTTTTAAATATTTCGTTAGCCTGTTTCTTAAATTTTAGAGAAAAAGGTTTTCATTTTTTAGCGATAGATTCTCTGATGAACTAAAATAGAACTCAAATAACATAATCTTTTTATATGAAATCATTAATTCCAAAAAAGTAATGGGCTGGTAGCTCAATCTGGTAGAGTGCTCCCCTGGCTCGGGAGAGGCTCCGGGT
>CAYQFL010000025.1:0-9111 GCA_964416905.1 uncultured Methanosarcinales archaeon | reverse complement strand
CTCTATCTTATTTCCCAATTTAACGCTTTCTTCATCCATAATAATCCCCTCTAAGTATATTTTGAGAACAAAGATATTAAAATTTTATGTTTTTTGTTTTTAAATAAGGTATACCCATAGACTCTATGAGGGATTTTATCCTTTGCCTATCTTGGATGCCTTTCCAATCAAGAATTACCAGTTCAGCTTTTGGCTCGCTTGAGATCATAGCCTGCAAAATCAATTCCTCATTAAGATAATCATTAGCATACTTTGGGCATATGTGAGATAAGGCAAACTCTTTTGATAAGAACACTTTTATAAAATTATTGCAGTAATGCGTGCCTCCGATTCCAAAAGCAACCTTATAATTAAAATTGTAATCTGGAGAAAAGATTTTATCCAGGGTTTCTATAATCGTTGAGGCGATTATTTTAGCTAAACCAGCATTATTCCATTGTTCTTCTGTAGAACCTATCTCAATAAAGGCATGTGGTTTTTTAACGAAAGGTCCATGATGCGTAACTTCAGGAGTTATCATAATATCTTTAAGGTCGTTAGCTTCAGCTTTCTGCTTCAAAATTAAAAAAGATTCTTTTAGGAAAGCGGGCCAGGCGATTGATAAGCTTTTAGGTTTTCCGCCAAAAGTTGTATCATCAGACCATAAGCCAGTACAATGAACTGTTAGTGACGGAACATTTTTCTCGCTTCGATGTTCTGAAGGGAAAACAACATATTCTTCTTTTAGGTCATTAACTTCATCAAAGAAAACTGCGTCCTTTGAAATAGTATACAATTTTGCAGAGTAATTTTCTCTCTCTAAATAATAAACGGGCTCATTATCGTATGTTTCATTATCGGATTTTGAAAATCCAAACTCTAAAAGTTGATTCTTTATGTTCAAGCTTGCAGGATCGTCTTTTGAACAAACGATAGCTATAGTTTTTTTTGAAGGATTACTGTTCATAGCTGGATTAGTTCAAGGCCTTGTTTAAAAAGTTTTAGAAAAATCAAAGTTGGTTAGTAGTTACTTGTAAGTAACAAACTTTATAAATGATAAAGGTTACCACTACCTTATGGTTACTAATCACAAACACAATAAACGGCTCATGGTAATTATGTTCCTGTCAGGCATGGTTTTTGCATTAGTTCTAGTTACCATGATCCCATTCGATACAACTTTGAACAAGGTTTATGATTCTACAAAAAGCTTTGCCACCAATGTTCTGACAGGCAAAGCAGTTGAAAGGCCATCACCTCAAGATTGGATAAAAGAAGGCCAAATTGAATTCCAGGACAATAAAGTGATCATTTATGTGAACAATCCAAAATGGGCATCTTTTACTGATACTAATTCCATGGACCCGGTGCTTGACAAAGGTACAGACGCAATAGAAATAGTGCCAACAAGTCCATCACAGATCCAGCCAGGAGACATTATTGCTTATAAATCATCAATAATCAATGCTGAGGTTGTACACAGAGTTGTTGAAACAGGTTATGACGAACATGGTTGGTATGCGATACTAAAAGGAGATAACAACGCTCAAAAGGACCCTGAGAAGGTTAGGTTCAATCAAATAAAAAGAGTTGTTGTTGCTTTAATTTATTAATTTCTTATTAGTTCATATTTCTTAATTTCTAATACAAATCAGTCCTTGGTTAAACTCGAGTAAATCTCGTTGCAGACTGTCTGGTGGTTTAAGAAACATTTATGGCAGTAGCCTTTTTTCTCGCTAATCTCTTTAAACTCAAAGAACTTATCTGGATTATTCTTTAAATCAAG
Source organism: uncultured Methanosarcinales archaeon (assembly GCA_964416905.1). Classification (GTDB taxonomy): domain Archaea; phylum Nanobdellota; class Nanobdellia; order Woesearchaeales; family JASKKU01; genus JASKKU01. The sequence goes on along the minus strand of CAYQFL010000025.1, from coordinate 7,346 downwards.
CAAATCTTTTACTGACGAATATAAAATTTGTTGAGCGATTTCTCTAAATTTATCATCTTTTGAAATTCTTATAACTGGAGATAAAGTCTGTTGACGGTAGTAAGTTAAATCTTCCGCATCAGCATAATGTTTGCCAAAGAAAGCCAGCCTACTAATTACAAGATAATAATCATTAACATTTAAACTTAGTTTTTCATTAACAAGCTTAGCAATCGAATCTGCATAGAAGTACGTCTGAAGCAAATACTTGTGTTCAAAATAAGGGTGCGCTGATTTTGTCTTTGTATCTAAAACAATTATGTCTAAATTATTTTGTTTTTCTTTATCCCTTAAAAATAAGATTGCATCAGGATGAAAGCTTATGTTTACTTTAGAACCATCCAAATCATAATCAACAACAAAAGGCAGTTCACAATATTGTGAAGAATCCTGTGGAGGTAAACCCAACCTTTCTAACGTATTATAATGAATTAGGTCTTTGAAAGAACTTGAGACTAAGCTATGCACTAATGTGCCAATATCAGCAATCTTCGAATACATCTGTTCTTTAAGACATTTATAATCTAAAGCTAATGAAAAATGTGAATTAAAGTTATTGCATAAGTGTTCGAGGTCCTGGGATAAATATTTATCAATAGGGCATCCTCCATCGATTTTCTTAACTGTATTATCATTAAAGTACTTCTTTAGTATCTTAGGGTTTGTTGGCAATGAAAACAAAGATAATCTAAAATCGGCTTTGCTTAAGTTTTTAGTTACAACCTTATCAAAGAATCCGTCAATTTGTCCTGGAAGAATAAGTTGTTTATCTCTTATTAACGCTCGTAAAGGTGCTCTGTCATTAGATAAACTTAGCAAACCAGAATTGACCATAGAGTCATAGAACAAATCAACCAAGGTTGGCTCAATTCGTCTTATCCCAACTTTGAACCTTGAAAAAAATTCTTTTAATTCTTCTAAGCTAACAGGGCTTTTTTCAAATAAGGCTTCAGCTAAATCCTCAAGGTTAGGATGCTTATGTATAAATTCTTCCTCAATTAACAAGAAAGGATATTTCGAAGAGGAAACATATGATATTTTATAATTGTCTTTATCCTGTTTTATACTAATATGCGTGTTTTTAGGCGCTTTATTAGAAGACAAAACGAAATTCTTTGAACTGGAATCCTTGGAAGGCAAAGAGTCAATAAAGCCTAGAAGTTTTCTTATGGCAGAACTTTCACAGATGCCTTTATCTGGAAGGTCTTTAACGTTTTCAAAGATTCCTTTTTCGCCGCCGATATAAAAAAACGAGATTTGTTTGTCAAAAGTGCTTAAGAAATCTTTCTTCACTATTTCTAGGACCTTTGAAGCATAGCCTGTTTTCTCCATATAAAGCGGGATTCCAAAAATGTCTAAAGCATTAATCTTTGAAGCTAGGTAATCGAAAGAGTTTTTAATTAGCTGCGAAGTTCGGAAAGCGAGCACTCTTTTAGAGAGGTTTGAAACTTTTTTAACATAATTTATCAATTCGCGATTATTGCTTAAGTTAAGTCTTTCTAAAGTTTCTTTAAATCTTAGTGGGTCATAAAAGAGTATTTTTTTAACATGATTCTCGTCGAAGAGACTCAGAGAAAAAACAGAAAAAGTTCTGCCAGAACGCCTATAAGAGGATTTTGATAAACTATGCAAATCAGCTGCAAAAGATGATAAAGATTCATTTTCTAGATTAAATTCGAAATCCAAATCAGCATTTAATAGAGATAGAGAGCGAGTAATATCTTCCAATAGTAATTCATCATCGTTTCTATTAAAGAATTGAATGTAAAGATTTGGTTGTATATATGATAAAGAAACCTGTGATAATTTATTTAGAATGTTTTGATTCCTTTCTGAGAAAGCATCTAGTTCTAATAATAACTTTGTGGTAAAATAATTTCTATAAGAATATGGGTCTATGCCAACCTTTCTTCTGGAAGTTTCGTCCACAGGCGTATAACCACTTACAAAAATTGGCAGGGTATTGTTAAAAAAGGATTCTGCATCTGTTGATTTCCACAGGTTTGATAAGAGAACATGCCTCCCAAAATAATTTAAGTACCTTGAGTTATAGCGATTATTCAAGATTGTTGCAAAAGCATTGGCTAATATGTTTTTATATTCGAAAACGTCTTTTTCCTTAAGTCTTTTAGGCTTAGGAAAAAGGCTAATAAAAGTTTGTTCAACCAGATCATCTAAAGAATTAGAATACTTTTCTTTAAGATATTTTGAAGGAATTTTGTGTTTTAAAACTCTATTGAAAAGATCTCTGTTGAGTTCATCCAGTTCATCAGAGATGTTACTAAAAAATGGAAGATTTATCTCTAATAAAGAAAAGAACTTGGAAATCACTTTGTTTGTTGCAATTTCAGCCATAGTTAACAATAAACTGAACAAAAAACTTATATATTAACCTTGTGTTTTCTTTACTGCAGAGTAATTATAATTATTATTTATAAAACACATTAGAGCCAAGAATGAAAAAGCTTGTTTTAACATATGTTGAACCAAAACAAGACTTGAAAAGCAAGTTAAACTCTATTTGCGAGGCTTGTTTTTGGATTTTTGATGAAAGTTCTGGAACTTTGACTAGTCCTTTTTTCACAAACATAAAGGTTAAACAGGTTCTTGCATCTCTCCCTACTTTCGATAAGAAGTATCTCTACGAAAATCAGAAAAAGCTCATTGCAGAAACAAAAGCTCATTTTTCTTATGAAAAAAACATTATTGAAGAGAAAATTGAAGAGTTATCTAATAAAGAAAATCATTCTATAAGCAATAAAACTTTGGAAAAAGAGCTTTCAGAGTTGTATAAAAAAGCTGACCTGATTAAAAAGTTCATTAAAAATCTTGATAAGGAAGCTAAGGCCTATATCAAAAAAACAACAGTTTTTAACAGAGAAAGATATGTTTTGCATATGTATTATCCTAACGTTCTAACAGATTCCTTTAAACCGTTTTCATCCACGCTGTTTTCAGGGCAGTATTTAACGTTTGGTCGCAACATAAAATTCAACTTGAATTATCCGTTTTCAGTTTTTAATATAAGCGAAGCTTCATTAAACAATATAAAAAACAAAGATAAAAGTACTGTTGAAATAAGAGAAAACTTAGAAGAATTGCTTGAAAAAGAGTATCCTATAGCAATCAAAAGCTTGGATACAGGCATTTTAGAAAAGCAAAAATCACTTAGTTTTGATTTTGAGACAAAGAACTGGAACAAGATACGAGTATTGAATAATTTACTTAATGTTGATAAAGAAAGGCTCTTGGAAGTTGCAGAAGCTTTAGGCTGTAATGTTAACGAATTGAAATGGAAAAACAAAGGCTGGATTATACGAGAGATTCAAGAAAAAATAAACCTAAACAAAAACGAGAGCATAACCATTGCGTCAGTATGCAATGTTAAAGATGGCTTCAACTATCTTATTACAACCTTAGACCCTGGAAAAGAACAATTGTATGTAAATGACCCTATTGTTTCTAAATATATTGAATTCAAGGTTATTAAAGTAAAAAACCAGAATGAGTTAATTGAGAAATTAAATGAGCTTGTTAATAGCTTTGAACCCTTGTTCATATATGGACATAATCATCTTGCTTTTGATTTAAACATAGGTAAAAGTTTGCCTGAAGAAAACATAAAACTTGGCGTTAACTATAGAGAACCTAAACGAAAATTCTCGGTTGGCAACTTTAGACAGCTAGTCATAAATCCTGGTAGGGTTGGCATAGATTTAATGCCTTATTCTCAACAATGTATGAAAAATAAAGACAACACGTTAGATAGCGTTTTTGAAGCGCTGTTTGGTTTGAAGCATAAATCTAAGAAGACATTATCTCACACGGATTTAATTGTTGAAACAAGGAAAGCTGAGAAGGGAGACAAAGAGGCTGCTTTAAAGATACTCAGCTATGCTGCAATGGACAGCGTAAAAGCGTACTGGAACGGCGAGGCAGTAAAAAGAGAGCATATTATTTTAGCAAAAGTGTTTAACTCTCTTCCAGAAAGAATTGATGCTACTTCTTGGAAGACATTAAGCAATGAGTATCATACAAAGAGGTTCTATTTGAAAAAAGGATACTTTCCAAGAAATATTAAGAACTTAAACATACGATTATCTGATAAGGCCTCACAATTATATAATAAGAAGAGATTATTGTTTTCTAATTTTGAATTAAGTGATTTTGAGCATTTGGTAATGCAGCATTATCTAAAAAGTCAAGGAGTTAAGAGAATCAAAACCGAGAAGGGATTAAAAGAGGGTAAGATTGTGAAGATAAACCCGTTTATCTCTCCATTTATGGACCTTTTAAAAGATGACAAGAATCTGACTGAGCTGATTGATGAATATGAAAACTCTAACGAACAAAAGAAGTTAAGACTTGCATATGCGTTAGAAAAGATTCTAAGATTACCTGTGTTTATGATGCTTGAGAACAATCCTAAGGGATTCAGCGAGTTTTTCTCGTACAAAATAAACGAAAAAGAGTTCTATATGCTTAAAAAAGAGTTATACAATAATCTCAAGAAATGCGCTGCTCTAATGCAGGATGATAATTTAATCAACTATTCAAAAGATATATTGTTTGTGAATGATAATGATGTTAGCAGAGAGCTTATTAAAAACTATTTAGATGAATCTTTAGTTATTGACTTGGGTAATGCTTATGCATTGTCAGGTAATAAAGGGGTTTTCATAGGCAAAACCGATGATTGGGAGTTCATGTTCGGATTTTCCAGTCCGAAATCAATGAAAGGGGAGAAGTTTCCTATCGAATCAAGCTTTTATCAATCGTTTATTGACGACTTGATTTTCAAACAGAATGCAAAAGAAGCGTTATACACATTCCTTAATCATCTGGAATACATAAGGTCTTCAGATTTCTTATCAAAATTATCCATGTTAAGCAAAACAAATGGCAGAGATAAATACGAGCCAATACTCATAGATGAGGAGATTGCGAAGGGCAATTTAACTGAAGAAGAGATAGATAAAAACCTTATAATTGAAGTGGAAGCCAAGAGAAATTTTTATGATTATTCAAACATACATTCATCCACAAAGAAAAAAGCTCAGCAAATGCTGAATGCTAAGAAAGGTGATTTGATTAGGTATAGTTATCCAAAGGAAGTTTTCCTTGAAAAAATGTTGGGTCAGATTAAAAATAATAATAAATCCAATTTAAGTTATTCATACAACAAAGGGAAGATGAGCAGGTTAATTTATTGGGCCTTTTTGGAAAAGAATCCAGATAAACAAAAGTTTTTTGATAATCTTGTTAATGGCACCTTAGATTCAGAATATTTGATTAGTTTAATTGTTGATTAAGTTTAATAATCTTTTTAAATAAAAACTCTTTTTATCAAAACATGCCATCTAAAAAAGAAGGAATGAAAGGGAAAACGAAAAAAAGAATAAATAAAGCTAGCGTTTCTGCTAACAAATCATCAAAAAAAACTAGCAAATCAAAAAAGGATTTCTTTGATTTTAAGACAACAGAGGAGATTGCTGTACCAAAGAAAACTATTGATCAAGTAATTGGGCAAGAAAAAGCTGTTGAAATAATCAAAAAAGCTGCCAAACAAAGAAGACACGTTCTATTAATTGGCGAGCCTGGAACCGGTAAAAGTATGTTAGGTATGGCATTAGCAGAGCTGTTGCCTAAAGAAAACCTTGTTGATATTCTTGCTTACCCAAATCCTTACGATGAGAATCAGCCTTTAATTAGAACAGTCAAAGCTGGGAAAGGACGAGAAATGGTCCAAAAGATGAAGCTTCAAACATTAACATTATCAAAAAAATCTAATTGGTTCATAATTCTTATATTCATCTTCTCAATAATTGCTCCATGGTGGATAAGAAGCCAATATGGAGACATTATGGGCGCTGCATCGATGATAGGCTCTTGGTTTTTCTTAGCAATGATATTAATTCTTTTTAACACAAGAATGAAAAACAATACTAATCAAAATATTCCTAAAGTTATTGTGGATAATTTTAACAGAAAAACTGCGCCATTTTATGATGCAACAGGCGCACATGCTGGAGCTTTACTTGGAGATGTATTGCATGATCCTTTCCAAAGTGGTGGCTTAGGTACACCTGCGCATTTAAGGGTAATCGCAGGAATGATACATAAAGCTCATATGGGCGTCCTATTTATTGATGAGATTGCAACATTAAAGCCTCATACGCAGCAGGAATTATTAACAGCTCTACAAGAGGGAAAGTTTCCAATTACAGGCCAAAGCGAAAGAAGTGCTGGTTCTATGGTTAGAACTGAGCCGGTGCCTTGCAGATTTATATTAGTGGCTGCAGGTAATGTTGATACTGTAAAACATATGCATCCCGCACTAAGGTCTAGAATAAGAGGTTATGGATATGAAGTATATATGAATGACTCTATGAAAGATACGCCTGAAAACAGAAAAAAAATACTACAATTTATTGCTCAGGAAGTAAAGAAAGATGGGAAAATACCTCATTTCACTAAGGAAGCAGCATTAGAAATTATTGAAGAAGCTAAGAGAAGAGCTAACCGAAAAGGATATCTCACCTTAATGCTAAGAGACCTTGGTGGTATAATTAGGTCTGCAGGAGATGTTGCTCTTGAAGAAGGAGCAAAGTATGTAACAAGGGAGCATGTCTTCAAAGCGAAGAAGATATCCCAAACCTTGGAACAGCAAATGTCTGAGGATTATATTATCAGAAAGAAGCAGTATCAAATTATAACAACGACAGGATCTATTGTCGGAAAGGTAAATGGTCTGGCTGTAATCGGTCAACCGCCTGTACTTTCAGGTATTGTTTTACCGATAGAAGCAGAAGTTATTAAAAACAACAGTAAAAAAACAAAGTTCATTGCTACAGGCAAGCTTGGTGAGATTGCTAAGGAAGCGGTTACTAATGTTTCAGCAATTGTTAAGAAGATGTTTGGTCAAGACTTAACCAGCGGGTATGACATCCACATACAATTCCTACAAACCTATGAAGGTGTTGAAGGAGATTCTGCAAGCGTAGCAGTTGCAGTAGCAATTATTTCTTCTTTAAAGCAGATACCTATAAAACAAAATGTTGCAATGACTGGCAGTTTATCTGTAAGAGGAGAAGTTTTGCCTGTAGGTGGAGTTTCTGCCAAAGTAAAAGCAGCTATTGATTCAGAGATTGATACAGTATTAGTACCAAAGGAGAACATTGAAGACATTGTACTTAAAAAAGAAGACCTTAAGAAAGTAAAGATTATTCCTATTTCCAATATATTGGATGTTCTTGAGAATGCTTTTGATTGGACAAATAACGAGAAAGTACTGAAGGAAGTCAAGA
>CAYQFL010000024.1:0-9332 GCA_964416905.1 uncultured Methanosarcinales archaeon | reverse complement strand
TGCAAAACCTTTATCGCTTCCTCAGCTGTTTGTCCTTCAAATATAATTTTCCTAACAGCTTCGCTTATTTTCAACGGATTTGGATGCTGCCAGATGTTTCTGCCCAAAATCATTCCAACTGCCCCAGCACTCATAACCTCTTCAACAGTTTTTAAGAAAGAAAAATCAGGAATCTTTGGACCTCCTGCCACAGCTACTTTGGTTCTGCCAGCGTTTTTAACCAACCATTTGAATCCTCCAAGGTCACCATTATACCTCACTTTTACAATATCTGCACCCAATTCTAAGCCAACTCTAGCTGCATAAGCTAAAACATCTGTGTTCAAAGGATCAGGAATATTTTTGCCTCTAGGATACATCCACGCAATCACAGGCACTTTCCAGTTTCTTGCTTCCTCAACAATCTCGCCAAACTCTTTAAACATTTTATGTTCGTGTTCACTGCCAACATAAATTGTATAACCAACAGCTACAGCTCCTAACTTTACTGCTCTTTTGACAGAACAATTACTTAAAGACAAAGGTTCTCCTGATTTCAGCTTAGTTTTCCCATTAAGCTTCACAATCAAATTTAGCTTATTTTTATACTCTGGGTAATATTTCTCAGCTATTCCTGGCTGCACAACTATTCCTGTAAAACCGCCTTGCAAAGCTATTTCAAATATGTTTTTAGGGTCGCAATTATCTAGATTAAAATCAACAGGTCCATGCTCCAACCCTTGGTCGTAAGCTAAAACCAAGAGCTTATCATTTACAAAAATGCTGTTCATTTTATTCCCCATAAACCTGTTTTTCTTTTTCCTTGACCAAAAGCAAGGTCTTCAAAACAGTGTCTGGATTTAAGGACATTGAATCTATCTTGTTTTCTACTAAAAACTTGGCAAAATCAGGAAAATCAGACGGTGCTTGACCACATATACCAATGTATTTCCCTTTGCTTTTAGCAACCTCAATTACTTGTTTAATCATTCTCTTAACAGCATCATTTCTCTCATCATATATGAAAGACACAAGCTCAGAATCTCTGTCTAAACCCAAGGTTAACTGCGTCAAATCATTGCTTCCTATGCTGTAACCGTCAAACACGTTTAGGAATTCATCTGCTAGAATAACATTGCTTGGAACCTCGCACATAGCATAAATCTCTAAGCCGTCCTCATGTTGGACTAAACCGTGTTTTTTCATCTCATTGATTACCAAATGAGCTTCTGTTACAGTTCTGCAGAACGGAACCATTACTACAACATTCTTTAAACCCATTTCATTCCTGACCTTAAGCAAAGCCTTGCATTCCAAACCAAAGGCCTCAGCATACTTTGGATGATAGTACCTTGAAGCGCCTCTCCATCCAATCATAGGATTATCTTCCTTGGGCTCAAACAAATCACCGCCTATAAGGTTTGCATACTCGTTCGATTTAAAGTCTGAAAGCCTCACAATAACTTTCTTTGGATAGAAAGCTGAAGCAATCATTGCTATGCCGTAAGCTAGTTTATCAATAAAGAACTCCTTCTTATCGCTATATCCAAAAGTAAGCTCTTCAATCTGTTTCTTTAATTTTTCATCAGTTATTGAATTGTAATGCACCAAAGCTAAAGGATGCACTTTAATGTAAGAGTTTATTATGAATTCTTCTCTTGCCAATCCAACGCCCTCAACAGGTAAACTGGCTAAAGAAAACGCTAAATCAGGATTCCCTAAGTTCATCATTATTTTGGTTTTTGTCTTAGGAACCTCGCTCAAATCAAGCTTCTCAACTTTGAACTTAAGCTTACCTTCATATACATAACCGATTTCTCCTTGAGAACAATCAACTGTTACATCTTGACCGTTCTTCAAAATCTCTGTAGCGTTCTCAGTTCCGACAATGCAAGGAATACCTAGTTCTCTTGCAACAATTGCAGCATGACAGGTTCTGCCGCCTTTATTGGTAATAATTGCGGAAGCTATTTTCATAATTGGCTCCCAATCAGGGTCAGTCATTTCTGTTACCAAAACCTGACCTTCTTTAAATGAAGAAATATCATTTACATGCTTGATTACATTAACCTTGCCAGAGCCAATTTTGCTTCCAATGCTCATTCCTTTAACCAAAACATTGCCTTTCTCTTCAAGCTTGTAGGTCTCAAGTATGTTCTTATTCTTAGTAGAATGAACAGTTTCAGGCCTTGCCTGGACAATAAAAAGCTGACCTGTGATGCCATCTTTCGCCCACTCCATATCCATAGGCGTATATTTTCCTTTTTTCTCAGAATAATGCTCTTCAATTGTTACTGCCCATCTTGCCAAAGTTAAAATCTCTTCATCAGTTAAGACAAGCTTTCTCCTATCGCTTTTCTCCACTGGAACGTTCTTAACCCTCTTGCTGTCGTTACTATAAATCATCTTTAATTCTTTTTCGCCGACTTTTTTAGATATAATTGCTTTGTACCCCTGTTTTAATGTCGGCTTAAAGACATAATATTCATCAGGATTAACCCTTCCTTGAACAATGTTTTCTCCTAAACCATAGATCGCAGTAATGAAAACAACGTTGTTGAAACCGCTCTCTGTGTCAATAGAGAACATAACTCCTGAGGATGCTAAATCAGATCTAACCATCTTCTGTACGCCAACTGATAAAGATATTGAAAAGTGGTCAAAACCTTTATCTTCTCTGTAAGATATAGCTCTATTTGTAAACAAAGAAGCCATACATTTCTTAACAGATTCAAGAAGCATGCTTTTGCCTTTAACGTTCAAGTAAGTCTCCTGCTGGCCGGCAAAAGATGCATCAGGTAAGTCTTCAGCTGTAGCAGAGCTTCTAACAGCAACATCTGTGTTTTCACCATATTGCAGGCATAAATGGCCATAAGCTTCAACTATCTGGTCAGCTAAATCTTTCGGGAATTCGCCATCTAGAATTAACCTTCTAACTTCTTCTCCTCTTCTGGCTAAATCATTCACATCACTTTTATTTAACCCTGCTAGAATCTCTCTAATTCTGTTCTTTAGATCATTATGCTCCAAGAAATATTGATATGCTTTAGCTGTGATAGCAAAACCATTTGGAATATTAACACCTTTTGGAGTTAAAAACCTGTACATCTCTCCCAAAGAAGCATTTTTTCCTCCCACTAAAGGAACATCATTAACATCTATCTGATCAAACCAAAGAATTAAAGCATTACTCTTATCCATTTTTTCATCCTCCTCTACAACAAATTACAACAAATAATAATAAACCTCTAATGGAATCTATTTAAGGTTTTTTCTCTATTCTAGAATTACAAAAACAGGGTAACATAATCAATGGATCTTAACCTGAGGAAAAATTCTGTCATGCTCTTTATCATAGTTAAGGCTCTGCTTGATAATCATCTTAAACGGAAAAAATAGATACTTGTTTTTCTCAAGAGATTTAAAGAAAGAATTTACTTTAGCTTCATCAAAATGATTCTTTTCATAATGATAATATACATAGTCAAACAAAGTTTCCATAACATTGGATTTACTAATTTTGTCTTTAAAGTAATTACGGCTCTCATACCAGAACACAAGCTCATCCTCTAATTCCTTGGGTTTTTCTTTATAATTTTCAAGAATATCCAAAAAAGTTAATGAAAAATTCTCAACAGGATGACTCAGAAAATAATCCTTTCCTCTCGAAGAAACTTTAATGACATTGTTTAAAGCTAGGTCATTATTTTTTAAGAATTTAACTTTAGATTTAATATTAGACATGTCTAAAATCTTTTCTTCAAGATTATCAAGAGTATTGAAATCAATTATTTTTGTTTCAGCAGAATGTTTAAAACCTGTGTAAAAAAACAATCTATCAACAAAGCGAAACTCGATTTCAGAACTATAATCAATTATCTTATTCTTATCAATTTTAACTAAGCGATATGATTCAGCTTCCTGAAGCAAATGAGAACAAATGCTTCCTGAAAAATAATAATTCAAAAAGCCATTACTTTCTTGAGGAACAACATCAACTATTGAATCAATTTGATAAAAGGAAGTATCTAATATTTTCTTATGCAAAGTATTCCCACCTTCTCTATTTGGTTCTAAGCTCATTATATTTTAAGAGACTTTTAGCAATTTATAAATTTGTTTGTACAAGCCATTATCTCGAAAACACTTTTCTTTAAAGATTAATAAAACTTATAAATAGTAAAGGGATTTTTATTCTATGTGAAACATACAAAAGATAACGAAGTTATTAAACTTGAGAAGGTCTATAAGATTTATACTATTGGTAAAACTAAAGTTAACGCTTTAAGAGGCGTATCTCTGTCAATTAAGAAAGGTGAGATGGTTGCTATTTTGGGCCCAAGCGGTGCTGGTAAAAGCACTTTGATGAACATGGTTGGTTGTTTAGATGTTCCCACAAAAGGCAACATTTATTTGTTCGGCAGAAACATCGCTCATATGAGTGAATCCGGCTTAGCCACTTTGAGAGGCAAGAAGATAGGCTTTATCTTTCAACAATTTAATTTAATTCCTTACCTTACTGCCATAGAAAATATAACTCTACCAATGTTGTTTCAAGGTAAAAGCAAGAAAGAACGGTTAAAGAGAGGCAGAGAACTATTGAAAATAGTTGAATTAGAAGACAGGGAAAAACACAAACCTAATGAATTATCTGGCGGACAACAGCAGAGGGTTGCTATTGCAAGAGCTTTAGCAAACGATCCTGAGATAATTTTAGCAGATGAACCCACTGGCAATTTAGATACAAAAACTGGCAGTACAATTATGGATTTCCTAAAAACCCTAAACAAAAAATTCAACAAAACAATAGTAATTGTAACCCATGATAGAAAAATAGGCTTAGAATGCCAAAGGCAGATCTTCATAAAAGATGGTCAAATAGTTGATGCTCTTTGAGGTGATCCCATGAAAAATTCAAAAGAAAACATGAAAAAAAGTATAGCTTTTTTTGCATTAATATTTGTTGCATATATTGTTATAACTGCTTTGCCTACGGCTTTTGCAGAGGAAAGCGAATATGAACTTGAGATGATGCATTATGAACCTTTCCCTGTAAGCCCAGGCCAAGAGTTTGAAATTTGGTTTAAGATAAGAAATTTAGCTGGAGAAACTATTCAGCCTGTTGTAATCCAAGCCGTCGATGAATTCCCTTTTGTTGTTATTGGTGATAAAAATATCACAATTCCATCTTTAGATCCCAGACAGTATTATACTTTCAAGTTTAAATTTAGAGTTGAAAACAATGCTGCTCAAGGAAACAATGAATTAAAACTCAAACTTAAGTATGGAAATGATCCATACATAAAGAAGAGTTTTGATGTGTTGGTAAGCTCTCAATCGCCAATGGTAGATATAAAAAGCATTGAAACTAATCCTCAAAAAGTCGTTCCAGGGAAAGAATTTGAGATGAAGGTTTATCTAGCTAACTCCGATAAAGCTACATTAAGAAACCTAAAAGTTAGCTTAAACTTAGATTCTTTACCTTTTTCGCCTTTAAAAAGCTCAAATTACCAGAGTTTTGATGTTTTGGAGCCAAGTGAACAAGTAACTGCGAGCTTTAAACTAATCGCTGATTCTGACACAACACCAGGGGTTTATAAAATTCCGTTGACTTTGCAATACGAGGATACCTTAGGCAATACTTATACTTCATCCCAAGTTGTAGGAATTTTATTAAGCGATGTAATCGACAACAATATTGAACCGATCATAGAAAGTGCAAAGCTGTATCCTGACAAAGAAAGCGAAATCGATGTTAAATTTGTTAACAAAGGATTAAGTGAAGTAAAATCTCTGATTGCTGAAATAATCGAATCTGATGATTATGAAATTGTAGGTTCGAACAAAGAGTATGTTGGTTCTATTAATAGCGATGATTATGACTCTGCAGAGTTTACAATCATCCCAAAAAAGACAGGAAACATTGACTTAAAGATAAGATATCAATATTTAAACTCTATGAATGAATTCTTTGAAAAAGATATAACTATCAGTTTAAATTCAGCGGACATTGTAGCAAAAGAATCGTCATCATCCACAGGCAAGATAATCCTAGCAATAATAGTTATAGCAATAATTGTTGGAATCTATTGGAAATGGAAGAAGCGATAAAACCTTTTAATCATTAAAATGAGTTTTTTTGAATTTGCATTTATTGCAATAAGGCATATTAGAAGGCTTAAGTTTAGGTCTTGGACTACGATAATTGGAATAATCATAAGTATAACTGCTATTGTTGCTCTCACAGCTATAGGTCAAGGAACGCAGTCTGCTGTTTTAGAACAATTCAACCAAATTGGCGCAAATAAAGCCATAGTTTTACCCGCAACTCCTACGGCTGTTTTTGATAAAGATGATATAAATGCTGTTATGAAAGTAGATTCTGTTAAACACGTTATTCCATTTATAACAGAAAGCAGTTTTGTAGAGTTCAAGAAAGAAAAAATACCAGTTCTAATTAGAGGTTTGCCAACTGATAAAAAAAGTTTAGAATTCGCTCCTGATTCAAACATAATAAGAGTGCTTGATGGAAGATACTTAGAAGAGGGCGATGAAAAAGTCGCTTTCATAAGCTACTTCTTGGCAAAAGGTGATGAATTAAATAAAAGAGATATTGATATTAATGATAAAATTTACATAAACGGAGTAGCTTTTAGAGTCATAGGCATTGAGAAAAACAGAGGAGACCAATCCAAATCTGCGGTTGCTAGAATTCCTTTAGATGACGCGCTCAAAGTGTTTAATAAAACAGATTATACTGGAATGGGCATAATCTTTAAAGATGATGTTAAAGACAAAGCAAAAGAAATTGAGAAAATTAAGAAAGTTCTAAGAAAAGAACGTGGAATTCATGAAGGCAATGATGATTTTACAATAACAGCCACTGAAAGCATACTTGAAAGTTTTAACCAGATTATGACCATTCTTCAAATAGTTGTCATAGGCATAGTTAGCATTTCTTTATTGATCGGCGGAATTGGCATTGCCAATACAATGTTTGCTTCAGTTTTAGAAAGAACTAAAGAGATAGGCACCTTAAAAGCCATAGGCGCGAGAAATAAAGACATCTTCCTAATTTTCCTCATTGAAGCAGGTATTTTAGGCTTAGTTGGTGGCCTTCTAGGATTGCTTTTCGGATGGGTAATATCGATAAGTGTTGAGAAAGTCGCTTTTTCTTTAGGTTTTGATACGATTAAGATAAGCATAAGCTGGGTGTTAATCTTAGCTTCATTATTATTCTCATTTTTTGTTGGAGTTATTTCTGGCGTTGCTCCTGCTTTAAGAGCCATGAGATTAAAGCCAATAGATGCCTTAAGATATGAATAAAACAACAAACAATTAAAATTTTAACTTCTAATGGCTTCAACAGGATTCAACTTAGCTGCTTTAAGCGCAGGATAAGCTGTAGAAACTAAGCCTAGGATTAATGAGAATATCAACGCGAATCCTACTAACCTCAAATCCAGAGTTATAATTAACATCTCAGACCCTAGATAGCTGTTTGTAAAATATTCGACAACTTTTCCAATAGTAAACCCTCCGAACAAACCGATAACGCCGCCAAATAAAGAAAGAATTATTGTCTCAATAATAAAGAACAATGCAACATCAGAGTTTTTAGCGCCAATAGCCTTAAAAATCCCGATTTCTCTTTTTCTTTCTATAACGCTTGTATACATTGAATTCATAATCACAAAGCCAGCTACAAGCAAGGATACTAAAGACAACGCAACGATCAACAGTTCTAGAGTAGATACAACCTGATTAAAGGTTTCTAAGATATCTTCTGAGGTTTGAACTTCAAAATTTTCCTCCCCCTCCTTAAGATTTCTTAACCTTCTTAATTCAGTTTTTACAGCTTCAGCAACCTTAGTAACATTATAATTATTATCTGCTTTTGCTACAATAACAGTATATGTCGTCTTGTTCATAATTTCTTGATAAACATTTATAGGAATTAATATCGAAGAATCATCGTACTGATTGCCAATACAATCCAAAAAGCCTATAACTTTAAACTCTTTTCCAAAAATGGAAATTTTATCTCCTAGTTCTACCTTTTTATCGAAAATCTCTCCCTTTGGATATCTGCAAGCCAAAATGGCTTTATATTTATCATTTTTTTCAAAATCCTTGCCTTGTATAATTTCTAATTGCTGCATCTCCTTAATTACTTGCTCTTCTTTTCCTGTAGGTATGCCAGAAACAAAAGCTATTTTGTATTCATCATCAAATTTGACTAATGTCTTGTCATAGGCCATAGGGCTAGCAGCTTCAATCCCATCAATCTTTCTGATTTTTGACAATTCTGAATCAGTAAATTCAGTTGATGCGAAAACAGAAGAGGGTATGAATGCCGAACTCATCAAAGAGGAAGTTGATATGTATATTTTATCTCTACCCATTTGATCAAAAATATTGTCCACAGAATTCATTAACCCTTGAGTAATTGAAAGTAAAGCAACCAGAGAGCCAACAGAAATAACTATGCTTAATATGGTTAAAAAAGCTCTAGTTTTTCTTCTTGTTAAATTTTCTATTGCAATTCTAAAAAAGTCAATAATCATAAACATCAAAAAAGAAGTTAATATTTAAAAAAGTTGTTAAACTCAATAACAAAAAAATAAAATAAACTTACTCAGAAATAAACTCTTCAGGTTTGTACTCAAATTCTCCATCGCTTGATATCTTTCCTTTAAGCTTTAAGTATTCCCTAGCTAGCAACCAGAATACTAATGCTAAACTCTTCTTACCTTTATTATTGCATGGAACCACCAAATCAATCTTGTTAATAACATTGTTCGTATCGCACAAAGCAACAACAGGTATACCAACTTTTATAGAATCTTCAACAACATTCCTATCAGTCCAGGGATCTGAAACAATAACAACCTTTGCTTCAGTGAATTCTTTAAGATTAGTGTTGGTTAAAATTCCTGGTAGATATCTTCCAATCATCGCTTTTGCGCCGGTTGCTTTCTTAAACATTGCAATTGGTTTCCAAGCAGATTCCCTTCTTCCACAAACAAGTATCTCCTCAGGCTCGTAATGTGCTAAGAATTTTGCAGCGATTATTATTCTCTCATTGATTTTTTCTAAGTTAAGAACTGACAAACCATCAGGCCTTTTCTTATAGATAAAAGGCTCCATTGCAGCTGTCTTAAACTTAGTTCCGATATGTACACCATATCTAAGATACTCTTCAGTAGGTATTAATAATTCAGATGCCATTTTTTCATTTCCCTCCATAGTTTAACACACATAAAACCGCAAGAACTAAGTTCTTGCCGTCTTATTATCGCCCAGACAGCAGTTTACAGAGTCCTCCCAGGGAGCTATCCTCTGTAAAGGGC
>CAYQFL010000023.1:4166-10890 GCA_964416905.1 uncultured Methanosarcinales archaeon | reverse complement strand
CTAAGCCCTAGGGCTTAAAAAATACAAGGTAGATTAAATTGGATATGGAAAGAAATAGATTTGGAAGATTTGCTCCCGTTAAAGAGGGAGACGAGTTAGAAGTTGATATCGAAAGTGTTGGCGATAAAGGGGACGGCCTTGCCAAAGTTGAAGGCTTTGTGATCTTTGTGCCAAACACTAAAGAAGGAGACCATGTTAAGGTCAGAATAACAAGAGTTCTTAGGAAAGTAGCTTTTGCTGAAACAATATAAGATTAGTAAAGTTGTAACAAAAGCTATAGTTCTGTGAAAGATAAATTTTTGATTTCTTATTTTTTAGATTTTATAATAAAAACTCATTCTAGAAAGCAGTAAATATTTCGTTTTTCTCGTATAGTAATTCCGCTAACTAAATATTAGTTTACAAAACAGAAATATTTATATATAAGTATGTCTATTTAAAGTCTAGTATAGTAATTTATATACGCAGAGAAAAAGCGCCTGACCAGCGCTACAAAAAAGAGGTCGCTTTTTGAACAGGGAGGCTCTTCCTTGTTCTTTGAAAAACCCCCCTCAAACCCCAAGTTGAAGAGCCTCCCGGTTTTTGCTTATAAAAAAGAGGTAATGAAAATGGACTTCATCGTAAAAAACGCCATAGAGAAATCTAATGAAATGCCCAATGTTGAAGTGGGGCAAGCCAATATTAAAGTGATTGGTGCCGGAGGAGCTGGAAATAATATGGTTTCCTGGCTTCATAAGAAAGGCGTTAAAGGAGCAGAGGTTGTTGCGATAAATACAGACCAACAACATCTTAACATCACTGAAGCTGATCATAAAATTCTTATTGGAGCAAACCTTACAAGAGGACTTGGTTGTGGCGGTTATCCTAAGAAAGGTATGGAAGCTGCAAGAGAATCATTAAATGAATTAAAGAATGTTCTTGCAAATACTGATATGGTCTTCATTTGCGCAGGAATGGGTGGTGGTACAGGTACAGGCGCAGCTCCAGTTGTTGCTAAACTTGCTAAAGAAATGGGCATAATTGTAATTGGCGTAGTTACTATGCCTTTCAGCATTGAAAGAGCGAGAATAGATAAAGCAGAGTTTGGGTTGCAACAATTAAGAGAGTACAGCCATACTGTAATCGTCATTGATAATAACAGATTGGTTCAGATTGCAGGTAATTTGCCGATTCAACAAGCTTTTGCTGTTGCTAACGAATTAATCTCAACAATGATTAGAGGTATCGTTGAAACAATAGCTGTTCCATCTTTGGTAAACTTAGATTATGCCGATGTTAAAGCAATTATGACTGGTGGCGGAGTTGCTTCAATTGGAGTTGGATTCTCTGATACAAAAAATAAAGTTGAAGAAGCTGTCAGAGGAGCACTTGCAAATCCTCTCTTAGATATTTCATACTCAGGTGCAAGCGGAGCATTAATCCATATCCATGGTGGCCCGGATTTAACTTTAGAAGAAGTTAATAGAGTTGGAGAGTTAGTCACTGCAGAGATGGATCCTGATGCGAATGTTATCTGGGGTGCTAGAGTTACAGATGACATGAGAGGTAAGTTAACAGTTATGACTATTGTAACAGGTGTTAATTCACCTTGGATACTTGGCAAACCTACTGAAGAAGAAAAAGCTAAAGAGAAAGAGAGAATCAGTTCTCAACTAGGCATTGACGTAATATAATTTTTTCTTAGATTTTTATCTATTTTCTATTTCTAATTCTTCTTAAATTTGTACTGTTTAAGTATAATTTCTAAAAGAAACAAGATGATGTGGGGGCAGGGATTTGAACCCTGGTACCCGCTACGGGACTGGATTCCTCATAGCGGCAAAGTCATAGCGTAAAGCTCATCACTCAAGCTATCTTGAGTCCAGCGCATTTGACCAGGCTCTGCCACCCCCACCTGATTTTTTGAAAAAAATAAAGAGCTTATAAATTTTTCGTCAATGTAAATACATTACCTCTTTACTTATTATAAAAGTTTAGAAAAAAATAAAAAATAAATAAACCTAAAAATTGTTGTAAACAGACTAAAAATGAAGACAAAAATTAAAGTAATTTACTTTGATCTGGATGATACACTTATACCTACATCCAAAATATTCCAATATTGCTTGAAGAAGAGTAATCTAGCTGTGGCCAAATGCATCAAGAAACACATACCTTCTTATAAAAAAGCGCCTTTAAAAGAGATATTCACGAAAGTAACTAAGTTAAGGGATCAGGTCATAAAAGAAAAAGGTTCTAATTTTCCCTTTCAGATTGACGAAACCTTAAAGAAGATGAAGATAAAATATAACCCTCAAATTATATCTGCAGGCGTTCTAAATTATCATAAAGCTGCCTTCGAGTTGCTTCAATTTAACAAACACGTTTATGCTCTTCTAACAGAGATATCCAAACAATTTAGGATTGGAATATTAAGCAGCGGATTAACCTTAAAGCAGTGGGATAAAATAAATCAATTCCTGGGCTTTGACCAACCGTTCTTTGATAACAAGAACGTAATCATATCCGAGCAGTTTGGCCTTGACAAAAAGAATAAAAAACTCTTCAAAGAAATTCTTAAGAGGGAAAAAGTTAGGCCAGAGCAAGTCTTATATGTTGGAAACAGGTATGACCAGGACATTTTGCCAGCAAAAGAACTGGGCATGAAAGCTGTTCTCATAAACGCTCCAAAATCTAAATATTACATAAAGAAATCCGAGTTAAAAGATAGAGAAATCCAACCAAATTTGATTATAAAAGATATCTTGGAACTAAATACAAAGCTCTTAGAAGATATCAAATAATATAGCTGTTATTTAAATCATCTAAATTACTGTGCATAATGCATGCTTGAGAAACGAAAGCTATGTTGTTTGCTTTACAGAATTTAATGCAGTTATCATCTTCGCTTCCAGGCTGGAACCATACTTTAAAATCAGTCTTCTCTTTTAGCAAATTAAGCTGTTTTAAAATTTTGATGCTTACTTGAGGCGGCGTGACAAAAACAAAAAAATCAATTGGCAAAGGCACTGAAAACACATCTTTATATGCTTTATAGCCATCAATCTCTTGATAATTGGGGTTTACTGGGAAAACCTCAAAACCCTTATTTTTAAGGTAATTAAAAACTATGTAACCGTACTTGTCTTTATTCTGCGTTGCGCCTATAACTGCAAATTTCATTTTAGAATAAGATTTAATTCGCATTTAAAAGGATTGTGGAATAAAAAAGCTAAAAAAATTTATATACAAAAGTCAATTTCGAATAGAAGTTAACAAATGGTTATAGCAATTATCGGTTCAGGAATCGCTGGAAGCTATCTTGCTTACAAATTAAGTAAGAGTCATAACAAAAAAGATATAATTCTCATAGAGGAACATGACAAGATAGGTTACCCAAAACATTGCACAGGGTTAGTAACTAAAACCATTAATAAAATCGAGAAAATCCCAAAGAACTTAATCATTAATGAGTTAGATACAGCTATTCTTCATATTGATGATTTATCCATTAAGCTAAAAGTTAGAGATGTTCTATTAGATAGGGAAAAGCTTGAACAGCATTTTTATGACCTCGCTAAAGTCAAGAAAATTAAAAAATCTAAGGTCAAAGAAATCTCTAAAAGAGAAAACAAGTATATTATTAGTGATGGAGAAAAAGAGTTTATCGCTGATAAAATTATCGGCGCAGACGGCCCAAACTCCATTGTAAAAAGAACATTGTTTAAAGAGAACAAGCTTGAATTTTACTCAGGAATCCAAGCAGTTGTTAAAGGGAATTTTAAAAGTAATACTTACGAGGTTTATTTTGACAAAAAGTATTCTGATGTAATGTTTTCCTGGATAGTCCCAATAAACAGTAAAAAGGCTTTAATTGGTGTAGCTGCTCAGAGAAAAACAAAAGATTATTTCAATAGGTTTCTAACTGATTTGAACATAGATAACACAAAAATCATTGAGAAATTTGGAGGAACAATCCCTGTATTTAACCCAAGAAATAGAATAGAAAAACAAAATGCTTACTTAATAGGTGATTCTGCTGGCCAAGTCAAAGCAACTACTGGCGGAGGTATTATTCCCATAATGCGGGCAGCTAATTTACTGAAAAAATCCCTTGATGAAGACCTAAGTTATGAAACTTTGGTTAAAAAGAACTTAAACAAGGAGCTTAAGGTTCACCTCAAGATTCATAATTCATTAAAGAGCTTTGATGAGAGAGAGCTTAAAGCGTTCTTTGAAACTTTGAATGAGAGTGGGCTCTTTAAAATAATAAGCAAAAATGATAGAGATGATTTCAGTAAGATTTTGTTGAAGCTCATAGTTTCAGGATTCAAACATCCAAAAATAATCAAGTATTACTTGAAAGCCCTGCCTTATTTCTTAGCTTAGAATTACTCGTTCTGCTTCCAGATATCATCTCCAACATAATGAAGATTTTTTATAACCTTTCCTGAGGACATAGCTTTTATTTTTTCAGAATCAAACAAGGCTTTGCCTATAGCTATTGCTACGTAGTTATTTTGGTCAATGATCTGAACTGTTTCATTTTCTGAAAAATCATCAACGTTGGTAATTCCGGGCCTCATAACGTCTGCACCATTAACAATAAAAGGAATTGCGCCTTTGTCAACAGTCACTTTTTTCAGCTCGAGATTAAAGTCTTTTAATGCAAATAATGTTGGAATCCAAGCGTTATCAACTTTAAAGAAATAAGGCTTTTTGTTTATAAACAAAATCGTTGTTTTTTCAATATCTTTAACAAGAAACAAACCTTTCTTTGGAACTTTCTGTGAGAATTCTGAAGGTAATTCTAAGAAGAAATTTCTGATTTCCTTATTTGATAGAGTCTTTTGCTTTGGCATCATCAATCAAAAAGAATGAGCCCGCGGGGATTTGAACCCCGGACCACTCGATTATCAGTCGAGCACTCCACCAGGCTAAGCTACGGGCTCATTGAATTTAAAAAAACATTTTTTGTTGATGAGCTCTTATTTATAAAATTTATGTTATCTAAGTGTATGAACTCGTTGTAGATAGTAGTAATCAATGTTAACATTGATTAAGAACAGAATTTAGAAAATCTAATACTTTGCTGAATATTTAACTTGATCATCTAACATATCATGCTCTTGCCAATGGCTGCGCCACTCATCCACATCATAATAAGTAATCTCGCCTTTATCATTCACAGAGATAAACCTCTTAATGCCTGCATTTAAAATCATTTTCTTGCAAATAAAACAAGGGTAACCATTAACCAAAGATAAAGAACCATCACTATTGTATTTTTCACCAAAGAAATAAAGCGATGCGCCTAGCAAGCTTGTCCCTGCTCTCGCTGCGTTTATTATTGCGTTCTGTTCAGCATGAACGCTCCTGCATATTTCATAATTACTACCTGAAGGAATGTTTAAGCTTCGCCTTAAACAAAAACCTTTGTCTAAAGAAGACATAACTCCTCTAGGAGCGCCAACATAACCTGTTGAAATTATCTGGTCATCTTTAACAAGGATTGCTCCGTACCTAACATTCAAACAAGTGCTCCTTTTTGCAACCTCTCTAGCTATGCTTAGATAATACTTGTCTTTAAAAGGCCTAAGAATAACTTTCTCGCCAATCTTATAGATTGTAACATATGAGTTGTCAAACCTTTTGTAAGGCGAATCGTTTGATTTGATTAGAGATAAGAGAATATCAATTCTTTCATACAGGTTTTCTAAATCTTGATCATTAATTATCTCAAAATCTTTCAATTTATAAGTATCTAATAGCTTTTGTGCATTCTCGCTATCATTAGATAATTCTCTTTTTTCATTAGCTATGAATTTTTCAAAGCTTATTATTTCATTATCTCTTGCTCTTTGCTTAGCCCTCTCGTACCTTAATTTAATATCAGCATTCATTCCTAAAAGATAAAAATTGGTTTCATTCCTTAATTCTCTAACTTCTTCTGGATTCCTCAGGCTTTCGATAACAATATTTTCTGCATTGTTAAAATAATTCTTTGCAATTTTAACTAAAGCGCTTGGCCCTAATTCTGCTCTTAATTCATTAGCCACAACAACAAGGTTATCTCTATCATTAGATATACCCCTTTTCTTGCATTCTTCAGAGAGAATCTTATTCATTGAAAGGTATAGAAAACCCTTTCCTTCAAGGTATTTCGCCACAGTAGATTTCCCAGAAGCATTAAACCCTGTTATGCCAAGTATCATACGTACAAAAATTAGGAAACCTATATTTAAAGATTTAGTTTGTAAAAAGTAATTTATTCAAATCATAAAAAAAGAAAAATTTAAATAGTTCAATTTACCTTTTTTGTATACTGGTATCTGTTTAAAATCAAACGCGCAGAATTCGTTGAAATTTTTACTGGTTAATTTAGAGGATTAAAATGTCTAAAAAAGCGGAAGGGTTAAGCTTGAATTATGTGATTATCGGCATTATTTCTTTAGTTGTGTTAGTAGTAATTATATTGATTTTTACCTCCGGGATAACACCTTTCCACAAGACAACGATGAACATAACTAATCAAAAATGCGAACAAATCGGCCATTGGGAAGATTCACCAGACAAATGTAAAAATGATGAAGAACCGTTAACTTCAGGCTTCCTAGACGCATTAGAACCTCAAAATATGGGTAAGGTTTGCTGTGTTAAGAAAAAATAAATCGCAAAATAAATAAAATAAAATCACAAAATTATGCTCACAGGTGATAAAAATGAAAAAAGCACAAGGTTTAAG
>CAYQFL010000023.1:0-4066 GCA_964416905.1 uncultured Methanosarcinales archaeon | reverse complement strand
TAAGGCAACTAAGTAAATTGTACTTTTACAAACATAATGGTGAGAAAATGAAAAAGGCACAAGGTTTAAGCTTAGGATATGTTGTTGTTGGCATCATTGCAGTTGTGGTTTTAGTAGTGATCATATTGATATTTACTGGAGGAATACAGCCACTAAATGAGACTGCAGATAATATTACCGGCCAAACATGTGAAGGTCAGTGGAGAGAAAAATGTTTAGATGGTGAAAAACAACTACTCGGTTCGTTTAGCGACTTAGAAGTTGGCAAAGTTTGCTGTGTTAAGGCAACTAAGTAAATTGTACTTTTACAAACATAATGGTGAGAAAATGAAAAAGGCACAAGGTTTAAGCTTAGGATATGTTGTTGTTGGCATCATTGCAGTTGTGGTTTTAGTAGTGATTATTTTGATATTTACTGGAGGAATGAATAACGTTATTAATCCAGTAGAAAATATTTCAAATCAAAAATGCCAAACCCCAACTAGTGGTTGTACTTGGAAACTAAAATCTGAATGTACTGGCACAGTAAAAGAAGGAGTGTTCACAGATCTGCAAGTAGGCAAAGTTTGTTGCTGTGATTAAACAGGAATTCCTCCATAAAGATTTTCAGTAATAATACAAGTAAAATGAAAAAAGCACAGGGTTTAAGCCTAGGATATGTTGTTGTAGGAATCATTGTTGTTGTGGTCCTGGTAGTGATTATTTTGATATTTACTGGAGGAATGAGGAATATTACTAATAACACAGATAATATTGTAGATCAAAAGTGTGAAAGCAATCCTTTATGTCGTTGGACATTAAAATCAGAATGTAATGCTGGTGACGAGAAAATTGCTAAAGGAATTTTTACAGACATTCAAGTTGGAAAAGTTTGTTGTTGTAAAATAGCAGGTGAACCTAGCTCTCTAGGAACAGATAATGGAAATCCAGGAGAAGTATTTACGGAGGGTTAAGAAAAGACAAAAAGTTCTATCGGGATATATTTTACATCTGTTCCAATTTCTTTATTCTTTCCTCTAATGGTGGGTGCGTGCTGAAAGCTTTTGCCATAATTGCATAAGGGTCACTTATATACATTGGTGCAGTTGATTTTGAAACGAGTGTTTTCTTGTTTAGTTTGTAAAACTGCTCAATTTTCCTAAGGGCTGAAATAAGGCCTTTTGGATTCCTGGTTATTTCAACAGAACCTGCATCTGCCATAAACTCGCGTTTTCTTGAGATTGCAAAATAAACCAATCTTAAGATAATTGGCGAGATTATCGCTAAAGCTATGCCTATTATAAGAAATATTGCGTTTCCGTTTCTATCATCGCTTCCTCTAAACCATAAGCTTCTTAACAATATTTGAGAAAGGATTGATACAAGGCCAACAACTACTGTGGCAATAGTTACATACCTTATATCATAATGCTTTATATGGCTTAACTCATGAGCCAAAACTCCCTCCAATTCTGAGTCAGTAAGTTGTTCTAAAGCTCCTTTCGTAACACAGACAACAGCATGTTTTGGATCTTTACCTGTTGCGAAAGCGTTAATTTCAGGAGAAGGCATGATGTAAACCTTTGGCTTTGGAATACCAGAAGCTATTGCTAAACCTTCAACCATATTGTTTAAATGTCTGTACTTAACATCATCTGCAGGAAAAGCTTTTGCCATTGCAATAGCTATTTTGTCAGAGTTAATATACGACAAGTAAGATGTCAAAAATGCAATGACTATTGCAATTATCAACATAATGTAAGCATCTAAACCAAAAGCTATGCTAATTACCCAGATAAATAAAGCTGTGAAAACAACTGAGAAAATCAATAAAAACCATGAGAGGACTTTGTTTCTTTTTATTTCATCATAGAAATTTACCTTCTGCATTTTTATCCCCCGCAATTCAAAAAAAAGAAATAATTAAAACTTAACCTTTACAGGCTCTTTATCTGATTCAGGAATTTCAAGGTAATTCTTCTCTGTTCTATTCATCATCTTTGCAACAATGTTTCCTGGGAATTTCTCAACAAGGTTATTAAAAGCCAAAACTGAGTCATTAAAGAATTGCCTTGCGTAAGCAATTTTGTCTTCAATGTCTGACAATTCCTGCTGTAGATGCAAAAAGTTCTCGTTAGCTTTTAAGTTTGGATAATTTTCGGCTACAGCAAAAATGCTCTTTAACGCTTCCTGCAACTGATTGCCAACCTTTGTTTTTGTCTGAATATCTTTAGCTTTCATCAACTGAGTTCTTAACTCGGTAACCCTCTCAAGAATGCCTTTTTCATGCGCTGCGTAACCTTTAACAGTTTCAACTAAATTAGGTACTAAATCCGCTCTCTTTTTAAGCTGCACATCTATTTGCGAAGCAGCATTATCTATACGGTTTTCTAATTCGATTATGCGATTGTACAAGCCTATGAAAACAAATATCACAATAACCGCAAGTATAATTAAAATTATGCCTATCATTTTATTTTTACAATATTATAAGAGTTTATAAAGTTTGTTAAACTACATTAACTTTATATATCCACGTGAATTTTCTAGGGTTATGGAAGTCACTTTAGACAAGCTATTTCCTCTAGCAAAGAAGATTATAAAAATCAGGTTATTGGGGGATAAAAAACCGCTTAAATTGGCAATTACCCCAACGCTAAATTGCAATGCCAGATGCAGGTTTTGTAATATCTGGAAATATCATCACAAGAATGAGCTTAACTTAGATTTTTACGAAAAATTGTTTAAAACTCTCAAGAAAGACGTATTCTGGCTTCATGTTACTGGTGGCGAGCCTTTTTTGTCTCCAATATTATGTGATATCATAAGACTAGCAACCAAAGAATTAGATAATCTGTTCATGATCAACATAAATAGTAATGGTACAATCCCTATAGATAAACTAAAGCCTATAATTGAAGAAAATCCGAGAGTGAATTTCTTTCTCAGCTTTGGGTTAGACGGCGATTTTGAGTTCCATAAAGAAAGGAAAGGATTGACAGATAGCCAAATAAAAATTTTGAAAAAGAATATTGAATTAGCCAAAAGATGGTACAAAGAGCTTAAAAATTTTGATTATGAAGTTGCTTATTTGTTGCCTACTCCTAATGAACAGATTCTAAAAGAAAGGTATAAAAATCACAGTTATGCCTGCTTTCCTTCCAACAGTGATTATTACCACAATAACGACATAAAAATCAATAATGATAAAAAGCAAATTATTAAGCACATAAACAAGCAGATGAAGGAACTGCCTCTATCAATTATGGGTATTGTAAAAAGAATATCTTTATTTTACTCACGAAAAGCTTTTTCTAATAAGATTCTAAGGATTAGATATTATCCTTACTATCTAGTGCTAGATAGCCATGGTAAGGTGTTTACAGATATATTCAACTATAAACCTGTTGGAGATTTCTCCAAAGAAATTAATTTCTCTAAACTAAATCTGCCAAAGAAAGTCAAGCTTAGTCCTTTGTCCTGCGACAATTTATTCTATTTCTTACATTAAAATTTTTATTAGAAATCTAAAGAAAAAAAAGAAAAAAAGTTTTCTACAGGTTTACTCTAAGGTTACGTCTGAGAGCTTAGCTCCAGAGATGGTAACCTTGTCTTTGCCTTCTAATTCATCAGCAAAGTCTTCGTAGTTGTACAACACTTTAGTTGCTAGCAAGGTATCTGCACCAGAGTAACCAGCTACTAACAATGCATAGTTGCCATTGTTCTCAAATAGCTGGATAACTGCTTTACCTTCCTCGAAACCTGCTGCACAGTCAGCTGGGTTACCTAGTAAAGCTGCAGCAGCTGCATTTACGCATGGACCGCCAACAACTATATAGTTACCCTCTTTAACTGCATCAGCATTTGGCAACTCTGTATCTAAGATTGCTAAATCTACTGGCAATGGAGCTCCGCCAACGGATTTGATAACACCGCCTTCTGTGATGGTGTCACCAACTTCGTAAGTTATAGTTTCTTTTTGTTCGCCAGTTACATCTTTGCCAGCATAGACTTTGTATCTGACAATGTCGTCTGGGAATGCAAACTCAACTTCTCTTGCTCTCTCGTCATATTCTACAACTTTGAT
>CAYQFL010000022.1:0-11283 GCA_964416905.1 uncultured Methanosarcinales archaeon | reverse complement strand
CTGTAATTCGTTAGAACATGATGTTAAAATCAAAGCACTAACAGCCATTATAAACAGCATTATTGTTAGAAATCTCTTATTGCTCATTAAATTCACCTCTTCAACATTAGATCAATTTCCAAATTAGAATAAGAAATCAAAAAAAAGAATATATAAAATTTTCTTCTTATTGTTTACCTTCTACCTGGCTTAAGGTTTGGAACATCCTGTGGTCCAGGTCTTGCATTGCCTCTCCAATCAATATTGGTTCTGTTTCTTGGATTGTCAGACAATCTTTGCATTAATTGTTCTCTTTCTAATAATCTTTCATGCAATCTTTTTAAGATTTTCTCTCTAACAGCATTTACTTTTTCCCTCGCCCTTTCATCAGCCATAACTTTCATTCTACGAAGCTGTTGTTGATGAGCTTTTCGCAATTCATCAATCCTTTGTTTTAATTCTTCAATTTGCTTGTTTTGATTTCTTAAAACATTTCTTAATTGATTCTTCAATTGTTCTTTATCTGTTAAAGCTGATTCATTAAGTCTTATATCTGGTCTACCCAACATTCTCTTAACAATGTTCTCATTGTGCGCCCTAATATACTGTTTAATCATTTCCTGAACTGCTTTAATTCTTTCTCGAATTCTAAACTGTGCATTCCTATTAACTCTAATTCTAATCTGTGCAAGTTCTTCTCCTGTGAAATCTTCATGCAAAATTGTGCTAAATTGTCTTATTAAAGACCTGCTCTCATTAAGCAAAATCACAAAGTCAGATGCCAAACTTTGCAAAGTTTCTTGGTCTACCTCATCAGGAATTGTTGACACACTTTCATTAATCTGCTCAGCTAAAGCTTTCATATTTTCAAGGATAAGCTCTAACTCAGAGGAATCGTAATCAGGATTAATTTCATTTATAGCATTTATTACTTCCTCGCCCTTAATAATCTGAGTTTCAAGATTCTTATACAACTGTAATAATCTAACCCTTGCACCAAAATTGCTTGTGAATGCCTTTAAAGCTTCATCTTCTACTTCATCTACGTCTTCATCATCTACTTCTTCTTCATCCTCTTCAACAGCCTCGTTCTCGGTTTCATTTTCAATAGTTTCATTATCGGCTGTGTCCTCGATGGTCTCATTTTCTCCGTTATTATCAATAGTTTCGTTTAGATCTCCATCTTCGATAGTTTCGTTTTCCGTTATATTCTCAACATCCTCTATAGTACTATTATCTTCTGCAGAAACTAAAGGCATAGGCATTACTGAAATTACCATTAGCAATGCAAGCAGCATCACAACAAAATTTTTTCTTTTCATATTCATCACCTCCAAAAATACTTAAAATATCTTAATTCTATTATTATATAACCGGAACAATATAAATAATTTTACCGGAAAGGTAGCGGAACGATGGGAACGAAGTCTTGTTTCACAACACGAAATTACAAAACTATCATAAAATTTTTAAAAATCATACATTAAATAAACAATATGCCAAAAAAAAAGAAAAATGATTCAAATCCAATAACAAAAATTCTCTCAAAAAAAATAGATAGAAGAGAATTCATTAAAAAAGGCATACTTGGCTTGGGCAGTTTAGCCATAGGAATTTATGGTTTTAATTCTCTCTTGAATTCTAAAACAATAAAGGAGCTTGCATTAACTAATACTAGCATATCATCAGAATTAAACCCATTAAAAGAAGCTATGTTCTATGAAAAGTATGATTTTGGGGTGAAATGCTTACTTTGTCCAAGAGAATGTTTTCTTCAAGAAAATAATCGAGGAGTTTGCAGAGTTAGAGTAAACCACAACAATACCTTATATACCTTAGTTTATGGAAAACCCGTAGCAGTTCATGTTGACCCTATTGAAAAAAAGCCTTTGTTTCATTTTTATCCAGAGAGCACTGCTTTTTCTATTGCAACAGCAGGCTGTAACCTTAGATGCTTAAACTGCCAAAATTGGGAAATTTCCCAAGCTAAGCCTGAGGATTTAGAAAGTTATGATCTGCAACCTGAAGATGTTGTTAGAGAAGCAAAAAATAACAAGTGCAAATCAATAGCTTATACTTATTCAGAACCAATTATTTTCTATGAATACATGCTTGACACAGCAAGAATCGCTAAAGAGCAAGGAATAAAAAATGTTATGATAACTGCCGGGTATATAAATGAAAAACCCTTAAGACAGTTATGCAAATATATTGATGCAACGAACATTGATTTAAAAAGCTTCAGCAATAGCATCTATCAAAAACTAAACGGCGGAACATTAAACCCGGTTCTTAGAGCGTTAAAGATATTCAAGGAAGAAAACGTCTGGGTTGAAATAACAAACTTAGTTATACCTAACTGGACTGATGATTTTGATATGATTAGAGATATGAGCAAGTGGTTATACAACAATGGTTTTGAGGATACGCCTTTGCATTTCTCTAGATTCCATCCCCAATACAAATTACAAAACCTTCCGCCAACTCCTATAGCTACGCTTGAAAGAGCCAGGAAGATAGCTTTGGAAGAAGGTTTAAAGTTTGTTTACATAGGCAATGTTCCTGGTCATGAAGCTGAAAACACTTATTGTCCTAACTGTGGTAAACTGCTTGTAGAAAGAAAAGGCTTTGTCGTTACTCAGAATCATATAAAAAACGGAAAATGCGAGTTTTGTAACACGACAATTCCTGGATTCTGGTAAAAATGAAAGAAAGCAAGTCAAAAAGAAAAACAAAGAGAATTAAAGAAAAGAAAAAGCAGAGATTTACAACAGTTTCATTGCTCACAATCATAATCATAATCGTTTTTGTGATTCTTATCGCAATCTTCAATAATTCAAGTTCAAAAAATGAAGAAAACCTAACTTTATCAGAACAATCCAATTTAATTCAAGAAGAAATTGTTAGGCCATCAGCCGTAGCTGGCAGTTGGTATCCCGGAACAAAAACTCAAATTATAACTGAGATACAAAAATACTTTGAGAACAACCAAAAAAATTATACATTAAAAAACAGAATTGATTCTTTAAAAGCTCAACATATCAATGCAATAATCGTTCCACATGCCGGCTGGAGATTTTCAGGCCAGGTTGCCTCTGGAGCATTTAACGCTGTTTGCAACAAAAGTTACAAGACAGTTATCATTCTAGCACCAAGCCATCATGCCAGCTTTAAAGGAGTTTCTGTAGGAAACTTTACTCACTATGAAACCCCATTAGGAAAAATTAAAGTAAGCCCAATAACAAAAAACTTGCTTAAAGAACCTTTGTTTTCTTTTTATCAAACAGCTCATGAAAAAGAACACAGCATTGAAATAGAATTGCCTTTCCTTCAGTATTGCTTAAAAGATTTTGAGATTGTTCCGATACTTGTTGGAAACTTTAATAGCTATTCTAATCTTGAACAGATTGCAAACACCCTTAAAAAATACATTGATGAAGACACTCTGATCGTTGTCAGCTCAGATTTCACTCATTATGGTCCAAACTATAATTATGTTCCCTTCACACAAAACATTAAAGAAAATCTAGAAAAATTAGATTTAAAAGCATTCAACACGATAAAAGAGCTTGACCCAGATAAATTCTACAGTTTCCTGGAAGAAACAGGAGATACAATCTGTGGAAGATACCCAATACTGATACTTTTAAATATTTTAAAAGATAAAAAATTAAATGTAACTTTAATTTCATATGATACCTCAGGCAATATTTTAAAAGATTATACGAACTCGGTGAGCTACATGTCAATCGCATTTTCTGGCAAAAATAATGAACAAGATGAAGAAAAAGTAATCGAATTAACACAAGAAGAAAAAGAATTCCTATTGAAACTAGCAAGGCAAACTTTAGAAACATATCTAACAACAGGTTCTAAACCTGAAGTGGATGAAAGCCAGTTAACGCCAACGCTTAAACAAAAAATGGGTTGTTTTGTCACCTTAGAAAAAAACGGCATGCTAAGAGGCTGTATTGGCCATATTCTACCGCAAGAAGAGCTTTACAAATGCGTTATGGATAATGCAATAAATGCTGCAGTTAACGACCCAAGGTTTAACCCTGTGCAATACGATGAACTTAAAGATATTTCCATAGAAATCTCAGTCTTATCAATTCCTCAAAGGCTTACTTTTTCGTCAGGCGAAGAACTAAAGAAAAAACTAATACCAAATGTCCACGGCGTTATCTTAAAGCGAGGCTTTAGACAAAGCACTTATCTACCTCAAGTATGGGAACAGTTGCCTGACAAAGAGTTATTCTTAACTCAGCTTTGCTTAAAAGGAGGTATGAGCCCCATTTGTTGGAAAGATCCATCAACAGAAGTTTACGTTTATAGAGCTTATGTTTTCTCAGAAGAACATTAACTAAAGATTAAATAATTTAAGCATCAACAAAGATAATTCATATAATAACACTAGCGGTATTGCTAAAAGTATTTGAGTAACCACATCAGGCGGTGTTATTATAGCAGCCAGAACAAAGATAAGAACATAAACAAAAGGTCTGTATCTAACAAAAGCTTCTTTATTAACTATGTTTAACAATCTCAGAACAAACATAACTAAAGGTAGCTGAAATATCAATCCAAAGGAGAAACTAAAAGTAAGTATAAACGAAATAAATTCTCTAAGGCTCCAGAAATTGTTCTGAACTGCTAACAAAGAAACCCTGGATAAAAATCTAATCACAAATCTAAGAACAAAAGAGTAAGCAAACCAAATCCCTAAGAGAAACAGCAACGGACTGATAAATATAAAAGCTGAGGCAAAACTTTTTTCTTTGTTGGTCATTGCAGGCTTAACAAACCTTAAGAAATGGTATATAAACACAGGCAAGGACAAAATCAAAGCGAGAAAGAAGCTAATCCTTAATTCTGAGAGAATAACCTCAGTTGGATTCAAAGAGATTATAACAAAAGTGCCGTCCATAAAATCCTTACTAATTAGATTTAGGATATGAGGAGAAAAAAAGAACAATCCTATAAAGATTAAAATAAAGAACAGCAAAGAATAAATTACTCTTAATCTAAGTTCCTCAAGATGTTCTAGAAAAGGTTTCTTCTCATTATTCAAAGAATCACTTCTTCTTTTTCTTGGGCTTAGACTTTTTCTTATTTTTGTCATCATTAAACTCCCCATTAACAGCTCTCTTGTACTCGTGCACAGATTTTCCAATAGCTCTCGCTAATTCAGGCAACTTTTTTGGTCCAAACAAAATCAGAATAATCAACAGTATGATTAAAATCTCAGTAAGGCCTATCATGTGAATCACCTGATGGATTTTAGAATAATGATTAATAAAAACTTTTTGGTTCTTAGGTTATTTAAGCTCCTCAATAATTGCTTTAGCAAAATCCTCAGCTGCTTTAGGCCCGTTTGCTGTGATTATTCCCCCAGATTTAACAACAGGTTCATCTACAAAAACAACATTCTTTTCCTCAAAAAGCTTAATAGCTTGTGATGCTTTAAAGACAGTTGCTTCCTTGCCTGTTAAAATTCCTGCCTCAGCAAGAATCATTGGACCTAAGCATATCGCACCAACAAGCTTACCGGAATCATAGCTATACTTAACAAAATTCAACACTTCTTGATGATTTAACAATTCTGGAGCACCCGAACCGCCAACAATAATTACACAATCAAAATCTTCTGTATTAAACTCAGAAATAGATTTGTTGACTAAAACATTGGCGCCAAGCATACCTTTAATATTGCCTGTAATAACTGAAGTGACTATAACATTTATACCAGCACTCTCTAAAGTCTCCTTGGTAACAAATAGTTCTTCATCCCTAAAATTCCCAGGAGCAATAACCATTAAACAGCTCTTGTTCAACAAAATTTTGTCAAAACTTCCTGGAGGATTCTGAGAAGAATTGTAAGAACTTGAACTACACGAAGAAAAAAACACAGATAAAAAAGCCAAAACTAAAACCCCAAAAAACACAATTATAAAGTGGTTTTTTCGTGTCATGATCTTTTTGGCTTATTTATGAGAGTACCAAAATTCGTTATTGTCATTGTCCTTTCTAGCGAAGCCAAATCTCTCAAACTGAACAATCTCATCTGTTTTAACCATCTCAATATTCTTCTCGCATAAAGCAGTAATCATCTCTGCATTTGGCATCATCAATTTAATTTCAACTAATTGCTCATCGTCAGCAGGCAACCAATGTATAATCTTCTTGCCCTTGCCTTTAAAGTCTTCATATTCTATTGAATCAAAATAGAACTTTCCATCTTTCTTATAAAAAGTCAAGCATTCCATTAATCTAACAAACTCACGGTCTTTTATAGAATCAAAGTCTTCTTTCTCGATATAGAATTCATTGTTGGTTTTTAACACTCTAAATCCATAATCTTTATCTGGATGAAGTCTAATCTTTACAGTTAATTCTTTAGCGTTTTCTATTGTTATCTTAACTGGATTCCTTATTAACATGAACCTCTTAGCAAACTTGTCCACAATCTTACGATTAAACGAACTAATAAAATTCCAATCAATGTTGGTAATCTGAGAAGATAATCCAATCTTCTTCACCATTTCGTAAAGCGCTTCTTTAGTTATGCCTCTTCGCTTCAAAGCTTTTAAGGTTACTAATCTTGGATCATCCCAGCCTGTTAACTCGCCTTTCTCAATAAGCTCACGGATTTCTCTGCCTTTAGTAGTCGCACCAATCACATTAAATCGACCATACTGCTTAACAAAAGGCTTAGGATACCCAAACAACTCTTTGATATAATTTTGTAGCTCTTCCCTCATCTTACCAAACTCATTACTTCTCAAAATATGCGTAATGCCTCCCCATGCATCCTCTAGAGAGTTCTCAAAATCATACATCGGCCAAACAACATATTTGTTGCCCTGCTTATAATGCTCATGCTCGACAATCCTGAAAATAACAGGGTCTCTCATAACATAATTCTTATGTTTCATATCTATCTTTAGCCTTAAAGTACACTCACCTTCATGATATTTGCCATTAATCATATCATTCCATTCCTGAAGGTTCTGAGAAACATCTTTGTTCCTGCAAGCACACTCTATGCCTTTTTGCCTATTCTCCCGCATAGTTTGTTGATTACAGAAGCACACATACGCCAAGCCTCTGTTTATTAAATCAGTGGCAGCTTCAATAAACTTGGGCATATCATCTGATGCAAAAATAATCTTATCAGGTTTGATTCCCAAATAGTTTTGGATATCATCCATCATTGCATCAACAAATTCTTGAGTAGATTTCTCTGGGTTAGTATCCTCAAACCTTAGAATAGCCTTACCTTCATATCTCTTTGCATAAACATAATTAATCAAAAATGAAAGTGCATGCCCTATATGAGCATATTTACTTGGTTCTGGCGGAATCCTTGTAACAACTTTACCTTTTTCTGCTCCTGGAAGCTCTGGAAGATCTTTTTCCTTTTTCTCTTTCTTAAGAATCTCTGGATAATTCTCTTCAGCAATCTGTCTTTGTTCTTCTATTGACAAAGCATTTATCTCAGAAACCTTTTGGTTTATTGTAGGCATAATTTCAGGAATTTTTGTTTTATACTCTGGCATTTCCGCAATGACTTTACCTATTAATGCCTTTGGATTTGCCTTTCCATTATGTTCAATAGCATTCTTAAGCGCATACTTCTCGATGGTTTCCAAAAGTTTAGTTTGCATCTTAAAACTAAGAACTATCAGTTAAATTATAAATATTTTGATAAATGTCAAAAGATAATATCTTAAACAGAATTATCCCACGGGGATTACAAATATTTAAAAACAAAACTCTCTGAATTAATTAAAGAGCTTTTTATGTAATTTACAGGCTGTCTCAAATCATAAAAATGATAAAACATAAAATCTTCGTTGGATTGACTACACTCTTAATCATAGCTCTAATAATTGCAGTCATAAAATTACCTAATACACTCAATTACAAATGCACAGTTGATTCTGACTGTCAGGATTCTTCAGAATGCATTGATGGCTTCTGTCAAAATCTGGTAAAAATAAGTTGCCAGGATCCTGACTATAAGAACATATATCAACAATCCACTGCTATGCTTGTATTTGAATATACAAAAACAAATCTATCTGAAATTAAAGAAGATATGTGCTTAGATAATCAAACTTTAATTGAATGGTTCTGCGATGGTAATACTCTAAAGAACCAAACAATCAAATGTGGATTTAATTGCAGTCAAGGAAAATGTCTTTACAATTCAAAAATAAATGGGACAGATATTTCAAGCTTGGAAAGCTTAATACCTTTAACAGATTATAACCTCTCAGATTTAGCAATAAAAGTTGATGATATCACGCATGACAACACTAATGGTTATAATTACGTATTCTTAACATTAACTGACAGCTCTGGATTGAAAGCTTATGAAACTAAAAAGATAAGAGTGGGTTCTTTTGCAGTATTCAAAGCAGAGGACCATTTTATAAAAATCTCAGTCCCAGGAATTCATGCTGATGCAGAATCTTTAAGCTCAGCAGTTCAAATGAAGATCGATATTGGGGAAGAATACGCTCAATATTATAACTCAACGACATAATTTGCCATTAGTAAGTACTTCATAGTGACAAAAAAGAAAGATTTATAAAAAAATTAATTTTCTCTAGATTCATGGAAAGCCTAACTGAAAAAATCAATAAGTATATAACAGAATCTAATGTTCGCAGGCCAAAAGAGTTGTTAACTGGAAAAAGATATCTAAAGGATGATATGGTCTATCACATTGGTAAATACATTAAAGCACCGCATGATTTTGAAAAGAAATTATATAATGTGATTACTAAACAAGAATTAAAGAAAACATATTATGGCCTTATATGCGTTGAAAACGATAGGGAACTTCCCAAATTTATTGATGGCTTAACTGAGCTTTTAGAATGCACAGTCCTTGAATACGAAAGAGAAAATAAAATACTACTTGACGTTGACATAAACTGGTTCAAGGTAACATTCTTTGCAGGTCTCTGGGATGAGATTCAGAAGTACAATCATTCAAGAATAGGCAGACAGGATTTAATTGAAGATCAAGTAAAAGTTACACCTTACGATTTAATCAAAAGGGGATATGATGTTATCCATGAGAAATATGCAGTAAGAAGAAACACTGGTCATTACACTAGAAAAAAGAATATCAAGATACCTGGTTCCCAATACTTCAGGCTTAATGATAATAAAACCTATGAAATTCTTACAGAAGACATCTCGGACTTATTACGATTATTCTCTTTAGAAAAAATTGATAACGAGTATCATGATTTTATAAGTAAAGAGCTACACAAAAAACTAAACAGTGTTAACGATAATGTCCTTAGAATAGCTACTTTGCTTTATGGAGAAAACTTAGTGAATAAATACAAGGATCTTGAGCAAAACAACCTAATCGGTAATCAAAACAATAGCAAAAAACCTAAGAAAGAGAAACCAAGAGATATTAGTGAACTGCCTTTATTTAAGGATTTGTTTAAGGATTTACATTAACTAAATAAAAAACAGAATAAAACAAATTCCTACTATTTATTTTGCTTTAAAATACTTCCTAACAATCCTAGAGATAAGCTGACCATCTGCTTTTCCTCTCAGCCCCTTCATTACTTCTCCCATGGCTTGATTAAACTTTAAATCAGGATTCTTTTCATAAATTGATTTAACAAATTTTTCCACTTCAGATTCTGAAAGAACTTGATACTTACTTAAATCAACCTCTTTGCCTAAACCTTTTTCCAACAGAATCTTATCAACGCTCTGTTTAGATATTTTCTTTTCATTCAATTTTGAAAGTAAATCATAAAAGAATTCTTCTGACAACAAGTTTTCATTAAACTTTGAATTTAGTCTACGAAGCTCCTTGACCTTTGAGATAATGATTGAATAAATAAACGAAGGTTTTAACTCTTTAAATTCAGAAGTTGCTTTCAAGAAAAATTCATAATATCCTTCTTTAATTAATTGTTTAGCACTATCTTCATCTAAACCAAGGGCTTTCAAATCCTCGATTTTCTCAGTTATTAATTTTGGCTTCTTTACTGAACTTAAATCAGGAACAATATAGGGAACATCAGTTTCTGGATACATCCTGGCATTTCCAGGCATTGGTCTCAAAAACTTGGTTGTACCGCTTACATTAGCCTGTCTTACTTCTTTGGGAACACCTTCAAACAACAATAAAACTCTGTCAAAGGCAGCTCTTAGAGCTTTTCTAGCTTTGCTTTCGGCATCTGCAATGATAATAAACGCATCCTTTTCTGAACAATTAAGCTCTTTCCTTACTTTCTTTACCTCTTCTTGAGTAATGCCATAATTTGGCAATTCATCAGAATGGAATAAGCCTTTAACACCTGAAGCCTGTTTAGCATAATCTGATACTTCACTACCTATTCTTCTATTTGGATTTATTTCTAAGCCAAGAATTCCTTTGAAACCAGAAAGCTTGAAACCAAGAACTTTACCTTTCTTAGCCAAGGCAGTTTTTATTACCTTAGATTCGCTATTCAAAAACATGTTTGTTAAATCAACAACATTAAAACTAAGAGTCTCTCTCTTAAGGTTCTTATTAAGATAATCCTTAACCTTAATTAAATTTAGTTGTCTAACAACTTCATTCTTTAATAATGTTGGAATGTTGTCTAAATCCTGAGCACCTTTTATCTCTATTCTAGCTCCTCCCTTTACAGATACATTTAAATCCTGTCTTATTGTGCCTAACCCTCGTTTAACAAACTCGCTGCTTCTTAACAATAATCCAATAGTCTCAGCTGTTTCTTTAGCATGTTCAGGATTCTTTATGTCCGGCTTAGTTGCAAGCTCAATTAATGGAACGCCTAATCTTGAAAGCTCGTATTTAACTAATGAGCCTTCTTTTGATTCAATCTTACATGCATCTTCTTCTAAACATAAGGTTGCTATACCAACTTTACCTAAAGAAGTATCTACTTTTCCATCTACAGAGATTAAAGCTGTTCTTTGGAAGCCCGATGTATTAGAACCATCTATAACTATTTTCCTCATAAAAGGAATTAAATCTAGAATTTTCATATCAAACAACAAGGATAATTGATAGCTTGCATAAAGCGCATCAGGATTAACATCGTGAGGCGGCTCTTCATCAAGCTCAACTAAACAAGAACTGTTTTCAACAACACTATAGATAATGTCTAATTCTTTCGCTTTTTCAAAAGAGGCCGCAGCATCAACATTTCCGGATTCACCTCTAGAAATAGTTAATTGTCTTTTAACCTTAGCTTTAACAGAATCATTCTCATCAAAACTGCATTTACAAAAAAGTTTGCCAACATT
>CAYQFL010000021.1:0-11655 GCA_964416905.1 uncultured Methanosarcinales archaeon | reverse complement strand
GAAATACGATAATCAGGATAACAAATGCGAAGAATCTGCTTCCTCTAGTTTAAACGATAACGCTGATGAGTATCGTAACGAATGTCGTGGCACTTCTGGTTTTGTAGCTGATGATTGTACTTATTATAGTGATGGTGATGCTAATTCAGAAACCTGTAGTTGTATTGTTGGTTCTGATCATTGGGATTCTAGTACCTCTCAATGTTGTGGTGATGATCCTAGTGAAGATTATGAAAATCCTGGTTCTGGCAACAGTTGTTGTATAAATGGAGAATTAATTGCTAGTGGAAGCACAGACAGTACTAATCAATACCTTTGTGTTGATGGCGAGATTTATGGTTGTAATGCAAATTTAGGAGGTATAGCTACTCAAGATAGTGATTGTGCAAGGAGATCTGGTTATTATTGTGATGGTGCAGGTACTGGAGCGAATACTTGGAAAGATCAGATTGCTCACAATGGTGCTCCAGATGATTGTAGTGATACAGATAGTGCCATTGATCCTTATGGTGAAGGTCATCCAACTGACTATGATGGCGCTAGTTGTGAAGGAAATAGACTTTATAATGATGGGAATGGTCCGTCTAATCAGAATAAGGGTTGGCTTTGCAATTCATGGGCTGGTCCTTATATGGCAACAGCAAGCATTTCCCAGTCAGGTTCAGACCTAACCTTCCATATTGAGGTTGCAGATGAAGCTGACTCTTACAACTCAGGCGGTTATGTTTTAAGGTTAGGCGATTATAATACTATAAGCGATACCACTGCTTATGATGATGCGTCTTATCCAGGTACTTTGTATTATAATCCTCCTGCATCTAGTTACAGTGGCATAGATGCTAACGAAGGCACATTAGGCGATTATTTTGATGTAACGATAACCTGGGATGACTTGTCTACTCCAATAACTCAAGAGAAAACCTATTACTTAGAAGTTGGTGTAGAAGAAGGTTCAGGCACGAATTGCGGAAGTCAAACCTGTGATAGTGAAGATCCTAATTCCAATGAAGGTAGTTATACTACCAGTGCTACCTTATGTGTACCTATGGGTTACTCAGCAACGTCTGATTCCGATTGTTGTCCAATAGGCTCTACCACAACTGAATATCCTGGCAAGGATGATGATGACGGTAAATGCGTACGGTGTGATACAACAACTCACAAACAGATCGAAGGTGCAACAGGTAATAACCTTTGTGAACAGAAATGTGGTGCAGCTTCACAATGTGATGAACAGTCTGCGAATGCTTGCCATGACCTTGCTACAGAAACTACAAGTTGGACTCAGTCTGCTGTTGCTGATGAGAAATGTGATTCTAATTGTGGTTACTCTGCTTGCGATTCCACATGTTGTTCAAACGCTGCAGCAACTGCAACTGTAGAGAATGGTGAGGCTTGTACAGCTTCAAAATGCACTGGCACTTGTTCAAATGGTAACTGTTTAGTTCAGATAAATAATGGTTATGTTGATTGTGATACTGATGCTGTGTGTGTTTCAGGAAAGTGTTATCAATCAGCAAATGGTCAAAGTTTATCAGCGTGTGATACCACAATAGGTGCAATTTGTGATACTGATGACGATTTAGATATGTGTGTTCCTTCCGGCTCTTGTGCAAAAGATGCCGATTATGATGGTAATTTAGAATATGGTGATGGCTATGTTTCTTCAGGAGATACTAGTTGGGATGTGGACAATGATGGTGATGTAGATTACTGTAATGCTGGCACCTGGATGGATTGTAATAGCGATTCACAATGTGATACCTCTTCCGGTTATCATTGTGTAAGCAATGATTGTACTAACAGCTGTACAGCAAACTCAGACTGTCCTTCTGGTTTCTTCTGTAACTCTGGTGGTACTTGTCAGGCCAAGTTATCAGATGGTCAGACTTGTGTAGGTGTTACTAAGGAAGGGACTGCTGCTTCCGAGGATCAAGCTTGTACCTCCGGTTACTGTGATAACGATGGTGTAGGCGCTTCCGATGACGGTTGGTGTTTCACTCCTAGCTCTTCGAAATACGATAATCAGGATAACAAATGCGAAGAATCTGCTTCCTCTAGTTTAAACGATAACGCTGACGAGTATCGTAACCAATGTCGTGGCACTTCCGGTTTTGTCGCTGATGATTGTACTTATTACACTGATGGTGACGCTAATTCACAGACTTGTAACTGCGTATCTGATGCTACAGCTGGAGATTCAGGTAAAGAATGGAACATCGGTGGTGAAGTTGCTGGCACAACTTGTTGTGGTGATGATTCAGGCGAATATGATTTAATTTGTATCGGTGATGTAGGAGCTTGTTCAGGAGCTTCAGATAATAAAGCTTGTTGTAGCGCTAACACAGATTGTGTTTATGATAATACCTGCTATAATAATGGTGCTGTAAGAGGGTCTTATGAATGTGATAACGGTTATTGGAGACTTAGTGGAAGTTACTGCGGTGTTTTGATAGATGGTAATGTTTGGAATGTAACTACACAAACAGGAACAAAAATATTATCTATTGATGAGGATGGCGATGCTGTATTCTTTTGTGATAATATGCATGAATCTACAGATCCTCCAGGTAGTTTAACAAACTCATTGCTAATTCAGGTTTCAGGTACGCTTTACTATGCCCTTAATACGAATGATTGCTATGTAAAAGGTTCAATTATTGATCAAACAACCGTTCCTGCAGAAAACGGTAATGATTTAGTCGTTAAAGCAAGTGGCACTCCTGTAGCGAACTTTAACAGCGATTCAAATATATATTTGAATGGTGTAGCAGCATATGATGGCGCGCAAGCAAACTGTGAAACAGGTTACACCTGTGACGCTACAACAATGAAATGTGTATAACAAAAAACTTATAAACTGTTGTTACTTCCAAGGAGTACAAATGAAAGAGGTTTTGTCTAAGATAAAAAAAGATAGTATCGAATTGATAATATCAGACCTTGATGATACTTTAGTAAAGAATATTGCTGTGTCCTTTTTTAAAAGTGAATTTAAAAAACATCCATTAAAGAATTTAGCTTTTATTGCTAATACTTTTTATAACCTTCTTAAATACGCAGAATATTACCCCCATCATTTTTCAGATTTTGAAATAAAACAGTTTGACCTTTATCTTGATAAATATTCGTCTTTAGATGAAGTTGTAGAGTTTGTTATTAATAATAAAGAAAATCTAATCTTGAAGGATGCGCAAGAGTTCCTTAGTTATTTTCCAGACACAAAAAAAGTTCTAGTTACTTCAGACTTTAAAGAGATTGCAGAGCTGTTTAAAGATGATTTTCAACTAGATGAAATCTATGCTGGAATAAAGTATAAGGATGAAGCCATTAGAAATATCGTTAATCCAAAATATCATTCTGTATTGGTTTTAGGAGATTCCTTTAAAGATTTAGAGATGATTTTCGAATTGAAGAATGAAGGCATTGAACCTCTTTCAATATTTAGAAGCAAGGACCCTGAAATAAAAGAATATGTGAGTCTTGAGATAACTAGTTTTTATTCTTTGCTTTGATGGATTCTGTTTTAATTTAGTTTAAAACTAGATACACAAAAAATTTAATAAAGGCAAACTAGAAGATTCTAATCATGACACTTTTTAGTAAGTTAACAGAGTTATACGAGAAACTAGTATCAACCTCCAAGAGAATAGAAAAAACATATATTCTCTCTGAATTTCTAAAGACTTTAGGTAATGACGATTTAAAAAAAGTTGTCCTCCTTGTCCAAGGCAGGGTTTTCCCAAGATGGAACTCTGAAGAAATAGGCGTTTCTTCTAATCTTATTGTAAAGCTTTTGTCCAAAGTTTCAAGCTTAAAGGAGAAAGATATTGAAAAGAAATGGTCTGAGCTGGGAGACTTAGGCTTGGTAGCTGAACAGATTGTTTCAAAAAAACATCAGCGCACTCTCTTTTCTAAGAAGCTTTCCATTTCTGAAGTGTTTTCAGTGTTACAAAAGATACCTACTTTTACTGGAGCAAACTCTGTTGATTTAAAGTTAAATCATCTGCTTAAACTTCTTTTGAATTGTTCTCCTCTTGAGGCAAAGTACCTTGTTAGAACAGTTATTGGTGATCTAAGAATAGGCATAGGTGAAGGAGTTCTTTTAGATGCAATTTACTACGCGTTTTTACCCAAAGTTATTGCTAATTCTACAAATGATAACGGCGCTTTTATGAAATGTCCTTCCTGTAAAAAGATTATTCCAGTTACAAACTCAGATTGCCCTAATTGTCATTTTCCAATAAATTCATTAAAAGATGTTCCATCTTTTGAAAGTGAGTCGTTAATAGAAATAAAAAACCTTAACGAATTTTATTCAAGACTTCCAGATTTAAGAAATGGCGTTTTTATAAAGACCGAGTTCGTTAAAGAAATCTCTTCAGAAATCAAATCTATTCTTGAAGATGCTTTAAATATTTTGAATGACTTTAGCGAATTGGTGGTTATTTCAAAAGACTCATCATTAAAAGAACTCTCAGATGTAGAGCTTCAGCCATTAAGGCCAGCCAAGGTGATGTTATACTTAAAGGCAAAAGATTTGAAAGAAGCACTTAATACCTTAAAACCTCCAGTTGCTTTAGAGTACAAATATGACGGTTTTAGAGTTCATATTCACAAGAAAGATGATGAGATTAAATTGTTTACTAGAAGGTTTGAAGATGTTACCAGGCAGTTCCCTGATGTTGTTGAATGCGTTAAACGTTTAGTGCATGCAGAATCTTTTATACTGGATAGTGAAGTTGTTGGTTATGATGTAAATACTAAGAAATATTTACCTTTCCAGCGAATATCCCAGAGAATAAAACGGAAGTATAGTATTCATGAGATGAGCAAAAAGTTTCCAGTAGAGGTTAACGTTTTTGACATTCTTTATCTTAATGGAAAGACTTTACTTAAAGAAAAGTTCTCCTATAGAAGAGAAAAGCTTGCTGAAATAATAACTCCCGAGGAAAAAGTTTTAGTTTTAGCAAAACAGAAGATTGTTAATGACTACAAAGAAGCTGAGCAATTTTATCAAGAGTCCCTTGAACAAGGTAATGAAGGAGTTATGGTAAAAGCTTTGGATGCCATCTATAAACCAGGCAAAAGAGTCGGTTATGGCCTAAAAGTTAAGCCAATCATGGAGACCTTGGATTTAGTTATAGTGGGTGCAGAGTATGGTGAAGGTAAGCGTGCTGGTTTGTTAACCTCTTTTGTTTTGGCATGCCGTGATGACGCTGGAAACTTGTTGGAGATAGGCAAAGTGAGCTCAGGGTTTACAGAACTCGCAAACGAAAGCAAAGAAACTTATGAAGAGATGACAAAGAAACTTAAAGAGTTAATCATCTCTGAATCAGGATTACAGGTTAGCGTTAAGCCACAAATAGTTATAGAGGTCGCTTATGAGGAGATTCAGAAAAGTCCCACATATTCTTCAGGTTATGCGCTAAGATTCCCAAGGTTAGTAAGAGTAAGGTACGATAAAGATGTAAATGAAATTACCTCTCTAGAATACATAAAACAACTCTACGAACAGCAACGCGGCAGGTCTAATAAGAACGTAAGAACTAACTAGAAAAAAAGAAATTTACTTGATTAATGGCTTTAATAAAGGTAAAATCTCTTCTCGAGTAGCTTCTTCTTTGATGTTGATAGTCTTTTTTAAAGGCATAAGATGTTTGACATTAACCTTTTTTCTTCGAGTAAAACCATCAATCATAACAAATTTATCATCAATCACTTTTATAATT
The DNA here is from genome assembly GCA_964416905.1 of uncultured Methanosarcinales archaeon. Lineage (GTDB taxonomy): Archaea > Nanobdellota > Nanobdellia > Woesearchaeales > JASKKU01 > JASKKU01. The sequence continues at coordinate 5,923 of CAYQFL010000021.1, read as the reverse complement.
ACACCTATTCTTCCAGCATCTCTGCCAGCAATCTTCATAACAACTCTTCCAACTTCGTACATGACTTTCACCTTTTTGATTTTTTACCTGTTTAGTTATCCATCTCTAAAGCCTTTTCAATTAAAATCTTCTTTAGGCACTTATGACATATTTGACCTCCGTAAATCCTCGAAGGTCTCTTAGCAGTCTTAGGTAACTTCCTTAATTCTGAAGGAATATAATTTGGAGTTCCTTTTAAAGGTTGACCACAAATTGCACATTTATGAGCCTTAGGTCTCCTTGCTCGATAATGAATCTTTACTTTATTTCCAGGAACTTTTACAAAAACCTTCCTTCGTGAGTTTGATCTTTCTACTTTAACCATGACTATCACAAAACACAGGAATTTGCTTCAATTTAAAAAAATTTTGTTTAATGCTTAGCTTTAAACCTAAACAAACCAGAAAAAACATAAGTAGCAGAACTATTTTACCTTCATTGATGGTGTTTTATTAATAAATAATTTTTTCAGATAGAATTATTTAGAACTATTATTTAGATTTTTGACAGCAAAAGGAAAACTTTAAATATTATTACTACTGCCAAGTTAAAAAGGAATGCCCCTAAAAGGTGATAGTCAATGAGAAAAAGCATATTGTTTTTAATAATCGGGTTAATTATAGCAGCCATACCTGCTTTTGCAGAGGTGTCTTTTCTAGATTTTGGAGATTTAACTGTAGATGAAGGAAGCAATTTAATATATAATCTGCCTTTAAATACGACTGATTTGAATGGGACTTTGCAGTGTAGTGTTGCTTTAAACCCAAGTCCAAATGGTCAATATTCTGTAGTTGCTAGCCAGAACAACTGTACATTCTATTTTATGCCAACATACGATGATGCAGGAGTTTACATGGCAACATTTAATGTATCAGATGCTGATTCTAACGATTCTAAGACCGTTAATATTGTGGTAAATAATGTTAACAGAGCACCAGTTTTTACTAGTTCACCAATTACACAAACTTTCGTTAACGAAGCTTATACTTATGATGTAAACGCTAATGACCCTGATGGAGATGTTTTAATTTACTGGTTGGATACAGCTCCTGAAGGTATGGTTATTAATTCGACCAGTGGTTTAATTTCTTGGTTGCCTACTCAAACAGGCACTTTCAGTGTTGTTGTGAAAGTTTCAGATGGAATCGTCACAATTAATCAAACTTTCACTTTAAGTGTTGTTGAGAAGAAATATCTAAGCCTTGAGAGAGCAAAAGTTAGCGTTGATGGTGACTCCGAAACTCTGTCTGATGGAGAAACCTTTGAAGCCAAACCAGGTTCGACACTTGACTTCAGCTTTAAGATTAAGAATGTCCACCCAGATAAACTAGATATAGAAGATGTTTATGTTGAAGTTTATATAAGAGGCATTGATGGTGAGGATGAAGATGATTTGTTTGAAGAAAGCGACGAAGTTGATATTGATTATGGCGATTACGAAACTTTAGAAGTGTCCTTTGATTTGCCACTTTTAGTTAAAGATGATAAATACGAGGTAAATGTTTACATCTATGGCACGGATGAATCAAACCTGGATATTTCAGAAGAGAGGAATTATACTCTAAAAATTGACAAGGAGAGATATGAAATATATACAAAGAATTTTGAGATTTTCCCACAGAAAATAACTTGTTCAGGAACAGCAGAGCTGGTTGGTAGAATTTACAACATAGGGCGAAATGATGTTGATTTAAGAATAAGTGTTACAAACGAAGAGTTAGGCTTAAACTACCAGAAGACTGTAACGTTGGATAGTAATCCTTTCGATGATGAAAATGATTATTATCTAGATGTACCAATTCAAGTTGATTCCGCTAAAGAAGATAAGGATTATAGGATTATATTAAAGATTACTGATGACGATGACCATGTTAATCTAAACAGATTCTTTACTTTATCCGTGAAGAAATGCGAAGAGACTGCAGAACAAGAAAGTACTGAAAAAGAGGAACAAGTTGAAGTTGATGTTGGAACTCAGCCTGAACAGGAAACCGAAAAAACTGGAGAAACAGCAGAAACCACGGAAATTGTCTATGAGCAGCCTTTTACAGAGAGCCCATTGTTTATAGCAATGCTTGGAGGAATCTTTTTGCTATTGATAGTGTTGATTTTAGTGATTGTTTTAGTGTTGTTGAAGAAGTAAAACAAAAACAATAGTTTTTTATTTGTTTATTTTTTCTTGATTTCTTATGACATTATTTATGATTGGTTTAGGGTTATCTTCTAAGTCTCTTACTTTGTCAGGATTAGAGAGTATTAAATCCAGTGATCTGGTTTTTCTGGAGAATTATACCTCTAGATTAATTGATTTTGATTTGCAAAAACTGAAAGATTTAGTAGGAAAAGATATTATTCTGGCAGACAGAGAACTTGTTGAAGTTAATTCTGATAAAATCTTGGAACAAGCTAAAGAGAAAAATGTCTCTTTTTTAGTTGTAGGAGATGTTTTTAGCGCTACAACGCATTCAGCTTTATTTCTGGACGCTAAAAAGAGGGGCATAAATGTTGTTGTAATAAACAACGCATCTGTGCTTACAGCAGTAGGTTTAACAGGTTTGTCTTTATATAGGTTTGGCAGAGTAACTACTCTTGTTTTTCCTCAAGCCAATTATTTTCCGACCTCGCCTTATGAAGCAATTGCTTTTAATCTGAAAAACAATCTGCATTCTTTGGTTTTATTAGATATAAAGAATGACAAACTAATGACTATTAATGAAGGTTTGGATTTGTTGCTAAAACTAGAAGATAAAATGAAAGAAAATGTTATCTATCCAGATACAAAGGTTGTTGGTTGCGCCAGGCTTGGTTCCGAAGATTGCATAATAAAATATGGAGAACTCTCAAAATTGAAGGAATTTGACTTTGGCAAAACACCCCATTGTATTGTTATTCCAGCAAAAACTCATTTCATAGAAGAGGAGATGTTATCTTTATACAAGATTTAACTTCTCGTTTTCAAATAAGTATTCTTTCGCCATCTGCGAAAACTTCTGGATTCTTGAATACTTGGTCTAAATGTATCGGCGCACTGATTGAACCTCCAAAGCCTATATTGCTGCCTATTGCGATATGCGCGGTTCCTAAAACTTTCTCGTCAACAATTGTAGCTCCGACTAACTGCGATACAGGATTTAACCCAATGCCAACCTCTCCGATAAAATAAATTGTTTCTAGCTTGTGTTTTGAATAAACTTGTTTCAAGCTCTTTATCAGTTCGTTAGCTTCTTGTTTGCCTTTTATGCTGACAATTCTCCCTTTTTCGATGATTATCTCAACAGGATTTTTGACTAATATGCAAGATTTAACTGTTCTGACAGAACCATCTATTACAACTTTGCCGTTTACTCCATTTCTTTTTGTGGCGTAGTATATCTCTCCACCAGGAAGATTTGTTGCTAAAGTGTCTTTCTCAAACACTCCTGTAGAAAGAATTGGTGTTTTTAGAGATATATCTACTTTTAAGTCTGTGCCCGCCTTTGTTTTAATATACAGAACCTTTTTGTTGATCAACTGAGATTTTATTCTATTTGCTTTTTTGTGAATTAGGTTATAATCCACGTTCAACGATTTTATCAAGACTGGCAAGTTTTTTTTGTTTAGAAATCCTAGACTAGGAGTAACAATAAACCTAATGTTATTAGCCCTACAAAACTTCTTGAAGGAAACTCCATTAATCTTCTTCATCTTGTTCTCAAGGTTCATAATAACAATACTGTTTTTTCTAAGAGAGTATATCCGTTTATTAATGTCTTCGACTATTCTTTCATTGTTTGAGAAGATTAAGAAAGGATGCAGTCCTTTCCTTAGAGCTTTAAGATAGTATGCTAACGATAAAATGTAGGGGATTTTGCTTTCATTAGAACTTGCATAAATCAATAATTGCGTGCCAGGTTTGAGATTTATGCTGGAATTAAACAGGTTGTTTATCTTGTAGGAAATTTCTTTTGAGATTTCATAGAATCCTTGATTCCTTGCATAGTTTACGCTCGCTAAAGTATCCATAAAAGAAAATGAAAATTTTTTGTTTAAAAATCTTTAGCTTTATTCTTTAGGGGGCGCTATGGCGACTAACGAAGAGAGTAGCATTATTAGGAAGGTTAGAGAAAAAGCAACACTCCAGTTTAAATCAATGATGCCAGCAATGAATAATAAAACACTGAAAATTAGCCCAAAAGCTGACAGCATGAAAAACTTATTTGGCGCTTTTGGTATCTCATATCTTCTAAGCAATTCCATAATATTATCTAAAAGAAGATTATTTTTTTAAACATTGCTATTAACTAAGAAATAGTCATAAAAAGAAAAATAAAGATTTTAATTTTTAGATTCTTCTTTGGTTTCTTTATCAGCTTGTTTTGTTTCTTTCTTTTCACTCTTTGATTCTGTCTTCTTTGACTCTGATTTTTCTTCCTTTACTTCTGTCTTCTCTTCGCTTTTCTTTTTTGCTTCAGTGGATTTTTTCTCTGTTGTTTTAGCTTCGCTTTCTTTCTTTTTGCTGGTTGTTTTTGTTTTTTCTTTTTTAGCTTCTTCTTTACCAGCTTTTTCTTCCTTTACTTCTTTCTTTTCTTTAGTTTTCTTTTTGCTCTCTGTAGATTTCTTCTCAGCTTTTTTAGTTTCGCTTTCTTCCTTTCCACTTGTTGATTTTGCTTTCTTCTCTTTAATTTCTTTTTCTTCGGTACCCTTTTCTTCTTTTACTTGCTCTTTAGCTTCTTTTTTCTCTTCTTTCTTTTTGTTCTCTACAGCTACGCCGAATAATTCTACATAACCTATGTTGTTCTCTTTCCAAGCTTTTACTTTCACTTTATGAGGCGGATTCTTAACACCATTCTCCCAGACTTTCTCATTGAGAGCTTTTCCAACCTTAACCTCTTCTACTTTTAAATGCTTTTTAATAAACTCTTTAATAACCGTGATGGCTTTCTTAGCCCTTTTGTAACGAGGAACTCTTAAAGCTTTCCTCCAGACATTGATAACATAAACTCTTTCAGTATCTGCCATTTCAATTCACCTCAGATCTTCAATTTGGTTCTTCTCCAGCTTCTCTTTATGTTGGTGATTCTTACTGGATGAACTCTTTTACCTTTACCGAAAACTTTCGGAATCAACCAGAAAGGTGCCCATTTGGTTAACTTATTCATTCTTGATAATTTTTTCTTTTTAGCAGGATGTTTGTACTTTGCCATTGATATCACCTTTATTCTTTTTCGGATTTAGTCTTCTTAGCTTTTTTGCTACTTGATTTTTTAGTTTCAGTCTTTTTAGCAGCTTCTTTCTTTTTGCTTGCTTTTTTTGGCTCAGCCTTTGCCTCTTTCTTAGGAGCTTCTTTTTGAAGTTCAGTAGCAATTTTGTCTAAGAATGACTTTCCTTTAGGAGTAATTACTCTACCTTTATGGACATCATCTTCTTTTTTAGTTACAAGCCCTTCCTTTTCAAGCTGTTGCAAGATTTTTCTGATATGATTTCCAGCAGCTTTGAAGAATTTTTCTGGTTTAAATCCTCTATTCTTTTTGCTACCGAAAAGCACTCTTAGCTTTGAAACACCAATTGGTCCTCTAATGTAAACCTTCCTTAAAATAGCAGCAGCTCTGATATACCACCAATCCTTCTCGATAGGAGGCCTTTCTTTACTATGGCCAGTCTTAACGAACTTAGCCCATTCAGGCTCTTTAATATTCTCAAGTTTTTTTAGTTTTTCAGCAGTAGCTTTTATTAACTTTTGAGGGTCAATATCATAAACATTAACCATTATTTATCACCTTAATTCTGCCAAACCTCTAACCTCTAAGTGTAGAGAAAAGAGCTTGATTTATAAAACTTTCTTAACCTATTTCTGGATTGTTTAAATTACAACATAGAATCAATTCGTAGCATTTTTTACTTAACC
>CAYQFL010000020.1:0-12116 GCA_964416905.1 uncultured Methanosarcinales archaeon | reverse complement strand
ATGCCAGGGTCGCATAATCCGGTAGTGCGGCTGGCTCGAGACCAGCTGGGCTTTTGCCTGTGTGGGTTCAAATCCCGCCCCTGGCGTTTTCAATAAACCAACACATATTATCAAGAAAATTAGCTCATTCAACAAGTTACATTATAGAATCTAACTAGATCAGAAGGAGATTCTAACTCTTCAACAACACAGCTGGATCTAAAAACATCCAGAAGCTTTTCATAAGATTCTGAAATATCATATTTAGAAGGCTCAGATCTAATTAAAAGAAAGTTTATTTCTTTTAAAGGATAGCTTTTATTTAGAGATTTCATGTAATCGTCAAAAGCATGTTCTATGGTCACCCATTTAAAATCATAACAGTAAGGTCTTATCTGTTCTAAAGTTAAGTTTGTGAAAATTTGAGAGACCTTTTCAGGAGGGATATCATTATTACAGCTATCAGGAATAAAAATATCCTTAAGGAATATCTTCTTTAATTCAATGCTTACACTATGATTTTCTATAATAACCGATAAAGGTCTAATAACAATATCCGGATTCTTTGATTTCAAAATCAAAGCATAATCCAAAGGTCTAGAGCCAAATATGGGTAGAAGATAAACCACGTCTGAGATTCCTTCAAAAGATTTAGATTCTAAATAGTTTATACGTTCAGATTTATCATAATGAATAGGAGTCAAAAAGAATGATAAAAGCTGTAAACCAATTAATATGATATAAATTAAATTTTTCAGGTATTTTTTCTGTTTGAAAAATTCTTTATTAAGAACAGCGACCAAAACTAATAAAGATGGAGCAATTAACGCATTTGTATAACGAAACCTTACAAGCATGGCATCTACACTATACGAGAAGGAATACATAAATAAAAAAGTAAAGAAGTAAATAATTATAAAAAAATTATCTGAAAAGAGAAAAATAGAGAAAATAAAAGCTATTAAAAAGATAAAACTATTGTATGATTTAAAAAGGAAAAGGGGCAGGCTCTGAATCATTGAAAGGATTGTTTTGCTCTTTAAGTAATTCAAAGACCTACGAGAAAATTGTGAAGAAACAAAAGGAATTGGAACAAGAGCTAAAGAGTAAAGAATTACTTTTCTAAAAGGTACTTTTCTTAAATTCAACCAATATATTATATAAAGTAAGATAAAGATGCGATTATCTACCTTTACAAAGGATGAATAAAGTAATAAGAAAAAAGACGAAAACAACAACAAACACCTTTTGGGACCTTTTTTTCTTTCAAAAAAATAAAGTAAAATAAGAGCTGATAAAAAATAACTGTGGGAAATGAAAATATATGATAGTGAACGAGAGAAATAGAAAAAATTCTGGGACAAAACTAAAATCAGTATAGGAAGAAAAGATGTTTCCTTAAATAAAGATTTAATCAATAAATAAAATGAAACTAACATAACTATTGAAGAATATAACGTAAAGAAGGTTATTTGTGAAGGAAATAATTTGAAAAGTGGGTTAAATGCTAAAACTAATCTAAAAAAAGGATAAATAACATAATTTATTAAAGAAGGGTCTTCACTAGCACCATACCAATTAGGGTTAAGTTCGGTTTGTGGAAATAACATAACATATAATCTCTCGTAAATATATAGATCATCATCGTCTTCTGAACCATAATATGGTTGAGAAAAGAAAATTTTTATTATGATAAAAGTTAAGACAATTAAAGAAAGAATTAATTTTCTTTGTGGTGATTCTTTTTTTAGGTTTTTAAAGGCATATTGCCAGAAAATTATTTGCGAGAGAACAAAACAGCTAAAAATAACATATCCAAGGGTCTCTGCGAACATCATTATTTTTAATTTAACTAATTGGTTTGGGATTTATTTAGTTTTCTTTCTTAATCAAAATTTCCGCAATCTTCGAAAATGCTGGCCTTGTAATAAATACGCCAATACTTACTCCAGTAATAGTTGCGATTGCAAACCCTTTGAGTAAACCTGCGCCCGCAAAAATTAAAGGAGTCATTGCTGCAACTGTTGTAAAGTAAGAACCAAATATGATAAAGAAGGCTCTCTTTAAAATTCGCTTCCAGTTTGTATACTTAGAAGAATAACCCTTCTTAATTTCATCCATAATGACTATTAAATCATCAACTCCCGTACCAACTGCAACAAGAATACCTGCAACAGCTGCTGAATCCAGGCTCCAGCTAGTTAACGCTGCAAATCCTAAAAGTATTATAACTTCACTAAGCATAACTAAAAACATAGGCAAAATTACAGAGGACTCTCTATACCTCAAGAAAAGAATTAACACGATGGAAAGCATTGAGAATAATCCTATAATTGCTGCTCCAGAAATAAATTCTCTACCTAATTTAGGAGAAATGTTCTCTACACTAACAACTTGTAACTTAACAGGCATACTTCCTGACATCAAGATTGATTGCAAGCTTTTCATCTGCTTCGTTGAATCCTGGACTGCCTCTTGATAGGTCTGGCCTCGACCATAACCTGTAATTAAAATTTGAGTGGTTTCTTTACCTTTAAGGCCGGCACTAATTCTTAAAGAATCATACAATTTATCGTCAAGATACAAGTCTAAACTCTCATTAAGATAACCGTCTGTAGAGCCAGAAGAGTATATAACATTAAGGTCCTTTGTTATCTCAGCTTGTCTCTGTGCAGCTTCAGGGCTTAAACTAATAGAGAAACTAAAAGCGCAGACATATTCATTACCAGACCTTTGGCAACCGCCTCTCATGGGGTCTATAGCTCTGCTACAATCAGGGGTTCTACAAACATAGGTAATTTCTTTTTTACCTCCTTCAAACACTGTTTTGTTCCCAATCTTTGCAACGAATTTTCCCTGTTTTGTAAGAAGCTCTCTAACGATTTCCTCGCTTTCGCCAGCAATTTCTACAATAATGTACTTTTGACCGTCTAAATCTCTTGCAATCCTCACAGATAAGTCCGAAAGACCATAGAAGTCTAACCTTTGTTTGATATTTTCAAGAACCAAATCCAAATCACTATCGTTAACTTGTTCAACGGGTTTCAAAATAGCTCTTGTTCCTCCGACAACATCTAAACCAAATTGAATGTTGCTTTTTGGAGCGTTATAAACTCTTAAACCAAGATATGCTGAACCGTTCTTGTCTCCTACAAGAGCGGTGTATTCTCCTTTATTCGTTATTATCAAAGCTGTCATATTAGGCTTCAAATTTGAGACTACAGACAAATAATCAGCAATGTTAGCTATCTTGATTTGATTTATCTCAGTAATAACTTCAAGAGATGTTGGGGAAACAACTTTTTCTGGAATCCTAATTCCAGCGTTGTACGCAGGGCTATCTTTCTCAACACCTCTAATTGCAACGCCAGAAGCAAAAGGCCTCGGGTTTATAGCTATAAGAGCTAAAACTATAAAGAATATCAATATCCATACCTGAACCTTTGAGAACATTTGTTTAAGCTTTTTCATTTTTCTCAGCATACATCCTTAAAATAGCTGCATTTTGTATCCATGTACTTAACAAATCAACCATTAATCCTATAATTAAAATAAGCATAATTTGTTTTATATCTAAAGAATTTGTTAAAAAATAAGCCAAAGTTACAGTAATCAGCGTTGTGAAACTCATTGTTAAACCTGTTTTCATCGCATCTAAAATCCTGCTATAAACTGTGCCTTTCTTGTTTTTCAGCACACGAGTTGTTAAAAGAATATCTGTATCTACAGAGTAACCAATCAACATAAGGAAGGCAGCCATACCTGCTTTTGAAATCTTTATGCCTATTAAGTTAACAATAGCCAAAGATACAATGATATCAGTAAAAGCAGATAAAACAACTGCAAAAGAAGGTACAGGAACCTTAAAGTAAAGAAAGACAACGATAGCCATTGCAATAAATGCAAAAATCAACGCTTTAATAGTCTGTTGGAAGAAACTCTCACCCAAAGCAGGCCCAATATAGCTTGTAGAATAATCAAAATTGCCTAAGTTCGCTTTAAGCAAATTTATCAACTCATCACCTTGAGAGGAATCTAAAGTTGTCTCAATAATAAATGCGTAAGGAAATTCAGAACTTTGAATCTTTTTAATATCTATATCTTCCTTAGGGAAACGCTCCTTGAATAAATCTGCTACCAGATCAAGGTCTACTTGAGAATCAGGATAAACTGAAACTGTGAAACCACCGCTTAGAGAAACACCTTTGTGAATAAAATCTCCTGTAGTGGCTACTTGATAAGAAATCTGAGCAATTGCGAAAATAAGCAGAAAGATAGTTATTAAAAGCAAAGACTTGTATTTTTCTTTATAAATTCGTCTTATTGAGATCATACAATCAGGTTTTTGAGATTTTTTTTTAAACTTTTTGGTTTAATGATTTAAAAAAGGAACCAAAAAGTAAAAACTTTTAAAAAGGTAAAACGAGCAAGAATAAGCATATCCTTACACAGAATATTGCAAAATGAATCCAAAAAGAGCTCAGGCCTCAGTGGAGTATTTAATTCTTTTCGCTGTAATTAGTGCAATAATTGCACCCGCAACATATGTAGTATATTCGTCACTTCATTCTACGGACCTAGAGATTTCTGCTCAAGCAATAAAAAACATTGGATTAGAGATGATATCAAAAGCTGAAGAGTTATACTATCTTCCTCCACCTGCAAAAATAAGCTATACAAAAGAATTTCCAATCGGAATAAAATATGTATATAATAAAAGTGAAGAAGGCTGGAAGGTAATTGATTTCATACTAGAAGGCGACGTCGAAGTGCCTTTGATAACCAAAGTACCTATAAAAATCTATGAAGAGAATATAACCGAAGGTACAAAAACAATCACGATGTATACCAATAGAACAGGAGAATTTGTTGTATACATAGATATTAGCTAAAGTTATATCAGTAAATCTATCAAGCGTTTTTTTAATCACAGTTTAAATGAAATGGAGTTAATAATGTATCCAGCAAAGATAAATCGAAAAAGAATGGAAGGGAAAGGTCAAGTCTCGGTTGAGTTTAGTTTAACTTTGTCATTCCTCTTAATCATTCTTTTAGTGATTGAAGCTATGTTTGTTGATTTTAATTATAAATCACGGATTTCAACAGCAACATATCTTTTCAAAGATTATCTAAGAACATTAGCTACAGAATTCGTTCTAGCTAAAAATGCATATCCCGTATATACAAGAAGTTTTGAAGTCCTAGATAAAATTGGAACAACTAAGATAGATTTTCAGCTTTACAATTTCTCAAATCACAGTGAAATTGTTCTAAAAACCTCAAGTGAAAAAGTACTTGGGGAATTTGTTTATTATTTGCCCTTTGTTGTTTATGGTGATATCTGCGAAGCAAAGTGTAACACAATTACTAAAAATGATAGCAATGTTATTTGTATTAACTCCTGTGATAAAAGCACATTAGATTGCAATTCCCTAGATGATTCTTGTATTTAAATGAGCTATAGAACAAAATGAAACTTAAATTAGCAAAGACAAAACTTCTATTTCAGATTATAGTTGTCGTTCTAATAACATTAACCTTAGTAAAATCAGGCTATTCTCAAGCACTAACTCTCAAAGAGATGAGCTCAATTAAAGAAAGTATTGTAAATATAAATTTTCTATATTTAATTAACATAGAGATGACATCATCTGATGGATATTTGTATAATCTTGATTTGGATCTTAATTTCAATACTGAAAACGAATCACATCAAAGGGTAACAAAAGTTGAGAGCATTATTAACAATATCTCTAACAGAAGTGTAATAAAGAATAATGGAACGCATTTCGTTTTTAAAGACATAAAACACAACCAAAGGATACCATTATTACTTAATTTAGAATATCAAACAAGAAGAACTTTCCCAAAAATCACTAGAAACATAAGTTATCCATATTTTTTCTCAAATGAAGAACTTGAAGAATTAGAGTCTTACTTAAACCCTACAGAGATTATAAACTATGATTCTCCTGTGATTCAAGAGCAAATGAAAGAGTTGATTTCTGGAGAAGAAGACTATTATTCTCTCGTTATGAGGATAAGTGAGTTCACTAAAAAGAACATTAATTACGTGCTTACGGATGCCACAAAGAATGATATAAAACGAGCATCCTGGGTTCTAATCAACAAAGAAGGTGTCTGTGATGAAATTACAGTTTTGTTTATTGCATTTCTTAGAGCTGCAGGTATACCTGCCAGATTTGTATCAGGGGTTGCATATTCTAACATTGATGAATTAAACCCCTGGGGATACCATAGCTGGGCTGAAGTATATTTCCCAGATTATGGTTGGGTTCCATTCGATGTTACTTATGGAGAATTCGGTTATGTTGATTCGTTGCACATTATTCTTTCACGACCTCAGAATGAAATGAATAATGAAATTAGTTATAGCTGGAAAAGCGTAGACACAACGGTTAGAGTTAATAAGAGTAGCGAGAATTTCTCGTTCACCCCATTAAATATAGATGATTTTGAAGAAATTCAGCCAGAAGTAAGAGCATATCCTGAAAAAACAATCGTAGGATTCCCATCATATAACTTAATTAATGTTGAACTAACAAACAAATATCCATATTATTTGCCTATAATTATTGAAGCAATTGGACCTAAAGAAGTCATTTTTGTAGATGATAACACTAAAACTATAGCTTTAAAGCCATTTGAAACAAAAACCGTTAGTTTTATGGTCGGGGTTAAAAGTAATTTAAAAGATAATTACATATACACTATGCCAGTATTAGTCATAATTAATAATCAAGAGGTAAACACAAGCTTCAAAGTTAGCAAATTCGAAGAAACTTATTCCAAAGATTTCTTTAAAAACAGATATCAAACTCAGGAACCAAGCAAGAAGATATTAATTAATTGCAGGTATAATCAGTTTGTTTATGTTAATGAAAGTCAGGTGATCAATTGTAGCTTTAGAAATATTGGCAATGAAACAATTAATGATTTAGTTTGTTTAGAAGAATCCTGTTACTTAATTAACATCTCGCCATCTGAAAAGAAAAATTTGTCATTTAGATATATAAGAGAACAACTTGGTGGGCAAGTTCTAACAATAAAGTATCTTAACAGAGACGAGAAATTAAACGTGTTTGTTTTACCTAAACCTGAGATTAAGGTTACATACAAGATTAAAGGAGAAACGAACAGTATGTCAAACAAATCAATAGTTCTAAGTTTATCACCAAAAACAGCTGTAAACAATGTTAACTTAACACTATTCATAAAGTTAAAGGATCGTAAAGTTAAGCTCGCAGAATATTCTATCGAAAAATTAAATCGGGATGTGAATGTAATTATTGGAATTGATGAGGCATTTATCTATGATCAAAGCAATGAATATATCATCAAAGTAGATTACGAAGATAAAATCAAAAGATATTCTGTAGAAAAACCAATTCAAATTAATTTAGACAATTTAAGCTTAATTGATAAAATCATTCTATGGTTCAGAAAGATTAGCTTGATGCTTGGTCTTTGATTTGTTCATCTAACGAGTTCGCCAGTTACACTCCTTAACATATAATCAGTGACTTTAATATCATATTTCTTGCCCAGCTCTAAACGTTGATTTACACCAACAACTAAAGGATAAGAACCGAATTGTCTTAAAAAAGTATGATTACCATCATGGATTTCTGCGAGACAATCCTTAAGCACAGTACCTTTTGGAATAAGTCGTTGCAACATTACATTATCAAACTGCTCCCTAATCTTCTTTCTCCACGAATAATAATATCTGCGATTTTTTCTCAAATATTTGTTTCCTGCTTCCTGTTCAAGGATAGTACCTTTAAAAGGAACTACTTCTCTTATGTTAACTCTTCGAATGAGCAAGTTTTTATCCAGTAATTCCATTAAGAAATTAAAGTTGTACTCGAAAGTCGATTTTGTTTCTCCAATTAAACCAAACAAAAGGTTTATTCCAGGAAGAAACTTTGGCATGCCATTGTTACCTCTTGAAGAACCAAACTCATTAATAATCTCAACTGCTTTTAAAGCAAGATCTTTATTACCTTTAAGGTTATTTAGTTCAATAACTTTAGGATCTAAAGATTCTATGCCTAAAGCGGCCACATTACCTGAGGTGCAATATTTTACAATAAGCTTCGTGATTTCAATACCCTTTTCAGTAATAACGTGTTGTGGGTTGACATTATCTATATGTAAAGTTAAAGGATTTAAATTAGATAGTGATTTAAGAAGAGAATGTATTCTTTTAACATCTCCTTTAAAATAGTCATAAAAACTAGTTTGTTTTCCCAACCTGAAGTGCTTAACTCCAAGTTCATTTAATCTTTGAGCTTCTTTAATTATTCCTTCAGGATTTCTGAATGATATTTTATTTTTGAGTTTCTCTACACAAAAACTGCAAGGCAAGGGCTTAGTACATCCTTTGTAAGTCTCCAATTCTACTATAATTTCCCAAGGTATTTGATTAACAATATTTGTGCCTAACAAAGAAATTTTATCTATGAAATCATAAGATGATGCTTTAAAGTCAGTTTTATCAAGAGAATGTGGCAAGTTCTGGAAGAATTCATAATCTTCTAAAGGAATAATCTTATCAAAGAATTCGTTCACAGATTTGTAAAAACCATTCTTTATATAAACACCACCAATGCTTGAAGAGCCGAAGCCAAAAGCAATAGGGCCAAAGAGCACTTTTACTTTCTGAGTTATTATCTTTTTATGAAGCTCATCTAATTTGGCATTTAACTTCATTAACTCATCAAAAGTTCCAGGGACTGCTCTAAGGTATTTTCCTGGTGTTAACATTCCCATTATGAAGATAAAAATGTCTGTTGATTTTAGAATATCAAAAATAATCTCTCTATTTCTTGTCAGATTATAACGTCTTGTATCAGTCTTAAGAGAATCCTGTTTAGCAGGTGAAACTAAGTTTCTAATATCATCTATGGTTAAGTAATTAATCTCCCTTACATTCCTGTTAAAAGCTAAAGCTCCATAGATATACCTAGGATAAGTTCCTAAATATGGAGGGACACCTAACCCAGAAGGTTCATCGGTATAAAAATCAATAATTGTTGCTTTCATTTTATTTATTAAAGAAGTAGTGTTTGTTCTCTTAATTAAAAATATTTGTTTTGTGTCTTGAAGAAATAAAATACTACTAAAGAGAACTAATCTATAAAGCTCTCACTACCACACAAAAAACTTGAGTATAAACAAGTACTAATCTAGAAAGAAAAAATGAAAGACCGTACACAGACATGCCTGGTTATATAGGTCGAGCTGTTAGTAGTGGCAGGCTAAACGTCTCGCTTTGGGCTTGACGCTTACACCCCCACTCTATCAAACCCATCTTCTATGGGCACTCTAGATCTCTTTTCGAGGTGGGCTTCAGGCTTAGATGCTTTCAGCCTTTATCCCTTGGGGCGTAGCTGCCCGGCCTGCCCTGTTGGACAACCGGTTGACCAGAGGCCCCGAACCCACGTTCCTCTCGTACTAATGGGTCCTTCCCCTCAGATCCTAATACACCTCCAGTAGATATTAAACAAACTGCCTCACAGCGTTCTGAACCCAGCTCACGATCCCTTTTAATGGGTGAACACCCCCACCCTTGGCCGCTTCTGCACGGCCAGGATAGGAAGAGCCGACAGCGATGTAGCAAGCCTCGCCGTCAATGGGAGCTTTCGGGCGAGACAACTCTGTTATCCCCGGAGTAACTTTTCGGTCATCTCCGACCCCCACTATAGAGGTACGGAGGTTCGCTAGGCCCGGCTTTCGCCTCTGGATTCCTCCTTGTCTGGAATCCAGTCAGGCCAGCTTTTGCCCTTGCACTCTACCCCGGATTTCTGACCCGGGTGAGCTGACCTTTGGGCTCCGCCGATATCTTTTCGGCGGAGTGCCACCCCAGCCAAACTGTCCACCAACCGCTGTCCTCCTCAATGAGGAGTGAGTGAGGTAAGTCCTAAAGGGTGGTATCTCACCTTTCGTCTCCACTTACCCCGGAGAGTAAGCTTCGATGACTCCCACCTAGCCTGCTCATCAGAACTTGCCTCACAACGACAGGCTACAGTAAAGTTTCACGGGGTCTTCACGTCCCACTGGAGGTCTGTGGCCTTCACACCACAATGGAGTGTTCGGAGGCATCCAACCAGGGACAGTGGGGATCTCGTTAAGCCATTCATGCAAGCCGTCATTTAAACGGCAAGGTATTACGCTACCTTAAGAGAGTTATAGTTACTCCCGCCGTTTACCTGCTCTTGGCCTCCTTGTAAAGAGGTTTAAAGTACAGGCACTGGGCAGACTTCACCAACCATACTCATCCTTTCGAACTGGCGGTTGGCTACGTTTTTGTTAAACAGTCGGGCCCCCTTAGTCACTGCGCCCTGCATCCGCATCTAAAAGATACGGTAGCAGGGACCCCTTCTACCAAAGATACAGGGCCAATTTGCCGAATTCCCTCGGTTGGATTAAACCTACACGCCTTGGGCTACTAACCCAGGGGCACCTGTGCCGGTTCTTGGTACGGACTACCAGGATCCTTGCAGTTTCCCTTTTCATGGGCTCGAGGCATCAATCCAACTCCCCTACGGGAGCTCATCGATGCTTTATTCCGATTCTCGTCATTACGACTCTCCTCGGAATTATGCATCTTGACACCTCATCAGTGTGGACCTAGCCCCAAGCGTCAGGAAACTGCCTTTCGTTGCCGAAAACGTACCTGGTAGGTACAGGAATATTAACCTGTTTCCCTTTCCCGAAGCTCAGGTTAAGACTCCGGTTAGGACCGACTAACCCTTGGTTGACCTACGTTGCCAAGGAACCCTTGCCCTTGCGGCGACACCGATTCTCACGGTGCTCAGCTCCTACTACCGCCAGGATCTTCATTCCAGAGAGGTCCTTGCCCTCTTACGAGGACAATTCTGCCCTCTCCAGACGCCAGCCTACCCCTCGCTTTTGGCGAGGCCGTGGTATCGGCGGTTGGTTTAGCCCCGTCCATCTTAGGAGCCCTCCGCCTCGACCGGTGAGCTGTTACGCACTCTTTAAAGGATGGCTGCTTCTAAGCCAACCCCCCGGCTGTCTTAGGCGAAAGACATCCTTCCCCCGTTAACACTTAACCAACACTTTAGGGCCTTAACCACGGTCTGGGTTGTTCCCCTCTCGGAACTCGAGTTTACCCCGAGCCCCCGTCTCCTGAGATCTACGGTTCTAATCCCTTTGGAGTTGGACAGGGGACCGAGGGATTTCTCCCCCATCTTCCCCTATCCGTAGCTCTACAGGATTAGAAACCTCCCTCAAGGCTTGACTACGGCCAACTTCGACTGGAACCAGCTATCTCCGGGCTCGATTGGCTTTTCACCCCTAGACTCAGGTCAGAAGAACGCTTGTCCACAGAACCTCTGCGGGCCTCCACCTTCCGTTAGGAAGACTTCACCCTGCCCAAGCCTAGATCGCCCGGTTTCGGGTCTGGGCCCTGTGACTTCCAGCACTTTCGTACTGTGTCCCTCGCTCCAAAAGGAGTTGCGGACTATTGCTTTCGCTTAGGATACCTCTCGAAGAGAGTTATCCTCGCCACAGAACCAAATTCCCTGGCCCGTTATTCAAAACGGACGGTACAACTCCGTAGAGCAGTACCATACTTTAGCTATCAGGTTTCAGGCTCTTTTCACTCCCCGTCAGGGGATCTTTTCAACGTTCCCTCACGGTACTATGCACTATCGGTCTTGGGTAGTATTTAGAGTTGGATGATAGTGTCACCCAACTTCCCACTCGGTTTCCAGCGAGTGGTACTCCGGAACATTCCAACATCCAATCTAACTACCCCTACGGGACTATCACCCTCTATGGTGCTTCTTTCCAGAAGACTTCGGGTCGTTAGGTTGGATGAAACGGAATGCCCAAATCACACCACATCTCCCATATATTACTATATGGGATTCAGTTTGCCCTGTGCCGCTTTCACTCTCTGTTACTCACGGCATCTCGTTTGATTTCTCTTCCTGCAGGTACTTAGATGTTTCAGTTCCCTGCGTTCCCACTCCTAACAGGAGCACCTTACGGTAGGAAGTCCCATTCGGGCATCTCCGGTTCTTAGCTTGCGTGCAGCTCGCCGGAGCTTATCGCAGCTTGCCACGCCCTTCATCGGCTCCCAAGCC
>CAYQFL010000019.1:8878-13873 GCA_964416905.1 uncultured Methanosarcinales archaeon | reverse complement strand
TTTGAGAGTTTATATCATATCGCTGACAAGATGATGTACTTAAACAAAAAAGAAAGCAAAAAACGTAAATGAAAACACAACAATGCTGTTCATAATTTCAACCCCTATTGGAAACAGTAAAGATATTTCTTTGCGTTCTTTACAATTATTGGAAGAATCAAAATATATAATCTGCGAAGATAGCAGAAGAATAAAAAATCTACTAAAGATTCATAACATAAACTATAACGATAAAACATTCATAATAAACAACGAGTACAACGAGAAAAAACAGCTCAACAAAATCATAAACCTGCTGAAAACAGATGAAGATGTCTGCTTAGTCACAGATTCTGGGACCCCTTTAATAAGTGACCCGGGTTTTCTAATAGTAAGAGAATGCATAAAACAAAGTATACCTTTCACTTCAATCCCTGGACCTAGTGCAGCAATAAACGCTTTAGTTCTATCAGGTTTTCCTTCAGATTCCTTCATATTCCTTGGCTTTGTTCCAAAGACCTCTGCTAAAAAGAAAAAATTGTTCTCAAGCATTGCTAAAGACAAAACAACTATTTTTTATGAAAGCCCTTACAGGATCAGAAAAACTTTAGATGTTTTAAGCGAAACTTTACCAAGTAGATTAATCTGCGTATGCCGAGAAATGACCAAGAAATTCGAACAAGTTATAAGAGGAACACCTAACGAAGTTCTTGAAAAAATACATAAAAATCCAAAAGGAGAATTTGTTCTATTAATTGCGCCAGAGGACTACACAATTTGAGAGAAATCAACAAGAAAGAATCAAAAAATAAAAATCAAAACTTAGTAAGCCCTAGATATAAACACCCAATGTTTAGCCGGCTTGCCGCAAGAAATACATTTAAAATCTTTTTCTTTAGGCTGGTCAAAAGGTATAACTCTTGTTGTTATGCCGTCAGTTCTTTCTTTCAAACTTTCCTCGCAGATAACATCATCACACAAAGGCACTAAAGCCCAGTTGCCTTCATTAATTTTCTCAACAGCATCAACGAAGTTTGCTGTTTTTATTGTATGTTTATCAATATGCTCCTTGGCTCTGTTATACAGATTATTATGAATTTCTTCCAACAAGCTTAGTACTTTATCAACAAGAGAGTCATCTATAGCATGAGTTTCTTTAGTTAAAGTATCCCTTCTAACTAAAGTTACCACACCTTTTTCCAAATCTTTTTGCCCTAGCTCAATCCTGATTGGAATTCCAAGCAACTCAGATTCATTAAACTTCCAGCCAGGAGTATTATCACTTAAATCAACATCAACTCTAAGTTTTGCTTCAAGCATCGATTTAATTTCATCAACCTTGCTAAGGATTTTATCTTTGTTTTCCTCCCTAAAAATAGGTACAATTCTCACTTGAATTGGTGCAACCTTTGGAGGCAACACCAAACCTTTGTCATCAGAATGCAATAAAACAGTAGCTCCTATTAATCTAGTGGAAAAACCAAAAGAGTTCTGGTAAGCATAATAAGGCTTGCCGTCTCTTCCTAAAAAGGTTATGTCAAATGCTTTTGCAAAGTTCTGACCTAAATAATGAGTTGTGCCTAATTGGATAGCTTTACCATCAGGCATCAAACTCTCAATTGTATAAGTCTTAATCGCTCCAGCAAACTTCTCTTTTTCAGTTTTCTCGCCTTTCACAACAGGGATAGCAAGCAAATCCTTGCAAAGTTTAGCATACTCATCTAAGAACATCAGTGTTTCTTTCTTGCATTCCTCTTCGGTTTCATAAACGCAATGTCCTTCATGCCATAAGAATTCCCTGCTTCTCAACAAAAGTTTAACAGCATTGGTTTCCCATCTAACAATATTACACCACTGATTTATTCTTAAAGGCAAATCCCTCCATGACCTAACCCATCGAGAATACGCATCATAAATAATTGTCTCAGATGTAGGTCTTATAGCTAATCTCATCTCGTTCTCATCCTTTCTCTCAATCCAGGCAACCTCAGGATTAAACCCTTCTGCGTGTTTCGCTTCTTTTAAGAAAAATGATTCAGGGATAAACATAGGGAAGTAAGCATTTTTTACTCCTTTTTCCTCAAGAACATTATTGAAATACTCCTGAATTTTCTCCCAGATGAAATAACCGTTGGGTCTCAAGATCATGCAACCTTTCACAGGAGCATAATCAGCTAGTTTTGACTTAAGAACAACTTGCGAATACCATTCACTAATATCCTCAGACTTCTTAACAGTAATGCCAACATCCTTGTTTCTTTTATTGCCTGAACTCATGATACAAAATGTGTGAGCAATAACTTTTAAATAGTTTTCCAAAAAAAGTACAGTCTTCAAAGAAAATAATTTTTATCTGATCAATGTTCCCCTAAACCTTCTACCATTAAACGCGTTTTTAATATTCTTAAAATCCTTGCCGTTCATAATCACAACTGAGATATTGTTCTTTAAACAAAACCTTGAAGCAATTGGATCAAACGGAAAATGCTTCCCAGAACTAAAATTACCGGCCATTTTGATAAACTCTGGCCAAGAGATTCTCTCAATCTTTTTAGCTGATTTACTTTTCTTGGGGTCTTTGTCATACAAGTAATCAACATCAGTTAAATTAAACAGAACTTTCGAACCATAAGCCTTAGCACAAGCACTTGCCACATAGTCAGAGGATATTCCTGGTTTATACCCTGCGTAAACAACAACCTTTTTGTTAGTTTTTGGTTTATAGAACGGATTCCTCACAACTTTTCTATAAACTAAATCCTTAAAAGACTCAAGAACAACCAGAGCGTTCAAGTTAGCTACCTCTAAACCAACTCTGTCAAGATAAAATTCATCATTAACATTTAATTCCCTCAATGCATTGATGTATTCCCTCGCTAAAGCACCGCCGCCAACAGCCAAAACAAACCTAACTTTAGGGTTCTTCTTGATAAATCTCTTAATAAAATCAACAAAAGAAAGAACATAATGAACATCAAACTTCTTACCTTTAAACAGCAAAGAACCACCTAAAGAAACAACATAAGTTTTCCTCGAAAAATCCTTTGATTCTAAATTTATCATTTTTTCACCCAATCAAAGATTCAAAAACACTATGCCTGAAATAATCAAAGCCACACCAAGAACCTTGTTCAAACTAAACTTTTCTTTCAAGAATAAAAACGAAAACAGCACAGTCCAAATATAAGATAAAGATGTTAACGGGTAAGCTATTGATAAAGGCATCAACTTAAGTAGCAACATAAAAAAAATCGTTGAAAAAAGATATAGAATAAACCCCATAATGAGATAACAATTTTTGAATAAGTTTAGGAGACTAAACTTCTTTGAACCTTTCTTAAGCAAGAGTGCAGCAATACTATTGATTAAAGTGCCAATCAATGCAAGCTCCAGTGCTAACAAAAAATTATCCATTTATCTTTAACCTCTTTTTAGGTTTGTTGAGAAAGTGTTATTCAGCACAAAGACACCAAAAACAATGAGGGATATTCCAAAAATCTTGCTAATGCTTAACACCTCACCAAATAAAAAGCTTGATAATAGAGCAACCCAAACAAAGCCAGTAGCAATAATCGGGTAAACTAAAGAAAGCTCTTCATATTTTAATGCAGTTATGATTAAAATTGCGGAAACAAAGTATAAACCTAAAGCTAATATTAATGCAACATTAGTTATCCAATCAAGAGGGTTCAAAGTAAAATCAAAAGAAGCAATCTTGAAGAACAATTGACCTATAGAATTTATTAGTGTTGCCATCAAAACAAAAAACAAAGATTTCTTGTTCATATTCTTTTAATTTCTTCACACATTTATTAAAACTTTCCGTTTAATCAACTCAGTTTAACAAAGTCTAAACCAGATAACAACCTTTTTAAAACGAATAAAATAACCTCATTTTATGAAAAGGTTTTACTTAAAAGATTTCAATGAAAACGAATTAAACAAGATAAAACAATCCTTACCTTATTGGCTATCATTACACATAGATTATGATAACGAGATTTCTATAATGGTTGAAGCCTTCGGCAAACAAAACAAAACTCCTTTATGTAATCCTGTTTGTAAATATTGCTATACCGTTCAGATTCCTAAAAGTGAGAAAGCAAAGCTGGTAAACTATGCAAAAGACCTTTCCCCTCACGATATCTTAAACAACCCTTACATAAAAAACGATGTTCTGGAAGCAAAAGAATATTCCAAAAAATTCAAGCTACCTTTAAGAGTCTGCACATCTGGAAAAGGACTTAATGATGATATCGCTGATTTCCTAATCAAGAATGTTGACATCTTAGAAATAACATTAAACTCGCCTTTTGCTAAAACAAGAGCAGTTATGATGGGAATAAGCGAAGAGCAAGCTGAAAAAGAAATAAATATCATAGTCAAGCTAAAAGGTTCCAATAAAGTTTACTTAAGCAACATTATTTCTAGAGAGAACTATTCAGAAACAAAAGATATCCTTAAGTTTGGCAAGGATTATCCAAAGAACATCCTTATACCCATAGCTGTAACAAAATGGTCAAAGCAAAAACACTTAACAAAATCCCAAAGAAGAAAAATCATAAAACTAAGCCAAGAGTATAAGAATACTGTTTTAGCAGGAACATTTTTCTCAGAACTAACTGAATTTCTACCATTATTCCTTGAAGGCATTAATCTCAACATAAAATTAAAGCACAAAAACCTTCTAATTTCATCACCTTCCTTTGGATTTGTAATACAAGAAATGGCTAAACAGTTAAACCAAGATTACTTAGAGATAAAAAACTCAATGGGCGGAAATATAACCTCAGCCGGCTTATTATTGGGTCAAGACATCATAAAAAACCTGAAGAAAAAAGACCTTTCAAAAGTCTATAAGATTATTGTTCCTTACATATCTTTAAACAACGAAAGATTCATAGATGGAATTTCATTAAAAGAGCTTTCAGAAATGTTCAATAAAGAATTCTTAAGAGGACCAAAAAACTACAATGAATTGCCAAATTTTTTAGCAGAAATAGAAAAAACAAAATA
>CAYQFL010000019.1:0-8778 GCA_964416905.1 uncultured Methanosarcinales archaeon | reverse complement strand
TAGAAAAAACAAAATAAAAGATAACGCCAATAATTTTAATCAACATACTGACTAACATAATTTCGCAAAGATTCTAAAATCGCATTGTACTCTCTATCTCTAAAAGAACCTTTACCTCTCTTCACAATAGATTCTTGTTCGGAATATTCTTTAGAACCTTTATAAGCTAAATCACGTATGCCTGAAAATCCACAATCATCAAAGATGTTATCTTCAGAAAGAATCTCATAAACAATTCCTTCAATACTGGTTCTATCAGCTCTTATAGCTCTATAATCAAACAATACGCGCAGGTTCTCTGCACTCATACCAATATATTTTTGATGCACGTTTCCATCCATCATATTTCGCTTTAATGAAGACATAAACTGTCTCTTTTTTTTGGTTTTACTTTGTTCAGGTATGTAAGAATACTTTGAAATAAAATAATCTCTAGGTACCTCTAGAATAGAACCCACAAAAATTTTTCCAACTTCTGAAGAATTAAAGTTTTCTTTTCCGAGCTCGTCTATAATCTCATATAATGGGGCATTTTTTTTCATAATATCATCCTACATGTGGACTTAACCAGGGTTTCATTCAAACAAGTATATAAACTTTACGACTTTTGAGGGATTACAAGTTATTTATAAAAGGGTTGCTGCTTTTGACGCTTCTGACCTCTTATTAAAGCCAGGGGGTAAAGTAATATGAGCAGTAACTGGAAGATCTTTCAAACGCTCAGCAACATGAAGTATACCTGTATTATACTTATTCACAAACCTATCTGAATATTGAACTGCATCAAGCTGTTTAGGGTCTCCTAAGAAAACCATCTTGCTAGTTTCTCCAGTTCTTCCCAAGATGATGGAAGCTACAGTTCTTGGAAAATTCTGCGCCTCATCAACAATAATAAATCTATCATTCAAGGTTCTGCCCTGCAAGAATTGAGGCGTCAAGAACTCAATCAAACCATTCTTCTCTAAATTATGTATAAACTCCTCAACCTGCTTTTTGTAATAAAGGTCTCCTCTCCTCTCTTTATCATAAAAGATATCAATTAAGTTATCTCTGACTGACCTTTTCCAAGGTTCCATTTTATCAGACTCGCTACCTGGGAGGAACCCAATGGAACTTGCACCCATCTCTCTTGTAGATCTTATGTAAGATATTCTTTCATAATCTCCCTTCCAAACCTGATAAAGTCCTGCAAGTAAAGCTAAAACGCTTTTACCAGCACCCTGTTCTCCAATAACGCTAACAACAGGGATTTCTTTTGACAAAAGCAATTCAAAATATGGAATCTGATCCTTTTCAGGTTTTATGTTTCTATGAAAAGGGAATTTATCAAACATATCCTGTACTGAACGAAAATCCATCGGCCCTTCCCCAGAATAAAAGCCCTTAGGCTTAAATAATTCTATAACTCTTTCCACTATTTTTCGTGGATCAACATGCTCATCATCAACACGCAAATCTCCTTTTTTCTTCAGTTGATTTTTTATCTTGTTAAATAGGTGGATTGCTTTATCAAGAAGTATGTAATCCTCACCATTAGAAGAATTATTAAAACGATTAGAAAGATATTTTTTTTCAAACTCTTCACAATCTTTAAGATATTGCAAAAAGTTAACAGGTCCTCGAATATGGTCCTTATCTCCTGTAACAAAAAGATAATTTCTCCAGGGCTCATCCTCGCTTATAGGAGGCTCAAATTTTAAAACCATGTTTGGATAAACCATCCCTGGATTTATCCCAAAATCTGATAGAATATCAGATAATTCCTTCTTAACTAAGATATTAATGTTAGAGTACTTACTTTTTAAGTTCTCATCTTCAAGGTTCAAAACCTGTTTTCCGGAGTATGCTGATTCATATTTGCTTACTTGTTCTCTCTTATACTCTTCCAGTTTACATTTGATTCCAATAACTTCTGCCTTGTTAACAAAACCGCCGTCCTGGGTAACTATGGTAAGAGTTTGATCTTCCCTCAGATAGTCTAAAACATGCGAGATATCACTAATTATCCTTACATCATGATCTGGTTCAAAATAGTTTTTGTATTCTTCTTTGAACCTGACTTCGTCATGAGGCACGTAAATAAAATAAGCACCATTTTTTAATTTGATTCCTTCTTTTGGATCCTCTCCCTGCTCGCGCCCAAGATGATAAATGTATCTTATGACCTCTAAAGCTCTTCTAGCAATAATCCTGGTACCCTCGTCTTTTCTAGGATTATCCTTTACCTTATCCAACTCATATTCAACAACCTGGGACAAAACTAAGTTGTTTGGCTCACCTGACTGCTGATCTTCACGAGAAAAATAAAGACCGTATCTATCGGCGAATTCACTCTGAAGCTCATTAGGAACCTCATTACCTGTTAAGTAAAATATAGCAAAGGGGTCCAGAAGAAGAACACTCGTGTCAACAGAATATACTTTCTCATATTTCTGAAGATTTTCCCTTAAACGTTCTTTATTAAAGTCATAAGGGTTGTATTTCATTAATTTATATGCTTTATCAACCTCATCATCTAAAGAATTACGTTTTTTCCTAAAGAGCTTCAGCATTTTTGGCACATAAAAATATATACTTCTATTTAAACATTACTATTCTAGAATAGTGACTTCTTAGGACACTAAAGAAAACCAAAATTATCCTCTCAAGAACTAATCTTCTTTAAGAGAATGCCTGTGTTGTTTTCGATTAAAATAAGAAGTATGCAACAGCTTATGTGCTTCCCTACTTAAAGGCTTTCCTAAAAATTCATCATAAAGTTTAATAATTGAGGGGTTCTTATGACTTAGTCTAATGGCTTTTAAGCTATCATTTTTCCACAAAGCTTCCATCCTGTTCTTAACAACCTCCATGTTCGTAGGTATAGGCTGACCGCCACCACCAACACAACCACCAGGACAGGCCATCACTTCAACAAAATCATATTTGTTTAGATTCTCAAAGATTTCTCTAGCTTTTCCTAAAGTTTGAACAACAGCATACCTTATCTTTCTTCCATTAATTTCAACTTCACCTTCTCTCAAGAAACCATCTTCGCTAACATAATTAAACTCAAAATTAAGGACTTCTTTGCCTGTAAGAAGATGATTAACTGTTCTTAAAGCAGCTTGGCAGACTCCGCCTGTTGAACCAAATATGGTTCCTGCTCCAGAAGATTCTCCTAGAGGAGAATCAAATTTACCATCTTCAAGCTTGGCAAAATCAATTCCAAACGCTTTAAGCATTCTCGCTAATTCCCTGGTTGTCAAAACATAATCAACATCTTCAATAAATTCGTACCTCCTAGCTTCTTCTTTTTTAGCTGTACAAGGCATAATCGAAACAAGCTTCAACTGCTCAGGCCTTTTGTTAATTTTCTTAGAGAAATAACTCTTGAAAACTGCGCCAAACATCTGTTGAGGACTTTTACAACTAGAAAGATGATCTAAATGCTCCGGATAAAACTCTTCAAAGAACTTGACCCAAGCAGGGCAACATGATGTGAACATTGGCAATTTGCCTTTACCATTAAGCCTTTCAATCAGTTCATTAGCTTCCTCAACAATAGTTAAATCAGCGCCAAACTGCGTATCAAACACATAATCAAAACCAAGCATGCGCAAAGCTGTAATTAGTTTGCCTGTTGAGATTTCTCCTGGCTTTAGACCAAACTCTTCTCCTATTGAAACCCTAACTGAAGGAGCAATTTGTGCTGCTACAATAAAATCCTTATCATTCAAAACATTGATAACCTCTCTGGTTTCATCTTTTTCTTCTAAAGCGCAGGTTGGACAATTCAAAACGCACTGACCACAGAAAACACATTCAGTTTCTTTAATCGGCATTTCATAAGATGTTGAAGGCCTAACAGAAAGTCCTCTACCAGCATAAGTTAAAGCACGAACAGTTTGCAACTCGTTACAAATCTGCACACATTTACCACACTTAATACATTTTGACAAATCCCTTATGAAAGCATAAGACGAATCATCAACAGTATAGTCATCATTGCTCAAAATCTCAAAAGGAATCTCTTGAATCTCATATTCATTAGCATACTCAAAGAGCTTACAGTCAACAGATTTATTGCAAGAGAGACATTCTTGTTTATGGTCTGCAATAAGTAATTGAAGATTTATTCTCCTGGCATCAATCACCTTAGGAGAATTAGTTACAATCTTCATACCTTCCTGAAGTTTAGTTGAACAAGATGTTCTAAGTTTGCCATTAACCTCAACAACACACAGTCTGCAAACAGACCTTGGCTCCAAAAGTTCGTGATAACAAAAAGTAGGAATTTTCAACCCTATTTTTCTGCACGCTTCTAACACTGTTAAACCTTCATCAAATTCATATTCCTTGCCATTTATCTCCACTTTCATTTTAGCTTATATCTGTTTATTCTTTACCTCTAATCTTTAGTTATTGCATTAAACTTACAAACCTCAAAACACTTTCCACAATGTATGCATTTACTTTGATCAATAACATGTTTTTCTTTAGGCTTACCCTGTATAGCATGCACCGGACAATTTAACGCACAAACATGACATCCTATACAAGCATCTGTAATAGTATAGATTATTGGCCCAGAAATCTTTTGATCATAATCTTTCATGAAAAACTTTAAGCTGGACTTAACGATGTTCGGAGCACCTTGACCTAAACCGCAAAGCGAATTTTCTTTAACATAATCACACAAAACATTCAGTTTATCTAAGTCTTCAGGTTTTGCTTCATGATTGATTATCTTATCAATAATTTTCTTAATCTGAACAACACCTTCTCTACAGGGGGTACATTGACCGCAAGACTCTGACTTAAGAAAATCCAAAAAGAAGCTAACTAACTTTAATATAGAATCATCTTCGTTTAACGCAATTAAACCTCCTGAACCCATGATTGAATCAAGCTCTTTAAGAGAATCATAATCTAAACCTACATCAAAGAACTCTTTAGGTATTAAACTCCCTAAAGGCCCGCCAATCTGTATTGCTTTAATATTTTTATTCTTCTTGGAACCACCGCCGATATCATAAATGACTTTTCTAATTGGTGTTCCCATTCTAACCTCAACAATACCTGTATCCTTCAAGTCGCCGCTCAAACAAAGCACAGCGGTGCCTCCGGATTTTTCTGTTCCCAAACCTGCAAACCACTCTGAACCTTTGTCTAAGATTAAAGCCACAGAAGCATAAGTCTTAACATTGTTAATATTAGTTGGCTTACCAGAAACGCCTTTCTCAGCAGGATACGGCGGCCTAGTCCTAGGTTGTCCTCGTTTACCTTCTATTGATCTTATCAACGCAGTTTCTTCACCGCAAACAAACGCCCCAGCACCTCTAACAACTTTAATATCAAAAGAAAATCTATTAAAGATATTCTCACCAAGATAACCATTATCTCTTAAGATTTGTACAGCTTTTTCAATCCTCTCTCCTGCCAAAGGATATTCTTCCCTAACATAGATGAAACCCTTAGTTGCCCCTGTTGTGTAAGCACCAATAAGCATCCCTTCAAGCACAGCAAAAGGGTCACTTTCCAAAATGCTTCTATCCATAAAAGCTCCTGGGTCTCCTTCATCAGCATTACAAATCAAAAATTTTGTATCCGCTTTTGCCTGTTTAAGGAATTTCCATTTCAATCCTGTAGGAAACCCTGCACCGCCTCTGCCCCTAAGCTTTGATTTCAAAAGCAAATCAATAACCTCATCAGGTGTTTTCTCGAGAGCATTCTTTAATCCTTTGAAGCCGCCTTCTTCAATATATTCTTTCAAAGACAATGGCTCAATTACACCACATCTCCTCAACAAAAATCTATCCTGATACTTATAGAAAGGAATATCGTGAATCTTCTCAAATCTTTCATTATCTCGTTCATAAAGTAAATTTTCTACAGTTCTGTGGTTTAACAAAGAATCTACAATTGCTTCAACATCTTGTTTAGTCAATTGAGTATATAATTTTGAACCTGGCTCTACAACTAACAAAGGCCCTTTACCACATAATCCGATACAGCCTACTTCCTTTATTTCAACCTCAATACCTTTAGCATCAAACTCTGATTTTCTTTTTGCTAATAATTCCTTTAGTCTATCCATTACTGCTAAAGAATCGTTAGACCTGCATGCTGTTGCTCCACAGATTTTTAAAGTATATTTCATTTTAGCAAATCAATCTTCTTTACTATTATGAATCTCTTTTCTTGTAATTTCCTTAATCAAATCCTTCATCTTTTGATAGTTAAGATTACCATAAATCTTGTTATTTATCCTACACACAGGAGCCATAGCACAGACTCCTAGGCATCTAACTTCTCTCAAAGTAAACAGCTTATCTTTAGTTGTTTCATTAACCGATATACCTAGAACATCTTTAATTGCCCGCTTAAGCTCACCACTATGATTTATGTGACAAGCTGTCCCTTCGCAGATTTCAATAACATATTTACCACTTTTATTTAACTTAAACTGATTATAGAATGTAGCAATGCCATAAAGCTCTGATAAAGGAATATTTTTCTCAATGCTTAGTTTAATTAAAATCCTTTTAGGGATATAACCATATTTCTTATTAATCTCGCTCAGTTCATCAATAATGCTTTTTTGAGTAAATAGCTCATCAAAAGGCTTTTCTTCAATCATCAACTAAAACCCTAAAAACAGCACATATAAAAATTATTCTTCTCTTTAAAGTGAATACCTCCGCCCTGATGAAAAGCATATTAACATTAACAGAAACCTTTTAATAACACAAAACAACAACTAGGAATCATGAGCAGCAAAACAGAGAATAACAAGATACTTCTGATGAATAAAAGTATGAAAACTTTCTTAGTTGACAAAGACAAAGATTTCCATTCAAATTTCGGTATGGTAAGCAAAGAGGATTTATCTAAGGCAAAACCTGGAGACATCGTTAAAACCAATGTTGGCAAAGAGTTTTTTGTTCTAGAGCCTTTTTTTTATGACAAGTACAACAAAATAAAACGAAGCGCTCAGATAATCCCTAAAAAAGACATCGGAATAATATTATCAAACACTCTCATTAGCAAAGAAGATGTTTGCATAGAAGCAGGTTCTGGAACTGGAGCTTTAGCCATAGCTATTGCAAGGTATTGTAAAAAAGTATTTTCTTTTGATGTTAGAGAAGATCATCAAGAGGTTGCAAAAAAGAACGCTGAATTCTTAGGCATAACAAACATAGAATTCAATATAGGCAGCATATATGATGTTGAATTTGTATTATCTGTAATTAAGAAAACAAAAGCTTCCCTGCTAGCTTTAGATGTACCCGAGCCCTGGCAAGGCATTGAAACAGCCAAAGCTGTCCTAAAAACCGGCGGTTTCTTAGTGGTTTACACCCCTACAATAATCCAAAATGCTGATTTTGTAAATGAACTAAAAAATCATAACGAGTTCATTCACATAAAAACAGTTAACGTAATGGAACAGGAATGGGAGATTGATGGTAGAAAGATAAGACCTAAGAGCTGGAGCATTTATCATTCAGGATTCATTTCTTTTGCTAGGAAAGTTAGATAGTTAACTAAAGTATCATAATCTTTTATCTTAGTTATCTCGCGTTTTATTCTCTTAGAATTATTCATACCTGCAACCATAAATAAAGAAAGTTTCTTGAGATTAAGAAAATCTTTTTCTAGTTCAGTTAACCTTAATAAAGCTCTTGATTTTGAAATTGGTTTGTTAAATTTAATCTCTGAAAATATTCCAGGGTTTGATAACGCTGCTCTTCCAATCATAACTCCATTAACTTTATCCTTAACTTTAAGATAATCCTCTTTTGTTCTGATGTCTCCACTACCAATAATAATCTTATCAGTCAAAGCTTTAGCTTGAAAAATTGATTGCCAATCATTATTCCCAGAAAAAGATTGCTTAATGGTCCTTCCATGAATTGTTATCATATCCACAAAGTCATCTACAGCTTTGATAATATTAGTTAAATCATTTTTACTAAAACCCAACCTTATCTTTACACTAACCTTAGATTTTGTGTTCTCTCTAATTGCTCTAAGAATCTCTCTTAACTTGGGCAAATCTTTTAACAAAGCTCCGCCAGAACCTGAATTAACTATTTTAGACGAAGGGCAACCTGCGTTTAAGTCAATAATATCATAAATAGATAATTCATCAATAATCCTTACAGCTCGTTTAATAACCTCTTTATCATTGCCAAATATTTGAACAGCCCTTGGTTTTGATTCTTTTTTTCCTTCTATTAACATATCTAGAGTTTTTTGATTTTTATTTACAATAGCATAACTGCTAACTAATGGAACAAGAGTTAAATCTGCGCCAAATTCCCTAGCCATAATTCTAAAGCTTAAAGTGGTTATCTCGCTCAAAGGTGCTAAAATCAACAAATTCTCTTTGTTCAACATATATTCAGATAGGTCTTTTTTAACTTTTTAAACTTATTTAATCAAAAAAAAAACAAAAAATTTAATAATCTGCAAGTATAGAAAAAACAATATTGATAGTGAAAAGTAAATATCTTTATGGAATTTATGTAACAAGTTTTATTTTGATAGTTCTATTTCTCTTGCCAATTCCTTCTTTTTCGACAGATTTACTAAGCATAGACAAAATCACTCCTTACAACACATATCTGAACATTTCTGGGAATTTGTATGTTTCATCTACAAGAGTTGGTATTGGAACAAGTAGTCCATCATCAACATTGCATGTTATAGGCGGAGCTACTATAACTAATGGCTTGACTGTTTCTGGTGGTACAGTTTCTCTACCTAATGGGCAAATCAACAACGCAGAAATAT
>CAYQFL010000018.1:0-14363 GCA_964416905.1 uncultured Methanosarcinales archaeon | reverse complement strand
TTTTTATAAACAATCTCAATTACATCGCCATTGTTTAAGATATGATCTTTTCCAACAACTTTCTTGGTTTTAACATCAATGGCTTTTATGAAGTTATCTCCTAAATCGCTATGAATCTTGTAAGCAAAATCTAAAGCTGTGCTGCCTTTAGGGATTAAGAAACAATCTGGTAAAACATTTCCATGTTGATCAGTTAACTTATTAACTCCTCCTGGGAAAACATAAATCTGATTCCCAATGTCGAAAACAGCTTTGTTTATTACTTCTTGAACTCCGGTAGAGCCAAATCTCTCTAAAACATTCTTCCTTATGAACTCTAAAGCTTGCTTCTGTTTCTCGCTTAGTTCATTTTCATTTATAATTTTAAAAGAGCTGTCTCCAGGGATATATTCAATCAAGCCTTTTTGTGCAGCTTCTTTTAAAGCTAATTCGCTTTCTGCTGAAACAGGAACGAACAAATAATCCTTAAACATCTTTCTTAGCCGTTTTAGATTTTCTTCTGCGCCAGGGACATCAATCTTGTTTGCTGCAATAATCATTGGCTTAGTTTTCTTCCTTAACAAAGATACAAATTTCATTAACGTTTCTTCATCCCAGCTGTGTATGTTCTCGTTTAAGTTTAGCTCTTTGAAACATTCTTTGACTTGCTCTTCTTTAGTGTTCAGTCCAGTAAACTGTTTTGTTATGGCTTTGACAGGGTCAAGATGCTCTTGAGAAACCTGTCTTGAAAATCTTTCCCAGACTTTCATAAATATCTGATAGAACCACATGTCCAATTCACGTTCTAAGAATTTTACATCCTCAGCAGGGTCATATTCTAAAGGTTTTACTGGTTCACCTTTTTCGTTTGTTGAACCTGATATGTCAATTACATGAATAAGCACATCTGCTTGCCTTAAATCATCTAAAAATTGGTTACCCATACCTTTGCCTTCATAAGCCCCTGGAACTAGACCTGCAACATCAATCATTTCAACAGGAACGAACCTGTTATGATTTATGCAATATCCTTCTCTAGGATTGCATTGAACATTGAAGAATTCGTCAGCACACCTAACTCTAACATAACCTATACCTCTGTTTGGTTTAATAGTCACAAAAGGATAATTCCCAATTTCTGCACCCGCTAAAGTGCATGCCTTAAAGAAAGTACTTTTTCCAACATTTGGTTTACCAACAACACCCAATAATAGCATTTTATATCACGCGAAATTTTTTGATATGCAATTAAAGCTTATTTGATAATGCCTAGGAGATTATAAACTAATCTGTCAGCTGCTTTAACAACCTCGTCATCATTAGAGCCTTCAACAATTACACAATAACTATCATTATATATCCTAGTTTCTGAACCTATCTTTAGATAAATTACTGAGGTATTTGATGTTGCGTTCTCACATGTTATCTCAGGGTAATTAACTATTCCTTTCAAATTATCAGGTATCTCTGTAACAGTGTTTATTGTAGGGATATTCAGGATACCAAAATTAGCAGTTCTTGGACTGGTGATCTTGGAAATTTCAACTTGCGCTTTGCCTATTTTTGACGGGTAATCGGGTTCAGTTGTCACATAAATCTCGTTAGCTTTTAGGATTAAATCATTAACCTTACCAATAACAGATATGTTATCCACTTCTTTTGGGCCATAAACAAAAGAAACATCGTAAACAGAATCCCCAATTTTTATTTTGCTGTACCACGCGTACATCCCTTTCTGGAACAAGAATCCGTTATACTTGTAACTCTCTGGCTGAAAAGTGTTGTTTATTGGGATGTCTGGCTCACTTGCCTGCCTTGTTAGAAGGAAGA
Organism: uncultured Methanosarcinales archaeon; assembly: GCA_964416905.1. Classification (GTDB taxonomy): domain Archaea; phylum Nanobdellota; class Nanobdellia; order Woesearchaeales; family JASKKU01; genus JASKKU01. The sequence goes on along the minus strand of CAYQFL010000018.1, from coordinate 12,554 downwards.
ATAATATGAAGACAGCTATAACCATAGTTAAACCTACTATCTTTATACTAACCTTTACTTCTTTTTCATTTTCAGGCAAACTTTCTTTGGTTTCTTCTTTGTTTTCAGTTTTTACTTTCACTTGTTCCTCTTTGTTTTTCATATTCTTCACCAATTCCATTTTACTTCATTCCTTAATGATTCCATACAACCTGTAAGCAAGCGCGTCTCTTAATATTAAATGACCATAAGGTTGATTTGAGACTAATTGTATGCAATTCTTGGACTTGGGATTTATTTCAGTTACATTCCCTTCAATAAACTCAATGACAAATGTGTTATCAGTAGCATCTTCGCAAGTAACTATAGGATAACCAAAATCGTTTTCACTAACCGCTGCCGACTCAGAACTTTTTCCAATGCTTAAAAGGTCGGTTTGAACATAAAAACTTGCTAATCCAATTATTTCGCGATATTGCGAATCTGGGTCAACACTTAAGATGACCTTATCTGAATTTAAGATGTTCTTAATAATCTCATTAGAGACATTAAATGATTGGGCATCAAAGGGCGTGATAAAGAACTTTAAGGTTGCATCATTAATTTTGGTAGTTATTTGATTTCCAGAATACTCAAAAGTATAACCGTTGTACTCAAAGCTGTTGAGAGAATTACTGTTAGTTGTGTTTGTTGATAAAAAACCCATTGTCCCTACTATCATTATGAGAGAGATAAATATGCCCCACATTAGCTGTAGCTTCTTTTTTCTTTTATGTTCCCTTGATTCTTTCAGATTTTTTTTCATTTTCTAAACAGATAAACCTGCAATGCTTTTTAAATTTTATTTAACAGTTCGTTTTTTAGGCAAATTTTTCGCTTAAAAACAGTATCATAGGCTCTTTAAGTACGTTTTCTGAATTTTATCTAAAGAACAATAGAACAAAGGTAGCCAGGTAAATCATTGTTAGAAAATCGGCTATTGCTGTAGATATTGGAATAAGAACATCATCAGGGTTTTTATTCTTCTTAAACAGGATTATTCCTATTATTGTGATTAATAAGAATAAGAAAATTATCATGACTTGCACTACAATAATCGAAATAAGTATGACTTTAATACTGCTGAGAGGATTAAGGTTACCTTCGTTAATAAATGCGATTAAAATGCCAAATACTGCAATAAGAATAGAAAACTGAAACCCAGCAAAGCTTATCTCTTTTAACAACTTTTTCATCTTGTTGTTATCAAAAGCGTAAGCCTCTTTTATACTCCCTTCATAAAGCCAGGTTGTAAATTTCGATGAGAATATGATTGCGAAATTTCCCATGAGATCGTTAAGTGACGGAAAGATTACTAATATAGGTAGAACTTTTGCAATTAATACCTCAATGCTTTGAAAACTTAGACCTCCCAAGCTACTTATGACAGAAGTGATGAATAGGATAATGAAACTTGTTAAATAATCCTTAGTCCTGCTAGATTTTTTATATCTCATTTTTGATGCTTTTAATTAAATAAGCAACACTGTGATAAACAAACACAGTGTACCAATTAAATCCCCGACAGATGTAATTATGGGACCACTTATAATGTCCAAATCTAAACCTTTTTGAATTGCATAGACTATTAGGATGTAAACAAACGTTGATAATATTATTGACGATATTATCGAGCCTAAGAAACTGATAAGTATAATCTTGGGATAATTTATGCTTAGTAGAAATCTCAAAAATAAAAAACTTGTAATCCCTAGTAATGTACTGATAACTATTGAAGTTGTGTTTATTTTAACTAAATTATGAATGATACGTTTATGGTTGTTAATCTTTTTATTATGAATCTTAATTTTTCCTAAAGCAATTTCTGATGAAATCTTGGAGGTTAGTATACTATATATGCTGCCTCTTAATTGTATAAAGCCAGGAATCAATATGAAAATTCCTGGAGAACTAAATAAAACATCCTTGAACATAGTTATGATTAAACCATTCACTAAATTAATTAACAAAGATAACCTCCCGGAAGAAAGAATCTCTTTTAGTTCAGAATTATTTGTAGATTTCGTTGATAACATCTTTGTCAAATTCGCTGCCGATTATGAATACTTTATCGCCTTTCTTTAGTAGAACATTTTTCTTAAATGGAAGAATCCTTTCTTTTCCTCGTTTTACCATTAAAATCTTTATTCCATACTTGTTGGAAAGTTTTTTTGTCGAGATTACATTATCTTTACTTATGCTAATTGAAATTATTTTTTCGGAGATTTCATCTAATACATCTTTGATAATGGGATGCACTTCTTTATCTTTGATTTGTGTTATTTTAGCGGCAGTCTCACTAACTTCCTTAATATAGTCAAGCAGATCTAATATCGAGATTTTTCTTTCAGTTTTATCAACGATTTTGAACACGAGTTTTTCCGTATCGAATTTAAGCTTTTCAATCTCATCTTGGATGTTGGCAATCTCCTTATCTAAAAAACTGTCTTCTTCTAATAGCGATAAGTACGACAAGTCTAAAGCCATTTTAGAAAGGTCAATCATTTTTATGAGGTTCTCTTTGATGTTCATTTTAACTTTCCATTATGGAAATCTTTGTTTTAAACTCTTTTCTTAACTTTTTAGTACTTAATACAATTTGATATTTTTCATCTCTAAAGTTTTAAGAAAACTTTAAAAACAGTGATTCTTGAATTTGAATTGTGATAACATGTATGTTTTATCAGATAAAATAGAGCGTAACGCTACAATTATTGAAGGCTTTCCAGGTTTTGGGTTAGTTGCAAGTATCGTTAATGAATTCCTTTTAGATCATTTAGAATTTAAGCTCGTAGGCAAAGTTTTGAATAATAAATTGCCTCCACTAGTTTCTCTTAGAAAAGGCAAAAAGTTTATTCCTATTCCTATTTTGTATAATGCAGAAAAAAACCTTATTATTATTTCTGGTTTAAACCCTATTAGTGGTTTAGAATGGGACATTGCTAAAGATATCTTGGATCTTGCAAAAGAAGTCAATGCAAAGAGAATCATTAGTATTGAAGGAATCTATAACCCTCAACAAACCGAGTCAAGGGTTTTGTATTATACGAATGACCCTGAAATCAAAGATGTTTTGAAAAATGATTATGAAGAATTAAAAAACGGCATAATTCTTGGAGTAACTTCTTCGCTTATGACGTTGAATGATAATCACAATTTTACTTGCCTCTTTGGTGAAACTCACATTAATTTACCTGACAGTAATGCCAGCGCTAAGATTGTTGAATGCCTTGACAAAATCTTGGGTTTAGAACTAGATACAAAGCCGCTTTATGAAAAAGCTAAAGAATTTGAAGCTCAATTGAAAGAGTTAGTCAAACACGCTCAAGAAGTTTCGCATGAAAAGAATCTCAGACAAAATTTAGATTATCTTGGTTAGATATTAATAAGCATAAAATATAAAATCTTCTTAATTGTGTAATGGGCAACCGCTTAATTGACTTATTCTTTCTAAGCTTAGTTCACCTTCAACTCTTTTCCCATTCTGAAAAATCCAGGTAGGATATGCTCTTATGCCTGCTTCTTTACATGCTTGAGTTTGTCCACCTTCAGGGAGAGCGCATTCAACATACGTTAAGTTAGCTAATCCTTCCTTAAAAGCTTGTTTTTGATTGTTACAATGCGGGCACCAAAAGGCTCCATACAATTTTACTCCTTTATCAGTTAAGCATTGTGCGAATTCTTCTAATGATACAGTGTCTGTAGTTTCACTTTTATCAGATGCCTCTACGATATTACCTGTTATTGATTGTTTATTTGCATTAATTAGAATTATGGTAATTAACAGTACAACAGAAACAACAAACCAGAACATTTTACTATTTTTAAAATCCATAAAACTCCACCTTTTTATTTTATCGAATAATTTCTTTACGATAAGATACCGATATATAAAACTTATGAAGTTTGGATTCTCTTAGAAACATAACTTTAATGGTGTTTTTCAGAAATGTATGCGGCTGCCGGGATTCGAACCCGGATAACCGGCTTGGAAGGCCGATGTCATAGCCATTAGACCACAGCCGCACCATGTTTTGGTGATTTGTTTTGATTTAAAAATTTATCTATAGCAATCCTTCTTCATTCTACTTAAAAACTTGCGTCCTGAAAATTTTTTACAATCCTTTTTGTTTTTTCAAAAAGTTTTCTTTATTTTTATCGGAGTTTTTATTTTAATTCTTTGCTAAAAACGTATTAAAATGAACCCTGCCAAAAAAACTCAAGTTGAATCATTGCGTGAAAAGATATTTTATGAGGATACACCAAATCAAGAAATTAATGAAGAGGAATTTATTAAAAAAGTTCAGGAAGAACTTGATGGCTTTGATTTAGATGAGAAGATAGAGCAATACTTTACCAAGTACAAAAACTATAATGCAACATCTTACAGATGGAATCTAAATTATCTTAAAGAAAACATCTTAAGATTAACTTTGCTGGAAGCTGAGCTTAAACGGAGAACAAAGTCAACGCCATTTCATAAACGCATATCAACATATCTAAAGATGGCGTACAATAAGGAGTATAAAGAATTCCTTAAGTATGACCTTGATGATTTAGTCCTTGAATACACAAAACAGCTTGATAAAGTTGGCACAATTTATTGCGGCACATTGAAAAAAGCCAGAGACACACAGAAACAAATTCAACAACAGATGGATAAGTTTACATACTCTTTATTAAACTCGAACTCAACATTAGATAAGCTTTCAGAAAAAAACGCCAAACTTGAGGAATACTATTCAACTATAGAAACCATGTTAAGTAAATTAAACACGCGTGACGAAAAATATTACTTTTTAAGGAACCTTAAAACTAAATTATTTACACAACTTTATGCAGTAAAATCTGAAAGAAGAGTAAGTCAGTTAAAGATGATGTTCTCTGAACAACAGTATCAGATTCTTGATTTGGCTTCTCAAATGTTAAGCTACATCATCATGAACGCAGAAACTGGCTTAAACTATGTCTTGAATACAAACGAAACAGTCAAGAGTTTAACAACAGCTTTTGGTGACATAAAAGAATTAACTCACAACATGGGCTATCTAAATAACGGCTTAAAATCTTTGTATACCGGCTTAGCAGACCTGTGGAATTCATCTTTTGAGAATGTTAAAGAAATGAGGAATATGACTAAGACTGATATTTTGTCAAAGAACTTTGGATTAGATCCAAACTTGGAAGCTAACATTAAATCATTGATTGCCGATTCTTTAGAGATCTTGGATGACGAGTATCTTTCATCGCTCTAAAAAACATTATTTATTTTTAATCTTTAAAATGAAAGGTACAACCCTGGATGATTTCATTGGCAGTGAGGATGCTAAAAGCGAATTAAAACGAATCATTGATTTTACTTTTTTATATGACCCAAATTTAAGAGAGAATCCAGCCGCTCCTTTCCCTAATAGAATTTTTTTATACGGACCTCCTGGAACTGGAAAATCTTTTTTGTGTAGGTTGTTAATTGACTACTTTTTTGAAACTTCATCAAAAGCTAATAAACCTAGTGAAGTAATCTATATTGATTCTTCTTTTAAGGATAAGTATTATGGAGAAAGCGAACGCAAACTTCGAGAAAAATTATCTAAATTCAACGATTATAGTAAAATAACTTTGATGATTATTGATGAAATTGATACACTTTTTTCTTCAAGGATGCTTTTGACGAACCAGACAGATGTATCGCTTTTAGGAGAACTGCTTAAGAATCTAGAAGGGATTCTTGTAGACAATTATTACAACAACATTGTTATCTCAACAACAAATTCCCCGGAAACGTTGGATGATGCACTGATAGATAGAATCGCAAACAAGACCTTTTTCATAAACGGGTTTAAAGATAAAGAGCAATACAAACTTATGTTGTCTCAAACGCTTAATAAGTATAATTTAGATTATGAAACTATTAACCTTAGAGATGAAGATGTTGAATTCTTTTCACAATATTGTTATCAACACAAGTTAACACCTAGAAGAACTAAAAAGATTATTGATGAGTTGTTGTTTAATCTTAAGCCAGACGAGTTTGATTTTACTGATTTTCAATACTCTGAACAAAATTTAGACAAAATTCGAAAACAGCTATATTCCAATCATAAAAAGAACATAAGGGAAATAATACTTAATTCTTTAGAAACCTCAAAAGATTTTTAAATTCGGAAGGATAATTCTGTTTTTATGTACAAACAAGCTATTGTAATCAGGTCAGACCTTAAGCTTCCTAAAGGCAAACTCGCAGTTCAGGTAGCTCATGCTTCTGTTGAGAACGTTTTAAAGTTAATATCCTTAGGTAAATCCTCTTTAGTTAAAGAATGGCAGCAGGAAGGGATGAAGAAAGTTGTTTTAAAAGTGGACTCACTAGATACTCTGCTACAAAAATTCAATGAAGCTAAAGCTAAGGGCTTTACTGTTAGTTTGATAAGAGACGCAGGAAGAACCGTGTTAGAGGAAGGAACTATTACCTGTTTTGCTATTGGCCCTGATGTTGAAGAAAAAATAGATTCAATCACAAAAGACCTCAAATTAGTATAAACTATTAATTCTCAAGAAATCAAAAAATGTAAAATTGTTTAGAGTCCTCGATCTAAACCCTTTTCTCTAATTACTGAAAGTTTATCTTCTTCTTCTCTTAATTCTATAATATCAACAATCAACTCAAATAATTGTGGTTCTAATCTCAAGATGTCTTTCATAGTAATTAACCCTTTTAACTTGCCGTCCTCTGAAACAACTGGTAAGTGTCTTATATCTAAATCTTTCATTTTCATTATTGCATCAAATATGTCTTCGGATTCGTCTATAGTAAATACAGACTTTGACATAATTGTAGAAACTGGCTTAGTTACATCCCCTTCATTTGCAATTAATCTTCTAACAAAATCCTCTTCAGTCACTATGCCTAATAATTCGCCGTTTTCATCTGTTATCAACAGGCTACCAATATCATGTTTTTTCATGATTTTAGCGCATTCAGAAATCTTTGTGCTTGGTTTTGCACATACTGGGCGTTTGGTCATAGCATCTCTTACAAAGATATTTGTTCTCATCTTGGCTAAAGGGTACATGAATTGAGTTAATAAATTTTATTAAAAAGAATATATGTTTTAAACCTAATCATTAGATTTGCTAATTTTAGTATATATTTCTTTTAGGGAATTATATTCTGAGATGACCTTCTTTAAAGTATCATCATCCATCTCTGATAGAATTCGGTTTATCTCGAGAAAGACATCTTTAGCCCCTTTAACGTTCCCGTTCTTAACATTTTCTCTAAAGAGCTTCGCATAACTTTGAAAATCTCTAATTAATTCTTTGTTTTTTTGTGATATTTTTATTTTGCTCTCTTCCAGGCTTGCTTTTAACCAAAGCAAATATAAAACTGCAGCAGGAGTTATAACTAAAGTAAAGAACATAAGTACAGGATGCGAATAAATCATATTCAGTAAAAAGTTCGGCATTTCACTATTGTCAACACAGATTTTTTTGAGAGGATGACAATTAGCGCTTTTGCAATCATTGTTTGTTTTACAATCCTGATAGATATCACAGCTATTACAGCTGCCTCCACAATCAATATCTGTTTCATCAAAATCTTTTATTCCATTAGTGCAGTGGATAACTTCTTGATAATTACATTCTTTGGTTTGTATTATTGGTTTAGATAAGTCATCTAAAGAATAACATTCTCTGCTCATTGTATTATTTGGGGAACATTGAGCCCAAGAAAAACAAACTGCATAAAACTCTTCATCGGTTGATGTGTTTACGACCTTTACATAAAACTCTTCATCAAGTTCCTCACGGCTTGAATTGGATGCTAGAATTGACAATAAAAGAGCTATCAAAAAAAAGAGCGTAATATTTATTCCAAGTATAATCTTTTCTTTTTTCTTCCTTCTCATTCTCTTTTTAGTTTACTTATTTAATAACATCTTTTTGAGATGCTTATTATTTAAAACTTACCCTATTTTTGGGTTAAATAAATTTTTTATATTTGGAACGTTTTTAGCTACTAATGAGACTCTTTTTAGCAATAAACCTGCCAAAAAAGATAAAGCAGGATTTATTTCTCTTATCCAAACAGCTTTCAGCTGAATTGCAAGGTTCTCTTTCTTTAAAGCCTGTAGAAGAAAATAATTTGCATATTACTCTAAGGTTTCTTGGAGATATATCAGAACAAAAGAAAGATTTCTTGGTTAAAACCTTGAGAACCATTGCTTTCCCAAGCTTTGATTTAAATTTTGACACTCTAGATTTTTTTACTTATCAAAGAAAGCCCAGAGTTGTTTTTGTTCATTCGAGAAGCGAGCAATTTACAAACTTAGTTTTACAGATTGATCAAAGGTTGAAAACCCTTGGTTTGTCCTTGGATTCTAAACCTCAAGAATGCCACATTACCTTGTTTAGAGTTAAGTTTGTAAAAGATTTGAATTCCTCTTTGAGAATCCTAAAAAACTTTCATGATCTAAAAGAGCCTTTTTCTATAAAGGTAAAATCTTTTGAGCTTATGGAAAGCAAGCTTACACCTAAAGGCCCTATCTATAAGGTTTTGGAATCGTTTTCTTTAGAGTAAGATATTCTATAGCTTTCTCTAGAAAGAATCATTGGACACTGGACATCTGCTCATTTAAGGTTTTTAAATATGAATCTATATCTTTAGCTTTGTTGATAAATAAAACTTGGAGGGATAAAAAATGCTTGCACAAGATCTTGATGAAAAATTCGTTGAGAGGATTTTTTTAGAAAGAATGAAACAGATAACTCAAGAAGCTGTTAAAGCAAGTTCAATTGATTTGCAGTTTTCAGATGCATGGTTGTAATTACTTTTTTCTTCTTACTGTTTTTCTTTTTTGTTTTTTTATTGTTTATTCTACCGTAACACTCTTCGCAAGATTTTTTGGCTTATCAGGGTTGTAACCTCTTAGGTCGGAGACTAAATATGCAAACAATTGTATTGCCGGCGAGATTATTAATGGATACATATCTTCTGGGCTTTGTGGAACATAAATGACATCATCGCAAATTTTTGAGATTTCTTCATTACCCTGATCACTTATAGCGACAACTTTCGCATCTCTGGATTTACACTCTTCGATATTGCTTTTCATTTTTTCATACAGAGACTCCCGTGGAGCAATGGCAAATACAGGGAAATCTTTGTTTAATAACGCTATTGGACCATGCTTAAGTTCGCCGGCAGGGTATGCTGTGGCATTAATGTAACTAATTTCTTTAAGTTTTAATGCTGCTTCTAATGCCGTAGGATAATTCATGCCCCTTCCTATGTACATAAAGTGCTCATATTTTTTGTATTTCTTGGCAAGACTTTCCAGGTTTAATGTGTTAATTAAGTTTTTAATTATCCTAGAGCTATTGATTAAGAATTCTAAATCTTTCTCAAGCTCTTCGTTCCAGAAACCTTTCTTTTTACTTAGTTCTAGTCCTAAAAGATAGAGCACAACTAATTGATTCACATAGGTTTTTGTAGCTGCCACACCTATTTCAGGCCCGGCGTTCATATAAATTGTGATATCACTTTCTCGAGTTATAGTTGAACCGACAACATTTGTAATGGCAATAACCTTCGCATTTTTCTTTTTTAGAACTCTTACACTCTCTAGAGTGTCAGCAGTTTCTCCTGACTGAGATATTGCTATAAGCAAAGTCTTCTCATCAGCTTTTATATTTCTATACCTGAATTCTGAAGCAACATCAACTTCAACATCTAAATCTGTGTGCTTTTCAATGAAGTATTTGAAAACTAAGCCGGCATGATAACTCGTACCGCATGCAATGACTTTAATCTTCTCTATTTTATTTAAATCAATTTCATCAAGTTCTTTTAGAACAACTTCGTTATCTTTAATTCTTCCAGCCAGGGCATTTTCAATGGCTTTAGGCTCTTCATTTATTTCTTTAATCATGAAATGTTTGAACCCTTGCTTTTCAGCAGCGTTTTCGTCCCAGTAGATGTGATACGATTCTCTCGCTACTTCATTTCCGTTGAAATCTGTAAGTTTATAATTATCTTTGGTTATTGTTATGATTTCTTCATCTTCTAAAAATATGACTTCTTTTGTATATTTGATAATAGGTGTAACATCTGAAGCTAAAATAGAAATCTCTTTGCCTTTACCAAATACTAGGGGACTACCTTTTCTCACACCAATAATCTGGTTTGGATTCTCTAAATGAATCACAGCGAGAGCATAAGCGCCTTTAAGATGTTTAACACTCTCAAGTATCGCTTGATACAGATTACCATTGAATTTGTCTTCAATAAGATGAGCAATCACCTCGCTGTCAGTTTCAGATTTAAACTTATGTCCTTTTCTTTCTAGCATCTCTTTAAGTTCAACAAAATTTTCAATAATCCCATTATGGACTAAAGCTAGTTTTCTGTTGCAATCAGTATGAGGATGCGCGTTTATATCATTTGGAACTCCATGAGTTGCCCATCGTGTATGCGCTATTCCTATGTTAATCATTTCAGATTTGACTTTTTTTCTCAGTTTTCCAATAGGGCCTTTAGATTTTTCAATAATTAATTTGCCTTTGTTAATAAAAGCAATTCCAGAAGAATCGTAGCCCCTATATTCTAGCTTTTGCAGGTTATCTAAAAGTTCGGTAATATCAAACCTTTGTCCAATCATGCCAACAATTCCGCACATTTTTTTACCTTCTTGATATTATGTTCTCTTTAGGTTTTTCAGTTTTTTATTAGAAACGTTTTGTTAAGATTTTGATTAATTTGAAAAAGGATTAATTGCTTTTTTCTTTAGCTTTTTTGACTTTCTCTTTTATTTTATCCACCACTTTTTCATAGAGGTTTTTTGATGCTTTTGCAGTCCTTCCTACAACGTTTATGTTTTTCAGCACTAAATCAACATCCTCGAGCCTGTTACCAAAACTGTCGTAATATACAAGTTTATCTAGATTAACCTTGGGTTTTCTTTCTGAGGTTCTTTCATAACCAATAGTTATTATGCCTTGAGGCCTAAACCCTTCAGGAATTCCTAACAGTTCAGAAATCTCGTTTTCATCAAATGCAGCAACAAAACAAGCACCCAAACCTAAGGCCTGAGCAGCTAACAGCATATTCTCAGCAGCCATTGCAACATTTTGTATGCTATACAAACTCTCTCCCCTTAAACCGTAAAACTTCTTGCATTTATCAATGTCAGCAACAAGCACAATGTGCCATGCAGCTTTAGCCATCCACCATTGTTCTAAAGAAGCCTCAGCGATTTTTTCTTTTTTATCCTTGTCTTTAATTAAAATGAAGAAGTATGGTTGAAGGTTTCCTGAACTGGGAGATAATCTGCCTGCCTCAAGTATTAAACCGATATCATCAAAACTTACAGCCTTATCTAGATAGTCTCTAACAGAATGTCTTCCCTCAAGAAGCTTGAAAAAAGCGTCTTTTAATTCCATAATACCTTACCTCAATAAAATCTTATATTAATAATTTGTGGTTTTGTACCTTTTAGATATTTTTATAAATGAAAAAATCCGTTTTGTGTATATGAAAATCGCCTTTTTTGAAACAAAGAACTGGGAAAAGAAATATCTCAAACGTTTGTTAAAGGGTCATAGTTTGACTTTTTATACTGAACCTTTATCAATGGAAACCATTAAGTATGCAAAGCCATACAAGATTATTTCAACATTTATTTATTCCAATATTGACCGCAAACTATTAGCACAGTTGCCAAATCTTAGATTCATAGCAACTCGTTCTACAGGCGTAGATCACATTAACTTAAAAGAATGCAAAAAACGGAAAATTGTGGTTTCAAATGTTCCGAGTTATGGGGAAAATACTGTTGCAGAGCATACTTTTGCTCTCATTTTATCATTATCTCGGAGGATGTACAAGTCCTGTCTTAAAACTCTAAGAAATGATTTTTCTATTGATGAAAGTTTGAAAGGCTTTGATTTGTATGGAAAAACTTTAGGAGTCATAGGTGCAGGGAAAATAGGTTTGCATGTTATCCGTATTGCTAAGGGCTTCGGCATGAATGTGCTCGCTTACGATAAGTTTCCTAATAGATTTTTATCAGAAGTCCTTGGTTTTGAGTATGCTTCTTTTGATGATGTGTTGAAAAAATCAGATATTATAACAATACATGTGCCGCATACTCCAGAAACCCATCACCTCATTAATAAGAAAAATATTACTAAAATAAAAAAAGGTGCTATTCTTATCAACACTTCACGAGGCTCGGTAGTTGAAACTGATGCGCTGATTTATGCGTTAGATAAAAAGATTCTATCAGGTTTAGGTCTGGACGTTATTGAAGGCGAAGAGTTGATTAAAGAGGAAAAACAATTGTTGTATGATGAGAAGAATTATGAAAAGCTTAAGGATTTAGTTAAAGACCATATTCTTTTAGGCAGAGACAATGTTATATTTACTCCTCACATTGCTTTCTATAGCGAGGAAGCTTTAAGAAGAATACTTGAGATAACTTCAGATAACATTCTTTCGTTCATAAATAAATCACCTAAAAATGTTGTGAATTGATTTT
>CAYQFL010000017.1:0-14571 GCA_964416905.1 uncultured Methanosarcinales archaeon | reverse complement strand
TGTATTCAGAATTCTTTGCTACGAAATTCTTAAAATTAGGGTCATCCCAAGAAATAGCTAAACTTTTACGATACATCTCATCATCGACAAGACGATATATTTGACTAGGGTTTTTAATCCTTGCAATAAAATCCTTGTTGTCAAAAAAACCATCTTTATTCATATCCACAAAGGAATAGAATTCTCTACTATTTTCATCACCAATAACATAACCTAAAAAGAAAAGGTGTTCCTCAGGGGATTGAAAGATTTTATAATTCGATAGATATATAGATTCCCAAGCATTTGTTAATGTAAACTTATTATCTCTTAAATTAACTCCTTTCCCAGAGACTATAAGAGATACATTCAAGAGATACTGTTTTATATCTGAATCCCGAGGTTTCCAAAGATCAACACTGAACCTTAAGTCTGCAGAATGTGTAGATTGTTCATCTGAAAGCGAATATATGAATCTCAAAGTTTTATCAAGATTCAAGATTGCAGAATCATATTGTGATTTAAAAAATTCATAAGGATTTTCAATCAATTGTTCAAATCCATCGCTATTAGGCAAATCTTTAACCTGTTCATACAACACATTCAAGTCATTATGAAACACATCAAGAAAATTATAGATTAATTCAAGATTTTCTGAGAGAGCATCTTTAGAAAGCGTCTCATAAACGGAACTTGTATAATGCGGAACTCCCGGTGCAACTTGTCTAAGATTATATTTATCAAACGAACTTAAAAAATTCAGGTTTCTCAAAGAATCAAAAAACGAATCTTCAAGATCAGAATATTTTAAATATAATGCTACAGGTAGATCCTTTCCAGGATTATCAATATATACCTCTGCAGACACATTTTTTTTTGATCTTAAAAAACCAGTTTTAAGCTTAAAGTAGTGTGAGCGATTCAATCGAGAAACAATTTTAGGAATATCTTCCTCCTTAAACTCACTGCCTGTCTTTAAGATATTGCGCACTTCTTCTTCGCTCAAATTCTCAGTAATATGAGTTATTGGTACTTCAATATAAAAACTTGAATCAATCTGCAATGGTGCTCCTGCTCTTGGTAATCTAAAATCAATAGAATAACTCTGATTCACATTCATCTTTCCCTGTAAAGCGCTTATCAAAGGGTCATCAACTTTGAAATTTATTTCGTCCAAAACCTTTAGATACCAAGGCGTTTCAGTTGCTTGTTGCGTTTCCTCAACTGTTGTTGTAGATGCTTGACTAGGAGTATTTACTTTATCATCAGCAAAAGCTGTGGCACCAAATACAAAAGGCAATAGCATTAAACCTGTCGCAGTTTTCTTCAAAAAGGATTTAAACTTGCTTCCTTTAGCAGCATCTGAATCATAAATTTCCTCTACGGAATTTTCAAGAGACATGTTGTCACCTGCGAGTCAGTAACAAAAAAAACATATTTAAACTTTTCCATTTGTTGTTTTTTATTAAAATGCAGAATCAACAAACAAATTATTCAAAAAACTCAAGCTCATCATCAAAAAGAATGCCCTGCTTTAACTTCACAGGCCTCCAATCATCTTCAACAAGCTCAGCATCAAGCCATTCTGCCAATTCATAAGCATTACCTATCGTAGCAGAAAGCCCTATAATCCGCACATTCTTCAAAATAGTTCGCAATAAAGTAATAATGATCTCAAGCACAGGACCCCGCTCAACATCGTTCAAAAGATGGATTTCATCTATAACTAAAACAGAAATTCTTCTTATCCAGTCAACCTTGTGCCTTATCAAAGAATCAAGCTTTTCCGGAGTAGTCAAAATCAAATCAAAATTCGCTAAAAAACCATCACTAGAATCAAGATCACCTGTGCTTTTCGCAATTTTAATAAGATGATTATACCTGTTTAAAAAATCCTTATACTTTTCATTAACCAATGCTTTCAGAGGAGCTAAGTAAATTGCCTTTGAACCCGGATTTTTTAATAACTCATTAACCATAGCAAGCTCAGCAATTAAAGTCTTACCAGAAGCTGTTGGCGTGCAAACAAGCATATTCTTTTTACCAAACAAACCTTGTTTAATCGCTTTTTCCTGAGCAGGCCTCAACTCCTCAATATTATTATTAACAAGGACCTCATAAAATCTTTCATCAAGATAATCTTTTATCTCACTTAACTTCATAAAAAAGCCCAAAATCATTGAAATTTAAAAAACTAATTAAAATCCCAAAAGAACACGTTACAACTTGGAAGTAGTTTCAAAAGAGAAAGGTTTATAAAGTTGTTAAGATACCTTCACCACTGACCAAGGGTTCAAGAGGTGTTATATCATGAAAAGCATATTTAGTAAAGATAATGAAAATCTAAACATAAAAGCTGTGCTTACTTTAGGAGGAGCTCTATTGTCTTCACTATTTGCTCCAAATGCTTTCGCTGAAGCAACGCCAACAAATATTGTAAATCCGCCAGCTGTAGAATACAATATTATGAAAAAAGCTGGCGAGAGAGCTGGTTTAGATGATGTTTTTTCACTTGAGGAAATAATAACAAACATACCTAAAGATAAAATTCCAAGCATAACTCAAAACGCTACAAATAGGAATGAATTAAAGCTATATCTCTCAGGTCTTGGACTTGATTTAGGCGCAACTAACATGAACTTAATTGACCAATTATCAACTGTTGTCAAAACATATTATAACAACATTTCTTCTGAGATAACAAACCTTGAAAATCTTTCTAAAGATGTACTTGCAAAAATAAATTCAACTGATCAAAGTACAGAGACAGCCTATGAATTACTAACTAAAAACCTAGAAATAATCAAATCAAAAACAAACGAAATATCTCAAGAGGTTTATAAGTTTGATGACTTAGCTGATATTCTTGTAGCAACATATCACGCAGCAAAACATACACCTGAAACAGAAGACGAAGAAAGAATCATAGAATTAGCCAAGACAATTTATCCAAGGACAAAAGATGCTGCTTTCGGATTGAAATTCTATGACCATTCAAAACTTAAAGCTGCAGAAGAAAACATTTCTCAAATCATCGAGGTTTACAAACAAGAAAAACAAAGACTCGATGAAGAACTAAAGAAAGTAAACGAGAATTATCTAGTTATGAGCAAAGAAGAGATTGAAAATAAGAAAAGAGAGATTGAAGGTTTAATTGATAGAGCTGAAGGAATTAAAAAAGACCTTGAGAAAATAACTCAAGCATATGATAGTGCAGCAACAACCCTAGCAGATGTTGCTCAGAATTCAACCAACATAATTAATGTGCATGATGTAATGGCAAACTTAGACTCAAGTTATGATAGGGAAAAGAAAGCAGAACTTTCTCTCATAATTTTGCCTACTGTAAGTTATAGCAATACCAAAGATGAGAATGTTAACTGGTCTTTAAGAAATATTAGCCCAAAAGTTGAAGCAGGCATGAAGATTCCATACAGCCCAAGCGATTCAATGGCTATGCTTCTAGGTGCTAACTTAAAGTACGACGTAAAGAACCTAGTAAGAAAAACCGATGTTTCAACAAAAGAAGTGAAAGCTGAAAATCTCTTTGGAGGATTTTTTGGTAAAGTAGTCACCAACTTCGGAGAATTTTCAAATGTATATCTTGTTGCTGAGGGCGAATACAACACAGGTCATAGAACTGAAGTAATCAGTAGCAAAGAACCTGAATTTAGAAGCGTAAACGAAGAGGATGTATCTGAAGTAAGCTTAAACACGGGCCTCTATTGGATAATAAATAAAGAAAAAGGATTGCTTGGCAGAAGCTCAGTATTCTTAAACAGCTTAAGAGAAGGTATGAATCAGAAGAATACTCTTGGAATAATGCTAGGCATAAACAACCTAAACTATGCCGGATTACTAAAGGGAGAACTTGATATAGGCTTTGGTTTAACTGACAACTATCAGATTGAAACCGGAGAAAAAAGCAGAGATTACAGCTTTAATCTTGGTTTAACGACCTCTAAGTTCAATCTATTTGGTATTCCAAGCACTCTTGATGCATTAATAAAACTTTATGGCGACAAGAAAGAGGTTAGATTTGACTTAAAAAGTCAGATCGATGATTACCTTGGAGCAAGTTTATCCTTAGAATACAGGAATGACAGTGATAAAGAAAAAGAAACAAGAATAGGCTTTGGTCTTGAAGGAAGCTTTTAATTTTTTATAATTTTGTTTTTTTGTTTTTCATCAGATCAAATATAAATAATAGAATAAAAGGTGTAAATCATGAAGGGGAAATTATTTTTACTAACAGGCTTGTTGCTAATATTTGCATTATTAAGCCAAAATGTTCAAGCTTATTCTGGAGACTATGTAATCATTGAACCAAACAATCCTACAGCACAAGATGACTTGGTTTGCAAAGGTTTTGACAATGATTACTATTACTTTGTCTGGTTAAAGAACGGAGTTCTTGTTAAATCAAACAATGTCGCAGCCACCTCTTTAACTCTAGAATCATCTTATACTAATGAAGAAGACACCTTAAAATGCATTGTCTATTTAGACCAAGAGCATAAATACGAATTAGGAGAAAAGAGCATAACTTTAGAAGCAACTGATATTTCAAAACCTGTGAGCATAACACCCTCAGAAGCATACACTAATGATGATTTAACCTGTGATGTGACAGCTGATGATGATTATTATTACTATGTCTGGCAAATCAATGGAGTAACAAAGTTCATTGAAAGCTCCGCAAAACAACAATCACAATTATTCAAAGCTTATACTCAAAAGCATGATGTTGTCAAATGTCTTGCCTACATTGATTCAGAACATTCTTTAGAAGTTGGTTCTGCAAGCATAGAAATCTTAAACTCCAAACCTGTTGCAATTGCCACAATAAGCAAAACAAATGCTAATGTGGGAGAAGAAATTACATTCAACGCATCAGAAAGTTATGATCCTGACGGAGATTCTTTAGGTTACCTATGGGATTTCGGAGACGGAACTACAAGCGACCAAAAAGTAGCAACACATGTGTATAACAACGTAGGAGAATATGCCGTAAAATTAACGGTGTCTGATGGGGAAGATAACAGCTCAGTTGTCAAGGAAATCAATATTAATGTTACCAATAACAAACCAGTCATTACTTTTGAAGGAGGCTCAATCAAAACAATTGAAGAAGATGAAACATTAACCTTTCATGTTGAATTCAGTGATCCAGATTTAGATAACCTTGAAATAACAGTATTAGACAAACCCGAAGATGCAAGCTTCATCTTACTTGAACAATCTGCGGGTTATAAAAGATATTTGTTCAATTGGACTCCTGATTATGATGATTCAGGCGTATATAATCTACATCTAAAAGTAGATGATGGGAAAGAAAGCACTGAAACAATGATATTTATCCAAGTATTAAACAAAAACAGAGCGCCTGTCGCTGTAATGAATATAAGCAAAACAAATGCTTATGTTAACGAAGCAATAACATTCGATGCATCTCAAAGCCATGATCCTGACAACGATGAATTAACTTACCTATGGGATTTTGGAGACGGAACTACAAGCAACGATAAAATCATGACACATAATTATGATACTGCAGGAACTTACACAGTAACCTTAACTGTGTCTGATGGAGAATTAAGTGATTCTAAATCAGAAACCATTACAATTAACTCCTTCCCAAACCACAAACCACTAATTGGAGTGAATTTTGGGAACTATAAAACTGTAAGAGAAAATGAAAAACTTGAATTTGGCATAAGCATTTTAGACCCAGACGGAGATGACATTAATGTAAGCTTCAGTGGAGTACCTGAAAACGCACAAATCACTTTAATGAACCAATCCCAGGGGTGTAAAAAATATCTATTCAATTGGACTCCTGATTATGATGATTCAGGCATTTATACCATAAAAATAAATGCAACCGATGGAAAAGAAACTGCAGAAGAAACAGTAACTATTGAAGTTATAGACCAAAACAGACCACCTAAAGCAATCATAAATGTAAGCAAAACTAATGCTAAAGTAGGAGAAGAAATTACATTTAACGCATCGCAAAGCTATGATCCTGATAATGATGAATTAACTTACTTATGGGATTTCGGAGACGGAACTACAAGCAATGAAAAAGTCACAACACACGCTTATAATGTTCCAGGAACTTATTTAGTTCAACTAACTGTATCCGATGGAGAATACACTGATTCAACGTCTATATCTATAACAATAACTGGAGAACTAAAAATCTCAGAGATTACCTGTTTTGATAAAGTCACTGCTAACAAAAAACAGGTTTGCTCTGTAAAAGTTGTTGATAACATAAACAATCCTGTTGGAGATGCTGAAGTAAGAATCCTAAACTCATCGACTGGTTTAGAGTTAGCAAATTGCAAAACTGATTCAATAAGCGGTGCTTGCTCAGCTGAATTCACTGTTTCAGAACCTGGCAACTATGAAATTTATGCAACAGCAGAAAAAGAAGGTTATGAAAACGGAGTTTCACAATCAGTAAGCTTTGAGGTCTTATACCAAAGATATGAGTTACAAGAATTTGAAATATATAGTGATCCTAACTATAACATAAATCAAGACAGATTCTACAGAGGAGAAACTATTTATGTAAAGTTTAGAGTGTACGACTTAGAACAAAATACATACACAACTCAAGATATCATAGCAAATGCAACTTTACTAAGCTACGAGGGTGGTGGCAATTTATTGATGAAAGCTGATAGTGACGCAGACTCTAATCAACCAGGGTACTATCACTTTAAGGCGGAGATTCCATTGTCACACTTTTTCATAGGAGAAAGCGCAGTATTTGGATTTGCAATCAACTTCAATGACAACACTATGGGGCAAGCAGACAAGAAAATAGAAATATTAAACAACCCGCCTGAGATTATTGGAACAATCTCAACAATAAAAATAAACAATTCCAATGAAAAAGTTGTTATTAACCTAAGCAAATACGCTTATGACAAAGAAGACGAACATGTTTTGACTTGGGAAGCTCATTCATATTATTCATCAATACTATCAGTAAGAATAATTCAGGGGACAATTCTAGAGATAGAACCATTAATCTCAGCAAAAGTTACAACACCTTTAACATTAAGAGTTTATGACTTGGATAACGATTATGCATCGACTACTGTTAATGTTATACTAAACATAGAACCAACAATGCCAGAATGCTTCCCTGGAGAAGTAAGAACTTGTGGTCCAGAGACTGATGAAGGTATCTGTGAATATGGCACACAAACATGCATAAACGGTCAATGGGGCGAATGCATCGGAGCAGTTTATCCACAACCTGAAATAGAAAATGGCCTTGATGATAACTGCAATGGCTTTGTTGATGAAGGCTTCAATAAGAAGAGCAGAGAAGAGATAGGCATCGGTAGAATCACTTATCAAACAGAAGTTTCCGCTGGCCAAAACCTAGAATTCAAAGTAAACTTAGACAACAAAAAAGCAGAAGATGTTCAGTTTTCAGTTTTAGTATTGCTACCTGATTTAGGCATTGCTAAAAGAGTATTGATAAACGCTGACGCAGGGGAATCTGTAAGCAGGTTTATCTCATTACCTATACCTAAGAATACAAAACCTGGAGAATATCTATTAAGGATAAGCGTAAATAACGGTGAGTTCAACAGAGTCAAACACAGAATTATAACAGTCAAATAAGAAATTTAATTTTTTCTTGTGTTTTTTGATAGATTATTCTTTTTTGTAAAGAACTTTTCAGTCCACCAAAATCTTTTTAAAAAACTAGAGAACTCTAATTCTTATGAATATTTATAAACAAATCATAAAGTTAAGCAAAGCAGAACCAAAAAAGATTCTTTTTGATGAAATTGATGATGAGCGCATTCTAAAAGCTGCAGTGAAGATCTCAAAACAGAAGATTGCAAAAGTTATTCTTTTAGGCAGCAAAGAAACTATTTTGAAGAACGCAAAACAACATAGAATAAAGTTAAAATTCAACGAATTCTTGCAATCAATGAGTATTAGCGAACAATTAAGGGAAAGTTTCGCTGAACAATACTTTGAATTAAAGAAGCATAAGGGCATAACACTTGAGCAGGCAAAACAAATCCTTCAAGAGGATATATTCTACGCAGCATTTTTACTTAGAAACAACTTTGTAGATGGCATCGTCTCTGGTGCAAGACATCCTACCGCAAGAACACTTAAAGCTGCATTTAGCATAATCGGGATAAAAGAAGGCATACATAAAGCTTCAAGTTATTTCATAATCCCACAAAAAGGCAAAGTGTTCTTTTTCGCAGATTGTGCTGTGAACATAAATCCCAACGAAGAAGAGTTAAGCGAAATTGCAATCTGCACCGCAAGAAGCGCTAAAAGTTTTTCAATAGAACCAAAAGTTGCGATGTTATCATTCTCAACAAAAGGCTCTGCTGAGCATCCTTTAGTTGACAAAGTAAGAAATGCTACAAAAATAGCAAAAGAAAGAGAACCTAATCTAATCATTGAGGGCGAACTGCAATTGGACGCAGCCATAGTACCAGAAGTTGCCAGGTTAAAATGCCCTGATTGTGCAATTCAAGGGAATGCTAATGTTTTAATATTCCCAGACTTGCAAGCAGGTAATATTGGCTATAAACTCGTTCAAAGATTTGCTCACGCAACAGCAATAGGCCCAATACTTCAAGGATTAAGAAAACCTGTTAATGATTTATCAAGAGGTTGCAATGTTGACGAAATTTTTTATGTTACTGCAATAACCAACATTCAGGCTCAAAGAGAAGAATAAATAAAATAGTATGAAGGTTATTTGTTAGAATCCCAAAATAAATCAAAACAAACCAAAAAAACAGAAGGTGTTTTCAATGAGAATATTAACCATTAACTGTGGTTCAAGTTCAATAAAGTTCAAAGTTTTTGATGATGATAACGAATTAATTTCCGGTTTAGTTGACGCAATCTCTTTAGAGAATTCAAAAATTGAATACAAGATAAATAGCGAAAAGCAAGTCATCAATGAAAAAATAGCAAACCATTCTGAAGGAATCAAGAAAATATTAAAAATCCTGGATGAAACAATCAAATTAAACACAATAAACGCTGTGGCTCATCGAGTAGTTCATGGCGGCGAGGAATTCAAAGAAACAACAATAATTAATGATAAGGTTCTCAATAAACTAAAAGAACTAATTCCTTTGGCTCCTTTACATAATCCGTTAAACATTTTGGGTATAGAAGAACTCTCTAAAGCGTTAAAGGACGTTCCTCAAGTTGCGGTTTTTGACACAGCATTTCATTCAACCATCCCAAAACATGCCTATCTCTATGGAATACCATATAAGTACTATGAAGAGTATGAAATAAGACGATTTGGTTTTCATGGCACAAGCCACAGATATGTAAGCTCTGAAGCGTTAAAGCTCTTTCCTAGCATAAAAAAGATAATCTCTTGCCATTTAGGAAACGGTGCAAGCATTACAGCAATAAAAGATGGCAGAAGCATTGACACAAGCATGGGATTCACCCCATTAGAAGGATTAGTCATGGGAACCCGTTGCGGTGATATTGATCCATCTATTGTAACTTTCCTGATGGAAAAAGAGAATCTATCCATAGAACAAATAAATCGCATCCTTAACAAAGAATCAGGTCTTCTTGGTTTATCAGGTATTAGCTCAGACATGAGAGTCCTTCTAGAAAACCAGAATAAAGAAAGAATAGCCACAACTATCAAAGTATTTTTGTATAGGGTTACAAAGTATATTGGAGCATATGCTGCCGCATTAAATGGCGTAGATGCAATAATTTTCACAGGCGGAATGGGCGAAAACAATGCATATCTTAGATCTGAAATTCTAAAGAGCTTAACTTATTTAGGTATTGAAATAGACAAAAATGCTAATCAACAAAACAAAATAGTCATCTCATCAGAAAAATCCAAAGTTAAAGTACTCGTTATAAAAACAAATGAGGAATTACAAATGGCTAGGGAAGCTAAAGCCTTGCTTGAAGAAATAAAAAACTGAAAAATAATCAACCAACATAAACACAAAAAGAAACAACGCATACAAATAAATATTTAAACAAAACCAATGAAATAATCAAAAATGATTTACTTTGAACCACATCCAGTATTATTTAGCGTAGGTTCTTTTGAGATAAGGTTCTACAGCTTGATGTACATTCTTGGTTTTATAATTGCTTATCTTCTCATCCCTAAAATTCAAAAATACAAAAACCTAAACCTAACCAAAGAAGAAATTCTAGATATTATCCTAATAATCTTCATTTCAATCATAATTTTTGCAAGGATATTCTATGTTTTTTATTATGGTTTTGATAAATTAAGAACAGACCCTATGATCATATTTAAGATCTGGGAAGGTGGCATGTCTTTCCATGGCGGATTACTTGGAGCAGTTATTGCTGGTTTAATTATCTCAAAAAAGAAAAAGATAAACTTCTTTAAACTCGCAGATGTTTTGATTATCCCTGTTCCATTAGCATTAAGTTTTGGGAGAATAGGCAACTTAATGAACGGCGAACTTTATGGCAGAGTAACCAATGTACCTTGGGCTTTCTTTTTTCCAACAGCCCCCGACAGAGGTTTATTACCAAGACATCCGTCTCAAATCTATGAATCAATAAAAAATCTAATTATTTTTTTAATACTACTTTTCATATCAAAATCCGAAAACAAAAAAATATCCAAATTAAAAGAAAAAGATGGATTCTTCTTCTGGCTGTTTATTTTACTTTACGGCCTTTTCAGATTTATCATCGAATACTTCAGAGAACCTGAAATAACCTTCACCTTTTTCAGTATAACATTAACTGCCGGCCAGCTCTTATGCGCATTAATGGTTTTATCATCAATTTTTGGATTTTGGTTTACTTTTCGTAAAAAAATAAGTTCATTATAAACTAAAAAATCTAAGCACCTGTGCAAAAAATGTCATCACCCAAAAATAAATTAGATATACAAATACTCTTTAAAGGATTTGTATTCATAGTATTTTTTTATATATTCTTCACAATCGTTTATTTTCTATCAAAGCCTGTAAAGGAAAGGCCTGTCTTTATCTATTTTGGCATACTTATATATCTTATTGCAATTATAACAATAGGTATTGAAATTCTAAGGAACATAAAAAAAGATAAACGGTTTCTTTTAGTAATGTTTTTGCTTGCTTTAATATTCTTTATAAAATTAAGAGCAACTCAAGGTATAATACCTTACAGAGATTTTGTATACACATTTTCTTCAAAAATAGTATCTCAAAATTATGGATATCTCTATACAATAAGGTTTTTTGGTATGACTATATTAATAAAGCTAAGTCTGATCTTATTCCAACAAATCACATGGAAAAGCTTCACATATTTATCGTCTCTAATAAGCTTTTTCGGACTAATTGCTGTATATTTGATATCAAAAAAGATTTACAAGAAAACAACCTTATCAATATTGCCAATACTATTAGTATTACTAAATTTTTGGGTATTGCTCTACCTTGGCAACGAAGAATTCTCAGGATTTGCTGTTTCTTTCTTAATGATCGCATACTACTTCATGCTAGAACGAAAGCCGTTGAATGCTTTAATAGCATTTATGGCTGCGGCATTTAGCAGAAGTGAAGTATTCTTATTGTTCCCCTTTTTCATAGCACAATATTGGTATGTTAACAACATAGACTTTCGAATAAAAAAAGAATTAAAAAAAATTAAGAAACTTCCTCCAAGTAAAATAATTTTTAGTTTAATCTTAATAATATTGTTATGTATTGAATCGTGGGTTTTTGTTACAAATCTCGTCGATTTTTATTCTTTCACAAATACATTAGAACTCTCTGGACCTCAACCTAGAGAACATAAAGCAATATTTAATTATCTATATTATCATTTTACTTATAAAATTGGTTCAAGGATATTCTCAAATCTTTCATTTCTTGTAACTCAAAGTTTTTTACAGAGGACATCCAAATTGGGATCAGCAATCATCTTTATTCTATTTGTCATATCTTCTTTATTAGGACTTAAAGATAAAAGGATTCAAATATTTCTATTTAATATTATGTTCTTCTTTGTGCTTTATGCAATAATTAGATATGATGGCTTTATTAACGGGAAGTTTCGCTATACTATCTTTATTGTTTATCTAATAGCAATTATTACGCCGTATGCTCTTAAAGTACTAATGCAAAAAAGGTTTAAATATCTAGTCAAGACAATATATATTTTAATAGCTGTATTCTTAATAGTTGCAATCATTGTTCAAGTTAAAAATATGAATGGCTTTAGTCCTTATGCACCTTTCACAGAAAAAGAATTAAAACAAATATACAGTAACCTTTCCGATAAATGTAGGGTTGCATTCATAAGCGAGAAACATCCTATGCTATTATACCGTACACCATCAAATCTGGAAATCATACCTTTCTACACATCAAATGCATATTCCTATTCAATGATACAGACCCTAAAATCCAAAGATGAGTGTCTTTATGTTATAATCCCAACTACCGCAAGAATCACAACAGCAATCAATTTTTATGATCAAGCAATTAACGAAAATTGGTGTACGAATGAAATAGAGTGCTACATCAAGTTAAATAACAGAATTGAAGTCTTAGAGCAGCTCAATTTCACAAAAATTCTTTCTTTCAACAAAAGCAAAAGTGACTTAGGGGGCATTTATTACTGGGAAAATGGCACAACCAACAGATAATCAAACATCAAATAAAAAGATTGTTTTTTTTAAGATGATTCTAGTTACAGTCATATTCTACATCCTATTTACAATAATCTATTTTTTCCAAAAAAATCCCATCCAAAGACCAAATTATATCATAATAACTATGACAATGTTCATCTACATTTACACGATTTTTTTTATGATTTATGAGGTTCTTTTAAAACTAAAATCAAACAAAAAAGAAATAATCCTAGTAGTAGTTTTGCTAATACTTGTGTTCGCTCTGAAAATAAGATTATTCGGAGTTACACCCTTTAGAGAAATAATTTTTATACAAAACGGGGTTGATGCACAAAATGGAGATTTTAGCAAAGGTCCACCGCACTTTATTCGACATTTTGGAATTAAAATTCTGATTAAATTAAGTGGGTTAATTTTTGGTAAGATATCATGGTTAAATTTCACAATTCTGTCTCACATGATTGCAATTTTAGGATTAACTGCAACCTATCTTATCTCTAAGAGAATAAATAAGGAATCAACTTTAGGGATATTAACGCTCACACTCATACTTTCAAGTTCATTAGTTTTATTTTTCCTAGGTAGTGAAGAATTCTCAGGATTTGCTATTTCTTTCTTAATGATCGCATACTACCTCATGCTAGAACGAAAACCATTAAGCGCTTTAATAGCATTCATGGCAGCGGCATTTAGCAGAACAGAGATCTTCTTATTGTTTCCATTCTTCATAGCACAATATTGGTATATTAACAATATAAATTTTAATATAACAAAAGAACTCAAAGAAATTAAAACATTGCCGCCCCAAAAAATAGTTCTAAACACACTTCTAATAATAGTATTATGCGTTGAAGCATGGTTTCTTGTTACAAACCTTGTTAGTTTTTATTCAGGTACTTCCAACCTAGAACTTTTTGGGCCACAACCTAAGGAAGATAAAGCAATATTTAGTTATTTATACCATCATCTGACTTATAACTTAAGTTCAAGGATTTACTCAAACATCTTAGTCCTAATAACCCGAAGCTTTTTCCAGCATATTTCTAAATTAAGCTCAATAATAATCTTCACTTTGTTCATTATTTCATCGTTTCTAGGAATAAAAGATAAAAGAATCCAAATATTTCTTTTTAACATTTTTTTCTTCTTTGTACTATATGTAATCATCAGGTATGATGGATTTATTAACGGATATTTTCGTTATGATATATTTATCATATACCCCCTTGCAATTATTGTCCCATATATGTTCACTAAGACTCTATTCTCTAAAACGAGAAAAATTTTTCTAAAAGAAAATAAAATTTTATTAATTATCATAATCTTAATATTTGTATTCGTTCTTTCTATATCATTACTTAACCTACCAGAGCGCTTTATACTTACAAGCCAATTAAACAATGTAGATCACAATATCATAACATTCTATAGGAATTTATCAGAGAACTGCAGATTCATATTCTTAACAAACCTACAGCAACTCCTATTCATCAGGATCCCAGAAAGAAGCGAAATTTTATCTCTTCAACTAAGTGAGGAAGAATTTGAAGTTAAGTTATCAAATGAAATAAAAGAAAATCAATGCGTATATTTTGTCATTCCAAGATTAAATGATATTTTTTATTTAAGAGAGCAAAATGAAAATCCAAATCAGAAAATTTTAGATTTGCCTTCAAAAATTGAAGCCTTAGTTAAATCTCTAAATCAAAAAGGATTCAAGAAGATTTATAATTTCACTACAGATAATTTTTGTAAAGACTATCTTTGGTGTGAAGAAAAAAACAAACAAATGAATCTCCTTTCTAATGTAATAAACATAACCCAACTACTAACTCAAATAAACCAAACAGGAATGAAAAGCGAACTTAGTGGCATTTATTACTGGGAAAACCAAACAGTACAAAAATAATATAAATTAATTTAAT
>CAYQFL010000016.1:0-15315 GCA_964416905.1 uncultured Methanosarcinales archaeon | reverse complement strand
TGATACCTGTTGAAAAGATCTTTTCCTTGGGGGAAGAACCTATAAAGCACATTTTTTGTGATATCTCTGCAGATTTGAGAGGTATAATGAAATGTATTTCATTAGAACTGTTTAATAAGAAAAAATTTGGCAATTGAAATCCAATTTATAACACAAGTAAACGGTTTAATAGAATGGCTCCTCAAGTCAAAGTTATTATTGAAAAGGACGGGAAATTTCTTTTAATAAAACGTGCCGAGCAAGAAGATGCAAAGCATTTTGGGTACTGGGAATCTCCTGGCGGAAAAGTTGAAAACAATGAATCTTTTGAGGATGCTGCGTTTAGAGAAGTTAAGCAAGAAACAGGTCTTGATGTAAAATTAAAAAAGAAAATTAAAGAGATTAAAGAAGATAATGAAATTAAGGCGGTTGTTTACTTAGCTGAGCCCTTGAATGAACAAGTTTCTTTATCACAGGAACACAATGATTTTGGTTGGTTTACTATTGAAGAGATTAGATCGCTGGATAAAATTACTTATAAAGAGTTCTTTTTAGAATTGTTGAAGCTTGCAGGATTTAACTAAAGAAAACTTTATAAATCAAGCAGTGAACCTTGATTTAAAAGCGGGTGTGGCTTAAACGCTGAACGCTACAGAGGTTGTTTAAAATGGGTTATTACAAGTATGTAAGACAGGTCTGGAAAAGACCGAAGGATTCTCTAGGCGAGTTGTATAAAGAAAGATTGATTAAATGGAGAAGAGAGCCTGCTGTTATTAGGTTGGAGAGGCCTACCAGAATTGATAGAGCTAGATCTTTAGGTTATAAAGCTAAGCAGGGCTTCGTAGTTGTTAGAGTAAGGGTTAGAAGAGGAACCAAGAAGAGAGAGAAAGTTTCTGGTGGTAGAAGGTCTAAGACCAGTAGAAAATGGAAAGTGTTGAGGGTTAATTACAGATATGTTTCTGAGTTGAGAGCCCAAAGAAGATATCCTAATCTTGAGGTTTTGAACAGCTATTGGGTAGGCAAAGACGGAATGTATTATTATTACGAAGTAATCTTGGTTGACAAGAATCATCCTGCGATAAAGAACGATAAAGATATCTCATGGATTGCAAGCAAAAAGAATACTAGAAGGGTTTACAGAGGTTTGACAAGCGCAGCGAGGAAATTTAGAGGACTAAGATGGAAAGGTAAAGGTGCTGAGAAGGCGAGATAATTTTGGTTTTTTCAATTTCTTTTTTTAGATAGATTTTTAAAAACTATTTCTTTCTGAAAAAATATGCCTGATTACTATGAGAAGATTAAGGAGTTAGAGAAAGAATTAGCTGAGACTAAATATAATAAACGTACTCAGCATCATATTGGTTTAGTTAAGGCCAAGATTGCTCAGCTTAGAGAGAAGATAGAGCAAAGGACAAAATCTTCGTCAGGCAGTCAAGGTTATGCAGTCAGGAAAAGTGGCGATGGAACTGCTGTTCTAGTAGGTTATCCTTCTACAGGTAAATCCACTTTGTTAAATGCTTTAACTAATGCTAATTCTGAGGTTGGCGAATATGCTTTCACCACTTTGGATGTTATCCCTGGTTTGTTAGAATATAAATTTGCGAAGATACAAATCTTAGATGTGCCGGGAATTATTGATGGTGCAGCTCTAGGTCGAGGTCGAGGAAAAGAAGTTCTTAGCGTAGTAAGAAACAGCGATTTGGTTATACTAGTTGTGGATGCAACTAATCTTAAGCAGTATGATTCTTTAAAACGGGAGTTGTTTTATGCAGGCATCAGGATTAACAAACACAAACCCGATGTAATCATAAAAAGGATGATGTCTAATGGCATCAAGATACTCAAAACAGTTAAGCTCACAAAAATAAACACTGAGACTATAAAAGCTATCCTCAGGCAGTTTAGAATAATGAACGCTGATGTTTTGATAAGAGAGGATATCACAGATGATGACTTGATTGATGTTATTGAGGGAAACAAGAAGTATGTGCCAGCAATAACTGTGGTTAACAAAATCGATTTGGTAAATGAGGATAAGATTGAAGAGATCAAAGAAAAGATAAAGCCAGACATAATGATCTCAGCCAAGAATAAGCTTCACATAGAGGAGTTAAAACAATTAATTTATGACAAGTTCGAGTTTATTCATATCTTTATGAAAGAACCTAACAAAGAACCTGATTTAGAAGAACCGATGATTATGAGGAAAGGTTGTACTATTGAAGATGTGTGCAATAAGATCCACAGAGATTTCGTAAGGAATTTTAAGTATGCAAGGGTTTGGGGCAAGAGCGTTAAGTTTCCCGGCCAGATAAAAGGTCTAAAACATACGCTTTCAGACGGAGACATTGTTGAGCTTCATATAAATAATTGATCTCTGATTCTCAACGAATAATAAAGATATACTCTTCACTCAAAGCATAAACTAAGGTATTACTTTGTTAAGTGGTTACAATTAAACAGTTTTTATTTCTTTTGCAAGGCTTATATACCTTGAAAGCTTATGGCTTTTTATGAGCGTAGACATAGTTTGGGATGAGATGATTATACCTATAGAGAATGGGTATATAAAATACGTTAGAGAGTACGTATACGACAATGAGGAAAGCTTAGAGGAGGGTGAATCAAATAAGTAGTGTGAATCGAATAAGAATCGTAGAAAATTACACGGTCTTATAATAAGCTCTTTAAGATAGTTCTAGCTCTGCTGTTTGTTTTCCTGGTTTGTTCTTTTGTTATACAGACCTGTTGACATCAATAACTCATATCTTTGTTTAAGTTCTAAGAATATCATCTCTTTTTTCTCATCAGGGATATGAGGATAAACTTCTTTTAATAGAAAATCATAGACTCTTCTAGCTTGAGAATATAACTTCTTACGGAAATAATCGTCGAAAAGACCTAAGCCAGCATATGAAATCTCATCAGATAACGCTTCTTTGTTTTGTAGAGATAACGCTTTGTAGTTTTCTGTTAGAATCAAGAAAGGTTTGAAGGTCTTTTTTATCTTATGATTATTACTTAATCTGGAAATTTCTTCAATTTTGTTTTCAATAATCCTTAAACATTTCCTGTTTCTCTCGTTTTCTTTCCTAATTCTCTTCATCTCTTCTTTTGTTTCCCGTTCCAGTCTGGAATTTATTTTTATTCTCTTAATAATTAAAGTTATTTCTGCGAGAATGAGTAATATCACAAAAGTTATGCCAATGGAAAGCAGGTATTCGTTCATTTTTGTTAATTTTAAGCTATAGGTTGTTTAATCCTTTTTGAATAAATAAAAGTTTTGTTCATTACTAAAAAGTTGAGTTTGATGATTTATTCTGCCAAAACCCTGCTGACAGAATTTTCTTTGTAAATTCTGAACTTGTTGTCAACAAAGCTTTCTATTTTGTTTTCATGACTTACTAAAATAATCTGTTTGATGTTTAGTTCATTAAGGACATCTCTTACTTTATCCATTTGTTCGCTTGAGAACCCGTCAGTTGGCTCGTCAAGAATAATTACATCTTTGGTTTTTATTTCGGACATTAAATCGTTGATTACCTGGTTTAAAGCGAGCCTGTAAGCTAAAGCAATGCTTGTTTTCTCTCCTCCAGATAGATCAAAAATAGAAGCGTCATAACCGTTTTGAGTTATTCTTGGCGAGAAGGAAAGGTCTAAATCAACTTTCAAACTTTCTTCATCGATTAGTTTGCCCAACCATTTCTTGAACAATTCATTAAATCTGTGGTAAACTCTTGCAAAGAGATGCTTTTCAATGTTTTCAACCATTGGATTAAATGTGTCTGAAAGCCAGGAAAGTATTTTCTTTATTTCAGTTAGTTTCTTCATCAAATCTTTCTTCTCATCGATTTCTTTGTTGAGTTTCTCGGTCTCGCGTTTTAGCTCATCCAATCGTTCAAGCAGAAGTTTCTTCTCTGAATTGTATTCGCTTATTTTTTCCTTAAGTTTGATTACTTCGTCCTCAACAGGTTTAAGCTCTTCGATTTCTTGTTCGAGTGCTTTCTTTTTATCTGAAAGTTCAATCTGAGTTCTGTTTAGTTCTTTGATGCTCTCTTTTAGTTTTGCTATTTTGTTGCTGTTGTTTTCGATTCTTTTAAGTTTTTCCTTGATAATCATTTCTTTCTTCTCGACTGTGTTGATTAACTCGATTTTTTGTTCTAATTCTTGCATAATCTTTTTCTTTTCATCGATGTTTATCTCTGAAAGTTTGTTAAGCTTCTCATTCAATTCCTGTTTCTTTGCAATGAGTTCGGTTTTGTTGATTAGTTCCTGGTTTATCCTACTAATTTGTTGATTTAAACTATTTAACGATTCAACTGTAACAAGCATATTTTCATATTTTTTGTTCAACAAATCTATCTCAGAATCAAGGTTTTTTATCTTCTCATTAATCTCATTAATTTTGGTAAGCAAAGCCTGGTTTTCTTTTTCGAGCTCTTCAGCTTTTTTTGTATTCTCTTGTTTTATTTTTATTTTGTGCTCGTCGTTTACTTCCTGTAAGCATAAGGGGCAAACCTTTAGGTCAAGTATTTTGCTGATTAAAGCTCTGGCTTCGTTTATCTTATTTTCATTAGAATATCTTGTTTTCTCGAGATTATTTCTCTCCTCAACAAGTTTTTCTTTGAGCTCTTTTTTTGTTTGGATTTGCTGTTTTAATGATTCGGGTTTTTCGCCCGTTGATTTTTCTAATTCTTCTTTTCTCTTAATTAAGGAATTTAGTTGCTCTTCATCTCTTTTTAATCGGTTAAGCTGAGATTCTATGTTTTCAAGCTGGTTAATTATAGAATTCTTTTGAATGGTGTATTGGTTTATCTCGTTGTTTAGTTCTTTTAATTTATTAGATAGAGCTTCTTTGCTTTCTCCCGGGATTTTGTATGACTGTATCTCTTCTTTAAGCGTTGCTATTTCTTTGTTTAATCTTTCGTTCTCTTCTTTTGTGTTAGTAATCTCTTTTGCTAGGTGTTCTATTTTAGATTGGATTCCTGATGATTCTTTTTCAAGCTTTAGTAGATTATCCCTTTTTTCCTTAAGCAGGGCTTGCTTGTCCTTTAATGATTGTTCTTTTTCTTTAAGCTTGGTTAGCTCTTGGTCAATGTTTTTAGCTTTGTTTTCTATTTCAGCAATTTTGTTTCTTTTCTCTTTAAGTTCGTTCTCTTTTGATTCTAAGTCAGAACAGTAGCCTTCGATATAGTCTTTCTTTTCTTTTAATAATTGCCTTAAAACTGTTGAATTGTCTCTTATTCGTTTGTATTTCTCAATCTGGAATATCTTTCTGAAGGTTTCTTTTCTTTCATCATCACTCATGTTAAAAATCTGTTTCATCTGTTCTTGCGGAGTATACACAGTGAACCTAAAGATAGGGGATTTTGATTTCTTCACCAAATCCTCAGGATAGTTTAACAACTCTAGAACTTTATACTTTAATTCACTGGGGCTTAATACGCTTTTAACACCGTTTATGATTATATAACCGTTGTCTTGTTTTATTGAGTTCTTAAGACGTTTTAGGTTTCGTCTTATAATTACTTCTTTATTATCGATGATTGCTTTTAATTCGACATAACCTGTTTTTTCTCCTCTTCTTAGTAAAGAGCTTGCTTTGATTGATTCGCTGCTGGTACCTGTACCAAAAAGGGCAAATTCAATGGCTTGCAATATGGTGCTTTTTCCAGAACCTATGTCACCCAGAAATAAGGTTTTGCCTTCAGGGATTTCTATTTCTGTTGTATCCCTATAGCTTCTGATGTTCTTTAGCTTGATGGATTTAATTATCATTATTTTTAGGTTTGATTATTTTATATTTAAAAGTTTGTCTAGCAGTTCTGAGAGTTCTCTGGTAGAGCCTACATAATAGTCCGGAGCTGAGAGAATGATCTCTTCTTCAGTGGAAAAACCGTCAGTTATACCTATTTTGGTTAAACCTTTTATTCTGGATGCATACTCAATGTCATCTGCGCCATCTGTTACGAATATGCATTCACTGGGTTTAAGCTTGTGCTTCTTTAACACCTGTAGTATCCTTTTATCTTTGTGCTGTGTTAAAGATAAACCCTTTATATCCTTAAAGAACCTTGAGACCTTGTGTTTTCTGAGAATTCTTCTTATTAAATGGCTAAAGTTATTTGATACAATAATTAAAGTGATTCCTTTATTGTTTAATCTTTCAAGTAACGGTTTAACCCCGCGTTTTAACTTGGGGTCAAAGTTTTTTGAGAATATCATGAATGAGTAAATCAAGATCATTATTTTCTTAAACATGTTTGGGTTTTCACGTTTGAAGAAATCAATTATGGTTTTGTTTTTTAACGATTTAAATTCATCAATGTTCTTTAATTGTTCTTTTTTGAAGCGTTTTAATATTCTATTGAGGTTCTCAAAAGCATACTCTAAAGAGTCAACAATCACGCCGTCAAAGTCAAACAAAACTGCTTTTATCATATTGATTTTGTCGATTAGAAAAAGTATTTAAATATATCTATAACTCAAATGGTTGTTACTATTGTTGGAATTTTATTTCAAAAGAACTTATCTAATTGATAAAATGTTTTCGGCTTTTATGAATAAACCACTAACCTGTCAGTATTATGTTACTTACAGATGTAACTCTAGATGTAACTTTTGCAACATCTGGAAGCGAAATTCTAAAGAACAGTCCTTTGATACCTTGGCCAAGAATCTGAAAGATTTGAGGCGTCTGGGCGTTAAGATTATTGATTTTACTGGTGGAGAACCTCTGCTTTATCCGCATATTGTTGAAGCATATTCTCTAGCCAAAAAGCTTGGTTTTAGGACTACTTTAACAACAAACGGTTTGCTTTATCCCAAGTTTGGGTTGAAGCTTAAAGGTTTGGTTGATATACTTAACATTTCTTTTGACACATTAGACAGAGATAAATATCTTAAGATCAGGGGCATTGATGCCTTTAATCAGGTTCTGGAAGCAATCGATTATGCTAAAAAAATCAAAGAGAAGATATATTTGCTTAAAACTGTAACTCCAGATGATTTTGATGAATTAGATGATTTGGTTAAGTTTGCTCAATCAAAGAGAGTTACTCTTAAGTTAAATCCTCTTTTTGTTTATTTTGATATGACTGCTGCAAAAAGTTATACGACTTTATCGGAAAAAACAATTAACAAGATAAGAAAATTAGCTAAGCAGCCATATGTAATTATTGATTTTGCGCATTATAAATTTATAGAGGACGGCGGAAATAATAAAGAGAAACCGTTATGCAATGCAGGCAAAAAGGTTATAACAATAAGCCCTGATAACAAACTTGTTTTGCCTTGTTTTCACAAGAAAATTAAAGAAGTTCCTATAGAAAATAATCTTTATGAGTTGTATTATTCTCAGGAAATCCAAAACGAGATTAAGAATGCAGGCCGTTATGATTTCTGTCAGGGCTGTTATATAAACTGTTATTTTAGATATTCTTTGTATGATAAGCCAAGGTTCTGGCTTGAAACTTTTAAGTCAATAAACAAACAATTAATTGAGCATTATATTAGAAGATAAAAACAAGTTCTTTGTGTTTATATTATTTAATTTAATGCTTTACTTCTCTTAATCTGGCAGAAATAAACTTAACAAGTTTTTTACTTAAATGCGGGTTGTTGTGGATTAAATCATAGGCCCATCTCACGAATTTTTCGTCAAACTTTTTGTAACCGTCAATTAACTCGAGCATTTTCCTTTTTTGGTCTGCTGTTGCATCAATCTTGTCTGATAAAGCAATGAATTCAAGTTTCATCATTTCTTTTGTTTCTTCTTCGTCAAACTCTTTTTGTTCTTCAATCTCGTTCCAGAACTGTTCATAGGAAAAGCTTTCTTTTAAAGTTTCTATATCCAAATCCTTGCTTTTGTATTTTCGAGAGATGTCTGCTAAAACTTTCTGGTGTAAATCTCTTAAGAACTTCAATCTGTCTTCCATCTTAAAGATATCAGTTTTTCCTTCGAGAACCATCTTTATAGAGAATGGACTCGCAAAAGGTAAGTTGATTTGCTCGACTTTTATTCTGTTTTCCTTGATTTCTTTGAAAATCTTAATAGCATTTTCTATATCCATTAAATCTTCTAAAACCTCTCGTTTTGCTTCTTTAAGAATGGGGAATCCTTCGAAGTTCTCCATGAGGTACTTGAGTAATCTTTGCGAGGAGAATTGCTGCCTTGAAACGCTTTTTGTATGACCTTTATAGTTCCTGAGTATCATTAAACCTCTAACCGCGCAATTTCTGAATCTACGCTTTAAAACCTCAGTATTCTCTATAGCTTTATTCATGAGTCTTCTTATATCCTGCAAAGCCAGAGATTCTAATGGTTTACCTAAATTAAGTTTGTTTTCTGAAGAGATGTAAAAGCCATTATCGGTAATGCCCATATCCAGCTTTGTCTTGTTTTTAATGTAAAGGTAAAAAGCAACTGCCCTAGATAAAACATCATTAACTCTTCTGCCGTACATTGTGTGGAAAACTGCATAATGTCTTTCGCCGTCATTGAATGTTTCAATCAGGATTCTTTTATCATGAGGTATCTTTGAGAACATGTATTGTTCATAGAAGTAACTGTATATGGCTTGCGCAGCTGTGTCATTTAAGTATAAGTATTGTTTTATGAATTCCAGAATTTTTTGTTTGCTTTTTTTCTGTTCGAATAGGTCATTCATGTATCTCCTGAATTTGGAGATATCTAATGCGAGGTCAAAGCTTAAAGGCAACATTTCAGATATCCAGGACGGAATTGTTGGTGGCCTACCTATGCTAGTTTTTACAACTGCTGTATTACCTCTACTGTATCTAAACTCATAGGTACTGCCGCCTAAAACAAAAACATCCCCTGGTCTAAGTCTTTCTAGAAATGCTTCATCAAGGTAACCTACAACAGTGTTTCCTACTTTAACTCTTATTTTTGCTTCGTCAGGAATAGTGCCGACATTAGTCATAAACAACATTCTTGACAATTTGCCTCTAGCTTTAATCGTGCCGTCTTCGAATTTAATCGCTTTTGCATAAACATTTCGTTCTTCTAAAGAAATTCCTTCACCGGTTAGATAATCAATTACAGAATTGAAATCTTCTTTTTTTAGTGTGTGATAGCTGAAGCTTTGTTTTATGATTTCATAGAGTTCATCAGGTTTTATTGCTTCATTTATTATGAAACCATAAATCATCTGGCTTAATACATCTAAGGCATTAGTTGGGATATGAACTTTGTCAATTTTCTTCTCAACAGCATCTTTTAATATAATGGAACACTCTACCAAATCATCTCTGTCTAAGGTAACTAATCTTCCTTTGGTTACGCTATGCAACTGGTGACCGCTTCTACCGCATCTTTGGAGAGCTCGTGCAACAGATTTAGGGCTTGATAATAAGATAACAATATCGATATAACCAATATCAATGCCTAGTTCTAATGATGTAGAGGAAACAACGCATTTGAGTAAACCTTTTCTTAACCTGTCTTCAACACCAAGCCTTATATCTTTTGAAAGCGAGCTGTGGTGTGCTGCAATAGTTTCCTCAGTGTAATGTTTTGGGAACATTGTTTTTAAGGTGTCGACAACTCTTTCGGTAGAGGCTCGCGTGTTTGTGAATATCAAAGTTGTTTTGTGTTTTTGAATTATGTCATGAAGAAGATGATAAAGCTGTTTGTGTTGAGTATTGTAATCTGTGTAAATGTAATCTTTCACAGGGCTTATGACTTTTAAATCGAGTTGTTTTATAAATTGTACATCAATTATCTTGCAATCCTTTGGTTGATCGCCTTTATAACCAACGAGATATTCTGCGATTTTATCAATTGGAGCAACTGTAGCTGATAAACCTACGCGAGTTATAGAATAATTGTTTAACCTGTCTAAGAATTCTACTGCTAACGAAAGCATGGTTCCTCTTTTGTTTTCAGCAAGAGAATGTATTTCATCTATGATTAGCCATTCTACATTTGTTAGCCTTTCTCTGAACTTCTTAGAGCTTAAAATAATGGATAAACTTTCAGGGGTAGTGATTAAAATATGAGGCGGTTTTTTGAGCATGCTTGCTTTCTCTGAACTGGAAGTATCTCCAGTTCTTGTAGCAATTCTAATCTCTTGTTTTTTCTTTGAATGCTTTTTGAAAAGTTCTTCAATTTCTTTTAATGGTTGTTTAAGGTTATATTCGATATCATAGTTTAAAGCTCTTAGTGGGCTAACATAAACGGCGTAAATTTTGTCTTCGAGAATTCCTTTCTCAGCCGAATCCACAAGCTCGTTTATGATTGACAGGAAGGCGGTTAAGGTTTTAGTTGCGCCTGTTGGTGCAGATATCAATACGTTGTTTCTTGAATGCACCTCCAGGATTCCATATCTTTGTGGTAAAGAAAAGTCTTTGAACTTTGAGAAAAACCATTCTTTAACGACAGGATGGAGTATTTTTAAGATATCTTCTCTTTTATCCGGTTTTTCTTTAAAAGTAATCATATCTTTAAGGAAAGGTACCTGATTTAAAAAATTAATTAAGTTTAGATTTTATGGTTTGTAAGAATAGATTTGGGTCGTATAGTTGCGCTTGTTTTTGTCAATAAAATTATCTAAATGATTGTCTTTGAATCAATCTTCACAGAGTTTGGTAATTCTCCGAATTCGCATTCTTTGCATGTAGCATCTAAGTAAATGTAGCCGTCTTTATCTGCGTATTTTGAGGGTTCTTTCAGTTTTATCTGGGTGAATATGTGATTTTTTATTAAAACATACCTTGATTCTATGCCTATGTGAGTATACAAAGATGCAAGCAAAACACTAAAGCCATCACAGTCCGCAGATTCTGAGTTTAATATTAACTCCGGAGATTCTATGTATTCTGTTTTTAATGGATCAGGAACGTACTTTATGTTATCCCTGACAAAATAATATATGGCTTTTGCATGGCATAACTCATTATTGCCTTCAGTATAAGGACATGCTTGGGTTGCAATGTAATTCGCAATTGTTTTTATTTCAGGAGAAATACGACTTCTATAGTATATCAATTTTTCAATTGAGCTTCCGTTTATTTCAGAGAAATTGCCTGGTATTAAACCAAGAGTTCTAATTTCGTTTATTGTAGGAATTCTTACTGGCTTGTTTTCTGGCTCAAAGACAGATGATGGAATAACAAAAAACAGGATTATTGATAACGCGATCAGAATTGAGATTAATCGAACGAAGAATCCTCTGCTCTTGCTGTCTTCATACTCAAATTCGTTTGAAATATCACTATCTAAATTCTGATTCTCAAATTCTTCAAAAGCAGGTCCTCTTATTATTTCGATTTCAGGTTTTTTTTGCAGTTTCTCACCTTTTGTTCTTCTATTTAAGATTTAAATCTCAGATAAATACTATAAATCAACATAAATTTTTGCGACGTATTCATTATTTTCTTTTTTTATTGAAAAATCATGTAATGTTATGGCTTTTACTAAATTTCTTCCTTTTTCTTCAGATTGCTCTTCGCCAAGAAGTTCAGCTTTTAATTGGTATTCGTTTTTAGTTTCATCAAAAGAAATTTTTACTTTTGCCTTGGAGAAAAAAAGCTCGTTAATCTCCGATTCTGCAATGATTTGTGATAAAAATGCATAAAGCAGTTCTTCAACATCCTTTGCGCTTAATAATATCTTAATTTGTTTTTTTGGCTGGATTTTGTTTATGTCAGCAATTATCGAAAATAATGCCGATGCTGAGTTTTCGAACAACTCTTTAATACTTTTTCCATAAGCAATAAATCCTGCATCTGATGGTAAATCATCTAAGTATTCGAATTTTCTCTTATTCTCTGATTCAGATTTAGTTGTTTTATGATTCTCATTCATCGTTTGTTGAACTAAGTTTTTTCGTGGTTTATATTCTTTTTGTTAATAAAGCTAAGTTTTTGTAAAACCTTCTTTTTGCTAGAATTCATTCCATAAATTTTAAAAATTGAGAACCTAATCTTCATATTATTGTATTAACTGAATTCCAAAAGATTTTTATATAACTGATTTTTTGCTGGCTTTAAATACACTTTAGTTAATACTAAAGAATGGTAATGTGAGAATGAAAGGGAAATTTAATTTTTACAAGCTCTTGACTTTTGTTTTGTTGGTTTTGATAATAATCGTTGCTCAGATGAAGTTTAAGATATTGCCTTCTTCTTGTCCGGCTTCTTTATCAATAAGTAACTTCTTAAGCAATCTTATGCCTGATTTCTCGAGGGAAAGGGTTATAGCAATAGTTAATGGCGAAAAAATTCTTGAAAGCGAATTTAATGCAACCTATAACAGCCTTATGTTTGCAAATCCAGGGATAACGAAATCTGATGTTCTGGAATTGCTTGTGGAACAGAAGGTTTTGGTTTCCAAAGCTAAATCTTTAGGTATCACTATAAATGATTCTGAGTATCAATTTTATTTGCAACAGTACATTGATCAACTTGGTGGCGAGGAGGAGTTTAAAAAAACCTTAGATTCTTTAGGTTTAAACAGGAAAGTGTTTGAGAATCTATTAAAAGAACAGATATATATTCAAAAGTTGTTTGAACAATACTACTTTAATCAAGTTCAAATTGATGATGAAGAGGTAAACCAATTTATTGAACAATACTTTGGTTCTGAAGATGCTGTTAATGAATCTGTTAAAGAAAGTATAAAAGAAGCATTGTTAGCGCAAAAAAGAATTGATTTCGTTCAGCAGAAAGTGGATGAACTTAAGGCTGAGGCTGATGTTAAGATTTTAGTTGATATTACGGATAACAATTTAGACCAAGAGGAAAACCTGGATTTAGATACAGTTATTGCTCCAGATTCTGATTCTGAAGAAGAACAAGAATTAAATAATGCTGTTGAGACTACAACCGTTACAGAGGAACAAATAGTTCAAGAAGATACGGTAAATGAACCTGAAGTAAACGCAGCAGATTTGAAAGCGTGCGTTGAAAAGAAGATAGCTAAAGATGTAGATTTTTTTGTTATTTGCGACCAATGTGATTCTTTTGAGTCTTTTTTCCAGGGTAGAACTGACAAAGTGTATATTGGGACCCCTGATGACACGACTATATCTCTTATAAAAGAGTGTTTATCCGAAGTTTATCAAGGTTACATCCCAGAGGTAATTTGCTTAAACAATGGTCAAAGCATTACTGAAAATTTTGATTCCGAGTTAGAACAATTTTTCAATGCTTGTGTATAAACTTGCATTTACTCTCCTTTAATCCTAGGAGTTACCTCATAAGAGGTGGGTGATAAGATGGTTGAAAAAAAGAAACCAAAGATAAAGTATAAATCAAAGCTTCTTAAGGAAAAATCTGCTAAAAAGAGTGAACATAAAAAAGAGCATTCTGGCGAGCATGTCAAGCACGCAGAAAAGAAAGAACATCATACTGAGCACCACGCAAAACATCAAGAGCATGCAGAAAAGAAAGAACATAGTGAAAAACATCATGCTGAGCATAAGTCTCATGAATATAAAAGTGTTGAACATAAATCTGCAAAAAAGGTGCATAAAAAGAGAAAATTGAACGTTTGGGCGATTGTTTCTTTGATAGAATTAGCGATTCTTATATTTCTATTAGTTTATAACCCTGCTAAAACGAACACAGGTTCTGGATCTGTAGATACCGAAACAGGAATATTTGATAACCTAGGAAATGTTGATTCCGATGCTGATAAGAAAGCCCAAGTTGATTTCTATGTGATGTCGTATTGTCCTTATGGAAACCAAGCAGAAGAATTCATTTATGACGTTTATAAGGATATGAAAGATGATGTTGCCTTTAAGCCAAGGTATGTAATTTATACAAACTATGGTGGTGGCACTTCAGATTACTGTATAACAGATGAAAGTGATGGAAAAACCTATTGTTCGATGCATGGAATTCAAGAGTTGCATCAAGACATTAGAGAGATGTGTGTTGAGAAGTACTTTGGAATAGACGATTGGTTTAAGTTTGCAACAGCTATGAACGAGAAATGTAATTCTGGAAATGCTGATACCTGCTGGGAAGGTGTAGCTAAGGATTTGAACTTAGATGTCGATAAGATAAAGGATTGTCAAGATAAGGAAGGTCTTGATTTAGTTAAGGAACAATATGAACTTGATCAGAAGAATGGTGTTAGCGGTTCTCCAACAATCTTTGTTAATGGTGAACCTTACAGGGGTGCAAGAAGTGCTGTAAGTATGATGAAGGTACTTTGTAATCTTGATTCCTTGAAAGATTCAGAAGTCTGTCAAGAATTGCCAGCATGTGCAGCAGATTCTGATTGCCCAGTAAAAGAAGGCATGATTGCAAAATGTGAGAATCCTGGCACAGAAAATGCTGAGTGTGTTTATACTGAGGATGCAAGAGTTGAGTTGATTGTTGTTAATGATGATGAATGTACAATTTGTGACACTTCTTCGATAATGTCTGTTAACAAAAGATATTTCCCAAATTTAGTTGTTAAAGAAGTTGAAGCGGACAGTGATGAAGGTAAGGAATTGATTGAGAAGTATAAGATTGAACACTTGCCAGCATACATCTTTAGTGAAAACATTACCAAGACCAATGCCTGGCAGACACAGGGTCTTTCAAGATTCTTTGTACATGTTGAAGATAAGTATTTGTTGACAGACCAAGCAATAGGTTCTACTTGGCCAGCAGACCCTGAAAAGAGACAAGAGTATCTTGATTTATTAGAGAATTATGCTGATCATAACTTAGAAGCATTAAACTACAGCTCTGATAAGCCTAGATTAGATTATTTTGTCATGGCTTTCTGTCCTTATGGAAATCCAGCGGAAGAAGCTGCAGAGAAAGTTTATTCCTTATTGGGCGACAAAGTTGAAATCGTCCCACACTATATTTTAGACGTTAAGGGCACAACATTGTCTTCCTTGCATGGAACTCAGGAAGCTAACCAGGATGTAAGAGAACTTTGTGCTTTAGAATTATTTGGAATGAGGAAGTTCTTTGACTTTGTGTTGCAAGCTAACAAGGAATGTAGCTCAAGTAACGTAGACAGCTGTTGGAAAGGTGCTGCAGAGAACGCAGGATTTACATCAGACGAAATTAACCAGATTGAACAATGTTTCAATGACAGAAAGCTTGAGATTGCTAAAGAACAATCTGATTTGAACAACCAGTTATATACTTTGAGGGGCACTAGCTTGGTTCCACCTTTGGCATCTCCGACATTTTTGATAAATGGAGCAACTTATTCCGGAAGCAGAGATGCTAATGCCATAAAGGATGCATTATGCGCATTGTTTGATGCTAGTGAAAGACCAGCAGAGTGTGATGAAACAATAGAAAGTTCAACAAATACAGCTTCTTCTGGAGGAAGCTGTTAATTTTTTTATTTTT
>CAYQFL010000015.1:0-16699 GCA_964416905.1 uncultured Methanosarcinales archaeon | reverse complement strand
TCACACATTAATTCAAAGTATTCTTTAGGATGCTTGCAAGAAGGGCATTCTTCGGGAGGTTCTTCTCCTTCATGAATATAACCACATTCCATGCAAACCCAGTAAACCTTCTTTTCTTTCTTATACAAAGTATTATTTTCAAGTTGTGTCAACAATTTTTTGAATCGTTCTTCATGATGCTTTTCTGCAACTGCTATTGCTCTTAACTGGTTAGCTATCTCTATCAAGCCTTCATTCTCAGCAATATCTGCAAATTCTGGATACATCTGAGAATTCTCATAATATTCTCCAGTGATTGCTGCTTTAAGATTATCTATTGTGTTTCCTAAAGTTAATGGCGCTGAAGCTTCAACATTAATCTCATCAATATCCAAATTATGTTTCTTCTTTAATCCCTGAATTAAATCAAAGAGCGATTTGGCATGTTCCTTCTCATTCTCTGCAGTCAGCAAAAAGATCTGCGATATTTTCTCTAAGCCTTCTTTTTTGGCTATCTTGGCATAAAAAGTATATCTATTCCTTGCTTGGCTCTCTCCTATAAAAGCCTTTACTAGATTCTTTATAGTTTCATTCATTCTATCACCTCTATTAAAAAAAGCAAATTATCTTTTTAAAGCTATTTATAACAAAATCTCATAAAAATAAAGAAATCTTATTTTAATTGAGAAAATTGGGAATATTTAAAGTATTGAAAGATAAAAGATAATTAGAATAAAAAGTAAGATCAAAATAAAAAAGTTTTTAAATTAGGATTTATTAGATTTCTCACATAAGGTTTTGAGGGGGAAAGAATGGATTCATTTGTAAATGCTGCAATGGAAAGGGTTAATTATGATAAAGCTCAAGGTAATGGTTCTGAACAAAAGTTCAATAAAAAAGAAAATCCATTAGATAAAGAACTTGAAAAGCTATTAAACCAACAGAAAGCTACAATAAAGGTTGTAGGTGTTGGCGGTGCCGGAAACAATACTCTAAATAGGATTAGCGAGGTTGGTGTTCTAGGTATAGAAACCATTGCTATAAATACAGACGCCCAAGATTTATTGTACACTAATTCTGATGTCAAAATACTCATTGGGAAAGATTTAACCAAAGGCCATGGTGCTGGCTCTAATCCAAAAATTGGTGAAGAAGCTGCTAAAGAAAATGAAAACGATATAAGAGAAGCTTTAAAGAATGCAGACATGGTTTTCATAACCTGCGGTTTGGGTGGCGGTACTGGTACAGGAGCTGCTCCAATAGTTGCAGAACTTGCCAAAAAACAAGGAAGTTTAACCATAGGGGTTGCGACCTTGCCTTTTGAAGTTGAAGGTAATGTAAGATACCAAAATGCAATTTATGGCTTGCAAAGATTAAGAAAAAGCGTAGATACCTTAATTCTAATCCCAAATGACAAACTATTGCAATTAGTACCTAATCTTCCATTACATGTTGCTTTTAAGGTCGCTGACGAGATATTAACCAATGCTGTTAAAGGAATTGCTGAAATGGTAACAAGACCTGGTTTAGTCAATCTAGATTTTGCCGATATAAAAGCTGTAATGAATGATGGCGGTGTTGCATTAATTGGTGTTGGTGAATCAGACAGTGAAAATAGAGCCCTAGAGGCAGTTGAAAAAGCAGTGAACAATCCATTGATCGACGTTGATATTAATGGAGCTACAGGAGCTTTAGTTAACATTAGTGGTGGTCAAGATTTAACATTAGAAGAGGCTAAACAAGTTGTTCAAGTTATTTCTGACAAATTAGATGAGGATGCCAAGCTAATCTGGGGAGCTCAGATTTATGATGACTTAGA
Source organism: uncultured Methanosarcinales archaeon (assembly GCA_964416905.1). Classification (GTDB taxonomy): domain Archaea; phylum Nanobdellota; class Nanobdellia; order Woesearchaeales; family JASKKU01; genus JASKKU01. Next base: position 14,901 of record CAYQFL010000015.1, on the reverse strand, counting down.
TAAAAGTATTAGGGTAATGGTAATAATCACAGGAGTCCGTTCATCTCAAATAATTTCGCAAAAAGAAATCGATGAAAGATTAATGAATGACTTGGCTGAAGACTTAGGCATAGAATTTGTTGATTAATTTTTTTCAACTATCTTTTTCTACTTCTCAAGATAATAACGGAAAATCTTATAAATAAGACCTTTTACTTCAAGAACTAAGCCAGGGTCGCATAGCCTGGTAGTGCGCCAGCCTGGAGAGCTGGTCCCTTTCGGGAGCCTGGGTTCAAATCCCAGCCCTGGCGTTTTTAACAGATTTCTTGACTAAATAGTTAATTTTAGATTAAAAAGAAACTGCCAAGGCTGATTAATGCAAAAATAAAGCTTGTTTGAGAGAATCCTAAAGTATCCATCAAGAAACCAAAGAATGAATTTCCAAAGATGGAGAATATACCTAAAGTAAGGTAAGTTAAGCCGAGGATTATGGCTCTATGCTCTTTAACTTCCGCAGCTCTTGAAATAAGAAGAATCTGTGAATAGTTAAGTAATGCACCATAAAAAAAGATAAACAACAGAGCTAAATAGAAATTATTAACAAAACTGAAACCCAGATAAAACAAGAAGAATATTAGCAGTAGCCATTTAATCTGCACTTTTTTTGATATCTTATCTGAAAGATTCCGTAAGAAATGAAGCGCTAAAAGTCCAGAGAAATTAAGCAGCATATATGCAAAAGGAGCTGAAGAATAAGACAAGAACTTTGCGAAGAACAAGCCATAACTTATTAATAAAAAGCCCATTATGCTTATACTAAAATATACCTTTGGATATCTAATAAAAATCTTTAAATCAATTTTCGGGTTTTCAAACTTAATCCTTTTTGGTTCTTTTATTTTTGAGCTAAGCAAATAAATTGAAAATAATGCTGGGATTACGGAAATTAAAAAGATCATTCGTAAGCTAACATGAAATAAGTTTAGAAGTATTAGAGAAATTAAAGCTCCAATAATTGCTCCGGCTTTATCAAATTGCTTCTGGAAAGTAAAATATTTGCCTTTCTTTTTATCTTTTACATCTAAACTAATCAGCAAATCTCTTGGAGTACCTCTTATGCCTTTGCCGATTCTATCAGCCCAGCGAATCAAAGCTGCATAAATTGGATGATACACAAAAGCTAAGAGTGGTTTAGTTATATTAGAAACAAAATAACCAATAACTGCAAAAATCTTCACTTTTTTTGTTTTTTCAATAAGATAACCTATGATTAAAGGCAGGGCTTTGGCAAAAAATTCAGCTAAACCTTCGACAAAACCTAAGAAAGTGCTTGTTGCCCCTAAAGAAGTTAGAAAAATTGGAAATAAAGGGATAACCATCTCGCTGCTAACGTCTGTAAAGAAGCTGTTCCATGCTAAAGCCATGAGATTTTTCCCATGTTTGCTATCGTTATCAGGCGACTTTCCTTTGTTTCTAGTCATTTTTAAGATAAAATATTCTTTGGAGTTATGATTTAAAAAGATTATCCTGACTTCAGTTTGATTTTATATTAGCCGGACCTTATTAAAAAAGATAACCAAAAAATGTAACAAGAAAATTGGAATGACAGAATTAAAAATAAATATTGATAGCGAGGAGAGGATTTGAACCTCTGACCTTCGGGTTATGAGCCCGATGGGCACTCCTGGCTGCCCCACCTCGCTAATAAAGGTGCAATCATCATTCTTTTTAAAATTTTCTCTATTTTTATCAAACATATTCTAAAATTTGTGAATAGAACTTAAAAGTTGTTTTGATTACTTAATTAAGCTTTCTTAATAATTTTTGCCACAAAGAAACCTTCAGTATCATTGTCCTGTGGATGTATTCTTAATGTCTTTGAAACTCTTTCATCAAAGGTTTTCCCATTAAACTCTCTAAAAGGCTCTGACCTAACAATGTTCAGTTCAATATCTAAAAGGTCTGCATCAGGATTATTCTCAAGAAGATAGGATACTACTTCTTCATTCTCTTCTGGATCAACAGAACAAGTTGAATAAATCATAATTCCATCAGGTTTAAGCAGGTTAAAAGCAACAGTGATTAACTGTTTTTGGGTTTTTGACAGGCTTTTTACTGAGTTAGGGTTCCATGTCTTAAAAGTCCTTAGGCTTTTCCTTAAAGCTCCTGAGGCTGAGCATGGCGCATCAAGGAGTATCTTATCAAAAAGAATTCCTTTAAAGTTTCTACCATCCATCAAAGTAACTAATGTATTTGTAACACCGCATCTCTGAAGGTTTAAGCCCAGCATAACTAACCTTTGCGACTTATAATCGTTTGCTATGATTAAACCTTCATTGTTCATCATGGCTGCCATTTGGGTTGTCTTAGAACCTGGAGATGCTGCCAAATCTAAAACCAATTCTCCAGGTTTTGGATCGAGAACAATTGGAGGTATCATGCTGGCTGCTTCCTGAACATAGAAATAGCCTAACTGATGTTCTACCAGGTTACCCAAATCTCGTCTTCCGTCTTTATGTTCTATCCAGAATCCTTCATTACACCAGGGGATTTGAGTTAAAGAAAAACCTTTTGCTTCCAATCTAGGTTTAAGTTCTTCAACGCTAATTTTTAGAGAATTCACTCTTATAGCTCTGCGCAAGAATGTAATTGAATAACGCATAAATGTATCAAATTCGTTATCGAACACTTTTCTGAAATGCTCCTCAAAGTTCTTCTTTGGAATAATTCTTGTTCCGTCGTCAGCGATGTACTCCATAAAACTCACTTTTCGTTATTTGAAATTAAATTGAAATGTTCTCTCAAAAATGAAAGTATGATATTAACTATATCTTCAACACTCTTATCAGAGGTATCTATAAGTAAATCATAATGCTTTGGGTCAGTGTAATCTATATCATAAGCGTTTAGATAACGCTTCTTTTCAGATTGCCTTCTAAGTTTAATCTTATTGATTGCTTCATCAAAATCCTTGTATTTCTCACTATCCCTGTCATCATTCAAGATCCTTTTGGCTGCGGTTTCAACAGGACAGGTAAGGAATACCTTAACAGAATCAGGAATAAAATAAAATCCTAATCTAGAATCCATAACAAAATTGTCCTTTTTAGAGTATTCTTTCTGCATATTGTCCAATTCAATATCAATGTTTTTATCTTTCTCAGCCAACAAAGACAATTCAACAATGTCCATATTCTTTTTTTTAGCAAGCTCTCTCAAAATGCTGCCCATGCTAAAGTAATCATAGCCTAGTTTCTTTGCTAACAGCTTCGAAACAACAGTCTTTCCAGAACCCGGCACTCCTGAAATAGTTATTCTCATGTTTATCTCTTACCTCGCTTTTTTGTATTCCTTTTTGTACTTTTTGCGCTTAAGTCCTCAAATATCTTCTTGAATTCTTCAAGATTTCTAAAATCAAAATATACTGAAGCAAACCTTACATAAGCGACTTCATCAATATTTTTTAGATATTTTAATATTCTTAAACCAATATCTGAACTGGAGATTCTTGTTATGCCTTCCTCTTTAATATCTGATTCAATATTGTCTGCAATACGGTTTATTTTTGAAATTGAGATAGTACCTTTTTTAAAAGCATTCTTCAATCCATTAATGATTTTGTTCCTGTCAAAAAATTCCTCACGACCATCTTTCTTAACAACAATAATTCTAAATTTTTCATAGGTAGTAAATCTGCGTTTGCAATCTTCGCAAAGTCTCCTACGTCTAATTGCATAACCATTTTCTATTTCACGACTATCCACAACTAAAGTATTATCACTACCACAGAAAGGACATCTCATTTTTTCTCCCTCTTATATCTAAAAACGCCTTTATCAGTAATCATAAAATATTGCTTGCGCTCAGGCAAACTTCTGTGTTTAACCAAACGCAGGTATCTTACATTAGGTTTCCTTACCTTGGGGAAACCGACCTCAAGGATTGTTTTTGAGATGTGTGAAAGTAAATCTCCACCGATTAGCTTATATTCGTTTTCTTTGCTAAAATCAGAGTAAACCTGAGTGGTTAATAAAATTGGGATATTATGTTCGTTCGCAAGGTTTGATAATTTTTGTATTTGAACACCTAAAGATCTGTTTGTTTCATAAACATACTTAGATTTACCAAGTTCCAAACGATAAAGCAAAGCTATCGAATCAAAGATAATTGCGTCTGCACCTTGTGAAACCAGTTCATCTAAGAGTTCTATTGCTTTCTGTTGGTCTGCAAAGTCCTTAGGAGTTAAGAAGATAATGTTCTGAATAATCTGTTCATAGTGCGGATTTATCTGAGATAATCTTTCAAGGCTGAATCCTTTTTCTGTATCTATGTAAATTACCTTACCTTTTTTAGCAACAGAATTCGCAAAAATCATACAGATGTTTGTTTTACCAGACCCTGCAGGACCATAAATAGTAGTTAAAGTATCGGTTTCGTAACCGCCATTCAACATCTCATCTAAGAAAGTAATACCTGTGCTTACCCTCTTCGTGTTATACAACATTAAAAACTAAAATAGAACCATTATTTAAAAAGTTAATTAAAATAAAAATAGTTGATTTTTATTTATGGATAGTCTTCACTAAGTGGTCCATATTTAGGATTAAGCAAATCCTTCAAAGCTTGATAAAAGTCATCTACTCCAGTTTTTCGTACTAAATGTAACTCCGAATCTTTACCAACAATTGGAACGGCTCCATCTAACAAAACATCTATGCCTTGATTACTATATTTTTCTCGTATCTCAACTAAATCAATGCGCGGTCCGATTAGATTTCTGTCTGAGTTTGAATATTTTTCTCTGCACGACTTGAAGTTTAGGTCACATTGCTTTAAGAAAGTCAGCGCATTTTCTGTAATTAAAGCACTTTCGTCCTCACAAGTTAAGAACTTATAGGTTGTAATATTATAATCTTTTTGTAGGATACCCATAACTTTGTGGACATAGTTCTCATACATTACTCCTTGAAGGAAAACATCTGCCACAAGCCTGACTAGCCCTTCAAGGTGTTCTTTTATCTCAGCCTTTTGGTTAAATTGTTCCTGATTAAAGTTTGGCTCTTGCATTATATATGTGAAAGGAATATAGTACTATATATATTTTTCGGTTTGTTACCACACAATAGTAACCCTAACTAGAACTAGTTCAATAAACTTATAAAATTCTGAATCCTTTGTTGTTATACAATTTATTTTTCTTGTATAAGCTTTGCTTTCTTTAGCAGAAAATCTAAACGCCTTTCTAAATCTTTGAAATTTTTCTTTTTGATTACATCTTCAAGGTAGCTCATGCGAAGCAACACATCTTCTGAAGGCACAAAATTATTAAGCTTGAGGTCCTGTTCGAATTTAGTGATTTCCTCGTTTAATTTTAAATAAAGTTTTGCGTTGTTTTTCTTGATTAAAATAGGGCCCAAAGTCAGTAACAAGAATAAAGCAACTATTAACAACGACAGTATTGTTATAATAATCGGATGAGCAAGATTTTGGGAAAGTAAATATATTCCACGTCTGATACTATCAAAAACTTTGACAAAGAACTTTGATATGAAAAACTTTTGGTTAGCCTTAGGGGATTCGATAAACATTAAACTCGACTTTTGTTGATTAGTGTTATCATTGATATTAGCTTCCTGAGTTAGATTGGTTTTTGAAACATTGGTGCTTGCATTATAGCTTGTTAAAGAATTATCGATTATTTGTTGTTCTTTAACAATAGATTTGATTAAAACAAGGCCTAAAGGAGAGGTTATGTTAATTGTGCAGTGTTCTTGTGAGCAATTCCGTATAATTGTTTTAGAAACATTATCCTGTTCAAAAATATCAAACTCAAACATGCAGTAATTGCTTGGACAATTAAATCGGAAATTCAAGGTTAAATTTAATTCATCAGTTTGTTCATAATTCCCTCTGCTATCTTTAAGATATGCTGAAAGATTATACATTAAGAAAGTTGCATTCTCCTGACTTGAAAGATTCGTTAGATTAATTAGATTCAACATTTCTTCATTCAAGGCACCTAATTCAGCGATTTCATTAAAACAGAGTACTAATCTGTTGAAAAGCTCTTGCACATTATGGGAATTAATATAAAACGAGCTTAAGTTTGAAAGATTTGTAAAGCGTTCATCTAATGAGTGATATAATAAATCTGTGTACCTCAATTCTTGTTGATAATCGCAAGTAAAGCTTACTTCTTGTTTACTTGGAATACTGCTACCACCGCCTCCGCCACCTACGCTTGGCGGCTGAACTACAGGACAACTTCCGCAATCTTGTGGACAAGAATCACAGGTTTCATCAGGATCACATGTAGAATCCCCACAATAATATTCTTCTCCAACAGAATATGCTGAGAAAGAACTAACATTAATCAATATGATTTTTTTTGTTAGATCTTTCGTATAATTGTTATACTCTTCCCAGGCACCTTGACAAGAATGGTTTATCATATCCCAATCATAGCATTTAAATGGAACAATCTTGTCTAAGTTGGCATTAATATCTGAAAGGTTGAAAATCAGCTTGGATTTTAGTTTTGGGATTATAGTTTTTACCCCAACAATCTTTTTTATTACAGAATTTTCTGAAGCATTTTTAACAAAATCTAGAGACAAATTTAAATTAGCAAGACTTACATTCTCGATTATGAGTTTAGCGTGAGGAGTATCATTCTCTTTAATGATTAGAGTGACATTCTCAGGTTTAGGAACAGTAGTATTAAACGAAGAATTCAAAGAAGTGTTAATGGACTCATTTAATTCTTCGATAACAATTGTTAGATTCTCTGTGGAAACATTCAAAATTATACTAACATTCTCTGGTTCTTTTGAAGAATAAACTTCTTTTGCATAGGTCACATGATTAGCTATATCACTTATATTGATTGTAAAACTATAATTGCCTATCTCCCAAGGAATAAATGAGAAGTTACACACTTTAGAAATTCCATTTAGTGAAAAAACAACATTACCTAAAGGGTCTTCAATAAAAAACAACATGGACTTAAGATTTGGTTCATTTATAAAAATTGAAATTGGTGTTCTATTCCCCGCAGTTAAATTATTATGCAAGATCATTTGATAACTAGGCGGCAAATAATCTACAGTGAATGTTCTTTCAACAAAACCCACAGTAATATTAGAGCTATTTGTACAGGTTACATTCAGGTAATAATCGCCTTCACTGTCTAGGTTAATTGTCTTATAAAAGAAGGTTCCATTCTTTATCAACTGACCAGAAGAACTCAATGAGGAATTATCTAAGTAAGTAAGATTATATTCACAAACATCTGCTCTTTTTGAACTCAAATTAATTGTGAAACTATTATCTGCAATCAAATTTTTATTAGGAGAGAAAAATATGAAGTCAAGATAATACCTTACAGTTTCATTAAGTTCCAAATAAGGATAATTCTCTGGAGAATAGAAGGTTAAATCAATAAAAGGCAACGAAGAATACTCAGAAAGGTTCAATACAAAAGTTGTATTTTCACTGGCAATTACTTCGGATATAAAACTATCATTAATGAAGATTTTAACAGGGAAGTTCTTAAGAAGAACACCATCTTCTGTTGAAACATTAAAGCTTATATTATTTAGTTCATCAGTATGAACTGCTTTATTAGAAAGGTTAACATATCTAGGAATTTCTTCAATATAAAATGGAGAAATATTTATCTCCTGTGAATTATAGCAGGCGTTATTTTTAATAAACAGGCTTATATTAACTGAAGCTAAATTCTGTTCAGAAAGATTTATTTCAGAATAACATGTATAAAGGTCAGTATCACGAGCAAAGCAGGTTAAGTTTAATGGATTCTTTATTATTTCGGTTCCATTATTCATTAATTGCGATAAGGCAACAGTGTGTGAATTTAAAATATAGTAATCAAAAGATATGTTAAGAATATCATCTTCTCTTGAAAAAGTTAGGTTTTCTACATCAGGAAATTCTGGGCAGATACTAGGATTGAAAATCAAACTAACATTAACAGAATTAAAAATGCTTAAATTATATAAGGAGTAAGTCAGCTCGAAAAGATTTTGATTGTCAACATCTTTGTAATTTGATAATGGAATCAAGAAAAAGTCTTCAGGATAATAATATTTTGCATTGGAATATAAAAATTCATTTACAGCTCCATAATAAAACAGAGTATCATAATTTGAGTTTTTCACATAAATATCGAAGTCATAAAGTAGTAAATGCGATCCGTCAGGACTTACAAGAAAAGAGCCGGAAGTATCTTCTAAAGAATCTAGGAAACGAGACATTGGCAGAATTGAAAAAATCAGTGAACCTAAGGTTACATTATTCTTGAAACTGATTCTTTGGTCGGAAGTGATTATAGAATAATCTGAAAATCCTTTATAGAAGGTACCATATTCTTTTGCATAAATCTCTTTAAGGACAGTTCCATTTCTAACATTATATTCGTTAACTACTGCAAAAGATGCTTTACTTGTAGGTTCAAATTCAACAATTCTATAAGAACCTGCTGTTAGGAAATCCTTGATTGGTTCAGGCCTTAAGATCCCATATTCGTTAACATAAACAATATTTCTATAAGCTCTATAATCTTTAGCCAAGTCAAAAGGAATTTTTTGGGTTATGTAATATTCTTCTCTATTAGATGTGTCTATTGGGAAAATATCTTGATTTACTGTATTGACAAATCTTTTCTTATAAATATAAACATCATAATTTATGTTTTGCCTACTTTGCGTTATTGCTTCACTTATTGTCAAATTAGTTTTTGGCTTTATCCATTCAAACCAAAGTTCTAAGCTTAGGTTGTAGTTGTGGTCACCTATGTCATAATCTCTTTGATTAAAGTAAACTGTTTCATCGTTAATAGGAATAGGATAATCGTAGATGTATTGTGCTTCATAATTTACATCAAAATAATTATAATGCATATCATATGGTGAGGTTGAATTTTTAGAAACTAAATTGAGCAAAGCCCTTCTTAAAAAAACACTAGAATTATCAAAGGACATAGGTACTTTATTTCTTTTAACGTCTGAAAGATTGAAAGTCAGTAAAACGTAGGATTTGTCCGTTGGATATATTAAATCTTGTGGAATGAGGTAATAATCTAAAGTGTTGTTATATTTAACATATCCAAATAGGACTGCTGAAAAATCAACCTTCAGGGAATCTAAAAAGCTTGTGTTCAAGGAGCAATTTTCATCCAAATCCGAACTGCTTATGTTAAGAAGCTGATAATTAGGCATGTAATTTTGATTCTTTGCCAGGATTGCAAGCTTAAAATCTGAGTTTTGTTTTATTTGGTCACAAGTCAAATTATCCGAAACAATTTTTATACCCAACATATTATTCATTTGGTAATAGGCAAAAAGATAAGCAGAAAGCGGAAGGCTTAGAGTTTTTGAATCATCCAAAGTGCTATCTTCTACTTTAATTAAACCCAATAAATCCAAGTTAGACATAGTCTTACTGCTATTTAAAGATAAGGTCACATTAACGGTCTCTTGTGGATTTATTGTTATGGTTTGATTGCTTATGATAAAATAATCAGAATAGTCACCTAAAGAACTTAGGTTAAAGTGAAGGGTGTGAGTCTTATTATCTAAGTTTCTGATGCGAAGATTCTTTTTGGAATAGTATGCGATGCTTAAATCCTCAAAATTAATAACTGGCGGATCAAAGACGATTTTTCCATTTAAGCTCGAGGATATGTTAACTAAACCTGTACCCTGAAGCCAAAGCGGTTCGCCTAAGTCTTTTGCATAGCTAAGTATTAATGACTTAACATCTCTAGGAGTAAGAGAAAGATTTTCTCTATTACTTCGCTCTAGGATCAAGGCTGCCACTCCACTTATATAAGGAGTTGCCATACTTGTCCCGGACAAAACAGTATAACCTGAAGGGTCACAAAGATCACAGATACCTCTGGCTGCAGTTGAATTGATATCAACTCCTGGAGCAGCAATCTCTGGCTTAAATATAAAACTTCCAACAGGAGTAATATCGGAACCGTACTGCCAGACCAATGCAGGACCTCCACTACTAAAGCTAGCAATTTTACCACTTGAAGAATTATAAGCTGCTACAGAAACAGCTTCCCTTGATGTTGAAGGATCAGAAACAATATACTGCTGATTGCCATCATTTCCTGCTGCTGCAGATACAAAGATTCCTGCTTTAACTAGATTATCAAGAATCCTGCTCAAATAATCATTAGCTTCACCTCCAGCAGCGCCTAAACTTAATGAGATAACATCTGCTCTATCTGAGAAATCCAAATCATCATTTGGGTCTAAAGATTCTTCAAGTGCATTAATTATTGCGGAAACTGGAAGAAAGAAGAGCCTAATTAAACCGCCGTTGATAGAAACTATATAAGAAACCTTGTAAACCATTAATTGAGCATCAGGTGCTACTCCTTTAAGTGTGCCATTTGCGGCAATTATACCTGCACAGTGGGTTCCGTGGCCAAAGTCGTCCATAGGATCAAAATCATCTTCACCGAAATCATAAACATCTATAATCTTAGAACAATTTTTAGCTAGAATCTGTTCTAGAGTACAACCACCTAAATCCGGATGAGTATAATCAACACCTGAATCAATAATAGCTACTTTAATTCCCTTACCTGTGTAATTTAAGGTTTCAGATAAAAGATTTAAGTTTGAAAAAGAGGTTTGATTCTCTAATGAAAATGAAACAGGATTCGTATGTGGAATTGTTGGAACATAAAATTTAAGCGTAATGTCTGGTTCAACAGATTTAACATAAGGTAAACTCTTTATTTCTTCAACCTCCTCAGGAGTTAACTCTAAAGCTAAACCGCTGAAAACTTTTGAAAATCGCTTTACCTTATTTTTTGAATTTAATAAAGAAACCTTCAAGTTTTTTTGGTTCTTCTCCCTTATGGAAAGAATTTGAGAAAGAATTTCATCTTGTTTCTGTTTGATTTTGCTAGCTTTATCCTGAATTAATTGGAAGGTCACAGCATGCGAATTTGGGTCAAAGTTCTTTAGATGAAATTCTTTAGCTCGTTGTGGAATCTGACTCTTGTTGTGATAAAGAGCTATTAGTGGTTCTTCATCCAATTCAATGATGTATTTATGAAGGGAGGTTTCATCAGTTAAATTTTCTGGATAACTTATTTTATCATCAAAAACAGCGTAGGAGAAATAAATTAAAGAACTTAGAATGATTAAGAAGGCGACAACAATCAAACCAAAGTTGACTAAGTAGTTCTTGGTTTTTAATTTGTTTTTTGAAGGAATTTCAAAATTTTTAATAATAGCCCTATTAAACATCTATTATTTTTGGACATGTTGCATTTTTAAATTTATCTCTATTTTAAAAGGTGTCAGACAACACAATCTAAGAGAACCCAAGGAAAACAAAAATCAATCCTAAAAATAATAAACTCCATAAAATTAATAAACTTCTTAAAATGAAATTCATTAATGCTAGTTAGGTGATAAAATGGTAAGAGTTGCAATAAATGGTTTTGGAAGAATAGGTAGGATGATTTTTAGGGCTGGGATAAATAATCCTGAAATTGAGTTTGTATGCATTAATGATTTAACTGAGCCTCAAAATTTAGCATATCTTTTAAAGTATGATTCTGCGCACGGAATCTTTAACGGAGAGGTTTCTGCAAAAGAAAATGCTCTAGTTGTTAACGGGAAAGAGATTAAAGTAACCTCTGAGAGAGACCCTGAAAAGTTGCCTTGGAAAGAGCTAAACGTTGATGTTGTATTAGAATGTACAGGAATTTTCAGGAAAAGGGAAGACCTTGAGAAGCATATTCGTGCTGGAGCTAAAAAGGTTATCCTCTCAGCACCTCCTAAATCTGATGGAATAAAAACAATTGTCGTTGGCGTTAATGATAATGAAATAACTCCTGAAGATATTTACATCTCAAATGCCTCATGTACAACTAACAGTCTAGCGCCAATTGTTAAAATTTTACATGAAAACATTGGCATTGTTAAAGGTTTTATGACAACAGTGCACTCATATACTGCAGACCAAAGGCTGGTTGATGCTCCTCATAAAGATTTCAGAAGAGGAAGAAGTGCAGCTCATAACATTGTGCCAACAACCACAGGAGCTGCTATAGCTGTAACCAAAGTAATTCCGGAGCTTCAAGGAAAGTTAGATGGGTTAGCATTTAGAGTGCCAACAATTGATGGTTCTGTCACAGATTTTGTCGCAGTTTTAAGCAGGCAAACGAGCAAAGAAGAAATATTAAACTTGTTCGAAAGATACAAGAATAATGAGATGAAAGGAATATTAGATATAGCTTATGATCCGATTGTTTCTTCAGACATCATAAACAATAAACATTCAACAATTGTTGACGCACAAGCAACGATGGTAAATGGAGATATGGTTAAGATTGTAACTTGGTATGATAATGAGTTTGGGTATAGCAACAGAATGATTGATTTGGTTATTAAAATCTCTAAGATTTAGATTTTTTTGTTTTTCTCTAATTTTTTATAATAAAAACAAAAATAAAGAAATAAAAAATTAATTACCTTTACAAGCCAATAACCTGTCTTATCTGATCAATTGCGTGAGGCTCTGGATAACCGCCAATGTATTCTCCCTCACCTTTGTTAATTACAGTATGCGGCACTCCTGAGACATTATAATGATTAGATAATTCAGGGAATTCTGTTGCTTCATAAACAAAAGTGGTAACTCTGCTGCAGACTCTAGCTAATTTATACCCAACATAAGCAGATGTTGGACAGTGAGGGCAAGCAGGTGTCACAAAGATCTCTAATAAAATGTCTTTATTTGCATTCTCTACATCATCAACAAACTGCTGCAACTTTTTATCAATATCAACATTCTTGCTTCCTGCTAATCTTATTGCTTCAATGAAAGCACCAAACTCATAACCACTTGGTAAGCCAAGATAAGCTATATTACCTTTAACATTATCTGAGGAGATAACTAAAGCTGGGCCTTGTTCTATGCCAAACTTTTGTTTAGCCTCTTCATTAAACTCAACTTTTTCTAATTCAATCTTGTCTGAAAGTGGAGCAATCTCGTCAATTAAACCTTCAATATCTGCAAGATAAGGGCTTGCTTTCTTAACTAAAGTTATTTTCACAGTATCATCCATATTTGAAAGCATTTCCTTAACTTGACCTTTAATTTCTTCGTTTAGTATTGCCATTTTTCAATGCACCTCATAATTTTTTATCAAATATAGATATTATATCTAGAAGATTTTGGTTGTGACTTCCTTTTATAAACTCTGCGTAATAGTGATGTATGTGAAAATTTTTTTCACACCTTGTTGAATGTTAGATAAACACAACATATAAAAATGCAATTTGAAATAGTTTTAAAGGAATGAATACACAACTAAGCAAAAAAAAGCTCGCAATAATTCTCTCAAAACTAAAACGATTTGAGAATCCTAAAATTAAACTTGAGCAATACACAACGGATTCTGAAGTTGCTGCCACAGTATTATGGAAAGCTTTAATGAATGGAGATCTCGGGAATAAAGTAATCGCTGATTTCGGTTGTGGCAATGGAATCTTAGGGATTGGTGCTCTGCTTCTCGGCGCTAAAAAGGTAACATTCATCGATAAAGACAAAGAGAGCATAAAAGTCTTACAGCATAATTTAGCAAATTTTAGTGATTTTGATTTTGAAATAATTGAGTCTGATATTAAGGATGTTGACATAAAAGTTGACACAGTAATTCAAAATCCACCATTTGGTACAAGAACTAAACATGCTGACAAGGAATTCTTGATTAAAGCATTTAATTCTGCGGACAACATATATTCTTTCCATAAAAGCTCAACTAAGCAATTTGTGGAAGCAATAAGCAAAGATTTTGGATTTAGAATAATTGAAGAAATAGAGTTTAATTTTCCACTTAAACAAGAATATAGCCATCACAAAAAAAATATCCAAAGAATAAAAGTGAGCTGTTTTCATCTAAGGAAAGATTGAAGTTTAAAGCTTAGATAACAACTCAGGTAAATGCTGGTCAACAAAATCTTGTGCTACCTTTAAGATATCTTTTCCTTTTTCAAAAGAGAAAACATGATATGGAATTATGCCCTTAAAATCAAAAATGTAATCCGCAGGGCTTTTCTCCAAGATGTTTTCTGACAAAGATGTTTCTAAGATTGCTAAAGACCTTAAAATATAATACAAAGAAAGAATCCTTTCTGAAAATTTAAGATTATCATACTCTGGTGTAATCCTTGAGGCTATTACAAAATCAGCTTTGTGCCTAATAATGTCAACGGGCAAAGGGTTTGTAACTCCGCCATCAACTAAAATCATATTATTTCTTTTCAGGGGTTTAAAGAAACCTGGAATTGCGCTGCTTGCATAAACTGCTTCCCAGAGATAACCGTCAGTAATAATGACTTGCTTACCTGAAATCAAATCTGTGGATATAGGGTAAAATGGAATCTTTAAATCAGAGAAAGTGCTGTTCTTAAAAAGATACTTCAAATATTCTTTTGCGCCTTCTCCTTTAAGCAAACTTTCTTTTGGTAAAGTAAAGTCAAGAATTTTTTTAGCATCCTTTTTTGTTAGTGAGTTAACAAAGTTTTCTAATTCGCTAACAGAGTAACCCAAACAATAAAGCCCGCCAACAACCGAGCCCATACTTGAACCTGAAACTATGCTAATATTAATGTTGTTTTTTTCTAAGGCTTTTAAGACTGCTAAATGTGCTATTCCTCTTGCACCACCTGTGCTTAAAGTTAATCCGATTTTCATTATTGTAGTGAATATACGGTAAGAATATATAAAGGTTGTTAAAGAAGATTAATTATCGTAAAACAAAAGATATTTATTTGCTTATTCTTTGTTAGAAGTCATAAATGAAAATTTACATCAAACCAAAAAACAATTTAGGTAGATGGGCTATTTGGTTAATAGTTATTG
>CAYQFL010000014.1:0-18413 GCA_964416905.1 uncultured Methanosarcinales archaeon | reverse complement strand
AGGAGATACATATATTATTCCACATGCAATTACAGGATACACTATTGTTGCTATAGAACCAACAACTGTTAGGGTCTACTACTGGAACTCTGCAACATCACAGTGGGAACTGTATCAAGCCCACGACCTTACCTCAGCCTCTCGTTCAAATCCTGTAAGCGTAAGTGTAGGTGAACAAGCAGGAAGTGGAACTGTTATCATTAGCAATACTCCAATTTTAGTAACGGGAGACAGACCGTTCTATATAAGAACTAATGACCCTACAGATGATGAGTATGCTGTATTAGGATATAGGTCCGGTCAAAGAACTTTGTTTGATGATAACGATAATTGGGCAGAGTCGGGAACGGATATTTATTACAATGCCGGCAACGTAGGCATAGGCACAACATCACCAGGAGATAAACTAGATATTAATGGCAATGTAAGAATAAGAAGTGGCTTAATCAAAGATAATTCCGGAGACACAAAGATTGATTTCTCTGATGATGCCTCAACAGCTCAAATTGTATTCTCGGGTTCAAATCTGATAATCAAGATTTAAAGCTTACAGTAAAAAACGAGGATAAATTTATAAACAATAAATATCTAAAATAGATTGGATATTAAAAAATGTGAAAAAATGCTTTAATTTATTAATCCTGTTCTTACTGTTATTCTTCATTAAAGTAGAGATTGCGCTATCCACAGATATATTAAATATAGAGAGAATAACTCCTTACGGTACTAGTTTGAATCTCTCAGGTAATTTGTATGTTAGTTCTACGACTGTAGGCATAGGAACATCTACTCCTTCATCAACATTGCATGTTATAGGCAATGTTACTATAACTAATGGATTAACTGTTTCTAGTGGCATTGTTTCTCTACCTGCAGGACAAATAAATAATGCTGAAATTTCTGAGCTGGATTGGACAAAATTACAAAACTATCCTACAGGATGCGGAGTCGGATATGCAGTTCAAGCAGTAGGAGATACTTTAACTTGTATTGAAGTGAGCGGATCTGGAGGAGGCGTAAGTGGTTCAGGTACAGCTAACAGAATTGCTAAATTTATAAGTTCAAGCATTCTTGGAAATAGCGGAATAAATGACTCATCAGATGATATAGCCATAACTATAGATGCTAATGAAAATGTTGGCATTGGAACAACAAGCCCAACAGTAAAATTGGATGTAAACGGAACAGTCAAGTATTCCGGTTGGGAAGATTTGGGGAACATAGGTGCTCCTTATTGTTTAACTGTGTGGAGTAGTAAGCTATGTGCAGGGACTAGCAGTGGAAACGTTAAATGTTATAATGGAAGCAGTTGGCAGGATTTGGGAGATACAGGTAGTAATGTTATTTCCTTAACCGTGTGGAATGACAAACTATGCGAAGGAAATACGGATGATCATGTTAAATGCTATAATGGAAGCAGTTGGCAGGATTTGGGAGATATGGGAGATAACGTTAATTCCTTAATCGTATGGAATAACAAACTATGTGAAGGAAATTTTGATAAGCATATTAAATGTTATAATGGAAGCAGTTGGCAGGATTTAGGAGATACGGGTTCTTATGTTCAATCCTTAACAGTATGGAATGGTGATTTGTGCTTCCATGGGAGCAATATTACATGTTATAATGGAAGCAGTTGGCAGAATTTAAGTAGCGGTGTAGGTGGCTTCTCTTATGCCATCATCGTATGGAATGATAAATTCTGCGTACAAGGAAGTAATGCCTCATGTTATGATGGTAACAGTTGGCAGGATTTAGGTTACTTGGACGGGACTGTTCGTTCCTTAACAGTATGGAACGGCAAATTATGTGAAGGAGATTCTCATACCCATGTTAGATGTTATGATGGAATTAGTTGGCAGAATTTAGGCGATTTAGACAATTGGGTATATGACTTAACAGTATGGAACGGTAAACTGTGTGGAACAGGTCTTAGCTCTGTTAAATGTTATACGGACTCTGATTATTTGGATAATGTCTGGCATATTCAAGGCGATGATGCTGTTTATGAGAAAGGAAATGTTAGGGTTCAGGATTTATATGCAAGTGGCAACATATATGCCAAGGCCTTATATGAGATTTCAGATGAACGCTTAAAAGACCAGATAACACCTTACACTGCAACTTTGGATGCTTTAAAAAAATTGCAACCAGTCAAATACGTTTGGAAATTCACTAATGAAACAAATATAGGTCTAATTGCTAACGATGTCAAAGAAGTTATCCCTGAAATTGTTATCCAGGACCAAGACGGATATTATCGAATTGATTATGCAAAGCTAGGTGTTTTTTTAATAAACATAGTTAAAGACCAACAAGAAGAAATTGACGAACTTAGAAAAGACTTTGAGGCATTAGAAGAGCGTGTCGAAAAATTAGAAGAGAATATTTAAAAATTTTCCAAGCCGAGATAATTAAAACATAAACGAATTAAATATCATAATCAAAAGAACTATCAAGAAAACTGTGGAAACGAACTTGAAAATACGTTGAGCTTTTTTCTCGCCAAACCAGGATTCTAAAGACGAATATAACATTTGACCTCCATCAAGGATGCCTAATGGTAAAAGGTTAAACATCCCCACACCCAAGTTTAAGATAGCCAACCACCAAACTAATGTAAGTAAGAAGTTGTAAAATATTAAGCTTAAATCATTAACTTTCTCATAGTAATCTAATTGAACGCCCATAACTGCTTTCTTACTAACAGGGTCTTCAACTAAAGGAAAAGTGTAATTCATCCCATCAGCCTTCACATGAACGATGCTGTTAGGTGTTTTATTATCAAGAACATTCTTCAAATCATAAAAATTCTCAATCTTAACTCCGTCTATCTCTTCAATTGTGGAATTTAAAGGCAAGCCGACAAGCTTAGCCGGAGCTGTAAAGTTTGAATCAGGTATTTCTGTATAATTAATAACTTTAACAGGCGTGAGCTTAACAATTGCAGAACCACTAAGTGAAGAAACAAAAGTTAAATCATTAGATTGTAAAGGCATAACTAAAGCATTAAGCAAAACTAAAAATAGAACGCCTAAAACAATATTCATCATAGGCCCAGCTGCAAAGATTGATAGTTTAGCTTTAAGCTTAGCTTTCTTAACCTTTTTATCATCTGGTTCAACGAAAGCTGCTGGTACAATAGGCAAACCTATGCCCATAAAAGCTATTCCGCTCGACTTAACCTTGATTTTGTAAGCCCTGGCAACAATACCGTGAGCAAACTCGTGAAATAAAGCCAGAATAAAGATTGATAGAATCCAATAAATGAAAGGAACATAGACAACGCCTTTCATAGGGATTGGCAACACTAGAGCTGCGCCAGAAGGTGCCAAAGGATTAGTTATTTGAACATAAAACTGATAGATTAACAAACCACCCATCACAAAAATGCCTATGTAACCAAGAATCATGAAAACAAAAGCCGTTCTTTTAACAAACTTGTTATGCTTTTTAGCAAAATAATCCATAAACTTTAAACCAAACTTTGTTCTTAACAAAGCAATATATATTATTGGCTTGAACAACCATTCAAAAACAACATCTTTCCTTCTTTTATAGAGAACCCAAGTTAAAAAAGCAATAAATATTAAAAAAAGAGAAACCTGGAAAAAAACATCGTTCATTTTATTTCTTTCTTACCGGTCTAAGTGCTGAGCTATTACATTTCCTGCATTTAACCTTACCAGCAAAAACCTTCAAAGGTTGAGCTCTAATCTTACGCTTGCATCTCTTGCAAACAAATACATTCTTAAACAATCTTGCATCAGCTTCAGGAATCTTTGCCATAATTACTCACCTGACTTAATTTGTTTCATTACTTTTTCGCCCAAAACATCCCAGTAAAGAACTACACAGCCTTCAACACAAGAATCTTTAAGCTCTTCAGGGATCTCAAGCTCAAAAGTCTCATAGCTTTCCATATCCATTACTGTTGCAGTATTACCTGCAATGGATAAAACTTGAGCATTCTTCTTATCGATAATTGGAACCTCAATGTTATCGTGACCAGGTGCAACAATAACTCTTTTCTTTCCATCAAGAAGACCTACACCTGTCAGCCTAACTTTAGCGTGACCATGTTTTCCAGGCCTAGAAACTTGAATGTCTACTACTTTACAAGCTTCTCCATCAATAACAACAAAGCTTCCTACCTTTAAACTTCCAATTGAAACTTGCTTTGTACCTGCCATAAAAATCTACCTCATAAAATCATAAGGACAAAAGTATTAATGTTTTTAAGGGAAAACTAGGCATTTAAAAAGTTTTTTATTTCACTGAAAGCAAGCATAAAAATAAAAAGCTCATATCTTTCTAACACTAAACCTTTGAGAAATCGAATCAAAGACATAATACTCTAAATCTAAAGACAATATGCTTGTTATTGGAGAGTTTATCTCATCATCAAGCGAAAAAGTACAAGTTATCTGACCTCTACCACTTTCATCAAGATAAAATTCTTTACCTTTTTTATCTTTCCCCACACAGTCCTCAGCGATCTTACCACTTAAAGAAGCTTTGCTCACTTTGAACTTGTTTCTAGAAGAAAACTCTACACTACCACAATCTTTTGTTGAGAAACTATCTGTATAATAAATCAGTTTGCCTGACTTTTTCTCCACATAGATTGTAAGTAAAACCTTGTTATTTGTTGAGAAAACATCAATCCTTGTTACAGCCAAAGGTGCGCCTTGGCCTTGAGAATAGGAAACGGAGTTTTGGTTAGATACATCGTTAACTAAATTCAAAGTATTCAAAGGATTAAGTTTTATAGAGGAAGATAAAGAGGTTTTGTATTTATAGCAAAGGTTATAGAATAAATCGAATTCATAACGGTCCTTAATGTTTTTAATACCCTCCTTGGTAAGCTTCAAATCAATATCCTTCGGGTTAGAAAAAACAATAATATCTCCAAAAGCCCTGTTTGTTGATCTACCTTCGATATCTTGATTAATAGGGATCACAACTTTTGATTCAGCTTTCGAAAACAAGGAAGGATCAAAACCAGAGATTTGTAGAACAGCATTATTCTTAGAAACAGTGGAGGTACCTTCATTTTTTATTATTATATTAAATGGAATCTCAAAATCGGTTGAAGAATCTGAAACAAAGAAATCGCTTTTAGGAATCCTAAGTTCCATTACCAGACCTTTAAATCCTGAAAGCCCTTGAGAACTAGAGCTTGGCGAATTAGAGGTACAAGAAGTAATGAATACAAGTGCAACTAAGATCATCAAAGACAAATACTTAAGTTTCATGGTTTTTATCGTTCCAAAACACGAGCAGGACATATTTAAATTTTTTGATTAAAGCCGAATATTAAACTTAATTAAAACCTGAAAAATAACGATATCAGCTCACAATAACGCATCTAAAATTTAATAGAAAATTTTTTAAAGACTGCTAAAATCCAAGCTATTGTTAAAGGAGGTATTAAAAATGGCAGATAAAAAAGAACATTTAAATCTCGTATTTATAGGTCATATCGACCATGGAAAGTCTACTACTGTTGGAAGATTACTGTTCGATAGTGGCTCAATTGACGAGCAAAAGTTAAAAAAGCTAAGAGAAGAAGCTGAAAGGCTAGGAAAAGTAGGTTTCGAATTCGCTTTCGTCATGGATGGTCTAAAAGAAGAGAGAGAAAGAGGTATCACTATAGATTTAGCTCACAAGAAGTTCGAGACTGACAAGTATTATTTCACAATCATCGATGCACCTGGCCACAGAGATTTCGTTAAGAACATGATTACAGGTGCAGCTCAGGCAGATGCTGCTGTATTGGTAGTTGCTGCAGACGATGGTGTTAATGCACAGACAAAAGAGCACGTTTTCTTGTCAAGAACACTAGGTATTGGCCAAATCATCATTGCTATTAACAAGATGGATAAAGTTAACTATGATGAAGCTAAGTTCAAAGCTGTCAAAGAAGACGTATCTAAATTATTAAAGAGTATTGGATTTAAACCTGAAGAAATCAAGTTTATACCAATTGCTTCGTTGAAAGGAGACAATGTTGTAAAGAAATCTGAGAACATGCCTTGGTACAACGGTCCAACCTTGCTAGAAGCATTGAATGACTTAAAAGTACCAGAGAAACCTGTAGACTTGCCTTTGAGAATCCCAATCCAAGATGTTTTCAACATCACTGGAATTGGTGTAGTTCCTGTTGGTAGAGTCGAAACTGGTAAACTAAAGGTTGGAGACAAAGTTGTTGCTGTTCCAGGCAGAGAAGGTAGAGGTGTTATCGGGGAAGTTAAGAGTATTGAAATGCATCACGAAGCATTGAAAGAAGCACTTCCAGGAGACAACATCGGATTTAACGTAAGAGGTTTCGGTTCAAAAGACGTTGCAAGAGGAGATGTTGTAGGACATGTAGATAATCCTCCAACATTAGCAGAAGAGTTTACTGCACAAATTGTTGTATTGAACCACCCAAGTGCAATGACTGTTGGATACACACCTGTATTCCATGTACATACCGCTCAGGTAACCTGTACATTTACAGAGTTTGTTAAGAAACTTAACCCAGCAACTGGTGAAACCTTAGAAGAAAATCCAACCACTTTGAAGAACGGCGATGCAGCAATCGTTAAGATTACTCCAAGAAGACCTCTAGTTATCGAGAGACAGAAGGATATACCACACATGTCAAGGTTCGCAGTAAGAGATTCAGGAGTAACTGTTGCTGCAGGTATGTGTATTGATTTAAAAGCAAGAGAACTAAACTTAAAATAAATAGGTAAAATTTTTTACCTTAGTTTTTTTATTTTTTATAATGCTTTATTTTTGTTAAGCTTATAATGAAACGACCTTTCATTATAAGTCAAAAAGCAAAAAAAACAGGAGAGTTGATTGAAAATGCCAAAAGCAAGAATAAAACTAGCAAGCACAGATGTTAATAAAATAAATCAGGTCTGTAGTGAAATTAAAGACATTGTTACAAAAACAGGAGTTGAGATGAGAGGTCCAATTCCTTTACCGACTAAGAAACTGAAGATAACAACAAGAAAAAGTCCTGACGGCGAAGGTACAGCAACCTTTGACAGATTTGAGATGAGGATCCACAAGAGACTTATTGACGTTGGACTAGACGAGAGAACTCTAAGATTAATTATGAGAATACCTATTCCTGATGGTTTGAACATCGAAATCGAAATGATTGATTAAACTATTTCTATTATTTTACATCTTAACTAAATTTTATTTCTTCTTAAGAAAAAATCGCACTAATTAAAGAAGGTAGTATAAGATAAGCCATTAAAATCCCAAACATAATAAGCAATATTTTAACTATAAACGCTGCGAAACTCTTCTGTTTTTTACCAAAGTTTTCAATATTAATATTATTCAAAGAATTGTCTAAAAGCTCTCTGCTAGGTTGTTGAACAAAAGCTCGATTATTATTGCTTTCAGCAATGTTTTGCTCATTCATGGAATCAACATGCAGATCAGGGGCAGGTCTAAAACTTCTACCAACAAAAAAGCTAGTAGGATCAATAGGAATCATGTTACCAAAAGCATCCTGTTCAAATATCTTGACTTTAGCTAAAGGAACTGTTTTAAGAAAATTTCTTAATTGTGTTATATCATAGAATACTCTTCTACTACTTTCATACCAAACTACATAAACCATACTCTAAAATATGTAAAGCCTCTATTTAAAACCTTTTTATCAAGAACTAGAAGTAACAAAAAAATAGTTAAAAAGAAAAAAGAATTTACTCAACAATCTCTATACCAAGTTCATCAGCAATCTGTTTTTGTTCAACCTTTCTTTCTTCAGCACTTAAACTCTTACCAAGCACCCAAGGAGATTTAACACCTGTCACAATAGTCATAACTACAATCTTGCCTTTCATATCATCAGTAACCCTTGCACCCCAAATAACATTTGCGTCATCATCTAAAGACTTTGTAACAATCTCTCCAACCCTGCTAACTTCTTCCAATGTTAAGTCAGGGCCTCCGTGGATATGTAACAAAGCACCTGTAGCACCCTCATAATTAATATCCAACAAAGGATTTTCTAAAGCCTGTCTTGCTGCTTCCTCAACTCTGTTGTTTGTGTCTGAAGAACCTACACCAATTACAGCTACGCCACCATCTTTCATAATAGCTCTAACATCTGCAAAGTCTAAGTTAACTAAAGATGGGATTGAAATAGTTTCAACAATACCTTTAATCATCGTTGCGATTAATTCATTCGCCACAGCAAAAGCTTGCTTTATTGGTAGCTCACCCGCAACTTGAACTAATCGGTTATTGTCAATAACAATAACAGTATCACAATTCCTTCTTAAATTGCTTAATCCTAGCTCAGCCTTATCAATTCTTGCTCTTTCAATCTTGAAAGGCATAGTTACAACGCCAATAACGATTGCGCCAGAGTCCTTAGCAACTTTTGCGATAACTGGTGCAGCTCCAGTACCTGTACCGCCGCCCATTCCTGCGCATACGAAAACCATATCAGGATTATCCAAAGCATTCTTAATTTCAGATAATTGTTCTTTTGCAGCTTCTTCTCCTTTTTCAGGATAACCACCGCAGCCTAGACCTTTGGTAACATCTTTTCCAATCAAGAATTTAACATCAGCACTAGTGATATTCAAATGTTGTTGGTCAGTATTAACTGCGATAATCTCAGCTCCTTTAACGCCCTTATCATGCAACCATGAAGCCATATTATTTCCAGCGCCACCAACGCCAACAACTTTAATATTTGCTTGTCCGACAGATTCAAACAATTCGTCCATTTTTTTAGAATTCTCGGCCGCTTTTTCAACAAAAAAATTGCCCATTTTTTTACCCCCTCTTTAAATTTTTAATAAATTGTGCAAAACGCTTAAAGCGTCATAAAACACAAACAAAATAAGGGATTTTCAGCTAAAAACTTAAACCCCAACCCCTTACAGAATTTTTGATTAAGGAAGTATTTAAATATTTCTATTTTTGAAAAACTATTTCAAAAATATTAAAAAATCAGTATAGATTTTTATTCTAAAACATCAGATTCCTTATCAAGAAAACGTAAAGACATATCAAAAAAAGATTAATCACTTCAAAATAATAAATCAAGGATAAACCTGTTTTCTCTGCTCTGCATACATCCCAATCTTTGTCATCTGCTCAAATTGGGAATTCGAAAGAGTAATGTACTTTATATCGAAGTTATGTTCTGCTTTAATCTTAGATACAATTGAATCTATTGCACCAACATCCAGAGCCTCTCCTATAATAATGATATTTGCTGAATCTTCCTTTTGCTTCCCATACAAAAAGATCTTATCAATGCCCGGAATCTTAGATAATTCACTAATTAATAATTCAATAACATTTGTTTTCACAGAGAAGATTTCTAGAAGAGCCTTTCCTTTCTTTGTACTTGACAAAGTATAAAGTTTCTGTGGCCCATAAACTTTTTCATCAATATAACGTTTATCTACCAACAGCTTCAGAATCCTAAACACGCTGGTTAAACTAACACCAGTTTGGTCGGCAATCTGCTTAAGATAAAAGCTCTTGTTTGAATTCTTTGCAAATAACTCAAGGATTCTAAGGATTTTTTCATCCACTAAATCAACTAGGATTTCATAAACCCTCATACTTTTCCAAAAATGAAAAAACAAGTATTTAAATTTTTCTTTTATGAAAATTTATTGCTCAAAAGAAAATATTTTCCAAAAATGAAAAGAGTTTTCTAATAAGAGATTCTGTTCTCGTATATAAAATTCGGGGAAAAAGTAGGAATGAAGAGGGGCAATATCAGCAAAAAAGATAAAAGAATTAAATTGATATAACCATAGAAAAAAGAGTAATTAAACAATAAACTCCTTTAGCGACTTTTCAATCAGATTAAAAGCGAAGTCAACATGCTGTTTCTTAACCTCTTTTGAACCAAATAGTTTCGCATAAGCTAACGATAGTCTTACTAAACCAATTACCTTCCTTGGGGTTAAAGGCATAAAGAATTGTTCTTCTTCTTCCTTTAGTTTAACAGACAACTTAGAGACATATTCCTTAATTTCTTCAGGGAAATAAGGCTCAAAATCTCTAACATAATCCACAAACTCCTTGATAAACTCAAAATCATGATTTGTATACTTGTTTTTATAGTTGCCCACAATCCTCTTAGCAATTTCCTCAAATTTCTCTTTAGACTGCTTTCTTATAAAGAACACTAAATGAAATCTTGAAACCAGAGCGGGGTCAAAAGGTAATTGCGTTTTTGCTATGCTTTTATCCTTTAGTAAAATTGCTCCTTTACCAGGATTTGCTGTCGCAAATAAAGTAACTTTCGCAGGTAAAGTTATATGCTTATCCCCTTTATCATAACTAACAAAACCATTTTCCATAGCAGAATACAACGCAGCCCTATCATTTTCTTTCATCAAGTTTAATTCATCAATACAACAAACACCGCCGTCAGCCAGAGGTAATAACCCTTTTATTACTTCGTTACCTCTCATTGTCAAAGATAATCCAACACCGCTAATTCCAGAACCTAGACCAAAAACACACTTATTAACTAGGTTCTTAACATTCTCGATTAGTTTAGTTTTTCCTGTTCCGGGATCACCAAAAAGCAAAATGTGTATCGGCTCTTTCGAAACAATTGCTAAAACTAATGCAGTTTTAATCTCCTCCAAACCAACAATACCATAACTCAGCATATCCATCAGAGTATGGAATGGCTTCTTGCTCAAGAACTCTTTGAAAGCCTGTTCATAAAACAAATTCCTGAGCTGATTATTAACAGACTCCACAAAAGATTCAAGCTTTTCGTCATTGCCTATTAGCTGGACATAAGGATAAGAGAACTCAACAAGCTTTGTCCTTGGGGATTTTAATGTAATTACTGCTTTTCTTTTAACTACAAGCTCTCTTAACTTTCTAAAATCACTCTCAATTAAACAGTCCTTAACCTTATCCAAAATCCGTTTAGTCTCCTTGCTTAAAGGCACTAATTTCTTAAACCACATTGCTAATGGAAAAACACTAAGTAAAATATATAAATCATTCTATTTAAAATATTATCAAAGTAACCAAATGACTCCTAAAAATGGGTAAAAACCAAGACAACAATACAGAACTCGTATTTAACGAACTAATCAAACAGGACATCTTGAATGTTCTAAACAAAGCAATCTCTTATATCAACGAAGAAAAGTATGTTAGCCTATCAGAAATCTCAAATCAGGTCATACACAATGCTTCCATATACCAGGATGAGAATAGCTTATCCATTGCTGTATTGATGTATTCATTATACAAACTATTCGCAAAATATTCCATTGACAAGAAAAAGGTAATTGTCTTGCTTGAGAAAGCCAGAGATTCCTTAAAGAACAACAAAATCAGAACCTTCCAAACATACATCTCAACTCTGTTTAAACTAATCGAAACTATTGATAAAGATTTCAGTAATTACGTTGAACAAGTCGAAGAAAAAGCCAGGATAAAGAAAGCGGTCAAGATTTATGATCACGGCATTTCTTTATCTCGAGTTGCTGAGATGTTAAATATAACCCAATGGGAATTGTTAAACTACCTTGGCAACATAAAGCTTGAAAAAGAGAAAATCTCAAGGAAGGACCGATTAAAAGTCGCCGAGAAAATCTTTGGAATAAAGAAATAAAGATAAGAGAGTAAAAAATGAAAAGCATTGCTTTTGATTCAGGACCGATAATTACACTGTCTCTTAATAATTTACTCTGGTTAATTCCTCTTCTCAAAGAACAATACAAAGGAGACTTTTTAATTTCAGAAGCTGTTAGAAAAGAGCTTGTAGACCATCCATTAAACAAAACCAAAAGATACGTCTTAGAAGCTTTAAACATCTTAAAGTTAATTACCGAAGGCTATCTAAATGTTGCTTCAACCACGAAAACAAAAAGAGTTTACGAGAAATTAGATCATCTTGCTAATAAAATATTCAGCAGCCAAGATGCTTTCATAAAAATCCTCCATGGTGGCGAGCTTGAAACCATTGCTTTAGCAATAGCTTACAACTGTGAAGCGATTGTAATCGACGAACGAACAACAACTATGTTAATTGAAGAACCAAGAAAAGTTAAAGAAAGGCTCGAGAAAAAACTGCATAGAAAGATAAAAATGGATGGTTATAGGGCAAAAGAATTCCAGCAGTTAACTAAGAATATTAAAGTAATACGTTCTGCTGAGCTTGTTGCTGTAGCTTACGAATTAGGGTTGTTCGGCAAATATTTCCCTCAAGAAATTCAAGCTTTAGATGAAAAGTTCAAGGAACATTTGATAAATGGCCTTCTTTGGGGAGTTAAGCTAACAGGTTGCGCCATTAGCGAAGAAGAAATTAACAGATTAAAAAAGAAGTTGTGGCAGGAAAACATCCAAAAAACAAACTAAGAAAGTATAAAGACAAAAAAACAAACAGAATTACTTTGCAGGTATTCTTTCTTGACCGTTCATATACTTCCTTAAAGCTTTAGGTATGGTTATTGAGCCGTCTTTGTTTTGATAGTTCTCAATTATAGCCACCATTATTCTTGAAGTTGCTAACGCTGTATCATTCAATGTATGGACATACTCTAGAGAACCATCTTTTCTTCTAACTCTGATTTCAAGGTCCCTTGACTGATAATCAGTGCAGTTAGATAAAGACATTACCTCGCCATAATCATTAAGTGTAGGTCTCCATACTTCTAAATCCATTGATCTTGCCTTCCAAATACCTAAATCGCCTGTACAGATTTCTATAACCCTATAAGGTAATTCTAACCCCTGAAGGATCTCTTCAGAGTTTTGTAAAAGCTCAAAGAACATGTCCCAGCTCTGTTCTTTAGTGCAGTAGATAAACTGTTCAACCTTGTTAAACTGATGCGTTCTCCAGAGACCTTTTTCGTTAATACCATGGCTACCAATTTCCTTTCTAAAGCACATCGAATAAGAGTAATACTTCAATGGTAAATCTTTCTCATCCAAAATTTGATGATCATGCATACCTAAAAGCGCATGCTCAGAAGTGCCAATTAAACAAAGATTCGAGTCTTTTATTTCATAGATAGATTGTTGAATATTAGTTAAGTCCAATGCTGCTTCAATAACCCTTCGTTCAATCATCAGAGGTGGCTCAATATAGAGATAACCTTTGCTCTCCATGAAATCCCTTGCATAAGCAATCAAAGCTTGATTCAGTTTAGCTAGATCTCCCTTAAGGAAATAAAAGCCTCTGCCTGAAACCCTAGCACTGGCATCAAAATCAGCCAAACCTAACTTTTCTAGAATCTCTACATGATTTCTTACCTTAAAATCAAACTGTCTTTTGTTGCCCCATTCCTTAATCACAACATTATCTTTATCAGATTCTCCATACGGAACTGCAGGATGCATAATGTTTGGGATTTTCCTTAGTAAATCTTTAATGTCCTTCTCTAAAGCCTTCATTCTTTGTTCAAATTCAGAGATTTGCTTTGGAATATTTTTGGCCTCAGGCAATAAACTAGAAAAATCCTTACCTTGCTTCTTAAGCTCATTTATCTGCATAGATATCTGGTTTCTTTTATGCCTTAACTCGTCTACTGTTTTCTTTAAAGAACGCCATTCGTTATCTTTCTCAATTAGCTGATTTAAGGCGTCCATCATCTCTTTATCTTTTCTTCTTTCTATAGTCTCCCGCACCAAATCCAAATTCTCGCGTATAAACTTTAAGCTTAACATACTTACACCTAGCGACAGTTTATCATAAGGGATATAAAAACTTTTTCAAAACCCAAGAAACTGAATAATAAAGCTAAAAGAATAGAACTAGAAATCAAAAATAAGAAAAAACAAAAAATGCTATGCTTATGCAGGCATAGCAATTTCTTCATCAAGCTTCAAACCTTTTCTTTCTCTAATCTGTCTCTTAATCTTTTCCTGTAATTCATAAGGCAACGGCTCGAACACCTGGTCAACCAACGAGAAATAACCTCTTCCACCAGTTGAAGATCTTAACTCGTTAGATAATCCAAACATCTCTGCAACAGGTAGTTTACCTAGAACAACAACATGCTGCTCTTCCTGTTTCATATCTAATAGCTGACCTCTCTTGTTTGAAATCAACTTAGATATCTCTCCTAGATACTCCACAGGTGCCTCGAACCTTAAAATTTGTAATGGCTCTAACAACAATGGAGCAGCGTTCATCATGGCTAATCTTATACCGTCTCTAACAGCAGGATAAATCTGGGATGGACCTCTGTGGATAGCATCTTCGTGCAACACTGCATCCATTAAAGTTACTTTTACATTAAAACAAGGTTCTCTCGCTAAAGGGCCTGCTGACATAACATCCTCAAACATATCCATTACCATTTCAATAATTTCTCCAATGTGAACAATACCTCTAGTACCATCAATCAACATGTTGCCTCTAAAGATATCAACAACTTTCCTGGATTCTTTGGAATCCATGCCTGCCGCTTCAAGCTTAGCCCATAGCTCTTCATCTTTCTTCTTAATTCTCATATCCGAAACTTCTCCAGACTTTAGAAGCTGTTTAAGAGGTTCTGATAACGGTTCAACCTTAAAGTAAAGTTTATTATGTTTGTTTGGGGATTTACCTTCCATCTCTGGAGATTGTTTTGTAACAGTTTCCCTGTAAACAACAATCGGTGGAGAACTCTTGACTTGAACTTTCTTCTCTGTAACAATTCTGTTCTCGATAACTTCTAAATGAAGTTCTCCCATACCTGAAATAAGATACTCTCCAGTTTCTTCATTAATCTCAACCTTTACGCTAGGATCTTCTTTAGCAATAACTCTAAGCACTTCAATCATCTTAGGCAAATCAGATGGGTTCTTAGGTTCTAAAGACTTCGTTATAACTGGATCAAACAAGTGTTTAATCTGTTCAAAAGGTGTAAGGTCTTTTTTATTAGTTATTGTATCTCCTGGAAAAGTCTTTACACCCGAGATACCTACAATATTGCCCGCTGGAACCTCTTCAATAATATCCCTCTTAGGACCATTGTAAATGTACAACTGCTGAAGCCTAGCAGGTGTATCACTTCCTGCAATATAAACCTGTTCGCCTTTCTTAGCAGTTCCAGAGAATATTCTTGCAGTAGCAATCTCGCCAGCTTGAGGGTCTACAACAACTTTAGTAACAACCATTGCCAAAGGTCCGTTAGCATCTGCTGACAGTAAAGCTTTTCCTTCAGGCGAATCTAAGTCACCATGCCAAATCTTCTTAATTCTGTAACCCTGAGCGTCTACAGGATTTGGTAAATGCTTAATAACCGCATCTAAAACAACTTCATGTAAAGGAGCAAGCTTAGCTAGTTTCTTGTAAGCATTATCATCAGGGTCTTCATATGCCGCAATAATATCCTTGAAAGTAATTCCTTTTTTCTTCATAAATGGAACAGACAATGCCCAGTTATGGAATGCTGAACCAAAGCAAACAGAACCATCTTCAACACTAACCTTCCATTTGCCTTTTAGCTCATCAGGCAGAATTGATGCAAGATATTTGTTTAAGTCAGAGATTATCTTAATGAACCTCTGTTGCATCTGTTCTGGGGTTAGCTTAAGCTCTTTAATCAATCTATCAACCTTGTTAATAAACAGAATTGGTTTAACCCTTTCCTTAAGAGCTTGTTTTAACACAGTCTCTGTCTGTGGCATAATGCCTTCTACAGCACAGCACAATACAATCGTACCATCAACAGCTCTCATTGCTCTAGTAACATCTCCACCAAAGTCAACATGACCTGGAGTATCTATCAAGTTAATAAGGTATTCTTCATTCTCATACTTATGAACCATGGATACAGCTGCTGCATCAATGGTGATACCTCTAGCTTTTTCATCTTCATGGAAGTCTAAAACTAACTGTTTACCTGCTAACTCCTCAGACATCATTCCAGCGCCTGCCAGAAGATTATCTGAAAAGGTTGTCTTTCCATGGTCAATATGAGCTGCAATAGCAATATTCCTAATATGTTTCGGGTCTTTAATAATTCCTTTAATCCTATCAATCATCTTTGCCATATAATTTCACCCCATAGAATGGATCTCATGTACTATCTTATATGAATGTATCTCATCTTCTGAGAACCATAAATTGATTTCCTTCTTTGCGTCCTCTTCAGAACTTGAAGCATGGATTATATTTTTTAACCCAATACCTTTTGAATCTGAAAAATCATAAGCCATATGCGCAAAATCTCCTCTAATAGTACCTGGAGGAGCAGTTCTAGGTTCAGTAGGACCCACAAGCTTTCTTACAACTTCAACTGCATAAACTCCTTCAATAACCATAGCTAAAACAGGACCTAATGTTATGAACTCTTCTAGAGATTTATAGAAATTCTTACCAACGTGCTCAGCATAATGTTTCTTAGAAAACTCAGAGTCAATCCAAACCATCTTCATACCAACAATCTTTAAGCCACAATCTTCAAATCTCTGGATAATCCTACCCATTAAACCTCTCTGAACACCATCAGGTTTTATTAAAACTAAGGTCCTTTGAATCATAATTTCACCTCAACAAAAGTCAAATAAATAAAAACTAAAATTAAAAATTAACCTCTTGTCCACTTTAGTTTACTAGGATTCCTTTTAAGCTTCAAGGCATTCTTCTCGCACTTGTTGGAACAAAAGTAAAGCTTCTTGCCATTCTTTAACACAACAAGTTTACCCTCACCAAAAGGAATCTCTTTATTACAAAAAGAACATTTCATGGAACTCACCTTTTACCTTTGTTGAGAGGTCTTGCTTCAATTTCAGTTTCTCTTAACATCAAAATATCGCCAATCCTGACAGGGCCTTTAACGTTCCTTCTTATGATCTTGTTCTCATCCCTGCCGGCTAGAATCTTGACTCTAACCTGAGTAGCTTCGCCCCTCATACCAGTTCTTCCTACAATTTCTTCAACTCTTGCAGGAACCGCTTCATCGAAAGTTACTCCTCTACTCGCTTGAGCAGTTTTTTGCTGAGATCTTCCCCTTGCCATTTTCACTCCTCTTTGTTTTCAGAAGAGTTTTCTTCAGCTTTAGGAGCTTCAGCTTCTTTTGTCTCTTTTTCTTCTTTTTTATCTTCTTCCTTCTTATTCTCTTTAGTAGCTTTATCTTCTTTAGCATCCTTGGACAAAGAAGCAGCAATCTCTTTGATTAACTTCTTTGCTTCGCCTTCTTCAACAATAGCAACGGCTGCACAGCTAACAGATAAACCTGCAGCAGTACCTAGTTCTTCCTTAGTAGGCACAGCTACGCAAGGAATTCCTTTGTCAGCTGCAAGCAGAGGTAGATGCATAACAATTTCCTTTGGATTAACATTTTCTGCATAAACAACTAATTTAGCTGTTCTCCTCTCAAGAGCTTTGGTAGCTTCATTTGTACCTTTCTTTAATTTACCAGTAGCTTTAGCAAGCTCAACAGCTTCAAAAACTTTATCTACAAACTCATCGGCCATTTTTACACCTCGTTTTTTTTATGAAAGAGGCCCTAAGAAAACGCCCCTTTCAGGCATTTCGCCTTCACAAAGGTTATTCCATGGGAATTCAACTTGCTTTATAAAGATTTTCCTTTAGATGTTAATTTATTGCTTTTTTAATCGCTGATTCAAGTTAACTTTACTAGTAATGACAAAAGTTTTAAAAATAACAATTGGATAGAATGTCGTAATGCAGAAAAGAAAGTATTGTTCGCATTCATTTAGGATAGCTGAATGTTTATTTATATTTGCTGTGCTAATTGTTCTTTTATCAACATTCTCTTATGCTGTTAAAATAGAACTTTCTGATCAAGGTACTAGTGCTAAGTATGATGGTGCTTTAATCAATGGAGATTTAACGGTTTATATCTATGAAGTACCTACAGGGGGTTCTCCTATTTGGCAGGAAACTTTCAACAATGCTGTTAAGAACGGTTCTTGGAATGTTATGCTTGGACAAAACCCAAGCAATCCTCTAGAACTAGAATTCGGGAAGAAATACTACAAAGATTATCTAATTGATGGAACAGATGTAGATTTCGAAGATAATTCTGGTAGCTTGCAAGAGAGGTTAGAATTTTATTCTCCATTAGGTTATATTAATAACAATAGTTTGTTCAATTTCTCCATGATTCAAAGTTGTTCTCCAGGATATGCTGTAAGAGCAGTTAATGAAGACGGCACAGTTGTTTGCGAAGAATTAACCTCTGGAGCAGTTGCTTCAGGCTGGAACGATACTGGTAGTGTTGTGCAATTAGTAACATCTACAGATAACGTAGATGCAAACACTTTATATATCAATAATGTTAATGGTAGAGTGGGTATAGGAACAAGTAGCCCTTCATCAACATTGCACGTTGTAGGTGGAGCTACTATAACTAATGGCTTAACTGTTTCTGGTGGTACAGTTTCTCTACCTAATGGGCAAATAAATAATGCAGAAATATCCGAGTTAGATT
>CAYQFL010000013.1:0-19339 GCA_964416905.1 uncultured Methanosarcinales archaeon | reverse complement strand
TACATCAAACCAAAAAACAATTTAGGTAGATGGGCTATTTGGTTAATAGTTATTGTGCCCATTTTGTTTTACACGGGCATGTCTTTTGTGAGTTTTTATGAATTTGTTCCCGCAGGAAAAACAATTCTTCAAGATGTTATTTCAAGGCCAGGTGTAGCGTTGCCAATGGTGCTTGGTTTTCTTTCAGGAATTGTTGCTTTTATTTGCGGTTTAGTTGATATCATAAAAAAGAAAGATTATTCGATTTTAGTAATTTTTGCTACCATATTTGGGTTTTTAGTTTTATTATGGGTTTTGGCTCAGTTTTTGTTTCCATAATAAAAACATAGGTAAATAATAAAAGATCTGATGAAATCATTAATGAAAGTTAAATTACTCAAGATAGAAAGGTGAATCACACGAATGTAATCTGGGGGATATTAACAATCATTATCGGCTTGTTTATGTTGATCTGCAGTATTATGAAAAGCGAGTTTATTATGTATAAGCTTTTGGTTGTCCGTTCAAAGATTCTCTGGGGTAAAAATGTTTATGTTTTCTTAATGATTTCTGGGATTTTAGTTATTTTAGCTGGAATTATGATGTTGTTGAGATAATTATCTCACAAAACCCTCATCAATGTCTACACTAATGAACTCTTTTGCTGTCTTTAAAGGTTCATCGTTGTAATAAACCTTACCTTCCTTTGCTAGAAGCTTAACTTTCTCAAATTGTGAGAAAGAGATTATTTTATCATTAGGCTCCTTGTCTTTAGTGCTGTCAATATAAACTAAAGAACCTGGTTCACTGTTAGGTGCTTCTAAGAGTTTAACAACGCCTGTTTTAGGGTTATCCGCAGCTAATAACATACCTTGACTTTCTATACCTCTTAGCTTAGCTGGCTGCAAGTTTGAAACTATGATTATATGTTTACCTACGAGTTCATCTTTAGAAAAGTATTTTCGCAAACCTGCAACAAGCTGTCTTTCTTCATTTCCAAGATTAATCTTCAAAACATAAAGCTTGTCAGCATTGGGATGCTCTTCAACAGATTTTATCTCTGCAACACGGAGATTTAAGGTTAAAAATCCTTCATGCTTATCTTTATCAGCATTTGCTTCCAAACTAACTTTTTCCTTCTTTCCGGAGAACTTATTTTTCATTTCTTCAACCATTTTTTCATCAACCTTTTTGAATAGTATCTTTTGAGGTTTAATTGTATGATTTCCAGGAATCTGTGTGAAATTGCCTAAAGAATCCCAATGTTGTTTGTCCAGATTAAGCATATCAAATATATCTTCAGAAACACCAGGCATATATGGTTCTATGAGGATTGCTAAGTCTTTGACTAAGTTTATTAAGAAATAAATAACTACATCTGCTGAGGCCTTATCCTCTTTAATTAATCTCCAAGGCTCGTTCTCCTGGAAGATCTGGTTTCCAAGCTTAGAAACAAGCATGATTTGTTTCAATGCTTCCTTAATATTTATCTCCTCAAGATTTTTATCAATCGAAGAATATAGCTTCTCAATCTCATCAATCTTACTTGAATTGATAATAGCGTTTATTTTTTGCTCATTAACATTAGGAACTTTTGAGTCATAGAATCTATTTACAAAACTAACAACCCTATTAACCAAGTTACCTAAGTTTGCAACCAATTCATTGTTAAGCTTTGCTGCAAAATCATCCCATGAAAAAACTGTATCTGTCTTCTCAGGCCTGTTTACCATTAGATAGTATCTCCAAACATCGGGTCTAAATCCCAAAGAAATAACATCATCACCGAAAACCCCTATGCCTAAAGATTTTGAGAACTTAAGATCTTCGTAGTTCAAGTATTCATTAACGGAAAGCTTATCTAACAAAGTATAATTATCTCGAGTTCCTATTAAGTATGCTGGAAACAAGATAGTATGGAATGGAATGTTATCTTTCCCCATAAATTGAACCAAAGAAACCTCTTTATCATTAAACCACCAATCACGCCAATCCTGTCTGTTTTGCTTAGTTATGCCAATATAACCAATGGGCGCATCAAACCAAGAGTAAAACACTTTATTCTCAAAGCCTTTAAGAGGAACTTTGATGCCCCAGCTCAAATCTCTAGTAATGCACCTCTTCTGCAAACCTTTCTTCAGCCAATTCCAAGTCATAGTCTTTGCATTTAATGTCCAGTTCTTTTCTCTTTCTTTAACAAAAGATTCAATTTCATTTTGAAGCTTATCCAAGGAAAGGAATAAATGCCTGCTTTCAACAGCAACAGGTGTTTCATTGCAAAATGCGCATCTTGGATTTTGAAGTTCATCAGGATTCAAAAGACTACCGCACTTTTCACATTGGTCACCCCTAGCTTTATCATAACCGCAATGTGGACAAGTGCCAATTACAAACCTATCCGGCAAAAACATCTTGCAATTATTACAATACAATTGGGTTAACGTCCCTTCTTCAATAAAACCGTTTTTGTACAGTTTTTCAAAGATATCTTTTGTAACCTCATGCGTTGCATTATCAGAGGTCCTGCCAAAACAATCAAAGGAACATAAAAAGAAGTCGTAAATTTTCTTATGTAACTCGAAAAATTTATCACAAATTTCTCTTGGGGTAACGTTTTCCTCTTTAGCTTTAAACTCTGTTGTTGTGCCGTGTTCATCAGTGCCTAGAACACTAATAACCTCATAACCTTTTGATCTTAGATACCTAGTATAAACATCGGCAGAGATTATGCAAATCAGAGTACCTAAATGAGGAACATTATTCACATAAGGCAGAGCGCTTGTTACTAGGAATTTTGTTTTTGCCATTTTATGGAAGAAGTTAACCTGTTTTTTAAAAATTTTTGCAATTGTCAGAAGATTAATCACCAAATTCATCAATCAAGATATTTTTAACTAACTCTTTATCTATTAAGAAAGGAACTTTATTTAAATATTCTAAAGTCTTAGATAAAAAGTGCGCTTCCATAGATTTATACTCTAAAGACTGCTCCTTTTGATACCACTTTGAGCTTCTTGTGGTTATGATTAAATTAACGAATAAACCAGTCGAGTAAAACAAAGCATTATCTTTTACTTGATAATCCAAGTATTGATTAATAATCTCTTTCTCATCTGAACTCGATAATTTAAACGCAGGTTGACCAACGAAAAAGAGATAATCAAAATATTTTGTTGAAATCATTGCCTTCTCAAAATCGATTATCAAGGGTTCACCATTTGAAACAATTATGTTTCCTAAATGGAAATCGCCATGGTTGAATGAATCTGAACCTTGGGATAAATAAGATAAAACAGGGTATAATTTATCTAACAGGATCTCTAAAGAATCCTTGTTAGCTCTTCTAAATGAATTAACGATTGTTTGCTCGTAATTGATCTTTTCAACAACATCAGAGAGGTTTATTAGATTGCTTTTCTCGCTTAACTCAAGGTTTATGTTCAGTATAGAGTCAAGAGTCTTAAAAAAGAGTTTTCTGCTTTTAGAATCTTCTAAGGAAGTATATTCTTTCTCAAAGGGTTTTCCGACTAAGACCTCTTGCACGAAATAATCTTTGCCATTCAAATTTAATAACCCTAAAGGCACAGGTGTGTTCTTCCTAGAAAGGTTTGAAAATATCATCTTTTCAATAGAATATTCTTTAAGGACTGAAGGCGCTAAAGTTTTTAGAATAAAAGAACGAGAATTATAGTTTTTAAACCGAAGCTCTAAAACCTCGTTTTTTGAACTGCCTATCTCCGATAAAGTGTACTTATTAGGGTCTTTAAGTACTGATTCTAAGAGATTAGAGGCACTATCATACTTTTTATTGTATAAAAGCAAGTAGAGATTCAATAAAGAATGCTCATCAAATCTTGAAATATTGTTTTTTTCATACGCTGAAAGAACATCTTCACCTTTCATCAAAGAAAAAAGAAATCTCACGGCATCTCGTTTATCTTTATCCCTTGAATTGTGAGCAAACGCTGCAGATAAGGAAGGGTTATAAGCTAGTTTTTTAACTAAAGCTTTAGCATTCTCATCATAAGAGAGAATGCTTGTTAATTTAATGCAAGATTCTATAAAACCATCGTAATCTAAGTTTAATGCGCATTTATAAGATTCTTCACAAAGCTGTTTTGGATTAAAATTAAGTTCTGATTCTGTCTCTTTTTTTCGGTTTTCAAAAAGAAAACTAAAGAATTTTCTAGTTTTTTCATCCCTAAAAAAATTGATGAAATAATCTATTATGAAAAGTTCTCCAGAGCAGATTAACAAGTTTGCAACAATCTTTTTTATGTCGTCATAAGTCGTGTTTACTACGTGTGGTAATGTTGTTAGTATTGCCTGCGATAGAATTCCTATACTAACAGCATCCTCTAAAGAATCTAATAATTTATCTTTTTTTGTTTTTTGCTTTCGCAATTTAATGAGTAAAGAAAAATGTATTTTAAAAAATTTATGTTTGTTTCTACAATAAAGTAGTTACTAATAGGAAAATGTGTTGTATAAAAACATAAAGAATGCGGCAGCCGGGATTCGAACCCGGATAATTACCGTGGGAGGGTAATATCATAGCCATTAGATCACTGCCGCACAATCTAAGGTTAAATAAAACTAACTAGGTAAAAATATTTAAAGCTTTTTCAAAAGAAACTCACATAAGGCAATGACTTAAGGTAAGTAACAAATAAAATCGATGCAAAGTCCTGCTTTGAATATCTTTTAAGTTTAGGGACTGTTGTTTCTGACAAATGCTTGCTTGAATCATAGATAACAACATCATCCTTCAATAATTCAATCTTTTCAATAACTGCATCAAGATTTTCTATGCTTATAAAATCAAGGGCATTTGATAAGTAAACTACATCATAATGCTTAGATAAAGAATCGAAGATGTCTCCCTGCAGAAAATCTATTTTTATCTCTCCTTCAGACAAGTGTTCGTAAATTTGGTTGCCTCTTGAAAAAGCTTCAACATAATCATCAAGAAAGAGAGAATAAAGCTGTTCCTTGCTTTCAACAATTTCTTCTAAATTGTTTCTAACGAAATCCTGCGTTTCAGGCAAAAACTTAGAAAATCGTGAAAAATAGTCTACATCATTTTTATTTGGACAATAATAAAATAACATGTAATTTAAGCCAAAAGGGTCATTCTCTATGAATTCCTTTTTTGATTTAAATACGTTAAACTGGTTAGCATTTAAATCGCACAAAGTTAACTCATTAACTTTATGCAGTCCTGCTAAAATCAAAGCAATATCCGAACCGCCAACTATTGAAAGCATCTTTGAATAGTGTTCCTTATTGTTTAATATTTCATCTGGCAAATATTCATTCGAATGATAATACATTCTAAGACACCTTGGCAAATGAAAAAGAGGTTTAGCTATTGATTTTTAAACTTTTATTTCAAAGTAAGATTCAAATATAAAGAGAAAAGCTTGCAAAGATTTATAAATGAAGATTTTAGGTTTTTATGATATGAATTTCAGAAACTTTGAGATTCTTCTAGAAGAATTTAAAGATTTAATGATTAACAACTGGACTTATGACCCTTGGGTTAAACAAGAGAGTTTAGATTCAGCCATCAAGAATCTACAGGAAGAAATTGAGGAATTCAAAGCTGAATTAGATAATGAAGAGGCTGCAGCAAACGAACTCGGAGATATCATCTGGGATGTTTTCAACCTGATGTATGTGTTTTCCAGAGAAAAGAATCTTCCAATCGAGAAAAGTCTTTCTGAAGTAATTAACAAAATGTCAGCAAGGAAACCTTATGTTGTAGAAAAAAGGTTTGTTTCTCTAGAAGAAGCTAGAAAAATTTGGTTGGATGTAAAAAGAAAAGAGGAAAACAATCAAAAATAGTTTAATTTTCTTCATCAATATCTAATTTAATTTTAAGTTCTCTTAACTGCTGTTCGCTTACTTCGCTAGGAGTAGCTTCTAAAGGACCATAGGCGTTCTTATTTTTAGGGAAAGCAATCACATCTCTAATACTTGGAACACCTGCAACAATTGCAACTAGTCTATCAAGACCAAGCGCAATTCCGCCATGTGGTGGACAACCATACTTGAATGCTTCAATCATATGACCAAACTTAAGGTTAATTTCCTCATCGCTAAGTCCAAGAATTGAGAATATAGCTTTTTGTAACTCTGAGTCATGAATCCTTATGCTTCCACTAGCAAGCTCAAAGCCATTCAAGACCAAATCGTAAGATTTGGATAATACTCTGTCAAGTTTGTCCATCCAATCTTTTCTCTTTTCTTCATCTTTCAAAATCTCAACAAACTCATCGGAAGGCATAGTAAATGGATGGTGCTCTGAAACGAATCTTTGTTCTTCTTCGCTCCATGAGAATAATGGGAAGTCAACAACCCACAAGAATTTGAAGCCTTCTTCAATCAAGTTGTTCTTTTGATAATATTCCTTAATCTCAGGGGTTTCTTTAACTATATCAAAGAGCGCTAATCTTAGCTGGCCTAAAGATTCACAGGCAACCTTCCATTTATCTGACACAAATAAAAGCAGATCTCCTTTTTCTAAATCCATCATTTCTTTTAAAGGTTCTTTTATCTCGTCCCAGACACTAGCTAAGGTTCCTGAGACTTCATCATCATATTTTAAGTAAACCAGACCTTTAGCGCCTTTTTTCTTGACAACCTCCTCTAATTTCTTTATTTGTTTCTTTGAGATTTTTCCAAACTTGAAGTTTATACACTTAACAACTCCGCCTGATTTGATTTGATTGGTAAAAATCTGAAAAGAACTATTCTCAAAAACCTTAGTTACATCTTGTATTTCCAACTTAAACCTTAAATCGGGTTTATCTATGCCAAACCGATTAAGAGCGTCCTCATAAGTAAGCCTTGGGAAAGGTATCTGCAAGTTTATGTTCAACTTCTCAAAAGTATATTCCAACATATTCTCAAAAACTTCAAAAACATCCTCTTTGTCAACAAAACTCATTTCCAAGTCTAACTGAGTAAACTCAGGTTGCCTGTCCGCCCTTAAATCCTCATCCCTGAAACATCTTGCAATCTGGAAATATCTATCCAAACCAGAAACCATAAGCAATTGCTTGTATTGCTGAGGAGATTGTGGTAAAGCATAAAACTTGCCAGGAAACTTCCTGCTAGGAACCAAATAATCCCTAGCACCTTCAGGGGTTGACTTTGACAATATCGGAGTTTCAATCTCAAGGAATGCTTTTTCAGACAGAAAATCTCTTATGTGCTTTATAATTTGATGCCTTAATATTATATTCTTCTGCATCGCTCTCCTTCTTAAATCCAAATACCTATATCTCAATCTAACTTCTTCACTACTTGTTGTCTCTTCGTTTAAATCTATAGGGATTTTATGAGCCCTGCTCAAAATCTCTAGCTTGTTTGCATGAACCTCAACATCTCCTGTCGGAAGATTAGGATTCTTTGAAGACCTTTCCTTTACAATACCTTCAACAGAAATAACACTTTCCTTGGTGATTTCTTTAAGATGACTATCATCAGTGACTATTTGAGT
Source organism: uncultured Methanosarcinales archaeon (assembly GCA_964416905.1). Classification (GTDB taxonomy): domain Archaea; phylum Nanobdellota; class Nanobdellia; order Woesearchaeales; family JASKKU01; genus JASKKU01. The sequence goes on along the minus strand of CAYQFL010000013.1, from coordinate 11,853 downwards.
TATACCATATCTATCTCCTAAATCTATAAAAACAACTTTGCCATGCGTCCTTATACTTTTTGCCCATCCGATTAATCTAACGGATTCATTGACATTAGATAATCTAAGCTCTCCACAGGTATGAGTCCTATATTTTGTTTTCATATTAACACCTTAGTTATAAAACTCTTCTTAAGAAAAATCAAGAGATTAAAAATTTTGCCTTTTTAAAGAAACAAAAATTAGGTATTCGCAATTTAATTGAAATAATAATGTTTCATAATCTTTAACTTGGATATATCTAAGGCCAGCACACCTATCGCTGACATAACCAGGATTATTAAAAATTCTCTAAGCCCAAACAACGTTATTTCAAAGAGTCTGCTAAGTGGTGTCACATACAGCAATATTGTCAATACTAATGAGATAATTATTGTTACCATTAAGAACCTATTTTCTTTTAGGTTTATCTTCAAAAAGAACTTTCTAAAAGACCTAAAGCTGATTGCAAACAACAGCTCTAGTAAAATTAACAAAAACAATGCGGTTCCTCTGGAGAATAATAAGTCTTGATTATTCAAAACAAAAGTGTAAAAATACAAACCGAAAACTAAAACGGTCATGATAAGTCCAGCTAAAATTGTTAGTGCTTTAAGGCGCTTATTGAATAAGCCCTCGTCTTTTTTAGGCTTCCAGGACATTATATCTTTTGAAGCGCGATTAGAAGCTAGAGCAATCGCAGGGAAATCATCCGTAACCAAGTTCATAAAAAGTATTTGAAGCGAGGTAAGAGCCGTAGGCAAACTAAACAATACTGAAAGGAAGATAATCATAAGCTCAGCAATATTACATGCGAATTGATAAGAGGTAAATTTCTGTAGGTTTTCAAAGATTTTTCTGCCTTCTTTAATCGCATGAACAATCGTTGAGAAACTGTCATCTTTCAGGATAATATCACTTGCATCTTTTGCAACTTCTGTTCCTGAACCAATGGCTATGCCCACATCAGCTTTCTTCAAGGCAGGTGCATCATTCACTCCATCTCCAGTCATGGCTATAATATGATCCTTCTTCTTTAGCGCCTGAATTATCCTAAGTTTATGCTCAGGCCTTGCTCTCGCGCAAATTTTAATGTTTTCCACAACAAATTCTAATTGTTCATCAGTTAGTGAATCAAGTTCAGGCCCTGTCAAGACAAGATAATCTGAATCTGTATCTTTGATTAAGCCAACATCCTTAGCAATAGCTTCCGCTGTTTTTTTGTGATCTCCAGTTATCATCATTACTTTAATTCCTGCTTTTCTGGCTATTTCAATCGACTCTTTAACGTCTTCCCTTGGCGCGTCCTTAAGGGCTACAAAACCTAAGAATATTAAGTCGTTAGCAACATTTTCATCGAAGGGTTCATCCTTATCTAACTTCTTTGCGGCAACTGCCAAAACCCTATAGCCTGAGGATGAAAGCTTATGTATCATTTGCTCAATGGTTTCTTTATAAGATTTAGTCAAAGGTACAATATGATTATCATGAATTCGTTTAGTGCATTTTTTTAAGATTATTTCAGGAGCGCCTTTAACAAACAAGGTTTTCTCCAAATGATTCTGTTTAATATTTGAATGGAGAGAATCTACAACTTTACCATGAAGAATTAATGAGAAGGGATAATTATGCAAACTCGCCATATATTTTCTTTCAGAAGAGAAAGGTATTTCCTCAATTTTTGGATACTTTAAATCTAAGTCTACTTTGTTTACATTTAATTTCTCACCCAAAACAAGCAGACTACCTTCGGTTGTTGAGCCTATAACCTCAAAGAATAGGTTTTTACTATTATAGGAGGTCTTTTCAGTTATATCCTTTAATTCGCTGTTATTACACAAAACAAGAGCATCAACAAACAATCTAAGTTCATCAGCGTTTACTTTATGATTACCCCTAGTAACTTCTCCTAAAGTGTTGTAACCTATGCCGCTAACATTATACATCTTATTGTTAAAAAAGAACTTCTGGACAGTTAATTCATTTTTAGTTAAAGTTCCTGTCTTATCTGTGCAAATAAATGAAACCTTGCCCAAAGCTTCAAGAGAATCCATACGGTTAACCAATGCATTTTTTTTGCTCATTTCTTTGACTCCTAAAGCCAGAGCAACAGTGACAACTACAGGTAGACCTTCAGGTATTCCTGAAACCAACATGGCTAAAGCAATGGTTAAACCTTCAAAAAACAGTCCTGTAGCAAAAAATTCTTTAACTGACTCTAAAGCAGGAGCACTCCTAAAAAAGAAGAGGAAGAATGTTAAAACAACCATAAATATAGCAAATAAGGTGAAACCTTCCAGCGGTTTCTCGACAATGTTGATTTGCTCTTTTTTCTGCTGCTTCATGAGATGAGCGATTTTACCAAACTCTGTATTCTTACCCGTATAAATTACTTTAACATAACCATGGCCTTCCACTACAAAAGTTGACATATAAACTTTGTTCTCTTCAGAAGTTTGATCAATGTATTCTAAAAACAGTTCAGGAGAATTAATCGCATCTTCGTTTAAGTGTTCAATTGGAAAAGGTTTTTTCAACACAGGTTCTGATTCCCCGGTAATTGTTGCTTCTGTTACTTTTAGGTCCTTTGCGTCAATAACTATGCCATCCGCAGGAACAATATCGCCTGTGCTGAGATAAACAATATCGCCAGGTACAAGCTCTTTACTTGAGATAACTTCTTTTTTACCTTCCCTTATAACAACACATTTAGGCACAATTAGTTTCCTTAAAGCCTTCATCTCTTTATTAGCACGGTACTCGTTAATAAAGCCTAAAAGAACAACTATAGCTAAAATTATAACTACAACAATTGCGTGGAGCGTTTTACCCAGAAAGATAGATAAAGCAATAACAACTAAAAGTATATACACCATAACATTCTTGAACTGTCTAAGGAGAATAGTTAATGCTGTTGTCTCGTTCCCCGAAGGTATCTCATTATAACCAAATTTCTTTCGTAGTTCATTCACATCACTCAAAGTCAAACCTAATAGAGCCATCAAGTATACAAAAACAAACCAGTGTTAAAAGACTTTTTTACTATTCTAAGATAATAAAGAGCATAAGAATCCCATTAGAAAGTAAAAAAGAAAAGAATAAAAACAGAAAAAATAAAAAGGCAACAATAGGTAAATGTTTTATCAAATGAGAAGCTAAAAATGACAACTGAGCTAAAAACCAAGAAAACAAAGGAAATCAGTCCAAAACTTAAATATTTTCTTAAACATGCATTTAAAGCATATTTTGAAATTGAGTATAAGAAAAGATTAATCCAAGAGATAAACGAAGAAATATCTGTATTAGAAAAAGAACTAAAGAGGGTTAAGAGAAAATCAAACACTGATTTAAAAAAAGTTCGAGAATTCGAACGCAAGATATCTTCGTTAAAATCAAAAGTTAAAAAATTGAATAAAGAAGTTTAGCTCTAGCTAAAATGAATCATAAAAAAACGAAAGGTTCAACTAAAGTATTTTCAATAGTTGTTGTTGCTTTAATGGTATTCATCGCGTTAACGTTAATCAGTTGTAGTTCTCCAGAAGAAGCAGAGTTGAGTAATAATACAAATAGCAATAGCTCTTTAAACGAAAATATTGAAGAAGAAAAAGAATGCTTATCTGATGAAGACTGTGTTCATCTTCCAGTTTGTTGCCACAGGAATGCTATGCAATGCGTACCAAAGTACAAAGTAAATGAGAACACATTAACCAAATGTAAAGATGTCTTTTGTACAACAGAATGTAGGGATTGTACAACTTGCAGATGTGTTGATAATAAATGTGTAACGGAAACTATTGAAGGAAGTTGTTGTTAAAGTGCTTATCTAAAATCGAATATAACTGGAAATACAAAACAAAAAATTTTTATATAGCCTTCTAACTCTGATGATTTTGATTGAAACATTAATGAGCCCGTAGCTTAGCCTGGTTAGAGCGCTGGTCTTATATGTCCTGTGCTCGTACAACGCACAACTAAGAAAACCAGAGGTCTGGGGTTCAAATCCCCACGGGCTCAGTTTATTTCTGATATTTGCTTTAAAATTGCTTAAAAAACCAATAAAATATGTGCAATCTACAAAAAATTTAAAAAGGATAATCACTCTTAAAACAAAATTATAGGCTAAAAGGTGAGATTCATGTTAAAGATGCACAGAATAACGACCACATATGATATGAAGGTTTTTACTGATGAGGGAGATTATTTCGGAGAGGTTGAGGACTGCTTAATTAATGATAACAAGATAAGCTCCTGGAGAATTAAAGCTACAAGAAATTCATACCTCAGCAAGATCTTGGGAAACGCCAAAGGAGTTGTAGTTCCTCATCAACTGGTTAAGGCAATTGGCGACATTATGATTATCTCAAACGCCGCTGTACCATCCCACAGCGCAAGAGATGAGGACGAGTTCTAAATACTTTTATACTTTTTAATTATTCTTTAGATTTCTTAAATAGGTTTTTGCATAAAGTTTAAATAACTTCTATTGTTTTGCTAAAAATGATGAAGAAGGAATCTAATAAGAAACACGATATCAAGAAGAAGGATGGTAAGCTTACCTTAAAACTTAAAGGAAGCAACTTCTACATAGAATATGACGGCGAACCCGATATAAGCCTAATTAAAGAACTTAGAAAAATCGTAGATTCTGCCATGTCAGATATGGAATTAACCGAATCAATAATTGACGAAGAAGAAGAGATAAATTATTCACTAATGGAAATAAGCCCTGACCTTAAAAGAAATAGCGATTTCAGAAAGCTGATAAAAGATTTGCTCTATTCTGAAGAACAGCATTTAATTCGAAAAATCTCAATAAACAACCTGATTACTATAAAAGTCGACAAAGATAAGAAGGTCATCAAAACAAACCTGAACGAAACAGAATGGAATAAACAGATTAATGAATTATTCTCAGAGATTAATCTAGATAATCTCAACCACTGTATTATTCATATCATAACCTCATTAAACCAAACTGAAATTGATTTTCTATTAGATGCAGTTAAGAGGCATATATTCTTTAAGCCGATAAAAATTTTCACAACCAAGAAAGAGAATCTTGTGAAAACAACCATGGAATGCATACTGTTCGGAAGCAAGATACTAAAAGAAAGTGAAGATGAATAAAAAAGTATTAAGTCAAGGTGCCGAGGCTGTATTGATACTTGACGAAGATAATAAGTTCATTCTTAAGAATCGAATCAAAAAAGATTACAGAATCCCTGAGATTGATACAAAGCTAAGAAAATTCAGGACTAAGAGAGAATTTAAACTCTTAAAGAAATGTCTTGAACTAGGGATTAATGTGCCTAAGCCTGTAGAGATTAATCAGCAGGAGCACATTATTGTGATGGAATATATCGAAGGAAAGAGGTTAAGGGATGTTGTCAATAAAAATAATTATGAATCTTTTGCTAAAGAAATTGGTAAGACTATCGAAAAATTGCACGAGAACGGCATAATTCATCACGATTTAACAACCTCAAATTTCATCTGGGACGGCAAAAAGTTATATCTCATTGACTTTGGTTTATCTTTTTATTCTCATAAAATAGAAGATAAGGCTGTTGATTTACATCTTTTAAAAAGGGCTTTAGAGTCGAAGCATTCTGAGTTCTATGAGGATTTTTTCAATTCAGTTCTAGAAAACTATAATCCTGATGAAAAAGAAAAAATTATAAATAGGCTTAAACGTATTGAGTTAAGGGGCAGGTATAAACATAAGAAAATAAAAAGCAAAAGCGTTTCTGGGGCGTGAAAAATGAAAGTTTTAATCATGAGCGACACGCATGACAATTTTGATATAGTTGACAAAGTAGCTGAAGTTTTTAAGCAAGAAGAAGCTTCTGGGTTTATTCATTGTGGTGACATAACTAGTGCAAAGATGGTCCAGCTGTTTAAAGATAAAGGTTTAACAAACGGATTCTTCGTGCAAGGTAATATGGATGAGAAAAACTTAGACGAGATCAAGAAAGCAATAGAAGAATGCGGATACAGCTTTGTGGGATTAAATTCCAACACAGGTCTTGGAGATGATGTGAATAACGATTATGTTCTAGCATATGTTACACATGGAGATAATAAGAATTCGTTAAAAGAAGCTCTGGATTCTGAAGATTTCGATTTTATATTTTATGGGCACACACATAAAAAAAGCATAGAAAAGTCCGGTAAAACCATAGTTGTAAACGTTGGGGCGTTAAGCAAGGATACTCCCAAAGATTCAAGGGGTTTCTTTGTGTTAGACACTGCAACAAAAGAGCTTAAGTTTATACAAGTTTAATTTTTTATTTTTTCATATAACTCTTTTCTTTAAGGAATATTCTGAGTATTCTTAGAGAAATTCTTAGGTTTAACTTGAGAAAAGTCAGTGATTTTCTTTATGGAAACCTTAGCGAATATAGTTGAGAATAATTGACTTACGAATATAAAACCGATAAGCAGGTTAATTATTTCTGGCGAAAGATAATTTGATAAAGAAATCATAAGTATAATTGCAACAGTTACAACACCTTTTGGGCAAAGAAAAGTAATGAACCGTTTCTCAAACTTCGAATACGTTGATTTCCGTAAAGCTAGCATAACAGCAAGCCAACGGGAAAATAAATAGATTGCAAAAATAACGATTAATTTTAAAATAAAGGCTAAGTTTAGATATTGTATCCTAAATAGAAAACCTATCATAACGAAAACAAAGATTTCTAAAATCTCTGATAACTCTCTCGAATACTGCGACAATAGAAACTTGTTCTTTAAAGATATTGAGCCGTAAAAAAGGCCTAAAGTAGTTACAGCAAATATGCCGTTTCCATCAAGAACTTCTGCTAAACCATAAGATAAGATAGCGGCAGTAATTAATGCTATTGGTGATAAAGCTGTTGAATAATTTTTCCTCATAAACTTAAAGAAAACTAATCCAATAACAAAACCTGCACCAATCCCAGTAACTATCTGAGATAAAAAGGATGTCAAGAAACTTACTAGTAACTCTCCGGCTTTTGGCATGTTCTTAACAAAATCTAAAAAAAGTATTGGAAGCAACACAGTAATTGGAGAGTTAATTATTGACTCAACAAACAGGAGTTTTAATGACTTGTTCTTTATGTTTGGTAGGAATTGAGCAACTGATGAAGGGTCTGTTCCAAGGAGGCTAGCAGCAAAAATTAATGATAATCCTATATTTAGTTTTAATAAGAAATGTGCGACAAAAGTTAACAACAGTAATGAAAAAACAACTGAATAAACGGTTATTAACCCTGCATCCATGGAAAGATTGTCAAAATCCTTAACCCTGAACCTTGAGGTATAGCTGAATACTATTAATATAAGTGCTATCGTGCCTATTGTTGAGATAAGGACCATATTATCAAAGGGGTTAGCATAACCGTCAACCATTGGAAGGTTTGACAGGAAGATACCAACCAAAATTAGAAGAAGCATGTTCGGGATATGCATCTTGTCTGATAGTATTGAAGATAATAATCCTAAAAAGAATATGCTTCCTATGATCAATAAAATAATTACAGGGTCCATTTTCTGGAAAATCAAGCTTTAGTTTTTTATTTTTTTCGAAAAAATATCATAAGAGATGCGTGGTTTTTCTTAAATTTTATCTAAGATGACGACCTCACAAAAATCTTTGCATAGTTCTTTAAATTGTTCCGCATCGCTTTTTGAACCAACGATTTCTCCATAGTGCATAGGTATGGCAAACTTAGGTTTTATTTTTTCACATAATTGCGCAGCTTCTTTTGCGTCCATTACATACGTGCCGCTAACAGGTATCAATAAAACGTCAATATTTCTTAAATTAGAGAACTCAGGGATAACATCAGAGTCGCCAGTGTGAAAAATTGTAACGGAACCATTGAAAGTCATCTTATAACTAACCCATTTTTTATCTTTTGGATGAAATGGTTTAGATAAATTATATGCTGGCAGAACCTCAACCTTTAGGTGGTCATTTATACGGAAAAAGAATCCTGGTTCCACAACAAATTTGTTATCAAGTGCAACGTCTTTTGGTGCATATATCCTTGTTTTTGGGGTTATTATTTTGTTAATATCTGACTGGCTAAAGTGGTCATAATGAGAATGAGTTATCAAAATGATATCTGCGGGTTCTTTAACATCTATCTTGAATGGGTCAATGTATGTCTTTCTTCCAGATTGGTTATTTGTAATTCTAAAAGATGCGTGACCAAGCCATTCAATAGTAACATCCTGAATCTGAAGCTTGTTCATTTTTTTCACCTCATTTTGTATTTGAAAATGATTTCTTGTATTTTACTTAAATTCCATTTAACAGAATCAATCTTATTACGTAAGGAACCTGAATAGTTTGTAAATTGCAAAAGCTGATAATAAACCTTGTTTAATAATTCTTCAATCTCGATTACTTGGTCAATCTTATCCTTTATTGATAACTTAACAGAAATTCTAACGAGTTCCCCAGAAACATCGCATAAACCTTTAAGATAATCATCATAATTGATTAATTCGTGCAGATTAATCTTAATATAGTCGTCTCTCTTAAAGATGTCCGATAAAAGATTATATAGAATATAAGCTTCAGTAAATTCCTGTATTGCTTCAGAAAAAGCGCCAATATTAACCACAATTGAATTTGGGTAAGAATCATAGATTTTTTTAATTGACTCAAAATTCGAATTGATAAGTTCTTTAGCCTTCTTATAGTTAGAATCTTGAAGCAAAAAAATAGCTTTTTTCGAGTTTTTTAAGATTATGCGGGATTTTTTTATAATTGACTCTCGTATTAAATCAGATCTAACTACTTCTTTTTTAAAATGATTTAGTAAAGATAAAAGTTCTTTAGTAAAATGCATAAAGTCTTAACTTTGTTTCTTTGTTTAAAAAGATTTCGATGGATTAAAAAAACGGTTTAGAAAGATTAAAAATTTACGTGAAACAAAGAAGAACTTGGTTTACTCTTTATCTGCCTCTCCAGAGCCAAGTATTTGTTGATAAATCAATAAATCTTCTGTTGTTAATTTCTCGCCTTTTGAGATTTTCTCTAGAACTTCCTGCTTGCGTTTCTCCAATTGTTGATTTTTCTCTTTTTCAATATTCTTTGAATTGGTCTCTTTAATTTTGTTAAGTTTGCTGGATAAAGCGCCTGCTTCTTTCAGCTTCTGCTTTAAGACCTCATTCATCTCTAAAAATTCCTTCTTCTTTTCGAATGCTTTGTCTGAAAGTTCCTTTTCTTTTTCTTTAAGAGTTTCTATTTCTTTTGCAAGTGCAATTATTTGTTCATGCAACTCTTTTGTCTTTTTAGCATTCTCCTGGATTTTATAATGATAGTTATCTGCTTCTCGTTTAATTTCCTTAATCTGCTTTTTTAAATCCTGAATTAAGAAATAATCTTTTGCCTGCTCTTTTATTTCTGCAAGCTTTGCATTTAAATCTCTAATTATCTTCCTAATCTGCGTTTCTTTATCCATAGAAAGAACTTCAGTTTCTAATTTAAACTCTAATTTGTTTATTTTTTTCTCTATGGCTTTAGGATTATATTTAAATTTAAGATCAGCACTATTGACATTTTTTCTGAGCTCTTTAACCTTAAGAGTTAGTTCTTTTATCTTCTGGTTTAATGGGTCTCTCTTCTTCTTGAGTTCTTTGATTTCATCATTGAGCGCATCTCGTTCCTTCTTAAGTTGCCTTATCTTGAAGAAAGATTCTTTAATCTTATTAGAAATCTCTGCTTTCCGATTGAATAAGTCCTCTTTCTCTTTATTCAAAGCAGCAACTGCCTTCTTTAATTCGACAACTTCTTTACGCACATCTTTTATTTGGTCAATAAGTTCACTCGCCACCATTCTCAACCAACATCTTTTTTTATAAATAAAATCCTAAGGAAAATAAAAAATATCAAAATAAAAAAGTTATAAAAAAAACAAAAAACTAAATTAACCAAATAATGCGCCTAGACCAGCTGCAGCTTCTTCCTCAGTCTTTTCTTCTTTCTTCTCTTCTTTAGCTTCTTCTTTCTTCTCTTCTCCACCTGCTGGTGCTGCTGCGCTTGCAGGAGCAGCTGTGGCTACTTGCATTACGCTTGCCTCTTTAATTGCTTCATCAATATCAACATTTTCAAGTGCTGCAAGTAATGCTTTAATTCTTGCCTCTTCTGGCTGAACTCCTGCGGCCTCAAGGACCTTCTTCATGTTTTCTTCATTAATTTCCTTACCTGCTTTATGTAAAAGCAACGCGGTATAGATATATTCCATTTTCAACCCTCCAGTAACGCTTTAAGTACATTTGATTTCCTTTGAGCAAGGACAATAAAGTCTTTAACCAAGGAATCCGCAAAGATCTCCTGAGATAAGCTAAGGTTCCTTGCATCTCTCTCTGCGTTAATGATAATCTGTTTAACAGTTTCCTTAGTTGGATATGCAATACCTATTGATAAAGATATCGAATCTCTTGCTGCGGAAACCAGGTTATTGTAATACTCTGTCTCATCAACATACAATGTCTTGCTATCGAACACTACGCCATCTTCATAAACTGCTCTTAGGTCTAAACCAATTTCCATAGGTTCTATGCCTAACCTAGTAAGAACTGATGCAACTCTCTCATTGATTACCTCTCCTTCTTTAACAACAACTTTGTCTTGCTTAATCACCACTTTTCCTTTATCAACACCTGCAACTAAACCAATTGAACTTAGTTCACTAATAATCGGACCAGGTGCGAAAGGAGTAGGACCTGCATTTATAACAATGTCTTTTGGTGCAATTTGTCCTGCTTTAGCAGGAGCAGGTGATTTGTTCTTCTCTAGAATTTTTGCAAGCTTGAAAGGATTCTCATCACTAAGTATTAACCCAATCATACCATCAAAGTAGTTCTCCAATTCTTTGATATTCTCTTTACCACTTTCTTCAAGAGCCAGCTTAATCAATCTTTTCTTAGAAACTTTGATGGTTGCAATGCCTCTAAGCTTTGCTCTCATTCTATTGAATTGAAGAGCAGGCAGATTATCTAATCTAACTACACCAATAGCCCTTCTTTTCTTTATTTCGTCAGCAAGTTCCTTAACTACTTTCTTTTTCCAAGGAGCAACATGAGCCATATTATCTCACCTTAACTGGTTTTCCCATCGTGGTTTTTATAAAAACACTTCGAATATTATTCTCGCCCGCAGGCAAATGATGTAGTAAGTGGTCCAAAACAACATATAGGTTGTCAACTAACTCTTCAGCAGGCTGATCTTCTTTGCCAATTATTGTATGAATCACCAAAGAGTTTTTGGTAATCAAACGAACTGTTTTGCTTAATCTCTCTTTTACAGCTGACAAATCAGCCTTAGGAGGCACAACGCAACCTGCTTTAGGGTTAGGCATTTTACCTCTAGGACCTAGAATTCTACCAAATGTTGCTGCAACTTTTGGCATTATGTTTGCTTGAGCGACAAAATAGTCGTACTCTTTAGCTAACTTCTTAATTGCCTTTGGATCTTTAGCATATTTTGGGAAATCATCAACATGGATATAGAAATCAAGATGTTCTCTAGCCTGTTCTAATAACTCTGTACCAACAAGACCACAAACTTTTGTGTCTTTAACTTTATGCGGTAATTGAACGAAGAAATCTACCTTTTGGTCAGGCTTTTTGATATCAAGACCTTTAAGGTTAACTATAAGGTCTACGCTTTGGACGAAATTCCTTTTGGTTGAAGCACTCTTCAACGCTTCTACTGATTTTGAAAGTTCTTCCTTTGAAATCATACTTTACACCTCACCCCTCCTACCTTTCCCGGTAGTGCTACGGAGTATATCTTGCTTGGAGAAATATTTCATTTATAAAGCTTTTGGTATT
>CAYQFL010000012.1:0-21578 GCA_964416905.1 uncultured Methanosarcinales archaeon | reverse complement strand
TCAATTTTGAGACAATCCTATGCGCTTTGACTCTGTCTAATAATAATGAAGAAATCTTTGATTGATAAGCAGAACCTTTGTTTTCAATTAAAAACTCAACTACTTTTCGCTCATCTAGATCTAAAAGTCTTAAAACTATATCTGAAGAAAATTTTTTCTGTTTACTCAGGTCAGCCCTTATGATCAAGAGTCTACTTAGAAAAAGATAAGATGTAATTGCACCAACAAAGACGCCTAAAGAAGATAAAATCAAAATCATCACAGGCACAGGAATAACGCAACCGCACACATTGTTATTTTTTATTGCATCTGAGACATAAATTGTAGAAAAAGTAATAATAAAAACAAACCCTGTAAAAATCCCTAATAATAAAAGAATATTCCTAAGATGTTTTGTATCTCCTAGCTCCTCAACAGCCTTTTTTACTTGTTTCATTTTAATTTTATTAAGATTCTTGTGACTCTTCTTCGAAATCAAATTCAGACTCAGTCAGAGGAAGATAAAAAGCGCCTGCAACAATCAATGGAAATACTAAACTTGCTTCCGCATAAACCTTAACAGTAGTTCTTTTAGCCTTGAACTTGCCCCATGAAACAGCTTCATCAGGATTAGCGCCAGCATTAGAACCTTCATATTCCATTGCTGTTGTTATATAAACCGCATAATCAGCACCTTCCCTAAAGAGATTAGCGTTAGCAACCAGGTGCTTCGGAACTGAGCCACCTAAAGCAATAACACCTGACTTTTCTGCATTCATTGCAATGTTGTTTATTTCAACAATAACGCTTGTTTCATCAATTATAAAATCAGGGTGAGTTCTCTTAAAGAAGTAAATAATATCTCCTACAGAACCATCGACTAAAGGCAATACAAAATAAGGTATTGAATTCTTATAAGCCCAGTAGGTAACAGAGCTCTCAGGATTAATTTCTGGGTCAGATTTTGCTAATGTTTCTAATTCTTTGCCCATTTCTTTAACAAATTCAGCTATGGTCCAGACCTTCTTAATTGAATAAAGCCTCTTCAAAAGACCGTTCATAAAACTTTCAAAGAAAAGATACCTATCATCAGGAATAAAGATATTCCCTGTTCTATTAATTCCTTTTTCTCTTAATGAGCCACCATCAGCATCATAGCTTCCCAAAACAAAAGGTTTCTTTGCCTTAATGATATCCTCTTCTAGACCGCCTGTTGTGGTAACCAAAACATCTACAAGTTTATTTTTTGTCAGATATTTAATTTGTTCCCTAACCCCGCAGCTAATCATATTAGAAGTATATCCCAAAAAAATTGTAGCTTTCTCTCTTCTCATTTGCCTTATCAAAACAATCGCATTGTATAAAGAAGTCGCTTGGAATCCTGTATGATAATAACTTTTCAAGAATTGCCAGAAATTAAATTTTCCTTCAAAATCATACCCTTTTACCTCTGGCCACCCAGCTAAATCAACAGTTGGTTCTAGGAAAACATAATCATGTACGCGTTTTAGTTTTTCGTCTTCATGATACCTTGCCATATTCTCACAAGAATGCAAAACCCAAACTAATTTATAAAGATTATGAATAAATAAACCCTTAGAAAGCCAAAAATCCAATGTTGTTTCATTTTTTGAAACAAAGCTTTATAAATTGTTTCAGAATGATATAAATAAATCAGCTTGCTTTAATAAAAAAATCACAATAATTAATGTTAATAAAAATCATAGCTTAAAGTTCACAGGAGGCATCCAAAATGAGAACAAACAAAAAGTTGAGTTTTACTACAGTGATTGGAATTTTTACTGCAGTTCTGTTTTTAAGCATGCTTTTAAATGCCAACCTAACCTTTTCATCAGAGGTAACAGAACAAACAAAAAGCTTTCTGGAAGCAAACCTTGAACCTGAAAAAACAAACTTAATTTTCTTCTACTCTAAAAGATGTCCGCACTGTGAGAAAGTTTTAGAAAGCAAAGTCCTCGATAACTTGAATACTTCAGAGTATCATGTCATAAAAGTCCAGGTTGATGATCCAGAGTATCAAATGTTATTCCTGGATTTTTGCGAGTTCTACAAGAACAAACCCGGATTCCGTTATGGTGTTGTTCCAACATTAATTGTAATTAAAGATAATTCTGACTTAAGTGAAAGCGAGATCTTTCACGGGGACTCACCAATTATCAATTACGTTAATAAACTAATAGAAGGAGAAACAGTAGGAGACAATACAAGCAATTCAAATTTATCCAATGAAATGAACAAAACTCAAGTCACTTTAATCAACAAAACGGATAATGCTGATGCATTTAATTCCGAGAACAACAAAAATCAAATTAAGCTAACTCCTCTTAGGATAGCATGGCTCGTTTTAGTTACAGCCCTTGCAGACTCTATAAATCCATGCATAATGTCTGTTCTTGCGCTCTTGATATCACAGTTAATGTTATTCAAAGCTAAAAAAAGAATCAAAAAGTACAGCATTATTTACATCATAACAATCTACATCTCTTATTTTATAATAGGAGTATTACTTGCATTAGGATTAAATGCAGTGATAACTAAGACCTCAACTGCAATAAACAGTGCTATTGGATTTTATGTAATCTTAGCTGTTGCAATAATAGTAATCTTTGCAGGAGCTGTCAACATAAAAGATTTCTTCGCATATGGTAAAGGAATAAGTTTTTCATTATCTAAAAAATCTAAGGAAAGAGTAATAAAACTTATCCAAAAACTATCTTTACCATCAATAATTGCTTTAGGGTTTATTATAACTTTAATCGAATTCCCCTGCTCAGGGATAATGTATGCAGGCTTCATTTCACTATTAGCTTTAAATCACATAAGCTTCTTAGGGATAATTACAATATTAATCGTCTATAATTTTATCTTTGTCCTTCCATTAATACTCATAGTATACTTTGTGTTAAAAGGCAAAGATATTAGCGATGTTGACTCTGTAAGAATGAAGTATAGGAAAATCTTCAGATTAATCATGGGCTTAGTTTTAATCGCTTTAGGTATTTATCTGCTAAAAATCATTTTTTAAATCCATCGAAAAATGAAAATCTTCCAATCAATTAAAAATATCTTTTCAAAGGCCAACAGAGGAAATATTGCTTATTATCCAGGATGCTTAACAAGGTTTGTTGGTAAAGAGTTAGAAGAGAATTATATTAAAATACTTGACTTATTAGGACTAGACTATATTGTTGTTGACCAAATCAAATGCTGTGGTTCCCCTGCTTTAAATGCTGGCTATAAAGAGGTGTTTGAGCAGCAGATTGATAAAAATATTGAATATTTTTCATCAAGAAACATCAAGAGAATTGTTACAAACTGCCCCGCGTGTTATCACACCTTCAGCAAACAATACAGCAAATACGATAAATGGAACAAGCAAGGGATTGAAGTGATTCATATCACGCAATTAATCCAAGAGAACATTGATAAGTTAAGAATCCATGATAAACTTGGAATAATTGCTACGTACCATGATCCTTGCCATCTTGGAAGGCATTCAGGCATTTACGAAGAACCTCGAGAAATTATTAAGAAATGTATCAAAGAACTAAAAGAAATGCGTTTTTCTAAAGAATATTCTTTCTGTTGTGGTGGCGGTGCCGGTTTAAGAACAACAAATAAAGAATTATCAAAGAGGATTGCTAAAAAACGAGTTGAGCAAGCAGAGGAAATTAATGTTGATGCCATCATCACGACCTGCCCTTTATGTTATCTTCACCTAAAAGAAAACTCAGATAAAATCCCAGTGTATGAACTTTCACAAATAATCATTAAAGCTTGCAAGATATGATATTTTAAACACAACACAAAATGACAAAGCAAAATATAAACTTAAACAGATTAAAGGATGAATTTAAGAATAAAATAGAGTATCTTACCATAGATCAAGATATAGAAACTTTCGCATATAGCATAGATGCAAGCACTATCCAAAGGATTCCTAGCCTTGTTTTATTTCCAAAAAGCAAAGAGGAGCTTATTGAAATTGTTAAGCTAAGCTCAAAGTACAATTTTAGTATAACAGCGCGAGGTTCTGGCACAAACCTCGTTGGCAACTCATTGAGTAATGAGGTCATTGTTGATTTTTCAAAGCTTAATAAACTCCTAGAGATTGATGAAGAAAATAAAACTGCGGTTGTTGAACCTGGAGTTATTTGTGCTGAATTAAACAATAACCTAAAAAAGACTATTTTTCCGGTCATTCCTTCATCTCATAGAGTTTGCACTATTGGAGGAATGATTAACTGCAATTCTGCAGGCAATTGGAGTATGAAGTTTGGCAAAGTTGAGCATTGGATTGAAAATGTCTGGTTCATTGACGGTTATGGAAAAGAGGTAGAATCAAAAGAAATTGTTGGTACAGAAGGCATGCTCGGACTGATTACAAAAGTAAAGCTAAAGCTAACAGAAATCCCAAAGATAAAGGTAGAGTATAAAGAGTTTGATGATGTTCAAAGCATGATTAATAAAATGCTTGAATACAAAAAAAACAACCAAACAATTATGCTTGAAGTCTTAGATAAAAACTGCAGCAATTTGTTGCTAAAAAAAGAGAAGATAATCTTGCTCATTGGGCTTGAATCAAATGAAGCTGTTGATAACTGTGAAGAGTATGAGAATAGGATTAGAGCAAGAGAAAAAGCATATCCTACACTTGCTGAAAGAGGCTATATTTTAATTGAAGACCCGCAAATCCCTGAACAAAACCTAAGTGAATTCCTAGAATTCTTAGAAAAAAATAACATACCCTACTTTGGCCACATAGGCTCAGGGATAATTCATCCCTGCTTTAGAAAAGACCAAAAAGAGCTAATTAATAAAATGTACTTGTTAGTTAAAGAACTAAACGGCAGGGTTTCAGGCGAACATGGCATTGGATTAAAAAAAATTGAATTTTCACCTAAGGAATTTACACTAAAAATTATAGAGTTAAAAGCCAAATATGACCCAAATAATATCTTCAACAGGGAACTTTTTAATTCATTAAAACAAAGAAAATAAACAATTAGTTAGAGAAAAATGAGCCCAGCACAAGAAAATCAAGAAAAAAACTTTAATTTAAACAATGAATTAGAATCAAAGCTTAAGGAATTAAAGCAAAAACTAGAGCTGTGTTCAAAATGCGGTTTATGCAAAGAGATTTGCCCAGTTTTCAACACACTTCTAAACGAAGCGTATTCTGCAAGAGGGAAAAATACCCTTGTTGACTTAAATAAAATTCATCCAAAAATATTTTACGCTTGCACGCTTTGTGGAGCATGCCAACAGATTTGCCCAAGCAACCTTGAACTTGTTGAAACCTTTAGAAGTATTAGGGAAATTCTTGTTAAACAAGGCGAAGAACTTAAAGAAAATAAAGAATTCATTAAAAACATGAAAGAGCACGATGTTCCATTTGATATAAATAAAGAAGAGCAAGAAGAATTCTACTGCTGTTAGATTTTTATGTTGTTCTCTTTATCTTTCAAGTAGATTGCTATTTCCCCAAAGCTCTCATCCTGCTCAAGCTCAACTTTCTGATGAAAATCTAAATGAACCAAAGCCATAAAAGTCTGTATTTTCTCAGATTTAGAATCAGTAACCAAACTGCTGTAAGTTATCTTTTTTGTATTAAGCTTCTTGAACATAGAAAGCAATTTTTCGAATACCTGGTTAACAATAGCCCTTATGTCAAATAATGACTTTTTTTCGTAGATGGTTTCTTGAGATCTGTTTAATGAAGCAGAATAATGCTTTTTCTTAACACTTAAAGCGTTCTCCAAAGCATCTATCAAATCATTCAGGTAAACCTTCCTCTTCCTAGATTGAGGAATCCTCGGTTTCAACAACAAACCTGAATCGCTATTTTCATCAAAAGATTCAGAGTAAGAATAAGAGGAGTCCATTGTATCAACAGGCATTCCAAAGAAATCCGGAACAAAAAAGTTTGGCTCCTCCTCTGCTGAAGAGAGCAATTCTTCAAAATTCTTAAGATTCTCCTCAATTAGTTTCTTAGATTTATATTTCAACAGAATTGCTGCTGTTAAAATAATATCTCCTGAAAGCTGGAAATCTAATTCCTGCAAAACTCTCAAGGTATTAAGATATTCTTTAGCCAGTAACGAAACATCAACGTCCCAGGGATCAATGTTGTTCTCCTTAACAATCCTGTAGATAATGTCACGCCAGCTCAAAGAAGTATCTTCTTTAAACCATGAAATGATCTGCTTTGCTTCTATCATTTTTTGTAAATAAACTTTATTTTATGAGATTCTATAATTTATTGAAACGTATTTAAATATAAAACTTTTGAAAAGAAAACAAGGATATTAAACCTTTAATACGCTGCATTTAGGGAGGTCAACATAACTTTTGGCTTTCTCAGTACAAGCAAACAGTTTATCACTTCCTTCTAATCGTATATATGGCAAAATTTTAACCTCATAAAGAATTCCAACCAAACCATATGGAAGAGGAGATTGTCGTTTATCTAATAAATCACCTGGAGCGAGATTGGCTTCTAAATCTTTAGAATAACTTTTTGAAGAGCCTACTACAGATATCTTAAAAGACGCTATTTCTTTTTTGCCTGTGTTCTCGATAACAAAAGACAATCTGTTTCCGTCCTCGACACACAAAAAGTAAGTATCTTTAAACCTCTTAATATTAAAATCAACATCCCCACACAAAGCAATATTAGGTTCCTGAGCTGTAATTAAGTTTATAATATTAATTACCAGAACCCCGAGAGAAACAGCTATCGAAACAAGAATAATTAATGCGATTAACGGCGACATCGCCTTTTTATTGCTAACTGACCTTAACATAATTTCACACGTACCTTACTTACTTAAAAACTTTCTGAAGATTTGCTCCTGAAAAAATAGAACTTTTGGAAAATATAAAAAATGAACGCAAAAACTGCAAATGATAAAAGCAATTTATAGATTAAATCTAAAGGAAAAGCTAAAAGGCTAAAAGACGAGAATAACAAAATAAGGGCTGTATAAAAAGTCGTCATACTATGAACTATGAATTTTGATTTAACAAAGTCTTCACCACGATATTTCCTAGCAAGCATATATTCAAAAGAATAACTTGCAATTGAAGAACCCAAAGTTCCTAAGTAAATCCCAAGAGTAACATATAGCAAGTTTTCCTTAAAGAATATCATCACAATTGGAAGGGACAAAAATAGCAATATGCCAAGAATACCCACAAAGAAATCACCATACCTCTTTAGATTGTTATATACAATTCTTGGAGAAATGACTGATGATACCATTGCCAAAGACAAAATTAAGCTGACTGCTGTAAACCTGTACTTAAGATAATTTAAACTTAGAAATAAGAAAGGTCCAACAAAAATTAGAGATACATTCAAAATTGAATTAAAAAATGCATAAAGGAGAACCAAAGGGTCTTTTCTAAAAAGCGAGAGGTTGAAAAGTTTAATCTGCTTTCTCTCAAGTTTCCCTGAATTAAAAAAGAAGAAAAGTGAATAAATCAAAGCAACAAAACCACCTAACACAAATATCAAATAAAAATCATTAACTGCTAAGATCCTAACCAAATCAAATTTGGCTGTTAAACTCTGTTTTGTAGGCAGAACATCTATCAAAAATGAAAATAACACAAAAAGGGAAGAAGTTAAAAGTACCCCTATCTGATTCATAGACCTTAGAAAAACAGAAACTATCTCGTGCTTTAAAAGAGATTTCTTAAATTCATTCAAATCAAAAGATAAAAAACTAAAAAGCGCAGGGATAATAACTGCAAAAATGAGAATTGAATCTTTCTGTAAAACATAAAGATAACCGAACGAAAAGAGTGAAACGCTTAATAAAACAATAGCTAAGAAAATTGTTGTTTTTTTAACCTTGAAGCTATAAGATAATGAACTAAATATAAAAGAGAAAATTACTTGGAATAAAGCAACCAGAGAAACATAAACAAAGGACCTCGTGTAATGATACACTAAAAGATCAATAAACTGAGCTGAAACAAAAACAAGGAGGAACCTAATAAAAACCTCATTTATCACAAATTTGTTTTTTAATTTCAAAATCTCAGAACCTTTTGTGAAATTATCATGCATCCCTGAATCAACAAGCACATCGTCTTTCATTATGATATGGTGTTTTAAATAAGAGATTATTTTAAAAGTTTTTTATTACTTTAAAATGAAATATTTAGCAAAAGTTATAAAAAATTAAAAATAAAAATTTGTTTAAGCTCAAGACAAATTTGGGTTATAAGGAATTCCTTCTTCCTCAATTCTAAGCAATTGATTATATTTTGCTAGTCTCTCAGACCTACAAGGAGCTCCGCTTTTTATCTGTCCTGTGCCTAAACCAACCACTAAATCAGCAATAAAACTATCTTCAGTTTCTCCGCTCCTATGACTTACCATAACGTTAAAGTCATTAGACTTTGCAAGATTTGCTGCTTCAATAGCCTCGCTTATCGTTCCAATTTGATTTACCTTTAATAAAAGGGCATTACAAGCTTTCTGCTCGATTGCTTTTTTTATCCTAACAGGGTTAGTAACAAGTAAATCATCGCCAACTATTTGAACTCCTTTATCCTTAAGTTTCTCAGTAGTCTTAGAGAATCCTTCCCAATCATCTTCAGATAAAGGATCTTCTAAAGAGATTATTGGATAGTTTGTAACTAAGTTTTCATAAAACTCAATCATTTCATCAGCCGTTAAGGTAGCTCCATTAAAATTATACTTACCATTATCAAAAAACTCGCTTGCCGCGGCATCTAAAGCGATCTTAAGTTTATCCTTATATCCAGATAACTCTATTGCCTGCATTAACAACCTTAAAGGTTCTTCATTATCAGCAAGTGGAGGTGCAAAACCACCTTCATCTCCAACATTAACAGCATCAATACCATATTTGTCTTTAATTATATTCTTAAGGTGATGATAAACCTCTGTGCCCATTTTCATAGCTTCATTAAAAGAGCTTGCTCCAACAGGTGCTATCATAAATTCTTGAACATCTAAATTGTTTCCTGCATGTTTCCCGCCGTTAATGACATTAAAGAACGGTACAGGCATTAACAAACAATTATTGCCGGATAAATCTGCAATATGTTTGAACAATGGAACTTTTTTAGCGCCAGCACCAGCTCGGCAAACAGCCATGGAAACTGAAAGAATAGCATTAGCCCCAAGCTTACTTTTATTATCTGTGCCATCCAACTTAATCATCAATTCATCAATTTCTTTTTGCTTAGTTGGGTCTAGGCCCAAAATCTTGGGTGCAATTATATTGTTAACATTTGAAACCGCCTTTAGAACACCTTTACCAAAGTAATCTTTCGTATTATCCCTTAATTCTAAAGCCTCATGAGAACCTGTAGAAGCACCTGAAGGGACTATAGCTCTAAAAATGCCGTCTTCAGTTACAATCTCAGTTTCAACAGTAGGATTTCCTCTTGAATCAAAAACCTGCCTTGACTTTACGCTTATTATCTTAGCCATTTTAGGTAGAAAACAGAGATGGACCTTTATAAATTTTGTTTATGATATAAAAAAGTTAATCTAATAGCTAACCAACTAATGAATGTAAAATCTTAAACTTTAATTTTAGTGGAACATCCATTTTTCTGAAATATTTGAAGAACAATTTTGGATTTTTGATAAAATCATCAAACTCATAGATTATGTGTGCTACAGTATTCTTATCACTAATTATTGTTGAATACTTTCTTTTGAGCTCCTTAAGTTGAGAAGGTTCAAGTATTTTGCCATCAAGGACTGCTTTAAACATTAACTTTTCGTTTTTTATTTCCTTTGTAATTTCAACAAACAAGCAAAAATTGGTTTCCTTTTCTAAGAGGATTAATGATATGGGCACAAAAGAATCAATGAATGCTTTAAGCTTAGGCGCTTTTAATTTATTCAAAATCTTACTAAAAAAATCAGATTGTTTCTCAAAGTCGAGATACTTAGAAAGCCATAATAGAGAAAGCTCTTCAAAAGAAATAACCTCATCAAGTTTTCCTGAGTTCTCTTTAATAAAATTATGCAATCGAATAAACCGACCTGCTATTAAAAAACTCAGTTGGTTAACAAATCTTGTTAGCACATCATCAAAAGTTTTTACCTTTGTTCCAAAGATAAGATTATCTGCATAGGTTATTATCTTTTCTTCATTGGTTTGAGGCAAATAGTCTTTCTTTTCTAAAGGCAGATTAAAGAATTCAATTTCTTCCTTCAGAATTCCTGCACCTATGTGGTTTGCACAAACTGAAGCTAACCTTTGGTCATTTAATTCATTTAAGATTATTTTTGAACCTATTTGGCCATGCAAAACTGAACAATTCTTATTATTAAAACACTCAAGTCTTCCTATATCATGGAGAAGACTAGCAATCTTGATGAAATCTAAATCAACTTTAATATCATTATTAATAAAATCTTTGGCTATCTGCAAAGCAACTTCTTGCACAGCCCTGGAATGAGAAAGCACTGCATTAAAAGAAGTATCCTCTTTTGAATATTTTCTTAACAAACCAATCGCAACTTCTTCAGATATCATTTTATATATTCACAAATAGAGAAATAAAAGAAGATAAAGATTATTGTTTCTTAACAGGACTCCCTAATGGCTTTTTAAGCTCAAGGTTCCACATGACTGAAAATTTCTGCATGAGTTTGCTAAAGTTATCTGACAAGGAATATGTTTTTTTGTATAAATCATAATAAATCATGCCCATGCTTTTCATAGGTGTTAAGATTCTATCATAAAATTGACGTTTGTTGTAAGACAATTTCACTTTTTTGCCGACGTAAGGCGGTTCATCCAGTTCAGCAACATATTCACCATTGTGAAGCTGCGTGGCAAAAAGGGACATCTCTGATTTGGTCATAACGCCACCATGATATTTAAACTCTTTAAACAATTGTCTAGCAACGATTGCCTGTTGCTTAGTTGAGAACACAATTTCAAAAATGTCTTCAGGCAGATTATACATATCAAACAAAATTACCATTTTCTATCCCTCTTTGGTTTTTATAATACCTTTTGACAAGTTAGGTATAATAAACCCAACTTATAAATGTTTTTAAAATAATTACTTCTCGGTAAAAACAATAAAAAATCACTCAACAATGGAAAAATATTTATATTAGTGCACATATATATGTATCAGTATACACAAAAATATACTATTTGATATTTATATATTTTTCGAAAATGAACACTGAAAAACTAAGAAAATTCCTTAAATCCTTGGAAAACGATGAACTAATTGAGATTTACAAGGTTTTAGCTACAAGTAAAGATTTGATTGTTAATGAAATCAAAGAAGAGCTTATGGAGAGAAATCTCAAGGAGCATAAAGTTTGTTCAGTCTGCGGAACCCCATTATCTGACAATTACTTTGAACTACTATTTGACAGGATAGGCTTTAGGAAAAGAGCATATTTCTGCGGAAAAGACTGTTTGATCTATTTTCTTAACTCTTTTGACAAAAAAGCAAACAATCTAGAGGGCAACAATAAAAACGAAAAGTTTGAAAATTCAATTGTTCAATCAAAAAGTGAAAATATAACAAAAGCACAGAAGCACACAAATCAGCAATGCATAACTAAAAGAAAGCATAAAAGCACTAATACATTAAATCTGATTGCAGAACGAATATTTAGCTTATTCTTTTAAGGTTATTTTGAATTAATAAAGAAGTTATCAAACAGTAAAGAAACTATTGCAACTTCCTTTTGATTTCTTCAGGAGGATAGAAAGAAAATTTAATATCTTTTTTCTCATCTTTAATTTTCTTCTCAAAAAGTTCTCCAAGCCTCATCATTTGTTCTTTAAAGTCACCACCAAGCTTATACTTCTTCTCATAAAGGTCATAAGTTATTAATCCCATACTTTTCATAGGGGTTATGATTCTATCATAAAATTGACGTTTATTGTACACTAAAGGCTTATGACTTTTAATGCCTTCAATTTCTCCTTTAAAAATTAATCCAAGATGCAAAGAATTAGCAAAGATTGACATCTGTTTCTTATCTAAAACGCCATTGTTCTGCTTAAAAAACTCAACCAATAACTTAGCAACAGCCCTCTGATTATTTGTAGAGAAGATGATATCCAGGATATCCTCAGGCAAATTGAACTTATCAAACAAAATTACCATTGCCAAAAAAAATAAGTAACAACCATTATTTAAAGGTTGTGTTTTTTTGTATACCATTTTATTTTTAAATTCAACAATAGAAAATTGTATAAATAAAAAAAATTTAAAAATAACAATACAAAGTTTTAATTTGGTGAAAGAATGAACATTAAAAATTCTAAAAAAAGCCAGGAATTAAAACCCTCAATGATACTTATATTAATAATTCTACTATTTATTGCATACATCATATTAATTCCTCCAGAAACAAGAGAGGAAATACTGGGAGAAAGCAATGGAACATCTAATGGAAGTTCCAGTCAAAGCTCTGTATCAAGCGTTTTAATATCCAGAACTCCAGGAGAGATAAACAGAATAGACCAAGATTCAATAGAACATCCCATGCCTATGCTGTATTTATACGCAAAGCCCGAACCTAAAGAGCTTTTTTATCTTAACGCATTTAGTGTTGAGCGAAGCTTTTTTTCAGAGGAAAGCAGCACACTAGGATTTCACATAGAGAATCCTGAAGATGTTGAACAAGCGTATCTAACATTCAATGTAAAGGACTCAAAAGGCATTACAACCATTATTTTAAACAATTATACAATCTATTCGGATACGCTATCTCTGGGGAGTATAAATCCAATCCCTATTAGGAAAGAATATTTAAAAGAAAATAACGTTCTCTATTTCAGATTAAGCAAGCCATTTATATTCTCTAAAAACAAATTGCAAGTTGAAAACTTAAAGATTGTCGCCAATGTTCTTAAGAAAGATATGCTCAACGCAAAAACCACCTTCATGATTTATAACAACGAGTTCAAGAATCTAGAAAGCGCAAAGCTTTATTTTACGACAAGCTGTGATATCAATCAGATTGGCAAGTTGATTATTAAACTAAACAATCAGATTGTGCATGAGGGTGCTCCTGCCTGCAATAATCTTAACGTTATTGAGGTCAGTCAATCCAAGATACTTGAAGGAGAGAACACCCTTGAGTTCTCACTTGACAAAGGAAGCATAAAAATTGATGGATTAAAGCTTGTCACAAAACTAAAAGAACCATCCTATCCATTATACTATTTCCAAGTTTCTGAAGAACAAAAGGAATTGCTAGACTCAAAAGATGCAATACTAAAACTGGAATTCCCCGATGACTTAAAAGAAAGAAAACTTGTTATAAACCTGAATGGTATTAAGATAGATATTGAGAGTCACGACAGATATTACACTTATAAAGTCAACTCGTTTTTGAGAGAAGGGAACAATTATCTAAAGATTGAACCTATTTCAGATGACTTAAGAATCGAGCATCTTGAGATAGCCTTGGAATAAATCATCTGTTAAATTAAACCATTTAAACCAATTTGGTGAAAGAAAACATGCCAGAAGAAAATACGGGTGGAGAGAAAGAAGCTGAGAGCATAGCAGAGAAAGTCGTGAAAGCAGCTGCAGATAAAGAAAAAGGCTCTGTGTTATCTAAAATAGGTGGAGGTCTTGGTAATGCTTTCAAATCTATTGGCGGTTTTCTTAACACACCAAGAAGCATAAAAACACAGGTGGCTGGAAGCGTTCTTGCTGGCGTAGGTTTTGCTGCAGGAAAAAAAGTAGGAAAAGGATTCATGGCATTCTTAAGGTCCTTTTTCCCTTATGATTTATACGACTTTTTCATATTAGTAATGATTTTCCAGCACATTTTTATTGATGGAGTAATATTTGGATATACTTACCCATCGCAAGTTTACATGATTCATCTCTGGGTAGCAATCTTCTTTGTAATTATATTCTCAATATACAGAGATGAAGGTGAAGGTTTCCTAACCTCTTTCATAAAAAACACCATCTTATTTCTTGGAATCGTGTTTACAATAGAAGCATATTTCTTCCCATTGATTTCCAATTTATTAAGAAACCCATACTTTATGATAAACAGAATAATCTTACCTATATGGCCTATCTTTGCAATAGCATATGCCTCTTATAAAAGAGAAACTACCACGCCATTCATCAGAAAAGTACTTGTCTTATTCATAATATTCCTAGCCCTAATATCCTGGCCATACATTGAAAAGATAACTGAGAACATAACGATTCCAGGAGGTAGTCCTGTCGAAACAATCCAAGCTAAAATAACTCTTAACACTATTCTTGAAAGACTTAAAGATGGCTCTTCTTCTTTCTGGAATTCCTTACAAGGTTCGGTTATCAATCCAATAATCGCTTTCATAAATGGAAGCTGGATAAAACAACAGATCCAACCATTCCAATCAGATACTGGGCAATATGATACTAATCAAAGAGCTTTAGAACTGAAAGTAACATCGGCGAGAGCATTACCCTCATACATTACAGATGAAGAAAAAGTCGAACTAAAAATCAGCGCTTCTTTTGAGGGGTTAAGTCAAAAGGAAATCCCGCGAGACATTATTGAGAAAGATAAGGACTATAATGTTTTCATAAGCAAAATCTTAAACAAAAGTAATAATAGAATAATTGCGAGTTGTGATGAACCTGTGCCTCTCTTAAATGCGCTTAGTTATTTAACCCTTAACTGTGATGTCAATACTACGGATATAACTTTTAACAAAAACAATCAAGCTCAACTTAAAGCACAGATAACTTATGACTTCTATACTTTTGCTTACAGGGACTTTTATTTCATGGACGAAAAGAAACTTTACGAGTACATAACGACTGATAAAAACCCATACCTAGAAGAATCCGGTTTCTTGGGTGGTCCAGAATCAACTAAAAACTCCGCGGGCCCTGTATTAATAGGCTTATCAGCAAACGGTGAAATGCAGAATTATCCAATAGCTGTAAGCGCCAAGAATAAAAAACATATACTTGTTTTATCTATAAAAGATGTTGGCTCCGGAAAAATAAACAATATTACAAAAATTGTATTACTTCTTCCTAAAGAGTTAACATTGAATGAAAGTTGCTATTTTGAGAAACAATCTGAGGATAACAGTTGTTACACTGAAATGAATCTAGAGTCTACAGAGATAAAGCAGAGATATAACTGCTGGGTAAGAAAAGGGGATAATTATCTGATGAAAAAGATGATAAAGAACGGAAACGAATATCAACTTGTATGTAGTTTCACCATAGATCCTACGATACTTGCTGGTTACAAGAACATTTTGCCGCTCTATGCAAAAGTAAAATATCAATACATTATTCAAAGTCCAGAGATTAATATCGTAAAAGCCGAATCTTTAAGCTAAAAGCTAATATAAAAAATGAAACTGTTAAAAACCCTAATTTTTTCCCTGAATCCGCTTAAAGCGAGAAAGCTTTCTTCACAGAGATTAACATATATCTTTGCTACATTAATCTTGTTTGCCTTAATTTTGAACACAGTTCAGTCAGTTTTATACTGGCAAGAATTCTCTGAGCTAATAACGAATGAGAATTATTCCATTAATATTGTACCTAACATAAAAAGCCTTGTGTCTACAAAAGATTGGGTTCTTATTCCAGACGAATACAACAAATCAACTTTAGAGACATACAATAAAAACATTCTAAATAGCTCTAATCTCATAATAAAAGACCCATTTTGTTTATTAGACAATTGTTTCAAGGAATTAAATTTAGAAGATCTTACACATTCTAAGGACTTTTATGCAATTCTTAGGAACAACTACGTTTTGTTCTCGTTTGGAGATATAATATTTAAGTCTGTTATTACAACACTAAAGCTTGTAATACTTTCACTAATTGCCTTTTTATCTCTTTTAATTTACACCAAGATACGAAAAATCTGGATCAAATCATCTAAATTGTACAAAGTTGGCCTTGCCTACCTTTCTATAGTTATCATAGGGAGGATTGTAAACCTTTTTAGAGAAACTCTATTTGTCGAATATTTGTTCTATATTATCTTCTTAATTTTAGCAGTTAATGCTCTTTCCAATAAAAAGAAAATGATTAAAGAAAACGAATTCTCTGGCGAAAGAAAATCAGCTAGTAAACATAAAAAAAGAAACAAAAGAGATTCTGATGAATGGGTTAAATAGATAAAAAATCAAAAATCAAGCTTAAACTAATCGATTATTTGAGTTATTAAATATATTCTCTATAGATATGCTCGAATCAACTTTAGGTTCTTCTTTTTTCTCAGGCTCTTCCTGTTTTGATTCTTCCTCATTATCCTTTACAGAATTATCATCCTTGTTATCTGCAGCATCACTTGCAGCAGATTCTGTCTGTTTAGTCTGAGCAATATTGTTATTTAGATTATCTAATCTCTGCTCAATAGCTTCAATCTTGGTCTCGAAGAAAGCCTGGAGATTCTCAAAATGCTTGCTTAACTGAGAGAATCGTTCTTGCAACCTTACTAATCGCTCATTCAACACTTCAATTTTATATTCAAGTTCAGTTACATTCTTAGGAACGCTTGTTTTTTGCTCTTGGGAAGCTTGAGCCTTCTCACTACTTTTCTTTGAAGATTCTTTAACTTTTGTGTCAACTTTAGTTTCTTTGAAGAACTTAGAGTCCTCCTGAGAAGTATTTACCATACCGTCTCTTTCAATCATCTCATAAGCTTCTTCTAAATCTGCAGCAATTCCTTTACTCACCAATTCTTTAGCAAGATTCGCCTTTTTTTGGATTTTTTCGAAATCTAACATATGAGCACCCCTTAATAATTTTTGAGAGCAATGATAATAAATGCTTATTTAAGCTGGAAATCTATAAAGATCTCAATATCTTTATCATTTATAAAGCTATCTCTAAATAAAACAAAATTCTTTTGCGAAATTTAATTAATCCCCTATGCCTTTAGGCGGTGTAAATGAAGGTTCCTGTTTAGCACCAGGCAAACCAAAGTAAGACTTTATGAACCCAATTAAATTTAAGGTTTTATCCTTTAATTCATCCTTATAATACTCGAATTTAGGTTTCAGCCATCTATCCAAAAACCTTTTATAAAAAAAGCGCACCAAAGGATTTGAAGGCAAATTACCTAGATCCATAGTCATTTTTGATTCAATGTTAAGAGTGATTTCGCCACTATCGATAGTCATTTTCCGTCCATCAACTACAGTTTCAACTTCCTTCAAACCAACAATGTGAGCATCTAGATTAAGCTTATGAACAAAATACTTTGAATCCGTCTTACGTTTGGAGCGCCATCTAAAATAGATCTCCTTAGCAGAGCCTCTATCTTCATAATAATAAGTTTCTAAGTAGTTATCACCGCCAAATTCATCGAGAAATTTATTCTCAACAAACCATCTATGAAGAGCTTCATAAAATAAAGACATATTATATTTGCCTTTATGAACTATTTCTTCCTTAACCGCTGTTACTGTGTAGCTTTCACCCATAGTAATTATTTTTTGATTCTTAATTTAAAAATCTTTTTAAAACACACAAAAACTGCAAAACAAAATATTTATAAACGAATAGTGACTACTCTCTTGTAACAAAATGGCTGAAGAAAATAAAAATCTGGATGTCACGTATTTTGATGTCTTAACGGAATTGCTTGAAACTTCTAAAAAAGAGGCTATTGAGAAGATAAAAAACACGATCATTAAATCAAATCCTATGCTAAAAAACCAAAGAGATAAAATAGAGGATTCTCTCAAGAAAACGTTTGAAGAGATAATCACCAAACCTGCTATCTTTTATAACAATCTTGCTTTAGATAAAATAAACGACAGATTCTGGTCAGAGATGGACTCATTAGATTTTTATAATGACGAAGTACTTATTGAAAACATTGAGAACAAACAATTTCAATACTCCGCAGAATTCTATCAAGGCATCTTTGAAAAAACGAATAGGGTTATTCGAAAGATCAGCAATCCCTCCATACGAAAATTGTTACAAGATGATGTTCAAAGAGCGAAGATGGCTCAGAAACAAGTATTCTATCAAGTTTTAAAAAAGTCAAAAGATTCTGAGGGTTTTAAAAACACAATTAAAAACATAGTTCCTAAAGAATCACTATCATTAGAAGACCTTATCACAAAAGTTGATTCAAGAGATTTCTTGTGGCCGGAGAAAACATTTTTCAACATAATGTATAATGGGAAACTTGTTCCTAATTTAAAATCCCCAGTTACATTTCTAGATTTAAAATATGAAAGGAATAACAACGGCTCTTTTGAAGAAAAATACTTTGTTGAAGATCTTCTAGAAGATTTTGAAAAATACCTTGTTAAATCAAAGAATTGCAGTCCTGAAAAAGCTAAAGATTTTATCGAAACAAGCATAGACATTTTTCTGGACCACATCCCTGATCATCAAAAAGTAAGGGGAAAGCTTCTTTCAATCAATAGAATGACAAAAAACAAACTAGAATCTGCAATATTAGATTATCAGCAAAAGAAGAAAGAAATAGAAAACAGAAAAATAGCCGTGCCTGCTGAAAACAAGGAACTTAAACAATTAGAAGGCTACATCATAACACTTCAAGAAATAAGTCGTAGAAACTACCTTGTAAGCGAAAAAATAGAACAAAGTTACAAAGCTTACTTAATAATGCTTAACTTAAACCATGAGAAATTCTACAATGATGGAATCATGAGTGATAAACTTAAGGATCTGTTTAAAGAGAATCATCATATTTTCAAAGAGAAAGGTTTGTTTGACCTTGGATACGAAATCGTGGAAGCCGGCATGTTGGATGATGAGAAATACGATGACCCTATTACAATGGCTTCTGATCTGATTATAAAGAAACTCAGTACGATAGAAGACAAAATAAACAATTTGAATTTCGAAAGTTATAAAGGAAGCTACAAAAAGATTTAATTTGAGTCAAACTTTTTTTATTTTAAACATTACTTAGCAAAAATTTTAAAAACTAATTCTTTTCTCCAATGAAATAGGCCTCGCTGGTGTAGTCCGGCCAATCATTTCGGCCTCTCGAGCCGAAGACTCGGGTTCAAATCCCGAGCGAGGCATTTTCTTTTCTCTGTTGATTGAAGAAATCATAATTCACAGTTCCATTCCTTAAAGAACTCTTCTAGAAATAGCTCCATAAACTTATGCCTGTGTTCTGCAATGTGTTTACCAGTTTCCGTATTCATAAGGTCTTTCAATAACAACAATTTCTCGTAAAAATGATTGATTGTCGAAGAATCACTATTAATATATTCTTCCTTACTCTTATACTCCTTTGGTTTTTGATTTGGGTCATAAATAACCCTTTTTTTAAACCCACCATAACTAAAAGTCCGGGCAATACCAATCGCGCCTATAGCATCTAACCTGTCCGCATCCTGAACAATCTCAAACTCTTTTGATTTATCAGTTAATTTCTCTGCTCTACCTTTAAAAGAGATATTCTCAATAATATCAATAACTTTTTCAATCACATCCTCCTCAACATCTAAAGAACTCAAAAAATCCCTGGCTTTTTTTATTCCTACGCTTACATCACCACCATAAAACTTGTAATCAGCAATATCGTGCAATAAAGCGCCTAATTCTACAATTAAAATGTTAATAGTGTGAGTTTTACTTTCCTCCAGAGCTATCTTTTTTGCAAGTTGCCAAACCCTGTAAACGTGCCACCAATCATGAGCGGATTCATTATCAGAAAGCTCAGCTTTAACAAAATCAACTACTCTATTAACAATATCTTCAGGTTTCATAACATTTAACAAATTACATTGATTTATAAGATTTTCAATTTCTCAAACGCTCTAGACAAAAGCATTAAGGAATTCTAAAAAGAAAATAAAAACAAAATTAGTCCTTGTCTGAATCAATAATCTCAACAGCTTCCACAGTCTTTGATTCTAAAACATCCTCTTCTGTCAATCTATGAGAGAACCAAACATCTACTTTCTTAAAATAAACATAGAGATAAACAAAACTTAGGGAAATTATCTCTATCGGGAAAGATAACCATATGCCGAGTTCCTTAAGCCCAAAAGCTAATGCTAATGTATAAGCTAAAGGGATTCTTACCAGAAACAATGAAATCATTGCAAAAATCATTGCCAATTTAGTGTTGCCAGAACCGTTTGCTGCTCCCTCAATAACTAATTGTATTCCCAGGAATGCAAAAGAAAATGACATAAGCCTAACAAAGATTTTTCCAATATTAACAACATTAACATCATTTACAAATACCTTTATCAATTGTTCAGCAAAAACAAAAGTAAGAGTTCCTTCGATTAAAAGCAATAAAAATCCGAACAACAAAGCTATTTGCGTTGTTTTCTTAGCTCGTTCCTTTTTACCAGCACCCAGGCTTTGGCCTACTAAAGTAGATGTCGTGACAAAGAGAGCAAATGAGGGAATAATCACAAATCCGAAGACTCTCATACCAATACCATATGCAGCAATGACATCAGCACCAAATTTAGAAACTAAAAACACTAAGAGCATACCACCAAAAGAACGAACAACCTGCTCCAAAGATGCGGGATAACCTATCTGAATGAGTCTCTTCATTTGTTTTAAATCAGGCTTTAAATCCTTGAAGTGAAGCTGGATTGAACCTTTTTTTCCGCACAAGATTATTACTGCAATAATCGTAGCTGTTGCCTGAGTTATAACCGTTACAAAAGCAGCACCTTGAACTCCTAATTTAGGAAAGTCCCAAAGACCTAAAATAAAAATTGGGTCTAAAATTAAGTTTAGAATCACAGAAACTAAGTAAATTAACATCGGAGTCTTCGGATTTCCAACTCCTCTCATCAGTGATTGGAAGACAGCAAAGCTGAACACAAAGATTGACCCAAGAAATATTGTCCTTAGATATGATACCGCATTTTCTAAAATGTAAGAGTCATTCGTGAAAAAAGGCATTACTTTTGGAGCCACAAGATAACCAATCACGGTTATAAGTAATGAAGCAATAAATGAAAAAGTTATTGCCTGAGCTGAAACATAATTAACCATTCTTTGATTTTTTTGGCCCTTGTATTGCGAAACTAGAATACTTCCTGCTAAAGCAAAACCATTAACCAGAGAAATTAACAAGAAAAAGATTGGGAAACTCAAAGATACTGAAGCTATAGCTTTTGCTCCCAGTCTGCCGACCCAAAAAGTATCAGTTATATTATATGCTGTCTGCAAAAGATTAGCAATAACTACTGGGAAAAACACTTTTAAAATCGCTTTGACAATCGGCCCTTCTGTCAGGTCTTTATTATCATTCATTGCAATCACCTTTAATGAGAATTAAAAGGAATGTTTTGGAAAAGAAATTATTTTATAAAGTTTACTCAAGAATTGCTAAAAAGTAAGAAGATAAAATCAAAAATAAAAGAAAATATATTTCTATGGGCTGGGCAGCGAATTAATCACTTCATCTAATTCATCCAATGCCTGAGTTACTAAGGTTTTAGATTCCTCTGGTATCTCTGAAAAATAAAGTATCCGATTATCCCAATCACAATCTAATATGACTGCATCATCGTCAAACATTGTATAGAACTCCCTATTTGGAGGTGGTCGTGCATAATAAAATGGTGAGAAGA
>CAYQFL010000011.1:8647-24542 GCA_964416905.1 uncultured Methanosarcinales archaeon | reverse complement strand
TTATTGAAGAGGTTGATGACTTTCTATTAGATGAAGATGAAGATATTAACTTAGGCGAAGTAATTTAAAACTTATCCTTTTTGATTCTTTGATTTTTTATCTCTTTCGAATTTTCTTGTTATCTTCCAGATAGTTCCAACAGGACAAAAGTGGTTACACCATAATCTTGGAATGTATAGAGAAAGCAGAACTATTGCAAGAATAATAAGTGAACCTAATTTAAGTGAGTAGCGTGGTGTCTGAAATATGCTTATGATTGTTGTGAATCTTTCAGGACTTATGAGGATAGAAAATAATGTATACAGGAAGAATGCTAAGAATGAGTAACCAATTATGTTTATAATTCTATACGTGATTTTGTGTTTTGTTAAGTTTATCTGTTTTAATTTCAAATTCTGACTTATCATGCTTAAACTATCTTGAAGTTTTCCAACAGGACAAACGTTTGAGCACCAGTTTCTTGATTCAATGTTCATTAAAACTGAGCTTGATAGTATTGTGCTTTGTAGATGACCAAAAGGGCATTTTGTTGGACATACCTGACAAAACAAATAGGGAACTTTAAAGCTGCATTTGAAAAGTGGCGCAGCTATTATTGGAATCAATAAGGGTTGAGTTACTGAGCCAAGATTTTTTCTTAATACAAAGGTTTTTTTTGAGCGCTTGAGCAGAAGAATAGCAAGCATTGCCAAAAGAGATATTAAGACAATGATGAAGAGAGTTTTAGTGAAGAAGAGTTTGTTTATTAAAGTACTTTTAAAGAATAACAGGGTTAGGGTAACGAATAACAGAACATAACTTGTGCTTTTCCATAATCTTTTGTTAGCCATTTTAGGATTTTTTCTAAAAGTCTTAACTTTTAAACTTAACGAATAACATGCTGATTATTTTTATGACCCCAAGAACAACACAAGTTTCTAATACTCCAAGCCAGGGAATCAAAACAAATGAAGAAATAATTGCACCAAACAAAGCGCCAACAAGGTCTAGATGATACAATAATCCTGTGGTTTTTGATTCTTCGGTAAACCTTAATTTTCCGGAAACAGGAAACTCTAAAGCAATAAAAAAGTAGATTGCGAACAAAAATAAAGACAATATTAATGTAATTCTCGTAGAAAAACTAGCATTTCTTAAAGTGTTAACTATTAATGGGAAAGATAGAAGGAGTAATGCAATTAATAATTCCGAACAAACGATTGTTTTTTTATTTAATTTGTTTAACTTTTTTTCTCCTAAGAAGCTTGCTATGGTAATTCCAATAAGTGCTGCAGCAATTAATATTCCAATAGAATAATATAACGTACCTGAAATTATCTGAAACGAAAGGATTACTATAATCTCAATTGATGACGCTATAAAGCCTGAAGAGAATATCATTAATTTGATTGGGTCTTTCTTTATGAATGTCAGAAGATAAATGATTAGTGTCAAGAATAATATTACTAAGAAGGTCCCTAGTTTGAAATTAATCATGCTTAGCCAGTTAAATGAAAATAAGATAAAGGCTCTAGGATTGAAATCCAGGTTGGGTTTTTCATTGAGGTTTGTTTTTTGGTTTATCTCGTTGATTCTGTCTTTCGTTAGTTGGCCTTCAATATAATATTCATTTACAAAGAGATTTGAGATGTTTTTTTGTTTAAGTCTATCAATCAATTGTGAAGCATTAGTTGTGATGTTGGTGTTTGAAGCGATAAAGTATACTTTGATTCCAGGTATTAGGATTATGTTTCTAAAACAAGGTTTTACTGTGTTTTTTACGCTTGAGAAAAACAATTGTGTTTTCTTGTCAAGATAATTCTCATAATGCCCTAAGGGAAAGATTATTATGGTTTTGTTGTTTGAATAATGTTCT
This sequence comes from uncultured Methanosarcinales archaeon, assembly GCA_964416905.1. Lineage (GTDB taxonomy): Archaea > Nanobdellota > Nanobdellia > Woesearchaeales > JASKKU01 > JASKKU01. The sequence continues at coordinate 22,687 of CAYQFL010000011.1, read as the reverse complement.
AGCAATTTAAAGAACTCTTGAGAGTAAAATCTGTTGAATTCCAGGCTTGAAGGCTCTGGAAAGTTAAGAATAACAATATCATAGGTTTTATTTGTGTTCTTGTTTTGCTTTAGAAAGGCTATTGCATCCTGGTTGATCAAATTAACTTTCTGATTAAGCGTTAAATTGAACTCATTCTTTAATATTTCAACAAGAATTCTGTCTTGTTCAATGTAATCAATGCTTTCGATAGGGTATTTGTTTATCTCCTTGATTAAATCAGCATTTCCGTTTGGGATTAGTAGTATGGTTTTAGGATTCTTATGTTGGAGCATGGCATAATGAACAAGTTCTTCTGCAAACGCTTCCTGATTTGATGAGAATATTATTTGCCCATTTTGGTACAAGTTTTTCTGATCAAAAGTCTTTGTTAAGACATAATGTCCAAACTTTGAGTTTCTCGTTAAGATTATCTGCTGGTTAGGGAACTCTTTTGATAATGAAATCTTTTCCAAATCTTGAGCTGAAATAAATAAAATCAGAATGGAAGTAATGATTAGAACGATAAATAAAGATTTTAAGCTGTATTTGTGTGAAAAAATCAGCAAGATGATTATGTTTATACTTAGAATAATCAAAGCTAATGTTGTATGACTTAAAAGATAACCTAGAAGAAAAGTGAATAGCAAAGCTCCGAAGATGTTTCCCAGATTATCGATGAAATAGCTTTTGGCTATTGCTTTTTCTTTTTCTTTTAATACTTTAGGTACATAACATAATGTGAAACCATAAGCTATACAGAAAGGGGCTAACAACGCTAAAGTAAATAAAAACAAATATGGTATATTGATTAAAGTACCTATGGGAAAGAAATAGTTCCTCAAAAATCTTATAGCTAAAACGATTAATAAGGGCAGAATGCTGATGATTAAATGCAATAACATTATTCGCTTTACAGGCTTAATGCTAGATTTTACTTTGTTTCTGCATAAGTTTGTGCCTAGAGCAACAAGCAAGAGCCAGCTGGCAAAGATTATTATATAAGAAAATTCATTGCCATAAAAAGAAGCCATTAACTCTTTGATTATTACTAATTGCGTTAAGGTTGCAGTTAAGGCTATGAAAAACAACAAAATAAGGAAAGTCTTTTTTTCTTTCACTTTCATATTCTATTAATACATTGTTTTATCTTTTTTATTCTGCCAAAGCTCAAAAGCTTTCAGGCATTGATCTCTTTCCAATTGAATAAACTTTATTTCTCCATTAGTATTTACTGGGTCGTTCTTTATGAAATCATAGATTCTTTTGTCATCGAAACCAATGTTCTCAGCATCTTTGCTGTCGCAACCAAAGTAGACCTTTTTGATTCTTGCCCAGTATATTGCTGATAAACACATAGGGCATGGCATACAACTTGTGTATAATTCGCAATCGCTTAAATCAAACCGTTTTAGTTTTTTGGATGCTTTCCTGATAGCAACGATTTCTGCGTGAGCTGTTGGGTCTTTTGTTTTTAGAACCATGTTATGGCCTCTAGCAATAATTTTCCCATCTTTGACTATTACCGCTCCAAAAGGTCCGCCATGACCTTTTTTAACACCTTTTATTGCTTCTTCTACAGCTATCTCCATGATTTTATTGCTTTCGTTATCCATTGTTTTCACCACTTCTATTTTTTGATTATGGTTGAATTTAAATGTTATGTTTGATTCAAAAGCATAATAAAATGTAACATTTAAAAACAATTTACAATGTCTTTTATTGTTCCTTCATGTTTTTAAGAGGTGTTTGATAATGGATCCATGGAAAGACATAGCTGTAGGTAAGGATGTGCCTAGAGTTGTTAATGCTGTGATTGAGATTCCGATGGGCTCAAGGAATAAGTATGAATTAGATAAGGAAACTGGTCTTATAAGATTGGACAGAGTCGTTTACAGCTCGGTTTCTTATCCTGGAGATTATGGTTTTATACCTAGAACGCTTTGGGAAGATGGAGACCCTTTAGATGTTTTAGTTATAACGAGATTTTCATCCCATCCGTTAATAATTATGGAAGTTAGACCTATTGGTGTTATGCAGATTATAGATGACTCCGAGAGAGATGACAAGATTATAGCTGTTCCTGTAGGAGATCCTTTTTTCAATAAAGTTGAAGACGTAAACGATTTAGAGCCACATATCTTGGATGAGATCAAGAATTTCTTTGAGATATACAAACAGTTGCAGAATAAAGTTGTTAAGGTAGAGAAACTTTTGAGCAGAGAGGAAGCCTATAAAAGCATTGAGCATGGAATTAAATTGTTCAAGGAAAAATATGGAAAAGAAAAAGAATAAACTTTTTTATTTTTTAAATCCCAGCTCGTTCTTTTAGAACTTTTGCTAAGTCAGTTTTTTCCCAGGTGAACTCTGGTTCTTCCCTTCCAAAATGGCCAAAAGCTGCTGTTTTTCTGAAGATTGGTCTTTTTAGGTCAAGGTGTTTGATTATTCCTTTAGGTGTTAATGGGAATACCTCTTTCACTAAATTGGCAATTTTGGCTTCATTGATTTTTGCAGTTCCAAAAGTGTCAACGTAAATGCCAACAGGTTCAGGAACGCCAATTGCGTAAGCTAGTTGAACCTCGCACTTATCAGCTAAACCTGCTGCTACAATGTTCTTTGCTATGTATCTTGCCATGTATGCGCCGCTTCTATCAACTTTGCTTGGGTCTTTTCCGGAGAATGCGCCACCACCGTGTCTTCCTATACCGCCATAAGTGTCAACAATCAGTTTTCTTCCAGTTAAGCCTGTGTCAGCTGCAGGACCGCCTAGAACAAACCTACCTGTAGAATTTATGAAAATCTTGGTTTGGTCATCTAGATAATCTCCAAGAATTGGTTCAATAACATGCTTTTTTATCTCTGTTCTGAGTTTTTCCATATCAACGTTCTCTTGGTGTTGCGCTGCTATAACCACAGTTTCAACTCTTTTAGGCTTATCATCAACATATTCGACAGTAACCTGGCTTTTAGAATCTGGTCCTAGATACTTTATAATGCCTGACTCTCGCACTTCTTTTAACCTTCTTGTTAGCTTGTGAGCAAGGATTATAGGCAAAGGCATGAGTTCTTTTGTTTCATTACTAGCATAGCCAAACATCATACCTTGATCGCCTGCGCCCTGTTCTTTGTCTTCTTTTTCGTCAACACCTTGAGCTATATCCGGGCTTTGAGGATGAACTGAGACAAGAATACCGCAACTTTCGTAATCCAAACCCCATTTAACATCGTTGTAACCGATGCTTTTTATGGTTTCCCTTGCAACTTTAGCTATATCAACAGTAGCTTTACTTCTTATTTCTCCAGCGATTACAATATAGCCTTTTGTTGCTAAAGTCTCAACAGCAACCCTTGATTCAGGATCTTTTTCTAGGAAAGCATCTAAAATCGCATCAGAAATCTGGTCACAGACTTTATCAGGATGGCCATCGCCTACACTTTCAGAAGTAATTAGTTTTCTCATAATTTCACCTCAAATTATTTAAGCTTAAACCTAAATATACTTGGTTTAATTGTTCTGGTTAATAACCCCTTTTTATAATTTATTCATTAAAATATTCCTATAGGAATTATTTTGTTTTAGAATTCTGTTAATGTCTGTTCAACATGAGCGATAGCTAAAGCTCACTGATTATTTTTCAATAATCCAAATCATTTCTTGTTTATAGGATTTCAAAGGTTTACGGTTAAAATCGGCATATACTTTCCACTTTCTAAAGCCCGCAAGTCTTAATAATAATTCAAACTCTCTTTTGTAAATAAAAGCAAATCGAAATTTACCTTTCCAAATGGTTTTATCTTTTTCTTTTAGAATATTTATGGACTCAACAATCTGGTTTACTTCGTCAACAAAGTAAGATTTACTGATTAAGGTGTATTTTTTATCTTTAGTTTTTATTGTTTCTTTCTTTTCTTTCCCATAATTTTTCGAAATGACTTCTGGATTTGGATAAAAGAAATTCAGGATTAGTTTTCCATTTGGTGCAAGATGATTTTTGATATTTTTCAAGGTCTTGATTTGATCTTCAATAGTTAAATTGTGCAAGAATGATCTAAATGGAATTATTATCAAAGAAAATTTGGTATTGAACCTAAAAGTTCTCATATCGGCTTTTTTTACTTTCGGTTTTAATCCTAACTCTTTAGCTTTCTTTTTGAGAGTTTCTAACATGTTTTCAGATATGTCAATTCCATAAGCATCAATGCCATCTTTGAGTAATTCTAAATAGATTCTTCCGGTTCCACAAGCAATTTCAAGAACTTTTCCTTTTGCCTTGTGAGCTTCTTTTTTATAAAATTCTACATCATCTCTGAATCTTCCAAACAGCAAATCGTAAACCTTTGCCCATTTCTCAAAGTTTTGTATGTTCATATCATTGGTTTGCTGTTTATTTTTTTTCTTCATATTCTGTTAAAACATACTCTCAAAAATATAAAAAGTTTTTGTAGGCATGTTTTGTTTATATAGAAACATTTTTAATTTTGGAATATTTAGGAAACATTAATGACAAAAACAAAATCAAAGAGCTCAGAAAGCATAAAATCGCTTAAAAACAAGATAAAAATTCTCGAAGAAGCTCTTGTAGAGAAAGATAAGAAAATAGAAGAATTAGTTGAAAAGAATCAGCTTTTGGCTAAAGTTTCTTTGAAAATTGAGGATAGAAACATAGAACTTCAGGGCATTATTAACGATTTAAAAAAAGAAATTGAAAAGTTGAAAAAACAAGATTAATTTACTTAACGCAGTTATGAGGTTTTAAGCCTGCGAATTCTGCTCTTTCTTTTGATTCGTAGTATCTCTTCTTGACTAATCTTTTAGCTACTGGACAATCTTCAACATGGTATTGATTGGAGAATTTGCCAGCGACATATCTTGTTTTTGTCTTCTCTTTCCTGGGCTTTTGCTCTTTTTTAGGTTCTTCCTTTTTCTTTGCTGGTTTAGCTACTTTTGTTTGTTTCTTAACATCATTTTTCTTTTCTGATTTCTCGATATAACTGTCAAGTTTCTTCAACTGTTCTTCTCTATCCTGCATTTCTAAGCTTATTGAAGTGAAAATTATGCCTAAAATGGCAATCAGGAATGCTAATGTAACATCTACTCCTCTAAGACCTGTTAAGAAAACTATTGTAATCAATAGCAGGTTCAATGCATTGTGTATTAAGATTAAATTATCTTTCTGCTTGCTGAAAATCAGTATTCCAAACGATATTACAGCCAATAATGAAATCTCAAAGAATATACTGCTTTTAAAGCAAATCTTAAGCAACAACAGCAAGAATATGACTGAAAACAGGGTTTCCCACATAAAAGTTTTCCATTTCATTTTAGTGATAAAGATTCAAGCAACTATTTAAATTTTTTCATTTTAGAGTGGTGTCATTTAAGAAAATGAACGCAATATCCTGAAGACAACCACTATAAGAAAAGCTAGCAACCAGTTTCTTAAAGTTAAGCTTAATATGATTAAAAGTATTGTGTTTAGCCCAAATAAGCCATTGAAGAGAACATCAGCAATCATAATGCCAATAAGAATGTAAAAAAGAACATTTTTGCCAATGAGTTCATTTATTGGAACAGATGTATAAGGCAGGTTTAAAAACGAGACATCTATGTAATGATTTAGTATTGCAAAGCATAAGATTATTAATATAAAATCAAGAAAAAATTTAGTTAAGCGTCCCATACTCTTATTAAGTGTTCTTAAACTTAAAAAGCTTTACGCTAATAGCTTTTTGTTATCTTATTGATTAAAAGAAATTCTGAAAGAATTTCGTGGATTTTCAGATGTGTGCGTCATATAGATTTAATTTCATCTTCGTATTTTTTAACAAATTTCCAAGACCTTTTTAAGAAATCTGCAAAATTTTTTCTGTTGTCATAGAAATCTTGTAAATAAGATAAAAGTGGTTTTCCATTTAATTTGAAATTTTCGTATTTTTTGTAAGAACTGAATTTGTATTCGAAAACATTTTGAACTCGTTTGTCATTCAAAATAATTCTCGGCACCATTTCGCTTAAGTGCCAGACCAAATGGGGTTTATCAAACTCTTTTTCTTTAGTTTTAGGAAAAACTTTCTTCCATTTCTCAAAATATATGAAATGCAGAATTTCGTGAATAGCAACACTTTTCATATGTTTTGGTTTCATTCTAAAGAAAACGTCAAAGGTTCTCTGTTTAATGTACCTAGGACAAATAGGATTCAAGGAGACTCTTGCAAAAATTTTCTTATCTTTTTCGGGCCATTTTTGTTCCACAACTTCAGAAAGGACAAGCATTACGCTATCATTAATCTTATTCCACTCTCTTTGAAAAATTTTTGCCCTTTTTTCTAATTCAACTCTTTCCTTTTTGAAAACCTCTGTGAAAAAACAATATTCAATTTTTTCCCTTTTTTTCGTGTCTCTAATATTCTGCAATTTATTTTTTAGTTCAGGATAATTTCGATAAATTGTGTTACTCCAATCCCAATCTCCTTCCGCAGGATTTAGGAAACGGTGAATTAAACGAAAGGTTTTGTCTAAAGGTGCAACACTAAATTCTACTTTTGGAATATCCATACTTCACATTTAAAAGAAAATTTGTTTATTAATCTAACGATTTTAATTTCCAATTAGATTTCATCCAGAGGCTCAATGTTTAGTAACTCTAAGCCCTTTGCTAGGATTTCTTTAACAATATAAGATAAACCAATCCTTGTTTCTTTGTTGTCAGAGTTTATAATAGGCGTACTATGATAATAACTATTAAATGTCTCGGATATTTTTATCAGATAATTTGCAATAATGCTTGGTTTATACTGGTTAGCGCTCTCTTCCACAACTGATGGGAATTGCATTAACAGTGAGATCATCTTCTCTTCTTCATGTGTGAGGTCTTTTATGTTGAGCTTTGTGAAATCAACTTTTCCAAAGCTTTCCTCGTATTTTCTTATTAAGCTTGCAATCCTTGCATGAGTGTATTGAATATAAACTCCGCTCTGGCCTTCAAAAGACAAGGATTCTTCGGGATTAAATACAAAATCCTTCTTTGGGTCTATTTTAAGCATATAGAAATTTATTGCTGAAAGTGCGATTTTCTCTGCGAGCTTTTTATCGTTCTTACCTCTCTTTGACAATTCCTGTTCAGCCATCCCCTTTATCTCCTCAAAGAACTCGTCTGCGTCGATAATTTTACCTTCTCTTGATTTCATCTTACCGCTAGGCAAAAGCACCATTCCATAACTTAAATGGTACATTTTATCTGTTTCAGCAATGCCCAGCATTTCACAGATTCTAAATAGTTGAGCAAAATGCAGGTTCTGTTCTGAAGCTACCACATAAATAGATTTGTCAAGCTTGTAATCCTCAAACTTTCTCTTGGCAAGATAAATATCCTGGGTTATGTATAAACTGGTGCCGTCACTTTTAAGCACCACTTTGTTTGGTAGATTATACTTTTCTAATGGAGCTATGATTGCACCATCTTCTTCGAAGAATATGCCTCTCTTATAAGCGTCTAACACAACATCTTTTCCTGATTTATAAATCTCGGATTCATAGTAAATCTTATCGAATTTAAAACCAAATGTCTTGTACGTTTCTTCATATCCTTGAATGACCCAATCCCTGATTTTCTTCCATACTTGGATAATTTCTTTATCTCCTTCTTCGTATTTCTTTAGAATCTCTCTTGCTTTTTCTTCAATTTCTGGATTCTCTTTCTTCTTTCTCTGGAACAAAACATAAAGGTCGCCTACAAAATGGTCTGGTTTCTTGTCAGGCTCCTTCTTATCTGAAAGATATAAATAAGCGTAAATCGTTTCAGAGATGCCCATACCCCTGTCATTATATAAGTTAGCTCTTATGACATTATTGCCAATTGATTCAAGAATTCTTGAAACACTTTCACCTAAAGCACCATTCCTTAAGTGGCCTATATGAAGAGGTTTGTTTAGATTCGGATTCAAAAACTCAACCATAACTCTTTTATTGTCAATTTTTGGGACAAGGTTCTGTTTTAAAGATGATTCTAGAATGTCTTTAGCGACTTTTGATTTGTTTAAGTAAAAATTCACGTAAGGTCCAACAGCCTCTACTTTGCTGATTACATCATTAGGTTTGATTTGAGAAGCAAGCTCTTGTGCGATAATGTTAGGTGATTTTCTGAGAACTTTTGCAAATTGGAAGCAAGGCAAAGCAACATCGCCGAATTCTAACTCTTTTGGCACTTCTAAGGCGATCTGCTCTGTATCAATATCCTCAGGGAGCACATTTTTTAAGATGCTTTTTACTTCTTCAAAGTACGGTTTCATTTTCTTGAAGTTAAAATCAACTCTAATATAAAGTTTTCTTAATCATACAAGAACTCTTTTATAAGTTTTAAAAACGAATCTTTGCTAAATTGAGTTATATGATTATCTTTGTGGTTTAAGCCCTTGCTAAAATAATCATTATGTTTTACCCAGAGAGCATTTATTCCAAGTTCTTTATTGTTTAAAGCGGGCAGGATTTCTTCTTTCAAAGAATTGCCGATAACAATAGTGTTTTTCAGTCCTCTTTCAAGTATAATCTCTCTAAGTGTTTCCGTATCTTTCTTGTGGACAATATAAAGGTTATCTAAAGGAATTATCTCGTTTAAGCTAAGGTATTCTATTTTCCTGACCTGACTTTTAAAACTGCCTTTTGAGTAAAGATGGATTTTTACATTAAATTCAAGGGATTCTTTTATTAGCTCTTTGATTGATAACAAAGGATATTTTGTTTTTAGTTTGTAATGAAATGGTATTAATGATAGGTATTCTGTATCTTTTCTCCTCAACTGGAGGTTATACTTGTTTACTATATCTTCTATTGCAGCCTGGAAACCTTCAGATGAGAACGGATTTCTGCCTTGTTTAGGCCACTTTTCCATAATTTCGTCATCACTTTTCCTGACAGCTTCCTTAAAAGCTAGAAGTTCGTTTTTAATATCTTCAGGTTGATTGTTTATTTCTTCTTTAACAGTTCTATCCAAACTAGAATATTTTGGCAGCTCTTCGAAAATTTTTTCGAAGTTAATTCTACGCTGTGATTTGTTTATTTTGTCCAGGTAAGTTAAAGTTAGAAGATTGTCTGAGAAAAAGAATAAATCTAAAGTTTCAACTAAAGTGTCATCAATATCGTAGATTACATTAAGTTCTCTCATTAAAATTAGAAGTTAAAAATAATTTAAATACTTAACGTTTCTTATGCTTTTCTTCTTTTTTTCGTTGCAATAAGCTAATTAGAAGCACAGTCACTATGCCTAAAAATCCAAAGATAACTAAGCTTTTATAGTCACCGTTAATCCTTTGAAGGGGCGTTCTTAGACCTCCTATCATTAAGCCTATTAAGAAAGTTAAAGTTGCATCATGATGCTTTTCAAGCAGCCAATTTAATATTTTTGACATGAAGAATATGCCTAAGATAACTCCTAGAGCGAATACAAGAACCACGTTAAAATTCAAATTAACAAGAGCATTAGCGATGAAATCATATTGATTTAGCATTAATAAAACATAGGCTCCGGATATTCCTGGCAAAATCATTGCAGAGATTGCAGCAACACCTGATATGAATATCATTGCAGTAGAATGGTTTTTTGTGATTATGTTTATCGATAAAACTAAAGCTCCAACTAGGAATCCTAAAATCATGAAATGCAGTTTCTTTAATACAATTTCTTTGTTTCTTGAGAATATTAGAAAAATGCTCGCTAGTATGAGGCCAATAAAATAAGAGAAGAGTTGAACTTCATTGTTTTTAAGAAGGCCTTGGATAATCTTTAGGAATATGTAAAGGGTAATGAAAACTCCAACGTAAAGATTAACTAAAAATCTAAGCTCTTGGCTTTTAAACAGTTTTTTTAGATTAAATACATTTGAGAAGAAAAATGAAATTGAATGGATTAGTTGTTCATAGATGCCAAGAATTAAAGCAATTGTGGCTCCTGACACGCCAGGAATCGCATCAGCGATACCCATCAACGATCCGTTAAATAAGGTTCTTACAACTGAGCTTTTATTTTTCATGCTATCACTCTTCTTTTAATTTCTTAGAATTCTTAAGCCTGTTTTTATAAGCTTTTTTGTTAATTGCCTAGTTTTAGATAATCTCTCTTATTAGAAATCTGTTAGTTTCTTGTTAATCTCGTTGATTTTAATGATGCTGGTTCTGCCGTCTTTTCCCCCTTCGACTTTATCAACGACAATAAACTTGTTCTTTTCAAGCTTGTTTATCTTTCTCTGGAATGTTTTGTATACGCCTTTGCCTCCTCTTTTAACATACTCTTTGTATAAATCGCCAATTTTTGATTCAGGATTTTCGTTGATGATATCAAAGATTAACTTTTCTTCCTCGCTTAAAGTATCCTTGCTTTTTATGGAGAATTCAGAAAGTTTCTCAGCAGCTTTCTTAAAGTCAATTAATTCAATTTTTTTAGATGAACGTGATTCTGCAAAATTGCCGGACTCTCTTAACAGGAATAATCCGGTTCTTACATCTTTTACTTGATAAGCTATTTCTGCAATCTTTTGTATTATTTCATTGCTTATTACCCCTGGATAGAACGCATATTCAGCTCTTTCTCTTAGAATCTCAAAGGTTTCTTTTAAAGAATATGGCTTGAATTCTACTATTTCAGGGATTAATCTTGACTTGATTCTTGAGTCAAAATTAGCTATTGTTTCTGAGAAATTAGTGATTAATATGATTACTTTCAGGAAAATCTCCTCAAGCAAAGAATATAGAAAATGCACGTCTTCTGCTCTGTCAATCTCGTCGAAAACAAATACAGCTGATTTTTGATTAATGATTTTCTTTATAACGTCAAATAATTCCTCGCTGTTTTTATTGTGGGTAAACTTATAATCTAATTGATTGCAAATCTCCAGGAAAATCTTGTAAGTTGTATTCTTTTGCCAGCAGTTTATGTATATGGGAATGATTTCATCGGTCTTCTCTTCAAGTTCTTCCAGGACTTTTTTTACAGCTACGGTTTTTCCAATTCCTGGAGTTCCGTAAATAAAAACATTCCTTCCGTTTCTTTTATAGAATAATGGCTTGATATTGTTGACAATTATTCTCTGTTCGTTCTCTCTGAAAGGTATGACTTTAGGTACATAATCGAAATCTAAAGCTATTGGATTCTTAAATAAGGTTTCATTAGAATGCAGTATATCGTCAAAGAGCGCCATATCTGTATTAGTAAACGCTGGGTTTTTTAAAGTTTTTCAATAAGATACAATAAAGAAATTCTGTTTAGAGTTTATCTCTTACTGAATGGAATAAATAGATTGTTGCAATAATTCCGATTAAGATAGCTAACACAGGCTCTAGGAAATAAAGCAACGTTGTTGTTAAAAAGACGAAAATCAATGAGAATACATAAAAGTGGACTGAATGTGAAAGAATATCTAAACCAGGGCTTCTAAAAGGTATAGGTAATACTGCATACAAAGCAAAATATAGAGATAAACTGAACAAGTTTGATGCTAGCATACTATAGCTAACTGCAGATTTTGCAAGCATTGCTATTACTAGAACAAACACTATCCCAAAAAGGTTAATCAATGCTTTCTCTATATGCATAGGTCCGTGTCTAAATTTACCTAACCTTCTATGAGGAATAGGCTTAAAATTAAAGCCTCCGGGTATAAAGAAGATTAACTTTCCATAGGTTAAAAAGGAAAGAAATATTGTGAACAGAATAGGTAATGGATTCCAATTGTATTCAGCATAATAACCTCTCCAATAAGCAAAAGCTTTTACAAAGACAGTAAAGCCAAAGAAAATTAGAGAACTAGCGAGCATGGCAGCTATAAAGTTCTTTAACCATAAGAAATCTATTTCAGCTGTGGCTCTGCCGTCATCTATGCCAAGAACAAAACCAACAACAAGGATCATGATTAATAATTGGAAAGTTTCTTGTTTGTTGAACTTGATTCTTTTGAGATAATTATATGCTGAATTGATCATACGAGTTTATTTTAGAATACTTTTATTTATAAATTTATTTTTACACTGAGAGAAAGTTCACACTTTTGTGTTCTAATTTAATACTTGAAAAAACTAAGAATTTGAAGAAAAAATAAAAAATTATAGACTTACTCTTCCTTCTTTCTGAACTTTGGAAGATTAAATGGTACTGGCAAATTAGTCTCTTTAGCCAAGATTGCTGCTTCTACACTGCATTTTGAGAAGATATGATTTAACATCTTAAGTGATGCGTCATCTTTAATCTTTTTGTTCTTCTCCCATTCCTCTACTAATCCCTTTATTTCGTCTTTTTCGCTAGAGTAATACAAGTCTCCAGCAATTTCAATCAAACCAAAGTTTGGTTCATATTGGGTTTGATAAATGAACTTTACCTTAACGGTATTATCGCTTTCTTTCTCCAAATCCATAAGCTTTACGTTTGTTTTTGCACTTACACTTTTTACGCTAACTTCTTTTTTCTCGCATAAAAGCCTTCTGAAATATACTGTGTATATTGCCATAGTGTTCTCACCTTTATTAATGGAGGTATTTTTAGGTTTAATATTTAAATTTAACCCTTTTTATAATATTAGAAGAAAATCATTTTAAGCTACAAATAAAATAAGAAGAAAAAGTATATTAAAAAATAAAAAAGTTAAGTTCTTAGTAATAAGAACCTTCTTCTTCAGTTTTCTCAGCAGCTTTAGGGCCTTTCTTTAGAGCTAATAACAAAACAACTACTACTAAAACAATTACTAGGATTACTATTCCGATCTCTAAAGCGGTTTTTACTTTGTCCATGTTAATTCCTGTTTGCTCTTCTTCGATGTTTACTGTGAATGGTACGCTCTTAACTAATTTATCGCCTACTTTGATGTTCAAGTTGAATACTTTGCTTCCAGTCTCTCCTTCTTTTGGAGTTACATAAAGCTGTACAACTTTAGCATCTTCACCATCTACAACAACTGCGTTCTCGGTTAGCTCCACAATTGCCCAGTCAGCATTTTCTGTTGATAACATTACATTCTTTGCTTCACTACCTGTGTTAGCTAATGTAATTGTGAAAACAGCTTTTTCTTCTGCTTCAATATCAGCAACAGCTGCAGGTATTGTTATTAGTAATTTGCCAGTCTCTTTTTCTTCAACAGTTGGACAAAACTCTGATGCTAGAACCTTTATGGTCTTCTCGCTAACAGTTTTATCATAACCGTCATTATAGGTTGCAGTTATAACTAGCTTGTATTCGCCCTCTTCAGCACACTCTGGAATCTTTAATGCAATCTCTTCGCTTGAAACAGCATCTTCAGGCTCGACTTCATCAATAAAGTCTGAGCTTGAAACACCTAGCTCTGGGATTGAAACAGTTACTTTAACACTGTCTTCGGTCTTTAGACCAACATTCTTTACTCTTACGAAAGCTGTTAGATAGCTTCCTGCTTTAACATAGTTCTCTGGGTTAAGAGCAACATCTTTAACAATTAGATCATGTCTTGGGACATCAACTTTAATGTTATAGTAATACTCTTTTACTTCGCCATATCTGTCTGATACTAGCAACTTTATTGTGTAAACATCTCTGTCCATGTCTTCAGGCAACTTCAAAGATAGTCTCTTAACATATCTTACATTACCTTCTACATCGAAGATATCGGTTCTGTCGCTAATATCTTGAAAATCGCTATGTTCATAGCCATCAACAAATGCTCTTAGAACGACATTTTCTGTATTAGCTACGGCTGTCAAGGTTACTCTTAGATTAAGGTACTCTCCTCTCTCAAGAGAAAGTGTTGTTAAATCATTTGGATTGAGAGTAACCCCATTTACCTGAACTTCTTCGATATTTACATCGGCAACATCTGCACTTACAAATCCTACCAACAACATTAAAACCCCTAAAACTACAAATAGTTCTTTCTTCATTTTTACCCCTCACAAATAAGGATTACTGTTGTGTTAGAACAAACTAATATTTAAATGTTTCGTTAGATTAATCATTGTAAAGTGAAAACAAATAATTTTCATTAAGTAGTTGTATTATGCTTTTTGCATTA
>CAYQFL010000011.1:7054-8547 GCA_964416905.1 uncultured Methanosarcinales archaeon | reverse complement strand
GAAAAAAAATAAAATAACTATTTTTTAGTTTTTCTCTTGAAGTATTTACTAGAATTTGTTTTTCACTGATTTTCTCTTTTTTTAATTTTCAACGAAATCTGCTTTGTAAAAACCTGGAGCCATAATAATAAAAGGATTGCATATAACGTGTAGTAAATGTATTTAATGAACACAAAACTTAAGATAAAATGATAAAGGTTTACTGTTGCTAAAGTGAATGCTCCAATCGGGAATACAAAAGCCCACCATAATTGAGAAAACGGAATGCTTTTATGTTCTTTGAGGATTCTTAAATATAATAAAATAAGACCTGCAAGCACCCACAATCCATAACCAAACATCATTATTGAATAAAGCTTACTGATTCCGACAAATAATTCAGCAAAGCCAAAAACGTCATTTTTTAAAAATAATTTCGACATACTGATTACAGCAAGTATTGAAACAGCAACTGGAGCTAGTACTATGTTAAATGTGGGTGTAATTTTCTTCTCGTTTATCGGATAAAATTTACTTCGATAGTATACTAAAGTCAGTGTTAAAAAATAAAGAACGAATGCTGGCCCAAAAACAAGTGAGTTTAATAAAATTATAAGGTTTGTAAGAGAAGGAATTTTCAAAGCAATAATTGAACCTGCACTTATTAAAACGAAAAGACTAGCAGATGGCAAAAACCAGATGCCTGTAACCTGCTCAGGTTTGGCTCGGAACTTTAAACTAATTGGAATAACAATTACAAAGAATAAGGAAAAGAATAAGCTTATTGCCCAGAACGAAACGCTTAAACTATTAATTATCTGAGCACTTGAACCAGGAATTCCTACTTGTAATAAGGCTAATGAAATCAATGCTGCTGCTATAGCTGAACTAGAGTATAGACTTGATTTAGACGGGTCCTTAAGAGCTTCAACAAAGCTTTTATTAAAAACATGTATTAAGAATTTAAAGAAATAGATTGTATAAATCAAAATTGATGAGATTTCTAGGAGGTAAGCAAAACTATTTGAGATGGAATTGTCAAAAATCAACTTTGAACTTATAGCCAAAGTTAATGTTCCCATTAATGCAACAAACATACTTAAATCGATTTGAACCTTTTTCATTTCTCTCATTTTAATCACACTCTTTTTACAGAACGTAGAATGTATCTTAGAGAATAAGGATTTTGGGGTTTGCACTTAAATAAATTCTTTTTTGTGTAGTGAATTCAATTTAAATATTTCAAGAACAAGTGAATCCTTCAGTCTATCTTCTTCTTATGAATTTTATAAGATTGTTCTCAACTATGTTTGTTTTTTCAAAACCCAAGTCAAGAAGGACTTTCTGAGGAATGTAATTCCCTTTAAAAACATAGGCTGTGATGTCATAATTTCTATTATATTTCTCTATTGCGAACTCGATGGATTTTTTAAATAGGCCTTCTCTTCTGAAGCTTGGTGAAATGTAGCCTTCAGCAAGTTCTAACTCTAGATTATCATCTGGATAAACGCATA
>CAYQFL010000011.1:0-6954 GCA_964416905.1 uncultured Methanosarcinales archaeon | reverse complement strand
TTTTATAAAGTTTACTACTTCTTAGTGTCAATTAAAGACTTTTTTATCTTTCATTATTTGAGAACAATTCTTCTAACTCTTTATACTACTTTCTAAATATACTACTTTCTAAAGGTGAAATTTTATAAATCTATAAAACAATACTATTTTAGATGCTGAAAGATATTGTGAATGATTTAGAGTTTATCGGAAAAAGGATTAACATTCCGCTAGATTTTGGCTTGCCTCCCTTAATAACATTTCCTTTTAAAGCTAAAACTGAATTTTTAAAATCGTGTCAAGATTATTTATCCGAGCTTTCAGAATTGAAATCAAATGCCTCTGAATTAATAGACGATTTAACAGTCATTGGAAAATTCTTAGAGGATTTTACTCCAAGTTCTCAGATAGACCCTCTAAAGTCAGAGTTTATGGAAGACATTGATGCTTTGAAAGCCTATGGCCACCTAGGGAATTTGCTAATTGATTTATTCGTATCTTTTAATGACAATTACAATGATGCAAAGCATTTCTTACAGGATTTTTTAGAAAGTGGTCTTTCTTATTCGCTTTCAGACTTAAAATATTTATATTCCGCAATAAACAGAATTCTCTTTTTGCACATAAATCCGGAAACTTTGCTCTTTGATTTCATTAAAGGTTTTTCAGAGCATGTCTTGTTTTATTATCCATTGTTTTCTCCTGATTCATCATCATTAAAGCTCGAAAGCCGGACCTTTTTAGAAACAGATAAAGACGATTTTTTTTCCTGGCTCCTCGTTATGTCAAATAAATACTTTCGTTCTAGTGAACTTAAGTCAACTGTTCTTAAAGATCAAAAGAGAATGCTTGAGAACTTTTTGGAAGAAAATGATGAGAGTAACTTGATGCTGCGCAATTATAAGACATCCCTATTGCATAATTTGGGATTATATGAAAAATATGGTAATCTTTCTGTTATGAGGTTTGGCTTTGAATTGTATGCTGAAAAAGCAAATAGCTTGCTAGAGGCAATTATTCAGAATGATTCTAAACTTAAACGAATCAAAAGCCATAAGCTTGGTGCAAGGGCAATTATTAATTATATTAACTCTGAGATTAGATATTTAGTGGTAGATTATTCAAATAGATGTAAAGAGAAGATGTTGATTGATGATTTTTACATTGCCTATGTTCTGCCAGTTTCAAAATTTGACGAGTATCTGAAAAAAGGAGACCTTTTTATCAATTTCTTTTTATGGAAAGGCAAACCGCTTAGATTCAATGATCCGTTTCAAAATGGTAAAATCGTTTATTCTTCAAGGGAAATAGGTGAGATTCTAGAATTTAACCGTAAAAACTTCAGTCGTTTTGGGCAGTTCCTAGAGGCTAATAATGTTACTTTTGAGTCTATAGAATATGAAGAGATACAACCCTATTTCTCCTTGTTGAAAGATTTGAAAATTATATCTAATCTCTATCAAGATCCTAATGGGTTAATGCAAGCATTTGCTGTACGTGGGCAGTTAAAATACTGAATTTTCTTTAATCAATTTTTTATAAATACTCAAGTTGTTTTGTTTAAAAAACAAAGAAAAATATTTATAAAGGATTTAAATCACCCGTAAGCAATATGAAGTTTATATCTAGATTTAAGTCTTTTTTAAATCAATGTAAAATCACTTTAAGACTAACCAAAAGGCCCACAAAGGACGAGTTTTACAGGGTTTCATTAATTTCAGGGCTAGGAATCCTGATAATGGGCGCTATAGGTTTCATAATTTATTTAATCTACTATTATCTATTTTAATTAGAAGGTGTTATTTATGGACGAACAGTCAAATGAAACAAAAGAACAAGGCCCATACATCTTTTCTGTGAGGGTTACAGCAGGGAGAGAGGAACAAGTTATAGAGTTTGTTACAGAGATTGTCAAAAAGAAAGGCTATGATGTTTATTCGTTAGTTCATCCAAATGGGATGAAAGGTTATATCTTTATTGAGGCCGGTTCTTTACAAGCTGCAGAAGAAGCTCTAAGAGGAGTTCCGTATGCAAAAGGAATTATTCCTAGTCCTATTGCCTTTGATGAAATTGAGCACATGGTCCAGATTGAGAAAAAGCAGGAAGTTAACATTAAAATTGGAGACATTGTGGAAATTATTTCTGGTCCTTTCCAGAGAGAGCAAGCAAAGGTTATCAGGACTGATCTTAATAAGGAAGATGTTGTCGTTGAGTTAATTAACGCAGCAGTTCCTATTCCAATCACTTTAAAAGTAGATAATGTAAAAGTTGTTAGAAGGGAATAAGGGGGTTTAAAGATGGCAAAAGAAAAAGTAGATGTTTTGATTGAAGGCGGTAAAGCTACAGCAGCGCCACCTTTGGGTCCTGCGTTAGGTCCATTGGGAGTTAATATCGGTCAAGTAGTTGCTGAAATTAATAAGAAAACTGCTGATTATAAAGGTATGCAGGTTCCTGTTACTGTAGAAGTTGATACCGAAACAAAGGAGTTCACAATTACAATAGGTACTCCTCCTACTTCAGCATTGCTTAAGAAGGAGGCTAATATTGCTAAAGGTGCATCAAATCCTAAGGAAAAGGCTGCAGATATGACTTTTGACCAGATTATCAAAGTTACAAGGATGAAGATGGATGACTTGGAGTCAAAAGATTTAAAAGGTTCAGTTATGCAAGTTCTGGGAACTTGCGTTTCTATGGGCATCTTTGTTGAAGGTAAGAGGGCAACAGAAATCATTGAGGAAGTAAGAGCTGGCAAGTGGGACGATAAGCTTAAGCAGTAATTTTGTTATTTTTATTTTTACAAATTTTGTTTGTTTTATGATTATTTTATACGAGTTGGCAAAAAATGTTTAACATATCTTATGACGAGATAATCTCAACAATTGTAGAAAAGTCTGGTTTATCTAGAGAAGAAATTGAGTCTAAAGTAAAAGAAAAAATCGATAAGCTTTCTGGTTTGGTGAGCAAAGAAGGGGCAGCTCATATTGTTGCAAATGAACTAGGTGTACAAATAATTGAAAAAGTTGCGGAAGCGACTCAGCTTGAGATTAAAAATATTGTTGAAGGTCTAAGAAACGTTTGTGTTGTTGGTAAAGTTGTTAGAAAATTTGAAGTCAAAACTTTTGATAGAAGAGATGGCTCTCAGGGTAAAGTAGGTTCTCTTATTCTAGCAGACCAAACTGGAACTGTAAGAGTAGTCTTCTGGAATGATCATATTGAGGATTTTGATAAGATTTCTGAGGGCGATGTATTGGAAGTAAAGAACGCATATGCTAGAAAGAATAAGCTTTCAGGCAACATCGAATTACAGCTGAACTCAAACAGCAATCTTACAATAAATCCTGAAGGTGTTAGCGTAGATGTTGAAGTGAATAACAATTATGAGAAAGCTGTAAGAAAGGATATCAAAGACTTAAGCGAAGATGATTCTAATGTAGAATTACTTGCTACAATTGTTAGTGTTTTTGATATACATTTCTTTGAAGTGTGTCCAACATGTAATAAAAGACTGAAAAATGTTGATGGCAAGTTTGTTTGCGACGAGCACGGCGAAGTAGAGCCAACGTATAGAGCTGTTCTTAATCTAATTTTGGATGATAGCTCGGATACTATTCGAGCGGTTTTCTTTAACAACCAGATTAAGAGACTGCTTAATCTTAGTGATGAAGAATTAATTACGCTCAAAGATGAGCCTGAAAAGTTTTCAGAAGTAAAGAATGAACTTTTGGGCAAAATCATAAAGGTTATTGGAAGGACAAACAAGAATGAGATGTTTGACAGGTTAGAATTTGTAGTCAACCTTGTTAATCCAGAACCAAATCCTGATGATGAAGAAGTTTAAGCTTTTCTGTTAAAAAGTTCTTCTAAATATTGATAAAATTCTTCATTCCTTCTATTTTCTGCCGCTTTTTCCATGGGACAAGAATCAGTTTTGTCCTGGTTTAGAATTCTTTCCGTAAGAATGTCGTATTCTACAGGTATGTCATTCTGTTCAAGAAAATCTTTAGCTTTCTTTGACAGAAGGCGAGCGTTAACCTTAGATATGATGCCAGAATAAACTATTAACCTAGCAGCTGCTAGTCCGACAACTTTGTCATATAAAGTACAATTCTTGTATTCTGAGTCCTTGAATTGTTTAACTAAATCGAATAAGGGCTTTATTCTAGTGCCGTCTGATGTGTAAATTGCTTTGTTATTATAAAAAAGAATAATAGAATGATTCATTTTTTCTTTACATTACTTTCTCAATAGCTTTAGCTGTATACTTTGCAACAACTGCCCAAACAGTATCTGAGATAAATAAGCTTATCAGCAAGAACTGTATGATTTTTAATGGTAGGTTTACTAAATAATGGTCGATTAAAACTAAGAAAGGCATTTCAATTAAGAATGCCAACCATACAGCAAAGAATACATTGAGTTTTTTCCTCACAAATAATCCAAACAAAAAGCCTAACAGCATGTTGAATACAATAATGTAAGGGTTATGCATAACTATTGCAGAATACATTGAACCAATAGCTCCTGATAATAATCCAGCAACAGGACCGTAAAGAATTGCTGCTATGAAAACAGCTAGCTGGAAGAAATGTATCTTGAAGCCGAAGCTTGTGGGCAAGTTAATCATTCCTAAAAGATTCGGTAGTATTAGCAAAGTTACGAACAAGGATGCGTTTTTATAATTGAATTTTGTTCCGAACGAGAAGATTATATTATTTTCGGTCTCCATTTTCATTTAGAAATTCAATGAGGTTCTTTAAATACTTTTTGTAAGTGTGAATGTACTTAATAGCTAAACTTTTAAAAACCTGTTCATTGAATACAAAAAAGAGGGTTTAGAATGATATGGCTTACACATATAGTTTTTGCGTTCTTGATAGCAAAGTTCTTTTTTGTTGAATTTAACGTTGTGCAAGCCTTATTATTGTTTTTTTCAGCTTTATTTCCTGATATTGATAATAAAAATTCTTTATTAGGAAAAATGTTTAAGTTGCCGGTTAAGCATAGAACAATTTTTCATTCATTAATTCTAATCTTACCAGTAGCATACTTGATTTTCATTTTTGCTGGAGCTGTTTACTTTAAGATATTTCTAATCGGAAGTTTAAGCCATCTCTTCTTAGATTGCTTTAATGTGTCTGGAGTTAAACTGTTTTATCCCTTGAGATTTAGAATAAAAGGGCCAATAAGAACAGGGTCCTTTTTTGATTATCTGCTATTGTTTGTTTTTCTTGCCTTTTTGATTCTTATTTGATTACGGAGTTGTTTTCTTCATGTTTTATATACGATTTTCGAAATGTTTTTAAATAATGTTCTTTCTCAAAAAAACACAAAAACATGGGCCCGTGGCCTAGTCAGGATAGGGCAACAGGCTTCTAACCTGTGGGTCGGGGGTTCGAATCCCCCCGGGTCCGCCATTTTTTATTATTGTGAATAATTCTATCACTTCAAAGTGAAAAAATTTATAATTGAGTTAGTAATCTGAGTTCGCATGACGCTTAATGAAGAGATTGTTTCATTCTTCCAGATGTATTCTGTGGCTTTTGATGAATATTTTATCTCTCTAAGCATAGATGTTTCAAAGAGCTTATCTGAATTCTTTGGTAAAACCTCTGCTTACCAGGTATATTTTTCTGAGGCACAATCTCACAAATCCAAGCTTTTGGCTGATTTAAAAGATATTAAGCAAGATCTCAAAGAGAACAGCTATTTGAATAAACTGTTTAATGGAGAAAGTGTTTTGCTTAGTGATTTTGGGGATGACTTCTTAAGTAATTCTCAAGAATTAGAGGAAAAAGTGGAGGGTTTAATCGAGTATAGGGGATATAATCCATTAGAAACATCTATAATCTGGAACTTTGTCAGAGCTTATCCTCTAAATGATTCCGAAACCAAATATCTTGAATCTGTATTGTCAAAAGACAATATTGCTAGCAGTTCTTCAGGATTTAACTATTTATATAACAACATAGACAAGAAACTGTTTGTTTGTAAAGAGTCAGACAACCTTCTTTTTGAGCTTATTTCTGGAGTAAATGATTACCTGTTTCATCAGAATTATTCATCATCTCGTAACGATATTGGGACTGGATATCATGTAAATAAAACTGAATTCTTTGTCTGGTCTTTGATTCACTTATCAGATTTTCTTAAAGATTATCCTTTTGAATCTCCAGATTTAAAGAGTCAAAAAGCGCAATTGCTGGACTTTGTCGATAAAGGAAGAACAAGCAATAAGATACTTAAAAATTATGCTTTGGTTTTGCCTTATGTAAAAAGTCTATATAGGCAGTACGGCTTTGGTTCTATTATAAAGTTTGGTTTAAGTATAACTAGAAAATCTGAAAAGGAATTACTCACAAGAATTTTAAAAGAGCAGTTCTTTGAAGAATCCTTAAGCGAGGATTCATTCGGAGTGAGATTAATCCCTCCTAAAGCTTCACATCCTGCTAAGCTCCTGATTGTTGATTATACTAACAACCTTAATGAAAGGTTAACTTTTGGCGATTTTTTTATGGCGTACGCTTTACCTCTAGCTCAATTCAAAGATTATGTCATGAAAGGAGATTTATTTTTGAACTCGTTTTATCTTAATGGCAAAAATATAAGCCAGATAAAAGACCCTTTTAGAGATATTGAGATAAAGTTTAACAGAAGTCAATTGAATGAGATTTTTGAACACAATAAAAACTCATTATCAAAATTCAAAAGTTTATTCCAGGAAGATCAATTTGAGTTTGTTGTCAAAAAGGAGAAAATTCAGCCCTATTTCTCGTTTTTGAATGATTTGAATTTTCTTGATAAGTTAATTAAAAACACTGATAATTTTACTAGTTTAGAGAACTTTCTGAAAAGCAATGGTTTGTTAGTAGATAATTTAAACCAAAATATTTAAAAATCAACTCAGTTTTTACATTTCCATTGCCCTTTACAGAGGATAGCTCCCTGGGAGGACTCTGTAAACTGCTGTCTGGGCGA
>CAYQFL010000010.1:0-25165 GCA_964416905.1 uncultured Methanosarcinales archaeon | reverse complement strand
CGTCACAATCAGTGTGGATTATGGTTCACCCCTTCCCGAAGATGCAGAATATTGTCCAAAATGCGGGGCCAAATTCGAAGGATTTAAAAAAGAAGGCGAAAAGAGAAATAAAAAACAAAAATCCAAAAACATTATCTCGCGACTCATAAGATTGGTAATAGCCCTATTTTTAGCAGCAGTGATTGTAAATGTCATCGTTGGATTTTTTCATGGAATTTTTCTAACAGGCATCGAAGACTTAGGTATAAATAGTTCTAATCAAAAAGTTATGCAAAGCTCTGAAGAAGAATATAATAAAAATGCCATAGATATCAATAAAAAAATAAGTAAGGGAAATTTTGAAGTGATTGTAACTAAAGCGGGATTCTTTGAACCTGAGGATTGGATTGGGAAAAAGCAGTACCTTAGAGTTGATCTAGAAATTAAAAATATTGGGAACCAAAGCGAATATTTCTCACCAGAAGGTATGGTAATTATAGACGATCAGAAAAATCAATATGAAAGAACATTCGGTGGGACTATTGATGGTTTTTCTAAAATTTATCCCGGTGTTACAAAAAAGGGTTATGTGCTATTTGAGGGAGTTCCAAAAACTGCAAATTCACTTAAATTCGTTTTTGAATTAGGATACAATAAAAACTTAGAACCTTATCTTTTCGAGTACGAAATACCTTTAAAATAATTTAATAAGCCTAAAGCTGAAGAACAACTTTATTCCTTAAACATTTTTAATACAAGCATACAAATAATCAAAAATGCAACTAACCTTTGTTTACTCAAATGTTTATTTCAGGAATTTAAACAGACACAAACATGTAAACAGGACTTGGGATGAAGTAAAGAGAATTGGTCATGAATTTGAAAACAAGTATAAGTCCGAGATAGAACAGATTATTAAAATAATTCCTGAAGTTGTTGGAAAATCCTGGCGAAGAGGAACTATTGAAGTATACATAGTTGATTGGCCAGGCCCAAGTTTTTCTCACCCATTAACTTTGAAAGTGAGAGATGATTTATTGCTTATGCTTGTGATTTTAACGCATGAGCTTTTACACGATTTTTATTTCGACGATAAAGACAAAAATATTGAAGAAATCGAAGAATTAATCAACAAAAATGTAAAGAAGGTTTTTGAAAAGTTAAACTTGGATGTTAGTGAACAGCTCAAGGTTCTTGATTCGTTTCATAAAAAAAGGTTTAATAAAAAATAACTGAATTGGTTGCTCGTATAATCCGTAAAAAGTTAATGTGGAATATAGTAAGCACTGTAAAACTATGCTTTCTCTTTTATTATCGATGCAATCTCTTTAAACACATCAGCTATAGGCCTTTCACCGTTAATTCTTATCAAACGTTTATCGTAATATTTGATTACTGGCTCAGTCTGTTTATGATACTCTTCTAACCTCTTTCTAACAATCTCTTCTTTATCATCCTCTCTTTGAACTAAAGGTAAACCGCAAACATCACATAAATTATCGTCCTTTGGTGGATTTGTTTTAAGATTATAGATCCTGCCACATTTAGAGCAAAGCCTTCTATTAACTATCCTTTCAATAATTGAGCTATCACTAACATCGATCAAGAAAACAAAATCAATATCAGCAATATCATCTAACATCTTTGCTTGAGATACTGTCCTTGGGAAACCATCCAGGATATAGTTATCATCAGGCAACGAATTCATCAAGATTTCGAGCATAAGCTGATCTGATAAAAGTTTGCCCTGCTCTAACACTTCTTTAATTTTCCTAGCCAAAGGAGTATCCTTTTTTGCTTCATCTCTCAATAAATCTCCTGTAGAAATGTGTCTTAAACCAAATTCTTCAGCAATCATCTTCGCTTGTGTGCCTTTACCAGACCCTGGAGGTCCTAGCAAAACTATTATCATAACATCTCACCTCTAAATGAAGATTCATAAAAAGGTTTTAAAAAATTTTTTAAATTAAACAACTTACAAACAAAAAAGGTGGTTCAAAAATGGCATTAAAGTTTCCTGAAAGTATGGAAGAAGTTTTTTATTATACTGATCGAGAATTGGAAAACGGTGGAGAGATTACTGTTTGGGTTTTCAAGAAAGAATGCCCTAAATGTGGAGCAGTTATGTCTAAACCAAGGAGTAAAACTGGAAGGCCAATCAAAAAAGCAGATTATGTTTGCCCAAATTGTGGAGAAACAATGAGCCCAAAAGAGTACGAGGCTGATTTGATTGCGAATATTCGGTATACTTGCCCAAGTTGTAAGCATAAAGGCGAAAAACAGCAACCATTTAAAAGGAAGATGAAACAAGGAGTTCCTACATTAGTTGTTACCTGCGATAACTGCGGTTATGAAATGCTTGTTACCAAAAAGTTCAAGAAACCTAAGAGTAAAAAGAAGAAATAAAGATTAAATTTCAAAGAATTTTTTTAATTCTTTATCATTTTCTAAGTTCTTTTCAAGCTGAGATTTGAGTTTGTTATCTTTGTTTAATCGTGTTTTTATTTCATCAACACTCTCAACTTCAAATCTTTGTATAACTCTTTCAACTGGAGTTATATCTAAAGCAATATCTTTCAATTCTTGCTCAATCTTTTTCAAATCGTCTTTATTTAATTCCAAGCTAATTTTATCAACAATTATATCAAAGCCCTGAAGATAAAGAGAAGAAAGCCCTAGGACTTTATAGCCAAGCTTGTTCTTGCTTAAAAGAGATTGAAGTTTAAGGTAATTCTTCTCAAAAAGCTCAGACCTGTGTTTCTTGGGAGT
This sequence comes from uncultured Methanosarcinales archaeon, assembly GCA_964416905.1. GTDB lineage: Archaea > Nanobdellota > Nanobdellia > Woesearchaeales > JASKKU01 > JASKKU01. Next base: position 22,417 of record CAYQFL010000010.1, on the reverse strand, counting down.
TCCATCTAAAAAAGCCGGATGAACGTCTTTTATATCATTATTGTATAAACAACCAACATGACATATAGGACATCGCCAAATGCTAAATTTATTCTCAAACGCAGGAGTAACTCGAATCATGGCACCATGTTGTTTACAATGAGGCAAAGCATCCTTAAGCAGAATCTTGCGGTCAATAACGGCATTTTCTCCTTTCTCAACTTCGACAATCATTTTTAACTCTGAAAAACCTGTTAAGTTTTATATAATTTGCTATTTGGAAATAACATACTCTTCAAGACTAAACTTCTTAAGTTCATTAATAAATTTTGGAAAATCATCTTTTGAAATAAAGAAAAGATGCGACTTAGCTGAAGAATCTGTTGAACCAAAGTTGTCAACATAAGGAAAAAAATTAGATAAATGTAAAGAAAGCTTTTCTTCAAAGGACTTATCAAGTTGAGCAAAGTATACTTTAAACACATCCACAAAAGGCTTTGTCGTTAAGTAATCTATGTGCCAATGTAGTTTCTTTTGTTTAGCAATATGCCTTTTAATCCTTTTTTCTAAAGAGTTTTGAGCTGAGCCAATGTAAGCATAAATCCCTTTATTAAAAGAAACATTGCCTAAAGAACCAACTTTAATTGTAGAAGGTTTTTTTATTTCAATCAAAAGAACATAAACGCCTTTCATTCTTTGTTTAGGAAAGCATTAAGTGATTTATCTTTTTTTGAAACAAGCCTTTGGTAAGATTTCCAGGATTTCCTAAAGATATTATACTTCTCAAAATTCTCTTTAAGGAACTTCTGGGTTTTAGGATCTGCAGGATAACCTGAACCAAAATCTCCATAGCTTTTTTTGAGTTTATCAATCTCGTTATCTCTTATAACTTTTGCAATAATAGAAGCTGCTGAAACAATTGGATATTTATCATCAGCTTTATGCTCAGCAATAATTTTAAGATCTTTAGATTTTATTCTCTGTTTCAAGTAAGAAACATATGCTAATTGATTTGTGGAAGGCAAATCAACATAAACTTCATCTAAAGTTTTGTTTTTTAACGCAAGTTCCTTATTCACTTTATTTATTAAGAAAGCTGTTGCATCAGCCTCTAACCAATTAAGATTGTATTCCTTAGAATCAACTGCAAAATCAATCTCTGCCGGGAAAATAATTTTGTAATCAAAAAAAAGAAGAGTTTTTTTCAATTCACCAAAGATTCTCTCTCGAGTTTTAGACGAAAGTTTCTTTGAATCTTTCACTCCAAGTGTTTTCAAAACAGATTCCTTCTCTGAATCAATCACTGCTATGGCTAAAACCAAAGGACCTATTACAGGTCCTCTACCAGCCTCATCAACTCCTGCAACAATCATATTCTTTTTTCCTCAAGCTCGTTTTTCAAAGATGCTATAAAGTCATCAATGTTTATTTGTCCCAAGACTTTGTTATTCTTGCCATCTCTAACATTAACAGTATTGCTGTTCTTTTCTTTTTCTCCAACAACTACAATATAGTTGACCTTCATTAATTGAGCGTCCCTAATTTTCTTTGACACAGTTTCATCCCTGAAATCTTTTTCAACTCTGAATCCTTGGTCAAAGAGTTTTTTGTAGACCTCTTCAGCATAGTCATTAAAGTTGTTTGAGACTGGGATAACTCTTACTTGTTCAGGAGCTAGCCATAAAGGGAATTTGCCTGCAAAGTGTTCTATTAGTATTCCAATAAACCTCTCCAAGGAGCCATAGATGACTCTATGGATCATTACAGGTCTATGCTTATTTTCACCATCTTCACCCATATAAGTTAAATCAAACCTCTCAGGTAAAGACATATCTAGTTGAATAGTTCCACACTGCCAGGTTCTTCCTAGAGCATCTTTGATATGGATATCTATCTTCGGTCCATAGAAGGCACCATCGCCTTCGTTTATTTTATATTCCCTTCCAGTAGCTTTAAGAGCCTGTTCTAAAGCAGTAGTAGCTTGCTCCCATTGTTCATCAGTGCCAATAGATTTCTCAGGCCTAGTTGACAACTCTAAATGGTAATCCAAACCAAATAAAGAATAGAACTTGTCAGCCAACTGCAAAACCCCAAGAATCTCATCTTTTATCTGATCAGGTCTCATAAAGATATGCGCATCATCTTGATGGAAACATCTAACTCTGAACAAACCTGAGAGTACTCCTGATAGCTCGTGTCTGTGCACTAAACCAATCTCTCCAACTCTTAAAGGCAATTCTTTGTAAGAATGCACTTCTTCTTTGTAAACCAACATTCCACCAGGACAGTTCATAGGTTTAATAGCAAACTCTTCATTATCAATTTTAGTTATATACATGTTCTCTCTATAATTATCCCAATGACCTGAGCGTACCCAAAGAGCTTTGTTTAGCATAATTGGCGTTTTAATCTCAACATAACCAGCTTTCCTATGTTCTTCTCTCCAGAAATCAACTAGAGTATTAAATATAACCATTCCTCTAGGCAACCAGAATGGGAACCCCGGGCCTTCTTCGTGTAAACTAAACAGTTTTAACTGCTTGCCTAACCTTCTATGGTCTCTTTTCTTCGCTTCTTCTAAAAAGTTAAGATAATCGTTCAATTGCTTTTCAGTTGGGAAAGAAATGCCATAAATCCTGGTTAACATCTTGTTATTAGAATCACCTTTCCAGTACGCTCCTGCCAGTTTAGTTAATTTCATAGCTTTAACTACGCCAGTGCTAAGAACGTGAGGTCCTCTACATAAATCAGTAAACTCGCCCTGAGTATAAACCGAAACATATTCGTCGTCTAAATCGTTGATAAGCTCGAGCTTATAAGGTTCATCTTTAAAAAGCTCTAAAGCTTTAGACTTAGGGACAACTTCTCTCTTAAACTCATAATTTTCAGCAATTATTTTCTTTATTTCAGTTTCAATCTTCTCAAGGTCTTTATCAGTTATTTCGAGGTTGTCAAAATCGTAATAAAAGCCCTGCTCAATAGCTGGACCTATCGCGAGTTTAGCATCAGGATATAACCTTTTAACTGCTTGCGCTAAAACATGTGATGATGAGTGCCAGAACACTTTTTTCGCTTCAGGGTCGTCAAAGGTTAAAAAAACAATCTTGCCATCTTCTTCAAGAGGTCTAAACAAATCTACAAGAGTGTCATTGAATTTTGCGACTATTGTCTTTTTAGCAAGCTTCTTACTAATACCTTCAACAATCTCAATAGGTTTTACACCTTTAGGATATTCAACTACATCCCCGTCAGGGAAACTTATTTTTATTTTTTTATCAGCCATATTTTATCACCATTTCTAAGCATTAAATAATAACATCAACAAGTGCAGTTAGTAAAACGAAAAATCAAAAGAGTTATCATATTAAAAGCTTTTTATAAAACTAATGAAAGAATTAGTTAAAACATGTCATTAACAAGAATATACCTAAAAAAATCCTCTTAAAACCGAAGTACTTATTGAAAGACATATTTCTTTAAGAATTCAATTCATTTAAAAAATTTTTGTTAAATAAAAATGTTAAGAAGAAACAAAAAATAAAGGGATTATATTTTTACTGCACTAAAAGTAATACCTGCAGATTTAGCTCCTGAAGGAGTGTCATCAGGCAGATCAATTCTAAACCAAATATTTAATGCATCATTATCATCAATATTACTTAGATTGCCGCAAACACCATACTCCTGAGCAGCAGCTGTTATGTTTACCCAAGAGCTTGCTAAACCACTGGCACAACTATTAGTTTCGTTTTCTCCTGCAACAAACCAGAATGCACCTCTACTTGTTGGAGATTCTATAAGTTGAGTTCCACTAACGTTTGATGATAGGTTGACTAAAACATTAACATTACCATCATTCTCAATAACCATGTAATCTGGGCCGCCAGCTAATCCATCGCAAGAAAATCCTTGAACACTTGTACCATTGGTTACATTACTTTCGTAGGTAATCATACCACTATTGTTAAGCACACATTCTCCAAAATCAATAGTATCATCATCTAGGGTAATACTAACAGATTCATTAACACTAAAAGTGACTGTACCTTGAGCAGTTTGTGCAAAACCAGTTATGCCTCCAATTCTTTGAAGGCTGCTTAGATTAATGACTGTACTACCTATAGAAACAACAATCGCTGCAATTAACAGCACAACAAAACTTCGGTTCAAACTTTCCTCATCCATTTTAGATTCACCTGAAAGTAATTATAAATTAAGTTATTCCCCGATTTAAATATTTATAAATTTTTTTGTTTTGGACGTATTAAACAAAGGCTATAGAAGCTGTTAGATTCATCAGATAAAGAAATATAGCAAAAGAACAATAATTAAAGAAATAGAAAAATAAAACATAAAAAAGTTTTATACTTTAACTGCGCTAAAGGTTATCTGTGCTGTTTTTACACCTGCTGCAGGTACATCATCAGGTAAAACGATTCTGTACCATATCTTTAATGCATCGTTACCATCAACGTTTTTGAAGTCATCACAGACATTGTAATCAAAAGCAGACTGACTAATATTCACCCAGCTGTCAGCTAAAGTTCCTGTACATGAACCTACTTCCTCCTCAGCAGCTTTAAACCAGAACTCACCCCTACTAGTTGGAGATCCTGTGAATCCTGGACCATCAACATCTGACTGCAATGTTACTGATACATTTACGTTACCATCATTCTCTAGAACCATATAATCCTCTCCAGCACTTAATCCATCACAATAAAATCCTTGAACACTTGTACCGTTGGTAATATCACTATCATAAGTAATAAAACCGCTGTTATTCAGTATACAAGTACCAAAATCAACAGAATTATCTGTTAAAGTAATACTCGTACTTTCATTAACCTGGAAAGTCACAGTTCCTACATCGCTAGTTGCGAAACCAGTTATGCCTCCGATTACAGAAAGCTTATTCAAACTAATTAAAGTGCTGCCAATAGACACGACAATTGCAGCAACTAACATAACAACTAGACCTTGATTTAGTTTTTCAGCATCCATTATTTCCTCACCTCAAAACGAACATTGCCTTGATTATAAACAGGCTCTTCTTTTAACTCACCTTGTTTTACTACCGAGAATGTCACCCTGCCAGTTGTCTTATCTTCAAACAAGTTTTCCCTCATAATTCTATTCGCTTCGCTCACTACAAAAATAGTGCTCACGATAGAAATTATTATCAACAGGGTAGCTAAGACCACCACTAAATTTTTGTTTGTTGTCATTTTAAGTTCATTAAAACTCACTGCTTTATAAATTTTTCTCTTACAAACTGTCAAAAAATATGCCGGACAACCAAATATGAAACCAAAAACAAGGATTAATCTACAGATATCTTTTTAAAATCTGGAATTAAAGATAACGAATCATGAAAAATGTGTTCTTTAGTTTTGAAGGAATAGACGGTAGTGGCAAAGATACGTTGATAGAATACTGTGTTCATCTTATAAAAAGCGACCCTGAAATTTTTGGCGATAAGTATAGCAATATCTGGGTTACTAGAGAACCTACTAAAATAACAAAAGCCGGTAAAGAACTCGCTAAAAAACTAAAAGAAGGTTTTAATTCGGGATTAGAAGCTGCCCTACTTTTTGTGGAAGACAGAATACAACATTCAAAGATTATTAAAGAGATGTTAAATCATTCTCATGTTCTTTGTTCAAGATATGATTTGTCGACATTAGCTTATCAAAAAACTCAGGGCGTTGGTTTTGAAGAATTATGTAAAATGCACAAGTATGGACAAGAAGAGGGAACTTTATTACCTGACCTAACAATATATATCAAAGTTGACCCTGAAATCGCCATAAAGCGAGTTTATAAAAGAAAAGAAGATAAGGAAGTATTCGAAAAACTGGATTTCCAGACGAAACTTGTAGAAAATTATGACTTTGTTATAAACGAATTACAAAAACGGGGGAGAAAAATATTAGTTCTAGACGGTAATCAAAGCCTAGAAAGAGTTAAAAACGAATTCCGAAGCAAATTAATGAATTATCAAAACGAGCTGTAAATTTTTATTCTGTTTTTCCCTTAAGTCTTAATCTTAGTGTTGCGATTAAAACAATAAATAGTGTAAAGAGTATAAAGACTATCAGCTTATAATCCATTGTTGTTTTTGTTAACAAAGGAACTTTTTGTTTAACTGAAAGAATCTCATCTTTAACCTTAATTGAAAATAAAATCTCAAAGTAATCCTCAGTATCATCTAAGAAATCTATTGGGATTAAGATTGTTGTGCTTCGCTCTTCTAAAGGTTTCAATTCGGGCAAGTAAAACGACTTGCGTTCTGACTTTTTACTATTTGATACAACCTCATAGAATACTTGAGTATTCTGCTGGGTTGAATTTAAAATATTCTTAAAAGTTAACATTAATTCAAGGTAGGAATCATCTCTATCAACTATAGCTACAGAAACATTATATGGAAAAGTTGGGATCTCAAACAACGTTGTTTTATTTGTAGAGTAATCCTTACAGGAGAATAAGCTATCTGCCTCGATTACATTACTAAGTTTTGAGTTTTCACTTAGGTCAATTGAAAAGGATTTCTGCTCATGTATGCCCAAATTATTAATTGAAAAGGATCTCTCAAGCAACTCTTCTTTATCAAATGGATCTAAAATTTTAACAAAAAGATTGCAATCTGAAAGTTTTTCTCCCTTATTAGATATAAGCAATGTAAGTTTTTTATCTTGAAGCTTTTGCTCGATTTCAACAAACTTCTTCGGGTAAGGTATAACCACAACGATTTTAGAAACTAGAGAAATCTGTGCAGATATGCCTTGATTATCTGAAAGCACCTTTTGAGTGAAAGTTATTGGGAAAACATGAGTGCCAGGTATATTCGCTAACTCTTTTAGGTCAAGTACGTAATTCACTGTTTGTTTTGTATCCGAGGACTTAAAAGTAAGGCTTGTTTTATCCAGACTAAGGTATTTTAGAATAGAACTGTTTATTGAGATAGAAACAATATTGTTCTCATCAGTATTATCAAATACATCAAAAGAACCTTTGAAAACAGGATTGTTCTCATAATAATATACCTTCTCAGCTGGAAGAACTGAAAAAGAAAAACCTAAATCAAGCAAAAACAAAATCTGGAAAACAAACAAAATAAAAATGCTAAAGTACAGTATTTTTGATTGCTTACTTGGATTTCTTGGATGCATTTTTTTTATTTAAATCTTTTTCTGGCTCATTTAAGATAAAGATTGCATTACGGACAAACTGCGAGTTAGGGATGATTATTGTTTCACCATTTTTGGTTTTCAACTTTGTTTCTAAAAGATCTATATGCTCAATTTGACCAGAAACATCTTTGACTCTAACAAATTTTCCTTCGCACACATTTCTCTTAGACAAAATGTAGATGCCTGCAGTAAGGTTTGGCAAAAAGTCCTTAATTGAGAGGAATAAGAATATTATTATTAAAACAAAGATAAATCCTGAGATAATATTTATTATGACTGTTGCTATGCCGATAATATTCAAACCAAGAGCTATAAAAATAAAAGCCACAACAAAAGACAATATTAATGCAATCGCTTCCTCAAGCTTAACATCAAAGTTTGTTATGTTAGACAGAAGCTTATTTATATTAAACCTTGAAAGAAAGCTCTTAAGAACGTTGTTTGTAATTCTACCTAACAGAATACCAAACAAAATTAGAAAAACGCCTATAGCAAAATTGCTTACTGTTAATGCATAATTCATTTTATCAACCTGCAAAACCTACAAACATTATTGTTCGTTGGATAACCACAAACCTCGCAAAAGTTCATGAACTCTGCTTCTTGTCCGTGATATTCTTTTTTGATTATGTTGACTGATTTTATAAAGTTTATTTTTTTCGACCTTCTATCGAAAAGAATATTTAACTTCTTCTTCATTTTCAATTGAGTGCTGTTTAACCCGTGAGGACATTCTATGTTTGTAAACGGAATATTATTACTCAAGCACAAAATCATACTCTCTTTTTCCGTAAGGTAGTATAAAGGTTTAAGCCTGCCAATAAATTTTAAATCTCTGCGAGTTTTTGTCATTTTACCCGAACGAAGCAAGTATTCTGTGTTTCTGTTCAAAAGGTTGTTCATCATAAAGAAAAGTTCGTCATCAAGGTTATGACCTGTAGCTACGAAATCAAAATTGTTTTCGAACGCAAACTTGTTGAGTAAGTATCTCTTAAAAGTACCGCAAGCAGAACAGGCATAAGAATCATCAAAAGAATCTATTGTTTTATTATACATTTGGTTTATATCAATTATATTCAACTTAAGGCCCAGATATTGTGATAATCTAACCGCTGTTTCCTTACAATGCTCTGAATAATTCTTTATGCCCAAATCCAAATAGATTAATTCTAAAGTTAGGCTATAATCTTCTTTTATTTTATTTAAGGAATAAGCTAATGCAGAAGAATCTTTACCACCGCTAATTGCTACAAGTATCTTTAAATCCTTTAACCTCAAGGAATCAAAGTATTTTCTGACGCGTTTCTCAAAGTACTTATTAAAATGCTCTTTGCAAAGTCTTTCTTCTTCATAGATTGCCTTATTTCTACAAAATTTGCATTTCATTTTTATTTATTAATTTTAGACAGTTTTGATAGTTGAATGTTCAAACATTTTAAATTAATCGAATATGGCAAAGAGATTCTGCTCTTAGTTAGTAAATCATGGAATTTAACATAGAAAATAGAAAACTAAGGAAATTTAAACAATATCTTCCTCAGAAACAACAACCATATCGCCAACAGCTATAACTGCACTGAATGGAATCAACACATTGTCTTCGTTGTCTCTCTCAAGATTTAGTTTCTCTACGGAAGGAGTAGGATTCTCTAAGACCAGATGAATCAATTCTCCAGATTTCGTTTCAAAGATAATATCTGCAACTTCACCAAAGCGTTTACCGCTTTTACTAATAACTGTTTTTCCTATGATCTTTTTTGATAATTGTTTTGTATCTTCCATGATGAGGTAAATAAACAAACACATATATTTAAAACTTTTGCTAATTATTTAAAGAGAAGCATAGTTTTTCTAAAAGATATAGCGGCAAGATTCTTAATTTAGATATACGACAAAACCAAGAAGAACATTAAAATGTAATGCCTCGCTCGGGATTTGAACCCGAGTCCCAGCCTCGAAAGGGCTGGATGATTGGCCGGGCTACACCAGCGAGGCATAAATCTGTTGGGTAAAGACAGGTTTTTTAAACTTTACGATTAAGCCTGCTTTTTACAGATTGATAAAATAGCCTATCTTTTAAAATTCTTACAATAGAATAAAGCGTGATCTTTCTCAAAAGGACTAAGCGTATATTGTTTTACTTCATTAAAATGTTCGCTAAGCTCTTTTTTAACTTCGGAAAAGATTTTACCTGGTTTTGAAGACACATCAATGCTCCTGGCTTTAACAGATAGAAGGGCTTGCCCATTTGTTTTCAAAAAAATCTTAACATTCTTTAAGAATATATCTACCTGATTTGGTTGCGCTACATCCTGTAATATTAAATCGGATGCAAGAGAAATGTTATAATATTGTTCTGGTTTGTTTGCATCAGCAAGTATTGGCAAAATATTTTTTCTCTTTTCTGCTAGCAGAACTAAATTGTACATCACAAAAGGGCTAAACTCCACAGCAAATATAAAACCGTCAACAACTATATCTGAAAGATGACTTACTGTTGTGCCGGTAGCTGCGCCGAGATATAGTATTGTTGAGTTCTTTGTAAGCGTTAACTCATTCAAACCTTTAAAGATGCCTGCAGCGAGCTTAGACCTCTCTGGATCCCAGACTCTATACTCTGCATTGCCCATTCGAATTAATTTCTCACCATAAACAGCTGTTCCTTTAACCAAGTTCTTAGTCAGAAGCTGTTTTATTTTGTTATTCTTATGAATTATTTTCAAGTTTGGTATTGATTCTATTGGCATTCTTTATACCTCTTTTGAATCTCATTAAGCAATTCTTTTGAAACATCTTTATCATCAAAATAATCTACTCTTATAGCTATAGCAAGCTTGTCGGCAATAGCTCTCGCCATTTTACCTCGATGTTTTGATTTGACTTTTTGAACTAGCGGGTGTTGATAAAGGATACCATATTTAGGACTTTTCTTACCTTTTACCAGGTGCCTAAAAAGAGCTTTCTCTGCGCCTAAAACTTGAATTGTGGAGGCAGGCATATTCACTAAATTCTTGATTGAACCTGCCTTAGCTAACAACCTCGCAGCAATGGTTGGTCCAGCAATAGTAGAAAAGTTCTTCATAAGTCTCTCTTCTTGAGAGGTTATGAAGGAAAGTAATTGTTTCCTCATCTCAAACATCTTTAGAATAGTTGAAGCAAAGTCCTTAATCGTTTGTTCCGTTTCCTTAGAAACAGGAGAGCCCATGCTTTTAGTTATACCCTCAGATTCGAGAATCTCTTCTCTTGACTTTGAAGTTAATAATAAACATAGTTTTTCGTTGTCAATGTTGCTTAAGCTTAACTCTGGAAGATAAGTCAAAATAAATCTCCTTAATCGTTTAGATAACATATTTATTGTTTTATCCAGTTCATCAATTGCGTCAATTGCCTGAATAATATAATCGTCCTCAAAATTAAGCTTTGATAATTCATCTTTTGTTTTATTGATAACAGTATTATAAAGTTCAGCTTTGTGATTTAGAATAATATGTTCTGAAACTTTCTCAAATTCTTTAATATCATGGTTTTCAATGTTAAGTTCTTTAAGTTTTGAGCCATTCTTAGATTTGACTCTCTGTATTTTACCGGATTTACTTATCAGAAAGTCACCTAAAACATGACGATACAATGTATTCATAGTAAATAAAAAGTATTTTGTGTGGTTTAAATATGTTTTTATTTAGAAAAGCGAAAAGTAAAGCTTCTAGCAAAAAGCAAATAAATAAAGAGAAAAAATAGAAAAAAGTCTATCGAACTTATTTCTTCTTAAGGGTAATCTCTATTGTAGAAACTCTAACTTGTTTTCCTTCCTTGTTCTCGAACTCTTCTGAGTCAATTTTTATATCGTCTACATAGATCTGACCGTTCAAGAACCTTTTTGCTGCAATCTCTGCGACATCTACTGCTCTTGAGATAAATTTACCTCTTGCTTTAATGGTAACCTCTTCGGCATCTTGGGTCGTAAACTGCATAACTACCGCAGTTACATAGTTCATAAACGGTTTGTTTCCAACAAATATTGCGTTATCTGCTGCCATTTTTGCACCTCTTAGTTTTACTAAGTTTTTATTTGGAGATGTAAGAAGAACATTTCATTTAAAAAACTTTTGATATATACTGCAGAATATAAAACAATTAACTAAGTTAAACTCTCACAAAAAAGCGTCTAAATCTAAAGGCAAGGTAACATATTTGCCCTTAACCTTATAGATAATTATCTTGGAAGAATCATTCTCAAAGAGGTTGTGATAAGGTGTAATTCTTGCATTCTCTTCTAGGTCTGTGCCTTCAACAAAATCAAAAAATGATGGCATAATGATAACTTTTTTGTCATTTTTTTTAGGATTCATCGTTGCAACTACATAACATTTGAATTTATTGTCATCAATAACTACAGCAGGATGTTCGTGCCCTAAAATAAGGAATTTTGTCTCTTTAGGAACTTCGTAAAGTTTGTCTCCGTGGGTTATAAAAACATCGTCAAAAGTTAGAAAGTCATGAAAAACTATAGCTCTATCAAAAAGATAATTTTCTACTTGATATTTTAATTGAACGTCGTGATTGCCTAAAACAAACATAGGCTCAGTTTTGTTTTGCTTGCATAAATCAATCAAAGTAATAATCTTCTTTTTTAATTGCCAGGGAAAGCTACCAAAATCATGGATTATGTCGCCATTAAATACAATCTTGTTAATATTGTATTCATTGATTTTAGAGACAATCTCTTTGATTTTCTTGCTCTCATCTATAAGTGAATATATGCCTTTGTTAAGAAGATAATTCGAGTAACCAAAATGCAAATCAGAGATTACTAAAATGTTTTGACCTTTATGTTCAAATACAAGATAAGGTCCATCCAGCATGAATCTCTTAAAAAGCTTAATCATAAAACTTTGCTAAATTCCTTTATTTTTATAGTTTGCTGGCAGGAAAAAAGTTTTTAAATAAAGTTTTTAAATAAAACCTTTAGGTAATAAAGCAATGGGTTTTAAAAAAGAAACAAAAGGACAAGCTGGAATAATTATAGTTATCTCAATTCTTATATTCATCCTAGTTTTATTATTTGTGATAGTTACTATAAACAAGAACTCTGAAGAGGATACTTCTTATGAAAAAAGTCTGGATTTCAATGTATATAGAAACTCTGTTGTGAATTGCCTTAATCAAAAGCTGGAAAATGCGTTACTTCTTGCTACAAGACAAGGCGGATATATTTACAAGGGAATACAACCAGGCAAAACACCAAACTTGTTTATACACTACAAAACATTTTTTGTGCCTTACTACATCCGTAGCATGACACCACTAGAACCAACAAGAATTGTTTATGAAAGAGTCGAGGGTTTTCCGTTTAACTGTTCGGAGCCATATGACAAAAATCACAACAACATTACTAATTACAAGGACGATTGCATTCCTAGTTATCAAATGAATTCTTTGGTTCAGATTCCATCATTTGGTTCAATTATAAGTGATGACGTATCAATTTCAGAAAGGATTGCTGAAAATCTAGAAGAAAACATTAGGACATATCTTCTAAATAAAGCAGAGGAATGTATTATTGAAGAGAATGATGTTTTTCAGCTTCTTGATAGAAAAACTGATGAACTTAACGTATCAGTTTTTATCAACAAATATGACATTGAAGCGCATATTCATTATCCTGTAACCGTTAGAAAAAAAGGAAGTGCTGAAACCAAAACCTTTGAAGATTTCAAAGCTAGAATTGACGGCAGGTTCGGAGATTTGTTTAAGTTAGTTGAAGAAGTGATTTATAATGAGACGCATTTTGCAAATTATGAACCACACTACTCTAATAATGGTTTCGAAGTCAAGGTTTATCGTTTTAGTTCTGGTAATGACATCATAGAAATCGCTGATAATAAAACAATAATCTATGGAGAAAGCTTAAAATTCTGGTTTGGAAGGAAGAATCGACCTCCTCTTATATATGAGATGCCTAATGTGCCTGATGACTCTGATGTAAAATTTATGATTAATTTTTCTTGGTATTATCCATTTAATGAAACTTTGAATGAAATATTGACCTCGCCATATTGTAATGAGAATGAATTGAGAAGTAACTTAAGCTATTTCTTTTACAATCTAACAGGATTCATAAAAGCAATAGACCCTGATCAAGATAAGCTAATATACACAGACAATATAAAAGACTATAAATGTATCTCTCTAAAAGACTATAAATGTATCTCTCAACTGCCTTATTTCAATTACAATGTAAGTGATGGAAACTATACGGTAGAGGTATATGTAGCTCTTGATTGGGGTTCTTGATTAATTTGAACTTAGATATCTAAGTCAGAATTACTAAAAAATGGAAGTCAAAATTAAAAAACTGGATGAAAAGAAATTGTATGGTATTGGTTATCTTAACGAGAGAAAGAATTCTAAGATTTTTGTTCCAAAAAGTTTACCAGATGAAATTGTGGAAATTGATTTTATTAAACGGAAAGGCAAAAATCTTGGTAGAATAAAAAACATAGAGTCAGCTAGCAAAGACAGAATTGAACCTAAATGTCAGCATTATAATTCTTGTGGAGGCTGTTCTTTACAGCACATCAATTATGAGAAGCAGTTTGAAATTAAAAAAGGATTAATGAGGAATATCTTCGGATTTGAAATTAATGGCATTAAAGCGATTAATCAATTTAAATATCGAAACAGAATGGATTTTATTGTAAAAAAAGTTGATCATGAAATCAGGTTAGGATTAAGAGAACCTGGATTATATTATTCTTTTGTAAGCATAGATGAATGTTTGTTGATGAATGAAAAATGTAGTCAGGCATTTCAAGCCGTGAATAATAAGATTAAATCTCTTGATGTTAGTGTTTATGACCTTGATGAACATAAGGGTTGTTTAAGATATGTTGTTGTCCAAGGTACAAGTATAAACAATTTGGTTTCTGTTTTGGTAAGCGAGGATTGTGATGAAAAAGAGATTGATATGGTTAAAAGCCTCGCTAATGATGAGAAGATTGATAATTTTGTAATAAATTATACGAGTTCACTTTCAGATATCAGTCAGGATGAAAGGTTTGTAGTTGTGAAGGGGAACGAGTTTTTAGAGGAAGAGTTTCTTAATAAAAAATTCAAGTACCCTTTTAACGGATTCTTTCAGAGGAACCCTAAACAGTTTGAGGTTTTAGTTGAAAAGATAAGAGAAATCGTTAAAGAAAACATTAAAGATGCAAAAAACAGAAGGCTCTTAGATTTGTTCTCAGGAACAGGTTTGTTTTCAGTTTGCCTAAGCGACCTTTTCAAAGAAACAAACGGTTTTGAGTTAAATGAGAATATGGTCAAGGTTGCCAAAGAGAATGCTTTCCAGAATAAGTCTGATGCAAAATTCTTTGTGAAAGATTTATACAAAGATAAAGTTGAAATAAACCAAAAAGACATTATTCTCTTTGATCCCCCGAGAGCAGGACTCGGCAAAAGAATGATAAAAGCTATTCTAAAAAACAAACCTGAAACAATAATCTACGTCTCTTGTAACCCTCGAAGTCAAAAAAGTGATTTCGAGTTACTCAAAAGCGAATATGAAATTATAAGCGCATTTTGGGTTGATATGTTTCCACAGACATCGCACATAGAATCTGTTTTAATTTTAAATAGGAGAACTAATTAAGCACACGATTGTAACATATTCAAAATATTTTTAAATTAATCGCAGTTCTAAGTATTTGAAGAAGATGGAAGAAGCCAATAAAAATAATCAAGCAACAAACGAGTATTCTGCTAAAGAAATTACTGTCTTAGAAGGACTTGCAGCTGTAAGAAAAAGACCTGGAATGTATATTGGGTCAACAAGCGTGCAAGGATTACATCACCTTGTCTTTGAAATAGTTGATAATTCTATTGATGAAATCCAGTCAGGTTATGGAGACCTCATAAAAGTTATCATTCATAAAGATAATAGTGTCAGTGTAAGCGATAACGGCAGGGGTATTCCTGTGGATGTTCATCCAAAATACAACAAAAGAGCTGTTGAACTTGTATTGACGGTATTACATGCCGGAGGTAAGTTCAACAAAAAATCTTACAAGATAAGCGGCGGTTTGCATGGCGTTGGCTTATCAGTTGTTAACGCGTTATCTGAAGAGCTCGAAGTTGAAATAAAGAGAGATGGCTTTGTCTGGACTCAGAAATATTCTAAAGGTAAACCAATAACGCCTGTTGTAAAAGGTCAACCAACGAATGAAACTGGTACTAAAGTTAAGTTCAAACCTGATAGTGAAATCTTTGAAACCACAGTTTTTGATTATCATATTATAAGCGCGAGGTTAAAGGAGCTTGCTTTCTTAAATCCAAATGTAAAAATTGTTCTGCTAGATGAGAGAACAGACAAAGAAGAGATATTCAAGTATGAGGGTGGACTTTTATCGTTCGTTGATTCTTTAACAAATGGCAAACAGCCTCTGCATAAGGCTTTTTATGTCAAAAAAGAAGTTGAAGATGTTATTGTAGAAGTAGCAATACAATATACCAGAGCATATAGTTCATCGATATATTCTTTTGTCAACAATATTAGGACCACTGAAGGAGGCACCCATGAAAAAGGATTCAAGCTTGCTTTAACCAAAGCGATTAATAAGTACTTAAACGAGGGGATGAAGCAAAAAGATCTAAAAGTTAGTTTTGATGATTGTAAAGAAGGTCTTGTTGCCTTAATTTCTTTGAAAGTTCCTGAACCTCAGTTTGAAGGCCAGACTAAAACTAAACTAGGTAATAGCGAAATAAGCAGAATTGTTAATGAAGTGTTGTTTGAAGCCTTTTATACTTTCTTGTTAGAGAACCCTGAGGATGCTAAAGCAATTGCCTCTAAAATCTTGTTAAGTTATAAAGCCAGGGAAGCAGCAAGAAAAGCAAGAGAACTTGCCAGAAGAAAAAGTGCCTTAGATTCTTTTTCATTGCCAGGCAAACTTGCGGATTGTTCGTCTACGGATCCGAGCAAAACCGAGTTGTTTATTGTGGAAGGAGATTCTGCAGGCGGTTCAGCTAAGCAAGGAAGATCTAAAGAAATTCAAGCAGTTTTACCGTTAAGAGGAAAGATCCTAAATATTGAAAAATCAAACATCGAGAAAATCTTAGCAAATAATGAAATCTCTGCATTAATCTCAGCGATTGGAACAAACATTAATGATGACTTTGACATATCAAAGCTAAGGTATGACAAAATTATTATAATGACTGATGCTGATGTTGATGGCGCACACATCAGAACATTGCTTTTAACATTCTTTTACAGGACTATGCCAAAATTAATTGAGGAAGGACATATTTACATAGCACAACCTCCGTTATACAGGGTTAAAAAGGGCAAGAGTATCCAATACGTTTATTCAGATGAAGAATTAAACAAAGTTGTTAAGGAAAATGAGGGAGCTAAATTAGATATTCAAAGGTATAAAGGTTTGGGTGAAATGAATCCTGAACAGTTGTGGGAAACAACAATGAATCCGGAAACAAGGATTCTAAAGAGAGTTACTATTGAGGATGCTATTGAGGCTGACAGATTGTTTAGTGTGTTAATGGGTGAGAATGTGTCTTTAAGGAGAGATTTTATAGTAAATAATGCCCTCGAAGTAAAGAATCTTGATATTTAAAATGGTATCCGACAAAGAATTCAAAAAAATCTTTAGAAAAGAAGCTTCCAAAAATTATGAAAAGTACTTTCCGGTTGATGCGTTAAAAGAGCAAGGTTTTAGCAGACATCAATGTAAGAACTGCGGCAAATTCTTCTGGAGCATAAATGATAGAGATGTTTGCGGGGACCCAGAATGTACAGGTTCTTACGGTTTTATTGGCCAAGAGAACGGTCCTCAGATGAGTTTTCCCGAGGTTTGGCTGAGATTTAGTGCTCTGTTAAAAACCAAAGGGTATGAACCTATAAAAAGATATCCTGTGGTTGCAAGATGGAACCCTTCTGTTGAGTTTACAATTGCATCAATAACAGATTTTCAACCATATGTTGTTTCAGGCGAGGTTGAGCCTATTCATAGAATGTTAACTGTCCCTCAGATTTGTTTGAGGTTTAATGATATCGATTCCGTTGGTTTAACTGGAAGGCATTACACTGGTTTTACCATGATTGGACAGCACGCTTTTATTCCAAAACAGGAATATAATCAGAGGAAATACTTCCTGGATTACTTGAGCTGGTTCACGGAAGAAATGAAGATTAAAAAAGAGGATTTAGTGATACACGAAGATGCGTGGGCTGGAGGCGGTAATGTTGGCGCTTGCCTGGAATTCTTCTCAAAAGGTTTAGAAATAGGCAATCAGGTTTACATGTTCTTTGAAAGAAGAGGAACAGAACTTAAAGAACTGGACATAAAAGTTTTAGATATGGGGATGGGTCAGGAGAGAGTTTCTTGGTACTTGTCAGGAAAGCCTACAAGTTACGAAGTAGTTATGCCTTCTGTGATTGAATACTTGTTCAAGATTTCAGGGATAAAACGAAATCAAGAGATACTTAAAAAGTTCGTACCTTTATCAGGGCTTTTAGATTTAGATGAAATTGAAAACTCTAACGAAACATGGAATATTATTGCTAAGCAAATAAATGTTAGCGTTGAGGAGCTTAAGAAACAGGTTTTGCCAGTGCAGAAAGTTTATGCTATAGCAGATCATACAAGAACTTTGCTTTATGCGTTAACTGATGGTGCTCTTCCAAGCAATGTTGGCGGCGGTTACAACTTAAGAGTTTTGTTCAGGAAAGTTATGAATTTTGCAGAGGAATTAAAAATAGATTTAGATTGGGAAACTGTGTTTAGGCTACATTCTGAAGATTTGAAAGATATTTACCCTGAGTTTTTGGAGAATTACAAAGATAACCTGAAGATAATCGAAGTTGAGAAAAGAAAGTACTATGATAACAAACAGAAATCAAAGTCAATACTAATGAGGTTCCTGAAAGGTAAAACCTCTGTTAATGAACAAGAATTGATTAAACTTTACGATACATATGGAATTACTCCCGATGATGTAAAAAAAGAGGCTGAGAAGCTTAATATTCAGGTTTTTGTTAGCGATAACTTCTATTCAAAAGTTTCTGAGTTACATGAAAACAAAGAACAAAAAACGCAGACAACAAGAAGAGAAATAATTGAATTCCCTGAGTTGCCTGAAACTGAAAAACTATACTTTGATGATTTTGGACTAACAGAGTTTGATTCAGTAGTTCTTGCAGTTAACAAGAATTATGTTGTTCTGGAAAGCACAGCATTTTATCCAACATCCGGTGGTCAGTTGAACGATGTTGGTACATTAAACGGAATTAAAGTTGTTGACGTCTTCAAACAAGGCAACCTAATAGTACACGAATTAGAAGAAAAGCCTAAGTTCAAAAAAGGAGATATTGTTCATGGCAGTATTGATAAAGAAAGAAGAGTTATTCTTAGCCAGATGCATACAGCAACGCATATTTTAAACGGTGCAGCAAAGAAAATCTTGGGCAAACATGTCTGGCAGGCGGGAGCTGCAAAAACAGTGGAAAAAGCAAGGCTTGACATTACTCATTACGATTCTTTAAGTCAAGAGGAAGTACAAAAAATTGAAGAATTAGCAAATGAAATTATTAAGAAAGATCTGCCTGTTAACAAATTCTTTATGGACAGAATGCTAGCTGAGACCAAGTATGGTATGATAATCTATCAGGGTGGTGCTGTTCCAGGTAAAAAATTAAGGATTGTTGAGATTCCTGGCTTTGATGTCGAAGCCTGCGGCGGCACTCATCTGAATAATACAAGTCAAGCAGAAATGATAAAGATAATCAAGACGAGCAAAATTCAGGATGGAATTGTTCGATTAGAGTTTGTCGCAGGAAAGAGAGCTATAGAATTTGTTGAAAAACAAGAAGCTATGCTTGACGAGCTTAGCAAGATTTTAAACTGCGAAAAGGAGTTAATTCCTGGAAGAGCTAAGGAATTGTTTGAGATTTGGAAAAAGGTTGTTAAGAAAAAGAAACCTATTGACAAGCTTGAATTAACGAGCCAAGAGAAGTTCAATGGAGATATACTAAAAGAAACAGCGAAAATACTAAAAACGCAACCAGAACATGTGATAAAAACAGTTAAGAGATTTATGGATGATATTAAGAAAAGGATTCCTTAAACTACTGATTTTAAGCTTTCTATGAATTGCTTAACCCCTTTAATTTCACTACTTCTTAATATTACCTTTTCAGTTAGGGGATCACTAATATAAATTTCATGCATCTGTAATAGAGCTTTACCTTGTCTGCCAACACAGGTAACATAAAATGCAATTTTCTTTATTCTATCTTTGTTTTTTAAAAGATATGTTCTTACTGCAGGTGTAACTCTACCATTCCACACTGGACTGCCTACAACAACAATATCGTAATTTGCGGGGTTTTTTGAAAAAGCAATCTCTGTTGTCTTACCCAATGTTGCATCACAACCAGCTTTAAAAAATCCGATTAAACCTTTCCTTGATTTTTTGTCTTTTATTTCATCAATATCTGCATTCAAGCTTTCTGCAAGAATTTCTGCGATTCTCTTTGTATGACCGTCCCTTGAATAAAAGGCCACTAGAATTCTTCTTGTTTTGGGAATATTCTTATTTTCTTGAGTCATGTTGTCCTTCATACGAAAAGAAGTATATAAAATTTAATATTTCCATCAGAATCAATCATACAGATATTTTTTACGCAATCCTCTACTTTTACATTTGCAGTTGTAGCTGCATCTCCAACAGAATAACAGGATATCTGTTAAAAATTTCTTTTTTTCAAAAATATCTTTAAACTATCTTAATCTCGGTGAATTACAGATTACCACACTCCTTGCTCCATTTAAAATTTTTTCGCATAATTTATCTAGAGCGTTTTTGACTTAAAATTAGAATACTTTTCTATCAAATTATATGAATTTTAATTTAGCAAACTTTAAATACGGTTATACGTCTCTTTGGTTTTAAAGGCCCCGTAGCATAGCCAGGATAGTGCGGTCGGCTTCGGACCGACTGACCAGGGTTCGAATCCCTGCGGGGTCGCTCTATAACACAAGATTTTAAAAGCTAGTAAAGATTTCTACAAAATTATGAACTTTGAAACTATTCCTAAAATTGAAGATTCAGAATTTTATATTGATCAGGCTTTTAGAAGAGCCAAAAAGAGATATGACTTGATTAAGAAAACACTTAAGCTAGATGATAAACTTAAAAAAGAATATATACTGAACAAAGAAAGATTTATACAAATTAAAGATAGCATTGCAAAAGATTTCGATAGAATTCTTGAACGATTTCCTTTCTATGACAAACTGTCCGATTTTTATAAAGAGCTTTTTAAATGTTATGTTGATATTAGGATGTATAAGAAATCGTTAGCGGCAATCAAGTGGGCTAAAGAAAAAATAGAAGACGTTTGCATGTCAGGGATAAAGGAAATGAGAGGCATGCAAACTGTAATTCAACTAAGAAATAAAAGAAAAGCTGTTTACGGTAGAGTGGTTTCTTTCATTAACAGAATTGATAAAAACTTAAAATACCTGGAAGAGGCTAGAAAGAAAATAAAAGAGTTCCCTGACATAAAGGATGATAGGTTTAAAGTAGTTATTACAGGTTTTCCTAACGTAGGAAAATCAACGCTTCTAAAAAAATTAACTGGCAGCGAAGTTGAAGTAAATAACTATGCTTTTACAACAAAACAACTGCTTACTGGAAACGTAAAGTTTAGGTTCTTTAAGATACAAGTAATAGACGCACCAGGAACATTAAATAGAGAAAAAAAGAATGACATAGAAAAACAAGCAGATATTGCTATAAAACATGCTGCTGAATTAATTATTTACGTGTTTGATCTAACGGAACCATATCCTTTAAGTGATCAATTAAAATTATATAATCAAATAAAAAAACAAAACAAAAACAAACCATTAATTGTTTACTTAAGTAAAACAGATATACTTGAAAAAGAGAAAATTGCTGAATTTAAAAGAGAATATAAAATCGATTTCTTTACAGACGTTGAGGCCTTAAAGAAAGAGATATTCAAAACAATAGATTCCTTAAGCAAAAAGAGAAAAAAAGAGATTATTTCTTAGTCTTCTTTTTGGTTGTTTTCTTAGATTTGTTAGCTTTTTTCTGTTGATTTAAGTAAACCGTGTGAGTTGGGAAAGGAATGCCTATGCCTGCCTTATTAAGAGCCTCATATATTCTTTGAACTCCTTCCAGTTTAGCGCTGTATCTTAAAGAGACATCAGGTACCCAGTATTTCGCTTCAAAGTTCAGCGCAAAATCACCCATTTTAGTGAACACCACACTTGGTTCAGGGTCATCTAATACATTTGGTATTTTCTTAATCGCTTTTAAGACAACTTTCTTGACCTCATCAGGATCTGAGCCATATTCAACTGAAAAAGGAACAACTACTCTTGAACTTAAATTTGGTTGGTTATCATTAAGGATAACACTATTAGCAAGGACTCCGTTCGGAATCATAATAATTTGATTGTCCCAAGTTTTTATTCTAGTAGTTCTTAATCCAATATCATAAACAACTCCTGAAATATTTTCTTTTGGTATTGTAACCCTATCTCCAACTTTAAAACTCATGTCTGCTGCTAAAGAGATGCCTCCAATAACGTTGCTCAAAAGGTCCTTGGCTGCAAGGCTAACTGCTAAACCTGCAATACCTAATCCACCTAAGATGGGCGTTACATTAACTCCCCAAAGATAAAGCAAAGAAGTTAATACTATAACAAAAAAAATGACACTGTTTATCCGTTGAAGTATTGGTGCAAAAGATTGACTCACATAACTTATTCTGTGATTACTGCCTGCAATCTTCTTAGAAATAGAATGACTCCAGAGTTGTATGAAAAATGAAGAGATCTTGGCTGCAAGGAACAATGCAATTATAAGTATTCCTGAATCAACCAGTTTACTCAAGATATCTGACAATAAATCCAAATTGGAAAAGAATACTCTAACGGCAATGAAAAGGAAAAGATAAAAGATATATGAATGGAACTTTTGAACAAAGATATCATCTAGCTTGCTCTTTGTTCTGCGAGCAAGCATAAGAAAAATCTTTTTTAGCAATTTATTAACAAAAAAACCTAGAATCAAAACTAAAACAAAAATTATCAGAGAGGAAAATAACTTTTGCGAGAAGAGTCCACTGATTTTAGATAAGTCTAACCAATCCATAGAATATACTTTAATAAACCATGGTTTAAAAAACTTACTTTTTC
>CAYQFL010000009.1:14189-27076 GCA_964416905.1 uncultured Methanosarcinales archaeon | reverse complement strand
CAGCTTTTATACCTCCTTTTATCTCATCAAATTGTTCTATGGCATTTATTCTTTCAGATTTAACCTGTTTTCCGTTGGCATAGATATCTAGATAAACATCGTTTCCTTCAAAGGTTTCTACCAAGAATGTTAATCTCTGGTCTCCGAAGGGGTCTTCTTCTTTTGTGTTGTTGAAAACACTAGAAATAACTGGCGCTTTGTAATCTGATTTTCCGTCATAAGAAAGACCTATGCCAGAAGTGAAGGTTAATGCTGCAGCAGTTGCACCTATCAATAGATTCTTGAAAAAGCCTTTAACTCCTGAATTGTGGAGTTCATCAACCTTTTTTTCCAAGCTCACAGTACCACCAACAAGTAGATAACAAAACCCTCTTTTATATTTTTCGGTTTGCTAGAATCATTTATAAACTAACAGAAGGTGCTTGAAAGGAAAATCTTATATATCTCTCAGATGAAAATAAGCATTAACACTAAGGTGATGAAATGAAAAAGGCTTCTGCTTTAGGCACGCTAATAAGGTTTATACTAATGCTTGTAGTTGTTGTTACAGTAATTATTATCTTTAACAGAATGGTCCATAATGTAAGTGAAACTCAAGTAAACAACTGTGATAAATGCGTTGATTTAGAGTCAGAATGCAATGAAGATGAAATTGCTATGAGTGGTTTTGGTTGTGAAGAATCTAAGTTCTGCTGTGTTAAAAAGAGCATTTAACAAAAATGATGAGATTAAACAAATTAAGCCAAACAAACATGATATTGATGATTATTATAGAGTTAGTTTTGCTCTCTCTTTTAGGCGCTTCTCTCATTAGTTTTGTGAATTTAACAACAAACTTAGACGATTTCAAGCTTAAAACTACAGCCAGGGATATTGCTTTGATAATGTCAACGATGTATTCCTTGCAAGACGATGTTAATGTAACTTATGAAACCCCTTTTGAAAACAAATATTATAATGTTAGTGCTGATGGTGTGGTTGTTAAGGCATACTCGCTTAAAGAGAAGAACTTAGAAAAAATTTTCCCTTATATCCATCATAAAGATACTAAAACTTATTTCCCGGGTTTAAGGTTAATATCCATAAACATTTCAAAAGTGTCTAATAATTTTTATGCCCAAGCTTCGTTTAACAATCCTTAATACTGGAGGTGTTGATTAAGTTGTTCAAGAGAGGAGCAATTAGCGAAAATAGTGTTAAACTTTTATTCCATTTTGCTTTTGCAGTCATAGTTATTGTTATAGTTTCAGGAATAGTTTTGCATTATTTCAAAGGCAAAATAAGTTCTGAAGATTTGGAGTCTGCAATATACGCAAACATTGTAGAAAAATGTTTAAGCAAAGAACTTAATGGCAGGATTTACTTAGGAATTATTGAGGAAGGGAAACAAGAAGAGTTTGAAGATTGTTTTTATATAAGCAATAATGAACTTTACAAAAGCATTGTCGCGATTAATGCAACCCTTTATGTAGATAATAGGCCAAAATGGAGCGTTTATTTCAACAAAGATAAATATAAAGCGTGGGCTAAAATTGAAAGTGATATGAGTTTGTTTTCAAGATATTTGATTGAGAAGAATGTTGTTTACGATAATGATTCTGTACAAAAAAATGCAAAACTCTTGATTGACATAGTTTACCCAAATTAAAGTAAGATGAAATCTAGAAAAATCGGAAAAAGAGGAATAATTTCAGATTTGACTGCTGATATCAGTGGCGTGATTCTGTTTATTGTTATTGTCATATTTTTTATTATTGTGTTACAAATAAAATCTTGCGGTGGTAATGTTGTTTTCGATTCAACCTTTAACTTTGATTATTTAACATATTTTAGGTCAGAACTGTTGAAGGCTCTGAATGGTTATACTGAATTGGCTGTTAAGGATGATACCTCTGTGAAAAACCTAACGATGAACGATTTGCTTTACTTGTATTGCAATGGTTCTGAAGAGTATTCGTTATATAATGTTTCAAGTGAGGATTTTGTTTCTTTAAATAGAGAAGACATTCTAAAGTATACTCTTGATTTTCTTAACAAATCATTAAACTTAACCTATGAAATAAGAAGAGCTGGAGAGGATAGAACTGAACTGATTAAAGTTGAAGTTGTAAGAATAGATGTTTTTTATCGTAATAAAGAGCCTGAATTGAAAACAGTTTCAACACCTACTCTGTTTGCTGATTATTCAATACCTTGTTTTAATGATTCATTGCGGTTGCGAATAGGATACAAGTTAAGATGAGAGCTATGAGCAAAAAAGGAATTGCATTTAATGTTTTAATAGCCATTTTTGCATTAATTGCTTTAACGATAGCTGCTACTAACTTCTATAGTTCGTCATCTAACGAAAGATATGGTCTTTTATCTAACCAATTGCTGAGAGCCGGGTTTAATTCCGAGAGGTTAAAGAATTACCTTGATAGAACTGTTTTGATTGAAAGCAATAATCTGACTTTTGAGCTTGCAAAGCTAAAGCAATTTGAGGGATGTTTTGTTTATAGAGGCAATATTCTTTGGAATCAAAAGAGTACTCAATGTTTCACGGCAGAGAAATTTGCGAGTTATTATAATAAAACACTTAATCAAAACCTAAAACCAAGATATCTTGATTATCCGTTCTTGTTCTTTGATATTGATTATAATTTTACCATGGATAAAGAAATTTTAATAGGATATCCTATGAACAAGGTCAACATCAAAAACATAGTTAAATCATACGAAATGATTACAAATGAATTGGTTGAGATTCCTGAGCAATTTACGAATGTTTCTGGTTTGAAAGTATCCTTGGAGTTATTTATACCTTTCATACTCCTTAATTATTGTGATTCTGAAGATACTTATATGATTCATATAAATCCTGATGATTTTAAGTTTTATATAGTTGGCGCAGGTGAAGATTATCTAGAACTTATCTTGAAAGGAAATCACACAGGGGTAAGTTTTAATGTTAAAGAGTTAATTAATGAATGTGATTTAGAGGATAAAATTAATCTTAAGTTTGATAGTGGTATAATCAAAATGTCTTTAGAAAAATGAATAAAAAAATCGTTTTTGGATTGGGGATTTTGTTTATACTAGTTAGTTATGCAGTCTATAATCTTCCTTCAAATCTAACTCAAAGGTATGCGGTTTATGTTAATGCTACAGTTAATGTTGACCAGGGCATTGCATACTTTGATGTTTATGAAAATTTAACGAAGGCTGTTGAGGATCTTAAAGAAAAATGTTCAGCTAGTTCAAATATTGAAGATTGTGTTAACAGTAATAAAGAAGATGTTTTTGCAAAGTATAATTTTAATATTGTTGATTTAGAAACACCTGAGGAAAAAGCGTTCTATGACTTTGTTGATGATTTTATGATGTGTGAACAATCAAAAGATAAAAGCTGCAGATGCGAGTTTAGAAAAGAAAATATTGCTAATAATGTTGTAGTTGATATGTTCTCAAAAGAAGCCTTAAAAGAATCCGATATAACCACTGAATCTTTCAAGGAACTCTTTAAGAATCTTAATACTGATTATTACTACAACTTCTTTGCATTTAACGATAGTAAACCTATGAGTTTTGCGCCGAATCTTAATCATAATGGACTTATTGAAATAAAACCCTGTGGCATTAATCCTCTGGCAGATAATTCTTTTATGAAATCTTTAAACCTTAAAAAATTCCAGGGTTTAGAAATTCCGTTGAGCTATGTAGGGAATATCTATAATCTGTCTGAATCAGGAGATTCTGAAACAACGCTTAATTTTTCTTTGGTTAAGACATATGATGGACAGGTGTGTTTTCAGGATACAAAAATTAAGGATGTTGTTGTTAATTTTTATTACTTTATTTATGCATACACTCTTGCTAGAAAGTCCGATGGTCCACTAGCTAATGTTGAAACGGGAAATGTTGAAGAGGCAATATCTGCAGCTGCAAGAACTTTAAATAAGTTTTATACAGAAAATCAAGCCTATTTTTCGTCTTTAGATTTCTGTACACTTCTGGAGGAGTATAATTTTGAGAATTATAAAGAGATTTTCCCAGAATGTGAATCTTATTTCTTGGATGATGGCTCTTCGAGCTATTTGAACCCAAAAATTATTGAGCACGCTAATTTTGATAACTTTAAACAAGACCTTCTTAAACTGAGGAAAAAAGAATGTAATTTGCAAAGACATTACTTTAACTTTGATTTGGAGTACAATAAACCTGTGTTTAATTACAAGACTTTTAAGTTTGAGAAACCAGTGTTCAGTTTTTCGGTTTATATCTAAAGTTCAATCTTGAAGTCATTAAAGCTTTGATTATTAAAATCTTCAATATCAATTCTGTTTACTATTGCATAACTTGGTCCTTTGTAACATTTCTCTATGAGCTTTTCAACATCTTCTTTTTTACCGCATATTACTGCTTGAACACTGCCGTCATTTAAGTTTTTCACATAACCTTTTAAGCCTAATTCTTTCGCGCTTTTATAGACATACCATCTGAAACCAACGCCTTGCACATAACCAAAAATCCTGATCCTTTTGCAAATATTATTATCCTTGTTCATTTTCTAGTTTTGAGATTCAAAAATTTCTTTTAAAGATTCTTTTTTACTTAGCTCTACATCAGGTTGGTCAAAAGGGTTTACTCTCCTTAACTTTGCTGAGAAGTAAGCGACAAAGTAAAAGAACATCAATAATTCGCCAATATTGCTTTCATTTACTTCAGTTGTTATACTTGTAGAAGGAATTTTCTTGGCTATTGCTGTTTTTACTGTGCCTAAGAATTCTTTGTAAACCAAGTCATTAAAGTCAAGATTAGTTATTTTGTTTAAAGCATAACCTTTGTATTTTATTTTTGGAACCTGATTTTCTTTAAGCATAAAACTTGAATTGCTTTTCACATAAATGAATAATGCCTGAGAATCTTTTCTTCCACCAAAGAACCTTTGATTGCTGTGGTGCTGTGTTTCTGGTGCTAGACCGCCGTAAATTGTTAAGCCTTTTTTGTTTTTTCCAAAGGTCTCGTGGAACAATTGAGATAACATTGTAAATAGAGGTTCTAACTGCACAGAATAAATTGGTATGTATAAAGTAGTGTAACCTTTTTTCTCGTTTTCATACAGAAATTTGGCGAGCTTGTAAGCTTCTTGAACATCAACTTTTAAGCTTCCTTTAAGAATTTCTTTTGTGTTTATGTTTAAAAGTTTAAGCGGTAATAAACTAGATTCAGAGAATCCTGAGAACCTTCCAGAGATGTTTTTGTCTGATAAGATTATCTTTGCTTTTCTGGCTTTGGCTAACTTTGCGAGAGTGCTGTTTTTACTAGCGGTTATTACAATAGAATCATATTGTTGAAGCGCAAGATAGTTGAATACTACGCTACTCGTTTCCCCGGATTTTGAGATTGCGATTACCAAAGTATTATTTTTGTTTAATTTAGAATATCTTTTAATTAACCAAGGATCTTCAGAGTTTAAAACGAAAAGATTCTTTTTTTTGTTCTTAAATGGATTATAAAGTGTAAGTAAAGGATTTATTGACCCGCCGTTTCCAATGACTATTATGTTTTTATACTCTTTGTTGAGCTTTATTCTTATCGGTTTCTTTAGTAATTGCTTTGCTTTCAGGTAGAAATTAATTTTATTTATGTCATCAAAAGATTTTCTATAGACTTTTATGTCAGGGAAATATGTTATCTTTAGCTGGTTTGTCTGTTTACGTGCTTTAGCTTTTTGCATCTAGCTTAACTTTGTTTACCTGCTTTAAAAAGATTTCTTTTATAAGTTTCTAAGCAAAAAGATTTTTAATAAAAAGCAGTTAACACTGTTAAGTAAAGACTCTCTTTTGTTTTGTTATACTTAACTTTTACATACGACATTGGGTGTATAAAGAATGGTTAAAGATAAAATGTTAGCATGGTTTGTTGATTCATTATTGGACCTTTACAAGTCAAACCCTGATTTTATAGCTAAGATAAGCAAGTATGCTAAGAGGGATAAGTCGTTAGAGAATTTGATCGATGAGGTTAAAATTAATATTTTAGATGACTCCATGATTGATTTGAAGCCATATTATAGTAAGAATGATTCTTTCTCTTTGGAAGATTATCTTTTTGCAGACTTTCCTTCTTATGATGATTATTTCTTGAGGTTTTATGAACTTATAGACTTATCAAAAAAAGATGCTGTTGTGAGACAAAATAATTTGAGAAAACCTGATAAGCTGATAGCAAAAGTCGAGTTGGAAAAGGTAGTGGAAAATATTAAATCGTATGGGGATGTTTTAGATAAATTAAACAATTACCTTAACGATTTCACAAGGAGAAATACTGCTTTTAATCAAGAACATTCAGATTTTGAAAGAAGTGATTATATCAACCTTAAGGTCAAGATCAATCACAGGAACCTTAGAATCAAGAGAATGCTGGATTATTTTGAGGTGCTTAAAGATACAGGTGTTGTTAAAAGGTTAAACGAAGGCGTTGATTTGTGTGATATAAAGAATAGATGGTTCTTAGAGCCCATAGCAAAGATAACTTATGAATTGTATTCAAGTTCAAAAAAACTAAGTTAATAATACTTTATGAAAACGAAAACTTTATATTCTATATTTTGTTAACCACTCGCAGGTGAAAAAATGAGTGCAGAAGATGACTTGGAAGAGCTTGTTCATTTATTGTCGAGTTTATCAGAAACATCTAAATATTTCGCAGATGACTTTAATGGTAAAGATCCTGGTTCACGGAAACAAGCAACTTATTTGGTTGACGAAACCTTGGAGGTACCTTCTTTTACACCTGAGTTAGATTCTTTGAATATAGATCTTTATGTTCCTAAATATACAATAACTGAGACTCTTTATCAAGGTTTGGAGCAAAAGTTAGAAGGCGAGAAAGTTAAAGAGTTATATGCTGCTTATAAGGATTTATTAAGACTTGATGCTAAAATAGTCCCTGTCTTGGAAATCTTTAAAGCTCTTTATGAAGATATGAATGTGAAAAGTGATAGTAAAAACATGTTATTCTATGAAAAAGAAAGAGCTATGTTCTACTTTTCTGAAGAATCGGATTATCAGTCTTTATTTTCGATCGCGGTTGATGCATTTTTTAAATTTAACACTGAATATAAACAACTTAAGGAAAAGGGGGTTCTTTTGGGTGATGAACCACGGTTAACGGTTAAACTAAATTTAGATCCGATAATCCAACAAGTCGTGGAGTATGATACGACTTTAAAGTCTGTTTTAAGATTAGACAAGATTCCAAAGAAGAGACTCAAGCCGTACAACGAAATAAAGCACTACGTTTACAGAATCTTACAGAATTATACGTTTTTGAGAGAGTCAGGGTTTGTTGAGTTGTTTAAGGATGGCGTAAATTTACTTGAACCAGAGCATAGAAAGTTAAGCAAAGCGTTCGCTAGTGTTATGTATGCAATTTCTAAGTATATCAAATAAAAATTTATTTTATTTTTTGTCCTCAGTATTTTTACGGGTTTATAACCTCCTGAGCTTTAAAACGAAAACTTTATATTCTATATTTTGTTAACCACTCACAGGTGAAAAAATGAAAGAAAAAACTGCTCTAGAAAATTTAGTTAATTCATTATTAAAGCTACCTGAGAAATCTAAAGCTTTTGCAGATAAAATCAATAGCAAAGGTTTGGTTTCAGTTACTGAAGACGAAAGTTATGCAATAGGCATGCCTTTGAAGATGCCTTATTTCACAAAAAGGTTGGATGATTCTGTTATCAGTCTTGAACCTGAAGTGCCTAAATATGCTATTAACGATGAGTACTATCAAGAAATTGAGCAAATGTCCGGAGAGAAAAAGCTTGCAGCATTGAAAGATTTTTATACTAACCTTTATGAGCTTAATGTTAAAACACTTGACGCTTTAGCATATCTTCAATCTCTTCATGAACCAAGCGATTTGTCTATGAGAGAGTATTCCTCGTTGTTTGAGAACGCTGTTGATTCCTTCAAGAATTTCGCTGATTTTTATAATGAACTTAAAGAAAAAGAGATTATTGTTGGTGATGAGCCTAAGTTGAAGGTTAAATTATTCCTTGATGATTTAATCCAAGGAGTAGTGGAGTATAATGAAGCTTTAGAATCTGTTTTAAGCTCAGTTTCTAAAATTGAAGACAGCAATAAATCTAAGGAATATAATCCAAAGAAGATAGTCAAGCCGTACGACAAAATAAAGAATTACATTCAGGGAATCGTAGAGAATTATGAGTTTTTGAAAGAGTCAGGATTTGTTGAATTGTTAAAGGACGGCGTAAATTTACTTGAACCACAGAACAAGAAGTTAAGCAAAGCATTCGCTAATGTCATGTATGCGGTTTCTAAGTATGAAGCTTAGAGATGTTGTTTTGTTTGTTTTATTATTTAATTCCTTAGTTTTTGTTGGTTTTTTTGGGTATCAAATTGAAAGCTTTATATCGCGCTTTTCGTGATGGAATTTTAGGTGAGAGAATGTCTGAAACCATTTCTCTGGAAGAGGTTGTTAATTCAGTTTTGGATTTGCCAAAGATGTCTAAAGAATTATCTGAAAAAGTAAAGGGCTTAAACCTTAAGTATACTCAGCAGTACGATGGTTTTTCTCACACACAAATGTTTGATGTTGAGCAGATAATGATAAAGTATGATAATCCAGTAGCAGATATTACTTTAAAGTTCCCAAAGTATACTTTAACTGCGTTATTAAGAAATGAAGACTTGATGGAGTTTTACGAAGTTTATCAGAGGGTAATGCAGGATTTTAATTTCTTTCAACTGAAGAATCCAAAATCTTTGTCTCGAGAGCATTATGTTGATTTCTTTGTTCAGTCTGTTGATTTGTTTGCTAAGCTCAACGATAAATATCAAAAGCTTAAAAAAATAGGGTGTCTTGAGGGTGAGGAACCTAGTTTTCTTGTTAAGATTAATTTGCCTGAATTTGTAAAGCCAGTATATACCTATTTGGATTACCTTGAAGAGAGAATAAATATTCTGTCAAATTTTAAAGTTGAGCCTGAAGAAAACCTAAAAACAGCCTTGGATATTCTAAAGCAGGGAAAGAATGATATTCATAATAAGATAATAAAGAAGTATGAAACCTTTAAATCTAATGAGCAAGGTTTGATTGATAACTTGGCTAAAGGCATTAACCTGGCTGAAAGAGAAAATTATCGATTTGCAAAGCCTGCAGCAAGGATTTTGTATGAGATTTTATCATAGAAATAAGAAATAGAAAATAAAAAATAATGAGGTTTAAGGTGGTACTTGTGTCGCTAAACTATTAAGCTGATTAACTGCTCTCTCTGCTCTCTCTAAAAGATCTCGCAGTTCTTCGTCCACTTTCTGAGCTTGGTTGATGATTCTTTCGTTGTCTTCAATTACAGCTTTTAAGTTATTTATATGCTGTATGGCATCTAATATTTGTTGTGAGTCTGGTAAATTGCCGCTACCAATCGTATTTATAATTCGCCTGACCTCATTTAAGAGCGGTGCAATGTCGTGGTTTTGATTATTTAACATGCTTTGAAGTCGATCTCTTAACACTTCTAGCTCATGTATTCTACCGTCAATCTCAGCAATTATCTTGTTGTGATCTGCTCTAAGCTCGGCAAGTTGCCCGCGAAGAGATTTTTCTCTAAGGTTGTCAACAAGGCCGTTTTTTGCCGCAGCATTTATCGCTGTTATAACATTTTTATCTGCAGACCTTATATTTTTTTGTGCAATCCTCAACGTGTTATTAATGGTATTCTCGATGGATGTTATGTGTTGATTTATTTTGGTTTCATCACGAAATTCCCTTTGGATTCTCTGTACTAAATTCTGCAATTCATGCGCGTTTTCCCTAAAAGTATGAAGGGCATGTTGCCTTTCATTGGGGTCGGTAATACTATTAAGTCTATTTAAAGCTCCTTGAATACTTCTTAATACTTTTTCAAGTTGTTCCAATGGTTTGCGTTCTTGAGCATCGTTCTGCCTAAGCTCTTTTAGTTCTTTTTCTAGCTCTCTGGAACGTCTAATATCTCTACTTATCTCTCTGTTCGCGAGCCTTTCTTGTCGTATAGCTCTCCTATCATTGGCGAGGCCTGTGTAGTGTTCTCTTAGATAGTTCCTGCCTTCTCTGTGTGAATGTAATCCTATCCTCCAGAAAACAAAGACAAGGAAAACAGCAATTACTGTGTATACAATAACTGAACCTGAAAACGTTAGCAAAATAGTAACATACTTTGGTGTTGAGGTAAAGAATGATACCATTGCTGCAATTAAAATAGTAAATACTGCTGCAGGTCCTCTCCTGTGGTTTTGTATCTGATTTCTGAAAGGCGGCACATCTTCAATTAATGCATAAATCAAGACGGCTGTTAGAACAAAGGTGATTAGCACGAATAGCAAAGGTAGTGATTGATTTGTGCCTTTGCCATAATCTACAAAAACAGGCCTACAAAGTACTCCAGATATAGCTTTTGTAGGGATTATGCTGTAGCAATTTACTTCTGCTCTTGCTAATAGATCACTAGAGCCTAACTGATTTGTAATCCCTTCCATTATGAGAGGCACCGCAATGAACAGTATTAATACGATAAACAAAAACCATCCGATAAATTGACCTTTTTTGTTTGATATCCTTAGCATTTTTTCACCTTTGAGTTTACATCATTATTCACAGGTATACATATTTATATATTTTTTTATTTTTGTTTTCTATTTAATAAAGCCATTTTTGTTAAAATTTCAGAATTGAGCTCGAATAGAGAGGGTTTAAAAGATTCTAGTATACTTTTTATATCAAAAAAGGATATTTTGATAATTTTTTATATTCGAGAACTGATTAAAGTGGTTGTGTCTTTTAGAGATATCATTTTTTAGTTTCTACAAAAAATATTTATATGTGTATCTGTAGATTAAGAACCATTAATAATAACAAGGATACAAAAAACCATACTTGTGGCTTTTTGTGGTTTTTTTGTATCCTGATGTTTATATAAATGAGGTGGTTTGAAAATGGAGAAAAGGTTTTTAGGCGTGTTAATGGCGGTTGCATTAGTATTGTTTTTTGCATCGTACGCATATGCAGCAACACCCGGCGGTGCACAGGTAACAGATCATGGCGAGAACACATATACGCCAGCAAGTGCGCAGAGCGTAGATGTAAATTCTGGTGCTATTAGAAACGCAGATTTAAGTGCTGAGATGTCAACCTATAGATGGGCTGGTTTGTTTGGTAATGTTAGCGGTAGTATTGTATTGGCAAGTGGTACAGGTGGAAGCGCTGACAAAATGTTTGAGTGGACGGCAAATGGTAGTGTTGTATTTGCAACAGAAGCTAGTTCAGTAGCTTGGTCAAGTCTTGCAGCAGCTACACAGGCTCAGGTTGAAGGTAATTATTCCCATTTAGCAAGTGGTTCTGATAGTTATGCTGCAACCTTCACAGAAAACGGTGCTTTAACAACTCAGACTGTAGCAGCAGGTTCAATAACTGCGGATTATGCGGAAACCTATGATGATGGAGATACACCAACTTGGAAGACTTTTGCACTAACTGATGGAACCAACATAGTATTCGCAGGAGAAGTTAATCCCGCAGGCGCTAACAGTTACAACGGAACATTGTCCCAGTTCCAGATGATTTTGCCAGAGGACGGTACTAAGACAGACGCAAATCCAACAACTTATAACTTGTGGGTTGAGTTAATATAAGAAAAAAATTTGGTTTTTATTTTGTTTTTTATTATCTTTTTCTATGTCTTTTTTTATATAGGCTTGTGGATAAGTTTTAGTCAACAGAATTTTTCTTTTGAGAGTAGGTATTTTTCATTTTGAAGTTACCACAAAAAATATTTATAAGAGCACACATAATAAAGTTATAACAGAATACAAAAAAATATACTGTAAGCTTTTTTGGAGGTGCGAAAATGAGGAAATCTATGGTGGTTTTTGTTTTAGCAGTGTTGATTTCGTTGTCTTATTATGCTTATGCAGCAGAACCTGGCGGTGCACAGATTACCGATAATGGTGAGAGTAGTTATACTGAGAGCGCTCCTGATAGCATTGATGTTCATGCTGGGGCAATTAGAAATGCTGATTTGTATGCTGAGATGTCAACCTATAGATGGGCAGGTTTGTTTGGTAATGTTTCTGGTACTATTGTTTTAGCAAGCGGTTCCGGTTTAAGCGCTGACAAAATGTTTGAGTGGACGGCAAATGGCAGTGTTGTATTCGCATCAGAATTTGGTTCAATAAATTGGGCTTCACTTAGTGATGCAAATGAAACAGAGATTCTTGCTAATTTCTCTTATTTGGCAAATGGTTCAGACAATTATAATGCTACTTTTTTATACAGTGGAACTCTGAATACAAACACAGTTTTGGGAGGTTCAATAACTGCTAATTATGCATTAACGAAAGATAATGAAAGTGTAGATTATTGGAAGACCTTTGCTTTAACAGATGGTGCTAACATAATATTTGCCGGTGTAGTCGAGCCAGCAGGCCATAACAGTTATAATGGAACATTATCCCAGTTCCAGATGATTTTGCCAGAGGACGGTACTAACGGAGATACTGCTGCAACCGCCTATAATATTTGGGTAGAATTAGTCTAAAACCTTTTCTCCGCTTTTTTTCTTTTTTTTATTTTTTAAAGCTAATTCTGAATTCCTGACTTAATTTCTTGTGATGTGTTCAACTGTTAAGTTCTTTTAGCTTGTTTAATGTTCAACCTAATTTCTTTATTTTTCCATAGCTATTTGTTTCAGTATGACTTATTAGTTAATCAAAATATGTTTAGCCCATTAATTTGGTTTATCTTTTTAATCAACAGATTTAGGGAGTAAAGAATTTAACTTAGGAACCTTGATTCTTTTATGACTTCTTTTTATTGCTGTCCCTTTAATTATTTTAGGATTT
>CAYQFL010000009.1:0-14089 GCA_964416905.1 uncultured Methanosarcinales archaeon | reverse complement strand
ATATTTGCATTAAGAATTTAGATAAAAGCTTAATTTTGTATTAATGGATCTTTTAGTGGCGACACTTGTTTAATTAATATTCGGATTTTTTTATCTGCTTTGAATAGCGAATCTTATAAAAAATAAAGCTCTTAAAGCGCTCCAAGTTTTCCATAAACCAAGAATTCAATGATAGAAAGCAGCGCAATAAAGATCCCTAGATAATAGCTTGACCTTAAAGAAATTGTTGTTTCGTGAGAAGTAGCTTTTTCAAAAGCCTGCTTTAATTCAAGCTTATCTTTTATGTGATAAGCTGTTCCGTTTGTTTCTTCAGAAATCCATTTTAGATTTGTAAAATTAAATTCCATCTTATTGTATAAATCTAAGAATTCTTCAGGAATATCGGAGAGATTGATTACTTCAGTATCCTTATCAGAACCAATACCGAAAGATATAATTTTTATATATTCAGACTTCGCTTTTGCAAGAGTTTTATTATCTACAGTCTTTGTTCCATCACTGATTAATATTATTCGTTTGTTTTTATCGCTCTTTGATAATAATTGATAGGCAAAGTTTAATGCATAATCCAAAGAAGAGCCTGCTTTTGAATAGTCAATATCTATGTCATTAATAGCGTCTTTGATTTTTCGTTTATCTGTTGTTAATGGCACGTAGTTCTGAATGTCCGATGAGAACGCAACTACACCAAGCCTGGTTGAGTTTGGCATGAAGTCAACCCATTCAGAGGATATTTCTTTTGCGGCTGCAAGCCTATTAGGCGGATAATCTGTTTTTGTCATGGTTGGAGAAGCATCAATAACCAAAACATAATCTCTGTCCATTAGAGGGACCCTTTTTGTTATGCTTATGGAATCTGTGGCAACAAGGAACAATAAGGTAACAAGGATTATTTTTAATATTAAGATAGTATAGCTTAAGTCAAATCTTTTGAAACCATGGACTTTTTCAATTGTTTTGATGTTCCCAAAGTATAAGGCTCTCTTTTTTCTTAGTTTAGCCATTAAGAAGAAACTTAGGACTGTAAGAGTGATAAGACCGATTAGAAGAGTTATTTCTAACCAAGGATAAAAAATCTGTATGGAAATTCCTTTGATTGTGAAGCTTACGATAATTCCACCTCTTCTGAACCAAAGGCTTTGAAAAAACTTATGTCAAATCGTTCGTTTAAATCCACTTTGAAGAATAATTGTCCCGATTCGTGGAATGCTTCTCTTATTTTTTCAATTTCTCGTTTGCATAAAACCTCGTACTCTTCGCTGAGTTTTGTTGTATCAATTAAGTAAACATTTTTTCCCTCAGTGTCTTTGATGTAAACCCTACCAATATTTTTAGGCAACTTTTCTTCAATAGGGTCCCTTATCATAATGCCATATACCTTTGAAAAGTAAGATGCTAGTTCTGGGAGAAACCTGTCTACATCAGTATCAATGAAATCAGAGATCAGGAAAAGTATAGATTGTTGGTCGTAGTTGCTTATTAATAAATTAGTAAATTCTGCCCAAGATTTTTGCCCGCCATAATTATTTTTGTCACTTAAAACATTAAGGATCCTTGAGAAATCATTATCCGGGTCAAGAAATAGTTTGACTTTATTTGAGAACAAAGCAAGTGCAGGATTGTCGTTAGCTTCTGTTGCAGCAAAAGATAAAGCTCCGGCAGCTAAGGCTGCATACTGGTTTTTAGTGTATCTTGTTGTACCTAGTAACATACTATTAGATACATCTATTGCAATGATTACATCGAAGGTTCTTTCTTCTTTGAATTTTCTCACCATAAGTTCTCTTGTTCTCGCAAAAATCTTCCAATCAATCCTTCGAGTATCATCTCCTGGGATATAATCTTGGATCTGTTCAAATTCCAGGCCTTTTCCGGAGACTAAAAGAAGATATATTAAATTGAATTTGAAATAATCAATCAACTTTATTGAATTCTCAATTGTTTCTTTAGTCAACTCTTCGAAAGGTTTAACGTTTATTACAATCTCCTCTGTTCTTTTCGGTTTGAACATTTTACAGTTTAATTCAAATAGCGGAATTATAAAACCTCGCTCCTTCAAAATTAAATATCAGTCCTGTAATTTTATTCGGGTTTAACCTTAATTAAAATTTCTTCAATAATCTTATCAGTAGAAATATTGTGAGCTTTTCCTTTGAAGTTAAGTATTAATCTATGTCTAAGTATAGGTTTAGCAACAGCGACAACGTCCTCAGGCAAAACAAAGTTTCTTCCTTCCATTAAAGCTCTTGCTTTAGCTGCAATGCCTAAATAAATAGACGCTCGTGGACCCGCTCCGTATTTAATAAACTGCATTCCTTCGATGTTTTTATTCAAACCCCTTGTTGCTTCAACAATATCCAAAATGTAATCTTTAATTCTATCAGAAATAAACACGTTCTTGACTTTGGATTGTAGTTCTAGAATCTCTTCTTTGCTTATTTTTGGCGAAACCTTTTTTTGAACAACTTGGCCAATGATACTGTTTTCATTAATCACTCGTTTCTCAGACTCTCTGTCTGGGTAATCTAATATGATTTTGAACAAGAATCTATCAAGGACAGCTTCTGGTAAAGTATATGTTCCCTTGTTTTCTAGAGGATTTTGAGTAGCAAGTACGAAGAAAGGCCTATCTAGAATATAAGTTTCATCATGAATGTTTACTTTTCTCTCCTGCATTGCTTCCATTAAAGCGGCATGCGTTTTAGGAGGAGCCCTGTTGATTTCATCTGCTAGGATAAAATTCGCAAAGATAGGTCCTTTAAAAGTCGTGAATTTACCTGTGCCTGGTTCATAAATCAAACCACCAATGATATCTGAAGGAAGCAAGTCTGGCATAAACTGGATTCTATTAAAGCTGGTTCCAGATATTACTTTAGAAAGAGTTTCAACTAACAGTGATTTAGCTAACCCCGGGACGCCTTCTAGTAAAGCGTCTCCTTCGCAAAGTAGTGCTATTAAAACATAGTTGATAACCTCATCTTGACCGAAGATTACTTTTTTGATCTCGTCTCTTACTACAGTAAGCATTTGCCCTATCTTTTCCGCTTCTTCGTCATCTAACCTTTGTTGGTTACTATAGTTTTTGTATTTGCTAGTATCTGAAACCTTTAGTCTGATTGGATTTTGATTAAAGTTGCTTTCATAGTAAGATTTTAGATTGCTTGAAGTTGCTTGGTTATTTGAATGTGATTCTGTAGAATTCTGAGAGTAATCCGGTTGGTTTTGTATGTTGGGATTACTTTCAGTTTTTTGAGAGAACAAACCTTGATTTAAAGGAATCTTGTCATCAAGATTGTTCTTCTTTACAGGTTCTTCTGACTCTTTGAATAAACTAAGTATTTTCTTTTTCGATTCTTCTTTTTGTTTTTCTTCAGGAGATTCTTCTTTTTTTAGGTATAGCTTTATTGCTTCGATGAAGCTCTCCTTGTTAGTTATCCCTTTAACAATCTTAGCAAGTTCAGGCAGTCTTAAACCAAACTCTACCCAATTGGCAAAGTCGTTTTTTTGGTCGTTGACATGATATGCAAACAATTCATCATCAGAGTTTTGAAGCTTGTCAATTAATTCTTTTAAAGTATAAACCTGAGAATTATCCTTAAAGATGAAGGGCGGGTTTTTGTTATTTGCTTCTTCGGAAATCATGGATATCCCTTTGATAAATAGATAAATAAATAGATAAAAATAAAGAGTATACTATTTTAATTTAGTTTATGAATCACTTTTTTTAAAGATTGTCTATTCCTATCCAATGAGTTCTTTTCATTGTCAAGTTTCAACAAAAATTATATAAAGGAGTTACATCTAAGAAATACAAATATAGAAATATAGCAAAAACACAACTGATTGCCTTAAACATACATAAGGCAAATTGTGTTTTAAAAGGTTTTGTTTCGAAAAAGAGGTGGTTTTAATGAAAAGGATGTTAGTTTTAATGGCCGCAGTTTTGTTGTTGGTTTATGGTTCTATGAATTTAGTTAATGCCGCGCCAGCAGGTGCGCAGATAACCGCAGGAAGTTTAGAGACAGGTACTGGAACTTCTTCAGATAATATGACTATTAATGCCGGAGAAGTCCAAGCTGCGAACATTTACGGAAAAACAATTACGGCAAAGTGGGCTGGTTTCTACGGTAATATCTCAGGGGGCATTTCATTAGAGGATACCTCAGGTAATGTTTTCTACAACTGGAGTATCTCCGATGTAACAGGTGCAGTAGTTTATGCAGCTAATGGTACTGTGAGTGGTTGGACTTTGTTAAATGCATCAGAAGCAGATATGCCAGCATATGTGCAGGGTACAGCGACTGATAGCTTTAATAACACATTCACTCAAAGCGAGCAATTTGTAAGGCCAGGAGGTCAAACAGTAGATAATGTTTTGTATGCAACAACTTATGGCGCTGGAACTTTTAAAACATATGCATTAAAGACAACTGGTGAAATCATATTTGCAGGCAAATCTCCAGGTTCACAGGCAGGTTTCAACGGAGGAACAGTGGATTATCAGATTTTAGTGCCAGCGCAGAGCAATACAAACTATTATTTTTACCTAGAGTTGCCATAAAGATTTTTTATTAATTTTTTATTTTCTTCTTCTTTGTTCTCTTTCTCGATTGTCTTTTTTAGTCCTTTTAAATAAAAACAAAAATTTTATAAATCTCTAATTATTTTTGGACTATGTTAAGAATGATTAATTACCTTTTTGTTAAATGAGTGAGGGGGTAGGAGGATCAAATGCATAGTAAAACACGAAGTTTCGTCAACTT
The DNA here is from genome assembly GCA_964416905.1 of uncultured Methanosarcinales archaeon. Lineage (GTDB taxonomy): Archaea > Nanobdellota > Nanobdellia > Woesearchaeales > JASKKU01 > JASKKU01. The sequence goes on along the minus strand of CAYQFL010000009.1, from coordinate 9,326 downwards.
TTCGTTCTTTGTAGTTTCATTGGTGTTGATTTTTAATTTAACCTATGGTTTTGATTTGAATGTAGTTAACTCAAAAGATTGGAGAGATGTTTTCTCTGTTATGCTTTACTCTTCATTAACGAGCGAGTCTGCAACTTTTCTGAATTCAGAATCCTTGTCAGGTTTTACTGCTGTAGTCAAGGAAGACACTAATTTAAAGATTTATGAGTCCCAAGAAATGCCTTATATTACAAATTTAGCAAGTCAATTAAAAGCTATTGGATATAAAGTATTAGATTCTACTAAAGGAAAGAGGTTTAATCTTGAATTAGTTCCTGAAGGAATAAATAAGTTTGTTGTTGTTTCTTCTGATAGTTATAGGCTATTGCCATCTATCGCATCTTTTGCAGCAAATAAGCATTATTGGGTCTTTATCGTGGATGAAACTAATGTTAACGAAGTTGTTTCATATCTTAAGAATGCTGATGAGGTTATTGCAGTAGGTAATTTTAGGAGGGACATCCTTGATGCAATAAAGCCTTACTTTGATGAGTGGATAAATAACGATAATGTTTTCTTGGATTCAGTTAAACTTGCAGATAAGTTTGATTCTATTACTTCAGTTGTAATTTCAGATGGCTTCGCTTTGGAATCAGAATACTTTAGAACAAAAAACCCTGTTTTAATCTCAGGTTCTAATAAACTGTTAGATGAGGTTTTTAACTTTCTTTTAGCTCATGATGTAAAAGCTGTAATTGTTGTGGGTAATTCTTTAGCTTCAGTTGGTGAACAGATTAGAGAACGAAGTAATAAATCTATTAGCGTTTTCATTAAGTTTGGTCAAGCAGATGCTCAAAATACAGGAAAGGTTTATGCTTTGACATTTTTCCCGTTACCAGCGCCCAAGCTCTCTTTAGAAATAACAAATGTAATATATGATCCTGAACAAAAGAAGCTGATAGTTTACTTTAAGAATAAAGGAAATGTTGGAATTTATGAGTTGACTACATTAAGTGTTAAGAATGACGATAAAGAGCTAGCAAGTGCATCTCAGGAAGGGCCAATTTTCTTAGGAGCAAGGGAGTCTATACCGGTTAGTTTTGATATTGATTTGCCAATAGCAGAATTGTCTGAGGATACTCAAGTCGTGTTTTATACTTCCTTTGGATTGAGTCCATTAGAGCTTGACAATTATCTGACCATGCCTGATAAATTTGTACCACCATATGTAACATCTTTAAAAATTAAGGAGTTAAACATTGAACAGTTGAATTTTGATGTTATTGATGTAGCATATTATCCAAGTTTGAATAGAATTGGCATAGATTTGATCAACAATGGAACTAATGAAGTTTATTATTCTCTGAGAATACAAGACCTTATTGTGAACGGTTTGAAGGAGAATTTAGTGAAGGAAGGCGTTTTGGAGCCAAGTGGTGAAGTAGAAAGGGTTTATATTCCAGTTAAGCTTGATCCAATCGATATTGAAGAAAACACTGTTTTCAAGTTAGAAGCTTTCTATGGTCCTAGCCAGGATATGAGAATCAGCAAAATAACAAAGACTTTCGATTTCAAGACTGCAAGTGCAGGATTCTTAACAGGTTTCTTCAGTTTTAATGGCGTAGGTTCAATTTCAGTAATTGCAATAATTGGAGCAGCAGTTTTGATTATAGTCTTGTTTGTTGTAAGGTCAAGAATCAAGAGAAATCGAGGTTATTAAATTTTCTAATTTTTATTATATTCTTTTATTGCATTCTTGTGGAGCGTTTCGCGTTTTCTTTTTCTTTTGTTATTTGTAATTTCTGATTTGTTAAGCTCTTAAATTTTGGTTTATTCATCAGTTTGTTTTTAGATCTGATTTTGGTTATAAAATTCTTTTCTTTTTTGATGCAGAATTTTGCTTTTTTGCTTTTATGTTTTTAACAATTTCTTCACCATTCCCGAGTGGTTCTCGGATATAAAACCGAAACATTTTTAAGAAGTTGTGTTCTTTTAAAATTTGATTTTTACGAAAATGATTCATAGGTAAATTCATGTTTTATCTTTTGGCCTTTGGGGGGTTAGTGTGGGTTATGATTTTTTAGTTTACCGGAAAAAAGTAGTCTTAGCTTTAGTATTTATAGTTGGCTTTACATTTTTTCTAGGTTTAGCGTCAGGAATTGATTCCACAGAAGACGGTAATCTTAGTGTTCAGTCAACAAGTTCTCTTGAGGATACTAGTAATTTCAGTATAAAGACTCTCTTAAACTTAGATTATTATTCGGTAATCTCTCTGGAAAGAAAACCAATTGTTTTTGGTAACCCCGTAGAATGGATTATGACCATTTCTGATGGCCTGTACACATATCTAATAAATTTTGAAACTCCAGCAATTTTTTTGACGGAAAATGAAACATTAGATAATGTCTCATGGAACAAATCCGTTTTTTTATCTACGAATTATTCTGGGGTTTATAAGAATATTAGTTTTAATGTTTCTCTACCTAGCAATAATTTTGTAGTTATGCCCAAGGTTAACTTTACAATTTTAGGAAATTATGCCGATTTTGTTTTAGCAGAGTTAAATAGAACTAAGCAAATAAACTTATATGGAAGTTTTTTGAACGAAAGCATAAACCTGTCAAAATTAAATATCTCATCAGACGAAGAGCTTTATAATGCAAGCGAGATTTTATCTGGAAAGGATAATCTAACACAAATTTCATCTAAAGAAAATCTAAGCAATGCCTTCTTTAAAACAGACAAATCAGAGTATTTAGTAAATGATACTGTTGCTTTCAGTTTACCGCAAAACATTTCAGGTTATTCAATTTATGTTGATACTCCTTCTGGGAAGACAATTTATGTAGAGAATAACTCTTTTGTGGTAAACGAATCAGGTCGTTATTTTGCGACTCTTATCTTTAATGATTCGATTTATAATTGGAGCTTTAATGTGTTATCCTCATTGCAAGAGAGTATTGAGTTCTCAACTCGTTCTGCAGTAGCTAGTTATGGAGTATTTAACATAACTTCTTCTAAAGGTACAATTGAACAGTTTATTGTTGATGATGAGTTAAATATACGATTTAGAATTTCTAACTTAACCCTTGGGGAAAGTATAGCAGTGAATATTTCTTTGCCAATGCAAATTCCGAAAGGTGTTTATTTCTATGTCTGGAAAGAAAGTAATAATAAACAGATAAAAGTTCCATTCAATATCAGCGAATCAAGAGATAAAATTACCCTGTTTTTGAAGGATGGTTCTATCGATGATGATGGATTAATTAATGGAATTATTGAAGATCCTCTGAAGCTTTTCATTCCAAAGTATCCTGTTAAGGTTGAGTTTGTTAATAAAAGAGAGGCTAAGGTTGAGGTTTCAAAAAGAAATGTCAAGCTTTTATCTAAAGAAGGAGAATTAGCAAGTGTTAATGTAGTTGATCCTGAGAACCTTCCAAATACTCCTGTTAACCCAAAGGACTTTAAACATAAGCTTTTGAAGTTTAAGATTACAAATCTAACAGGGGATTCTACAGATATAGTGCTTAATTTTGATTCTCTGCCTGAGAAGTTCAAGTTATGGAAGTTTAATCCGAATACTTTAGAATGGTACATGTTCCCTTATCAAAGATTGAATTCAACAGCCATTCAAATTACGATTGTTGATGGAGGTTTTGGTGATGATGACGGTGTTAAAAATGGAGTAATTGAAGATGATTTAGGAATAACTTATCAATGGTGGAACGAATCCTGGCTTTGGAGGAGAGCTTATAACATTTCAAACACCGCTGGCGATTTAACAGATTATCAGTTTAAATTAACTCTTGGTAGCTCGAATTTTAATTTCTCAAAAGCTAAAAGTGATGGTAGTGATTTAAGGTTTACGTATTATAACGAGAGTTCTGATTCAGAAATCGAGATGAGTTATTGGATTGAGTATTACAACTCAAGTTCCCAGCAAGCAAGTATTTGGGTAAAGGTCCCATTCTTAAAAAATAATGCTAATACCACTATATTTGTTTATTATGGCAACTCTGATGCTGTAAGCGAAAGCAATAAGTCTGCTGTTTTTATTAGAGTTATAGATGGTCTAGTATTATCTTGGAATTTAGATGAAGGTCAAGGTACTACTGCAAATGATGTTAGTGGAAATGGAAATTCAGGAACGATATATGGAGCTTCTTGGTCAACTAATTGTAAGTTTGGCTCTTGTTTGTACTTTTCAGGAGGCACCACAGATTATATCATTAAGAATCCTTTCAATCATCCTACTCAAAACGTTACTATAGAGTTTTGGATGAACTCAAGTGATACAGCTAATTCAGGCACTCCATATTCTTATGCGACTAGCTCAAGTGATAACGAATTTTTGATTTATGATTATACTAGTTTTAGGATTTATCGTGCAACAAATTACCGGTCAACAGGAATTGCAGTTAACGACGGTTCTTGGCATCATATTGCAGTAACTTGGACTTCAAATGGAGGGAATGTTTACTTATTTGAAGATGGTTCACAGGTGTATTCCAACACTTTGGCCTCAGGCACAACAATTTCAACAGGAGGTTCTTTGGTTATTGCCCAAGAGCAGGATAGTGTTGGAGATAATTTTGCAGCTGATCAAAGCTTTATAGGTTATATGGATGAGATTAGGGTTTATAATAGAACGTTAAGTTTATCAGAGGTTCAGGATTTGCATAATAATTATGGTTATACTTCACAATATGCTCCTGGGGAAGTTTTAGTTGCGAAATATGCAACGCCGCAGCCGCAACTTGCTCAGGATATTGGTGAAGAGTTTATTGGTGTTCTTAATATAACTGCTGATAAGCCTGCACAAAATTCTCAGCTTTTAAGGAATCAGCAGTTCACTATGAATTCTACAGTAGTCTGTGAACGGGGAAGCTGTGGAGAAACAAGTGTTTATTATCAATATTATTCAACAGTTAGTCCAACCTATACTTTCCTAGATTCGACAAATTCTGATTTTGGCTCTTATAGTTTATCTGAGAACATTACAACGGCAAATGATACTTTAATACTGTCTCAAGTTGGTTCAGAGATTCCCTGGTGGGATTATCATTGGCGTTATAGGTTTTATATTAACTTCTCAAACACTGCTGGGCAATTGATAGATTATCCAATTAGGATTGTACTTAATTCCTCAATCGTTGGCTCCAACTTCAACTGGACAACTGATTCTGAGTCAATGCGTTTCTTAAAATATGATTGGCAAGGCAAGAATTATACAAAATTAGATTACTGGATCGAATATTACAATTCATCAGCTCAGGAAGCAATTGTCTGGGTTAAAGTTCCTTTAATAGAAAATGGAACCAATACATCAATCTTTGTTTATTATGGCAACCCAAATGCTGTTAATGAGAGCAACATATCAAATATGTTTATTCGAGTTATAGATGGTCTAGTATTATCTTGGAATTTAGATGAAGGTCAAGGTGGCACTGTTAACGATACAAGCGGAAAAGGGAATACCGGAACAATATATGGAGCTTCTTGGTCAACTAATTGTAAGTTTGGTTCCTGTTTGTACTTTTCTGGAGGCACCACAGATTATATTATTAAGAATCCTTTCAATCACCCTACAGAAAATGTTACTGTAGAATTTTGGATGAACACAAGTGATACAGCTAATTCAGGCACTCCATATTCTTATGCTACAAGCAGTAATAGCAACGAATTCTTGATTTTTGATTATACTGGATTTACAATTTATCGTGCGGCAAATAGCAGGCAAACTGGAGTTTCAGCAAATGACGGTTCTTGGCATCATATTGTTACTACTTGGACAGGCACTAATGGTGCGATTAGCTTATATAAAGATGGTTCACAAGCATATACCAATACTTTAGCTTCAGGTACAACAATTCCGAGTGGAGGTTCTTTAGTTATTGCTCAAGAACAGGATAGTGTTGGAGGTACTTTTGATGCCGCCCAAAGCTTTATAGGTTATATGGATGAGATTAGGGTTTATAATAGAACGTTAAGTTTATCAGAGGTTCAGGACCTGCATAATAATTATGGTTACACAACGCCTTATTTGCCAGGCAAGGTTCTCGTAAAAAAGTATGCTAATCCTGAGCCAAAGCAACAGAGCAATTCTCTAGAAGAAAGTTATGACCAGAATATGCAAGGAACTTATATCTCTCCGCCATTTGATGCAGGCACATCTGAAGTTGATTATGTTAATATAACTTGGGATTATTACACTAATGCCAACACGACCCTTAAAGTTTATACCAGGACTTCAACAGGTCAAAGTACTGAATGGTGGAATCCCGAATGGTTGTATCGGCAGGAGATAAATATCTCTAATAGCGGTTCGCCTATTACAAATTACACGCTTAGGCTATCCATCAACACAAGTAAATTATTCAATGAGAATAAACTTAGAAATGACTGTGGTGATATACGATTTGCTGAAAAGAATAACCAATGGTCTGAAATAAGTTATTACATTAAAAGTTGTAATGTTTCTGGCGGTAACTCCACGATTTGGGTAAATATTCCAAATTTATCTACAGGAACAAATACGATTTATATGTACTATGGTAACCCCAGTGCTCGGACTACTTCTAGTCTAAATGCTTTACCTCATATTGAATTTGGAATAGTAACTTTAAGCGACAGTATTGATGGAAGCGTAGTTCAGACAATTAACCTTGCTTATAATTACACAAACCCAGTTGTTGTGGCTTATGTTATCACAAGAAATGATGATGAGTCCGTAGATGTTAGAGTAAGGAATGTTCAACATTCTAGTTTTGAAATCTTTATGGAAGAACCTGATGACGGAACCCATGCATCAGAAACAGTTGCTTGGATAGTAACTGAAGCAGGTTCTTTTACAGATCTTAATGATGTTCTTAGAATTGAATCAGGTAAACACAGGACAGATACTGTGCATAGCGAGGGTAATGCTTTTGCGGGAGATTCTATTACTTTTAGTAACAGCTTTTCATCGACTCCTGTAGTAGTGGCAACCTTGAATACATATAATAACAGCGATTTTATGTCAACTATTTCATACAATCCTACAGCCACGGGATTTTCGTTGGAACAAGAAGCTGGAGGTTCTGGCTCTGCAGTTTATAATGAGACTATTGGTTGGATTGCATTCTCTCAGGGTAGCGGAGCAATTGATGGAATATCATACAATATAGCAGCTATTGCTTCTGATGGAGATAATGATGGTGTAGATAATTCAGATCCTGAGTTTGCAAGTTATTCTTTTGCAGGCAATCCTGTGATTGTAGTTGATGGAACGACAGAAAATGGAGTAGATGGTTATTGGGCAAGAGGCGCAGGCACTTACACAAACACACAAGCAAGTTTTTATGCAGAAGAGGACCAGATTGGCGATACAGAAAGGAGCCATACTTCTGAAGGTTTTAACTGGGTAGCATTCTATCCAGAAGGAAATTTAACTCTTAAAACATACACAGCAACTAATCCAACGGCAACGTTCGGTCAAGAGCTTGATTATGGTTCGGTTTCACAGGATTCAAGTAATTTAATTTGGACGCCTTGGTATTTAGAGGCAAATGGCCAAGAGCCAAATTCTCCAGATTATAGGTTTATACAATATAAAGTTGAATTTACCACAACTAATGAAAATCAAACTCCAAAGTTGAATTCAATATCAATAGATTACGAGGTGCTTTCTGCTGGATGGAAGGATATGGCTTTATCAGGTACTTTGTTTAGAACAGAAAGTCCTTATGTTTGCGGTGTTTTAAATCAAAGCAATAAATATTGTTATCCAGATAGGCAAGTTACACCAATCCAAACTGGAGAGTTCTTGTTAAGGTCTTGCGCTAAGTCAATAACTTATCCGGAAATAGATGTGATTTGTACTAAGTCTATAAATGTTTCAGTTTGGTTAAAACTCCAGTTAACGGAGTTTACAATATCAAAAGATCCTGTAGGTAAAGGAGAAAATGTTACTATCAGGGCCAGGTTATTAAGTGATGATGGAGTTACACCTTTAGTTGGTTATAATTTAACTTTTGTTGATTTAACTGGAAATGGCACTTCATCATACAATATTGGTTCAGTTTTAACAGATGGTAATGGTTATGGGACAATAATTTATCAGATTCCGAATGATGCTTATCTTGGAACTCATATAATCAATGTTTCTTACGCAGGAAGTGTTAAGGATTATATCTTGCCAGTTTCTCAGACAAAAAGTGTTTTGGTTTCCTCAACTCCAAAGATTAATTCGATTAACATCACTCCTGATAAGGTTGGTTTTGGTTACAATATAACTATTGATGCGAATGTAACTGATGAGAAGGGCTTAGCAAAGGTTTATATTAACATTACTAACAGCTCTGGCAGTTCAAGTCTTTATGAGATGCAAAATACAGGCGGAGATATCTTTAGATACATCTTTACTGATACTTGGCATGCTGACGATTATACTTTTAGGATTATAGCAAATAATACTGATGGTGTTCAAACAACCTCTGAAGAAAAATCTTTTTCAGTTGAAGTGTTTGCGAATATTAGTGTAAAAACTCTTTTGGATAACTATAAGAATAGAGAGTTAGTCTTTATGAAGAATTATACTACAGAATCGTGGTTTAATAATTCTTGGGACTACAGAACCCCAATTAAAATTAAGAGCAATACTCAACCATTATATGAATATCAGGTTTATTTAGATAAAGACCTCTCAGGCTATTTCTCAGATGGAAAAATTTTAGCGGACTGCTCAGATATTAGATTTACTTATTACAACGAGTCCAGCAAAACTGAAGTAGAAATCCCTTATTTCATTGATTATTGTAATCTTTCCCAAAGCAGTAACGCGCAGATCTGGGTAAAGGTACCATATATTTCCAATACAACCGATACGACGATTTATATGTATTACGGTAATTCTAATGCAAATGATAACAGTAATCTTAGTGCTACATTCTCGTATGCTCAACCAAGATTAATTGGTTACCTTGTTTCGCAAAACACTGTTACTAATGGACTGCAAGTTGTGAGTTTAGAGGACGGCAATACTATTGTTGTAGGTTCTAATCAGTATTCCTTGGATTCTTTAGGTACTTTCTCTTTGAGTACCGGTTTATCCTTAAATACACCTTTGAAAGTCACAAAATTAACGAATTTTGAAGGTGATGACGATGTTGATGATATGATTGTGCCGATTTCTTGGGCAGGTACAGAATTTATTTATGGTGGCATGCGGGATGGTAATGATGAGTTCTGTATGTTGGCTCCTTTTGGTGATGCTAGTGTTACAATTTACGATGGCGGTGTTTCTGAATGGTCTGGTACAGTTACCTCTTCTGGCACCTGCGTACAGAATGATATAACTAGCGGTAACG
>CAYQFL010000008.1:0-29241 GCA_964416905.1 uncultured Methanosarcinales archaeon | reverse complement strand
AAGAAAAATTAGATTAAACGATAAAAATGCCTCATCAATGTGTTCACTGTGGAGCAATTTATGAAGATAATGCTAAAGAAATTCTAGAAGGTTGTTCCCATTGCGGTTCAAAGCTGTTTTTCTATATTAGGAAAGAACGTTTAGAGGAACTAAGAACCCTGAGGAAAAAGCTTACCGCTGACGAAATCAAGAAGATTGAGGAAGACATCCTGGATTTAGTTGGCGAAGAAGTTGATAGAGATAAACCGGTTGTTCTAGATTTAGAAACTGTTAGAGTAGACAAAGAAGGCAAATACCTGATTGATTTAGTTAATTTGTTTAAAGGTTCGCCTCTAATATACAAAGTCGCCGAAGGAAAATATTATATTGATTTAAAGCAGAGCTTTGATTCTCTTATGAAGAACAAATCAAAGAAGAAATAACATTTTTATTTCTAGGAAACCTGATATCTTAAGAACGCTGCTAAACCACCAATAGCATCTAACTGCTTAGAAGCCTCTGAGCTAATAATGGTTATTTGTCCGCCCATTTTCTCAGTAAGATTCATAATATCGGAAAGTTCTTCAAAGTTATCCTCATTTTTTAGTTCAATAATCTTTTTCTCGCTAACTATTAACTCCTCAACTGCACCTAAATTAACAGCTTTCTTAACCTCGTTAAAGCCATAGCAAACTTTGTCGTTTTTCGAAATCTTTTGCAACAACTCATTTATCTTTTGAGAATCTTTAGATATTTTTAGTTTGGACATCTCCTGTTTGATTTCATCACTTGTTAAAACTTCTTTTATACCAGATTCGTTAACTGAGTTAACGCTCGTGAAAACAATCTTGCCTTGAAAATCTTTGCTTAATGCCTGTTGAAGTTTGTTTCTAAATATGAACGGAGAGCCTATAATGATGCTACTATATTCACGATTATCTAAGAAGGATTTCAATTCCTTAACAAACTCAGAATAATATTCTTTGTCTTCACCAATTCTTTTGGAAGAAGGCATACTTTTTCTTGATAATTCTCTTACTGACGAATTTGTAGCTTCAGCGAACAACCACTCGTTCCTGTCAAATAATGCTATCAAAAACATATACTTTGGCTTTTTGCTTTCTTCAAGTTTCTCCCTAAAATATCTGTTTATCTCTTTTTTTTGGAGTTTAAACTGGTCTCCAGGTTCTAAGTTTATTGACTGGTAAGAATTTTTTGGAATCTCTTCATGCTCAACAACAGTTTTCCCAAGCACTTTTAATTGGTTACCTTTATACTCAGTTTTCTCTACTTCAATTGTTGTAAATACCCTGATTTTTTTAACCTCATTAGTATTGTTTATGTTTATTTTTCTATATGCAATTCCTGAAACGAGGTCGCTTTTATCTATCATTAAGTAAAGATTCCACAAATCATCATCATTATCTATAATAAACTGGAATTCTTTGTTCTTGTAATCTTCTTTTAAGACTTTCATTTTTGAATATTCTTTGAGATGATTTATTCTTTTTATAAGTTTGCCAAACTTTAACAAATAAAACATCTTTAAAAAACCTTTTAAATAATCCTTTTCTTAACCTATTCAAATGATAAGCTTAGGCATAGAAAGCACAGCCCATACTTTTGGAATTGGCATTGTTAATGATAAAAAGCAGGTTTTGGCTAACGTAAGAGACGCTTACAAGAATCCTGAAGGTGGATTAATCCCTAATGAATTAGCCAACCACCATATTTCTGTTTTCAAGGATGTTTTCAAGAGAGCTTTAGAAAAAGCCTCTTTATCTCCAAAAGACATTGATGTTATATCTTTTTCTCAAGGCCCGGGCATGGGCCATGCTTTAAGAGTTGGCGCAGTTTTTGCTAGAACTCTAGCACTTTTGTTAAACAAACCTTTAGTAGGGGTTAACCATTGTATAGCTCATTTAGAAATCGGCAAAATGTTGACAGAAGCTAAGGACCCTGTTTTATTGTATGTTTCTGGCGCAAACACACAGATTATCGCTTATGAAGCTGGTAAGTACAGGATTTTTGGAGAAACGTTAGATATGGGCTTGGGTAATTTTTTAGACACTTTTGCTAGGGAAGCAGGCATAGGTTTCCCGGGCGGTCCAGAAATAGATAAACTGGCTAGGAAAGGCAAGAACTATATTGAATTGCCTTATGTTATTAAAGGGATGGACATATCTTTGGGAGGCATATTAACCAATCTGAAATCAAAGCTTAACAAATATCCTCTAGAAGACCTTTGTTACTCTCTCCAGGAAACCGTGTTCGCGATGATTTTAGAAGCAACTGAGAGAGCTATGGCTCACACTAATAAAGATGAACTTTTGTTAGGTGGCGGAGTTGCTTGTAATCAAAGGCTTCAAGAGATGGCTAAAAAGATGGCTGAAGGCAGGAATGCTAAATGTTATGTTCTGCCAAACGAGTTTAATGTAGATAATGGTGCTATGATTGCTTGGCTTGGCTTAGTAAATTATAAAAAAGGAGAACGCTTAGCTATAGAAGATAGCGCTATAAAACCTTACTGGCGAACTGATGAGGTTTATGTTTAATTTAAAGGTAGTTGATAAAAATGGCATTAACTTGTGAAATATGCAACAAGAAAATCGAGAAGACTTTTTTAGGTAAAATCTTAGGCACAGTTGTAAGAGATGAGAACGGTAAACTACACTATGTGTGTTCAAACTGTCAATCAGCCTTTAATAATGATAAATCAAAAATGCTTGAGGAAATAAAGAGTAAATAAAAATGAACAAGCCAAAAGTTTTCATTGTTATCCCGGCATATAATGAAGAAAAAACCTTGGCAAAAGTTATCTTAGAACTTAAACAAGAAGGTTTTGATAACATCGTGATTGTGGATGATGGTTCTTCAGATAACACATATTCACTAGCTTTACAGAACAATGTTTTTGTTTTGAAGCATTTAGTTAACCTTGGTCAAGGCGCTGCTCTTAGAACTGGAATAGCTTTTGCTTTAACTCAAGATCCTGATGTTATTGTCACTTTTGACGCTGACGGTCAGCATCAAGCTTCAGATATCCATAAATTAATTAAACCTGTGCTTTCTGGAAAAGTAGATGTTGCTTTAGGCTCAAGATTCTGTAAAGGTGCCGTTGTTGAGAACATCCCTTTCTCAAGAAAGCTCTTCTTAAAACTTGGTGTTGTTTTTACAAGAATGGTTTCAGGAATAAAGATTAGTGATACTCATAACGGGTTAAGAGCTTTATCTCCAAAAGCTGCAAAGAAAATTAAAATCACAATTAATGGTATGGCTCATGCTTCAGAAATCCTTGATGAAATATCAAAAAATAAACTAAAGTATGTTGAAGTTCCTGTCAGGATACGTTATACAGAACATTCGTTAAAGAAAGGTCAATCTACCTTTAATGCCTTTAAGATTGCCTTAACAGTTATAATTAAGAAATTGTTTGATTGGTGATAAAATGAACCTGTTTCAGATATTTTTGCTGTTTATTGGAATTGCATTGATTTTCATATCTAGATTATTGTATTCCTATAAGAAGGTCACTAAAGGTTTTTTAATTACCTTGATGTTAACCTCTTTTGTAATAATTTTTGTGAGCCTCTTCCCAGAATTGACAATATTTTTATCAAGGCTGCTAGGTGTTGGTCGAGGTTCAGATGCTGTGGTCTATTTAGCAATCATCTTCCTCTTATTTGCGCTTGTAAAAACCAACCTAAAAATCACAGAGCTTGAGAGAAAACTGAGCTTGCTTGTCCAGAACCTAGCATTAAACAATTATGAGAAACCCAAAAAAAAGGATAAGAAATGATGGTTTTTATTTTTAGATGCTTTACTTTCGTTTTCTTTTTCGCCGGTACTGTTTTTCATTCAATAACTTTATTTCCGAGTAAATCAAAACGAGAATTAAGATAACTATCATTAGAATAACCGCATGCTTAACAGAAATCTTTTCAAGTAAGCTTTCTTTTTCAGTTTTTTTTGGTTGAATTGATATGTTCTCTTTATCAACTAGTAAGGTATCAATATTCTCTGTTTTTATCACTTTAGATTCATTTATAACTAAAAAAGTCACAGTTGCATTATCTTTGTAGATGATGTTGTTTTCAATTAATTCTTGTTTTAAACTTACCGAAACGTTGGAGTCTTCAATTAAACTCTTGCTTCCTTTTATGTTGCCATAATCTAAGAGTAAATCTCTGCTTTGTTTAACTAAAAATAGGTTTTTAGACATGTTGTTTACTTTAGAATTTTTTATAGTGACATTTAAACAATGGTCTATGAGAAAACCAACATCAACTTCATTAATTGTATTACTATTAGCAAATATTTGTTGCGAGTATTGAGCAAAAACGCCTACTTGGGAAATGTTTAGATTGTTGTTGTTAATCTTTGCATTTGATGAATGAAGAATAGATATGCTATGCTGTGTGCTATTCTCAACATAATTTAACTCAATTACTGGGCTAGAACTATTAATTACTTCAATGCCCTTACCAGAGTTTTTTATTGAATTTTCATAAACATTTAACCAAGCTATTTTTTCTAACCTGATTGCAGAACCTTTACAATAAAGAAACTTATTCTCTCGAATTAAGGGATAATAACTTTCCTTCAAATCTATGCAATGACTATACTCTGAGCTAAAAATGTTATTTTGTATTTCTAAACTAATTGAATCTGTGCCAATTAACGCTCTTTGTTTCGCGTTAATTCGCGAATTTCGTAGAAAAACTTTTGAAGAATCCTCAATAATTAGTCCTTCTAACGGGTTTTTGAAAAAGACCGCTTCAATTTGAATATTTTTTGTATACTTTAATTTAATACCTGCATATCCTCCATCAATAATAAGATTCTTAATCTTTATATCGCTTAAAATATTAGTATTATTCCCGCTAATTAATATTGCTTTTGAACCTAGCTCAAAAAAACCGAAGATTTTATTCATTCTTCCGTCAATTTCAACATTGCTAGCATTTATCTCCAGGCATATTTTTTCTTTAGGGTCAACAGATAAACTTTCATTAATGATATACTTTCCTGGCTCAGTAATTTTCATACATTTGTTAATGTAATGCACCGAATCATAATCTGAAGCAAAAACCTGGTTTAAATTAATTAAAAGAAACAGTAATGTAAAGCCAACAACATAAATTAGTACTTTTTTGTTAATATGCATAACCTTATTCATTGAATATACTTTTTAGAAGCAATTGTCTTTAAAAATTTTACCCAGATTGTTTTTAAGAATGGTATTTTTTGAGAACACTTTTTTATCAGGGAAATAATGAAAAAAATTTATAAACTCCTCAACTCCTTTTTAGAGCAATGGCTTTTAAACTATCTAAAGATGTTAATATCCTGCTTTTAGGCTTGATATTGTTTGTTTTCTCTTTGATAATCATCTCTCCAATACTTAAACAGATTCTATCGGCAATTATTTTGACAATAATAGTTTATCCAATTTATTCCTGGATAAATAATAAGATAAAGATTAAATGGTTGTCATCGCTAATTATCTTGGTGTTCCTTGTACTAATAACTTTCTTATTAATCTTCTTTATCGGTAAATCTTTAGTTGGTGAAGCCTACAGATTATTTTATTCACAAGATTTTGAATTGAGCAATTATATGAATTTTTCATCATTAGAGAGATTACCTTTTTATGATCAATTTATACAGAGCTCTGAATCAATAAAGAGCTTAATTTTCACTAAGATTACTGATTTTGTTGCATCCATCCCAAGCTTGTTGTTTAACTATATCATTATTTTAGCTCTCACATTCTTTCTTTTAATTGACGGAGTTAAAGGCATAGAAGCCATATCTAACCTGAAATTAATCAAGAAGAAACATTACGATTTTCTCCTTAAAGAAATCTGGGGGATAACCTACGGAATTGTTTATGGTCAAATCATGGTGGCTATTGTCCAAGGACTTGTTGGCGGTTTAGGTATATTCATTGCTTCAAAGATTTTTGGAGTTACAAATACTTCTCCAATCATTTGGGGTTCATTAATGGCAGTTTCAGCATTGATTCCTATGGTAGGTACTGGTTTGATTTGGGGTCCTTTGTCGTTTTTTAGAATTTATCAAGGGATTCTAGTAAACGATACAAGCTTGATATTTTATGGTATCTTTATACTTTTGTGGGGCGCTATCGTTGTTGCTAATATTGATGGAGTGATAAGACCTTTCTTTATAAGTTCAAGAATTAAGGTTCATCCACTTATTGTTTTAATTGGAGCAATTGGCGGGCTTATGAGGTTTGGTTTTATTGGTATCTTTATTGGGCCAATTGTTCTAGGCTTATTTACTAAATCCATAGATATCTTTCTAAAAGTTAGCCAAAGAAATGTTAAAGGGTGATCTAGTGAAGTTAAAACCGAAGTATGTACAAATCTCTTCAGGCGGGCCTCTAATAGCCATCCTGAATCTAAAAGATTGTGAAGAAAACGACATCCATAGGGGAGACAGAATCCAATTATCCTATGGTTCAAAAAGTGTTGTAGCTATCGTGGACACAACAATAGATGATTCTTTCATTGCTAAAGGAGAAATAGGTTTGACTTATGAGCTGTCAAAAAAAATAAAGAGTAAACAAAAAATAAACGTTGAGTTAGTTGAGAAGCCATATTCTTTAAAATACATAAAAGAAAAATTGGATGGTAAAGAACTAAATAAGAAAGAAATCTATGCAATAATTAAAGATATTGTTGATAATAAGCTTAGTGAAGTGGAAGTTGCTTACTTTGCAGCCGCAGGTTATGTAAATCATTTTACTTTTGAAGAGACTGTTGCTTTGACAGAAGCAATGGTTAACACAGGTTCAATCTTAAAACTCAAATCTAAAATTGTTGTAGATAAGCATTGCATAGGCGGCGTAGCAGGTAATAGAACAACTATGGTTATAGTACCTATACTTGCTTCTCTAGGTTTAATTATTCCTAAAACTTCTTCAAGAAGCATAACAAGCCCAGCTGGGACTGCTGATACAATGGAAGTTTTAGCAAAAGTCGATTTGGATTTGAAAGGCGTGAAGAGAGTTGTGGAGAAAACTAATGGTTGTATAGTCTGGGGTGGAGCATTATCTTTAGCTCCAGCAGATGATGTTATTATTAGGGTTGAACATCCTTTGGGTATAGATGCCGTTGGTCAGATGATTGCTAGTGTTCTTGCTAAAAAGAAATCCGTTTCAAGTACTCATGTTTTAATAGACATTCCTTATGGTAAGGGCTCTAAAGTTCCTGACTTAAGGCAAGCAAAGAAGCTTGCTAAATTATTTGTTGATGTTGGTACAAAAATCGGATTAAAGATAAAAGTTGTTTTCACGAACGGTAAAGAACCAATTGGTAATGGTATAGGTCCTGCTTTAGAAGCTAGAGATGTGCTTTATGTTTTGATGAACCATGAAAAACAGCCTTTAGATTTAAGGGAGAAAGCTTTGATGTTGGCAGGTCAAATTATAGAGTTGGCTACTCGAAGGAAAAACGGTTATGCGTTAGCTAAAAAGGCTTTGGATTCAGGCCTTGCTTACCAAAAGATGGTTGAGATTATTAAAGCTCAAGGTAAAAGAGCAATTACTCCTGATGAAATTTCTTTATCAAGGTATCATTTTGATATTAAAGCGTCAAAGTCTGGTAGATTAACTTATTTGAATAATAGACTAATCTCAGAGTTAGCATTAGTTGCTGGAGCTCCTAAGGATAAGCAAGCAGGCCTTTATCTATTTAAGCATACTAAGCAAAAGATTGTTAAGGGTGAACCGTTGTTTAGGATTTATGCAGAGAACCCTAGAAAATTATCTTTTGCTAAAGAGTTTTACGAGCGAAACAAAAAACATTTTGCTGAAATAAAATGAAACCAAAAAAACATTTAACTTTTGTATTGTTTTTAAGCATATTTCTATTATTGCTATTAAGCTCGTGCAATCCTGCACCTGTTGCAAATAATGCTGTAGCTCAGAATCCTATACGGGTTTTTGTGAACAAGACAATAGATGAACCATTAAAGGGTGATTCCTCTGAAGAGAACGAAACCGTTGAGTTTTGTAATAAAACAATACTGCAGAATGTAACGAAAACCATACAAAAATCTATTACTGTGAATCGTTGTAACATAACTAATTACAATTTTTCTATAAAAGCAGGTTATGGTAAGTGGTTCAAAAAACAGGAATTGCAAAGCAACGATTTCAGATGGTATTATGTAAGAAATTTTGATGTGTTCAATCCGTATGATAAGATTATGGTTCTAGAGATGTGCATAAAATTCTATAAGCATGTGTGGCAAAATTATTCAAAAGAGATTGAACAGCCAGTGTGCTTCATTAAAGATATTTACCCAAAAGGCTCAGCAGGAGTTTCTTATGAATGGTATGTTGATAAAGATGATGATAAGTTTTATAATCTAACCCTTGTAAGAGTGTTGGATTTTAATGAATCATATGATTATTTTAAAGAAAAGATTAATCGAGCAAATGCTGGAGAAGATGTTGTTCTAGAACCGAGCAAGAATATTGTAGAAAGATTAGGCGGATGTTTTGCAGGACAATTTAATAAAACAATTAATGAAACAGTTGTTGTTGAAGAATTAGTAAACATTACAGTTCCTTGTTCTGAGCTGAATTCTACAGAATAATTTTGGTCTAAAAGTATTTTTGTTTAGTTTTATTTATATTCTTTAATCACAACATTTTTAAAACTGTGTTGCTAGCCTTAAGATTATGGTCTTGGATAAACTTGGAGAATCTTTGCGTAGCGCAATCTCAAGAATTAAACAAGCAATCTTTGTTGACGAAAAGCTTTTGAATACTATTGTTAAGGAGCTCCAGAAGGCTTTAATTCAGTCAGATGTCAATGTTAAACTCGTTTTTGAGATCTCCAACAATATTAAAAAAAGGTTTAAGGAAGAGAAGCCAATACCTGGATTGTCTCAGAAAGATTTGGTAATTAAGATTCTTTATGAAGAACTAGCTAACTTGCTGGGTGGAGAACCAAGGCCTCTTGAGATTAATAAGAAACCGTTTAAGATATTCTTAGTTGGACTGTTTGGTTCTGGTAAAACCACGACTGCAGCTAAGCTAGCAAACTATTTTTCTAAAAGAGGCTACAAGGTTGCTCTTGTCCAAACTGATACCTGGAGGCCGGCAGCTTATGAACAACTTAAACAGCTTGGCGAGAGAATAAAAGTGCCTGTTTTTGGTAATCCTTCTGAAAAGGATCCCTTGAAAATTTACAAATCTTTTGAAAGCCAACTAAATGAATTTGATATAATCATAGTAGATACTGCTGGAAGGGATGCGTTGAGTGATGATTTAATTGAAGAATTAAATAATCTTTACAAAAATATTCAGCCTGATGAGGTTCTTCTTGTTTTAAGTGCGGACATTGGTCAAACTGCTGAGAAGCAAGCTACTAAGTTCCATGAAGCTGCAAATATTACAGGAGTAATTATCACAAAGCTAGATGGTACTGCGAAAGGAGGTGGTGCCCTTAGTGCTTGCGCAGTTACGAATGCTAAAGTTATGTTTGTTGGTACTGGAGAAAAAATAAATGACTTTGAACAGTTTGACCCGAAAGGTTTTGTAGGCAGATTGCTTGGCTTAGGTGATTTAAATGCATTGCTTGAAAAAGCCAAGGAAGCCATCGCTGAGGAGGAAGCTAAGGATTTAAGTGATAAATTCCTAAAAGGAGAATTCAACTTGATTGATTTATATAAACAAATCGAGTCTGTAAAGAAGATGGGGCCTTTAAATAAAGTTTTAAGCCTTGTTCCTGGCCTAGGTTCTTTGAATGTGCCCAAAGAAATGCTGGAAATGCAGGATGCTAAACTGGATAAATGGAGGCATATTTTTAATTCTATGACAAAACAAGAGCTTGAGGACCCAAGCGTTATTGATTTATCCAGAATGGAACGTATTGCCAAAGGTGCAGGCGTTTCAGTTTCTGATGTAAGAGAAATCCTCAAGTATTACAAACAATCTAAGAAAGTCATAAAGATGTTCAAGGGAAAAAGCACTAAACAGCTTGAAAAAATGGCCAAAAAATTAGGCGGTTTAGGTAACCTGCAGTTATAAGCTACGCATTACAATTTCTTATTTAAAGACCCACTGGACATTTTCATTCCTTGAATTTTTAAATGAATTTTAAATTTTAATTTGTATGATTCAACGAACATTCATATTCTTGAAGGGTATATCATATAAAAAAGAGAAACGTCTCTGGTCTAAAGGCATTTGTTCGTGGCAACAGTTTTTAAATTCAAATATTAAGCTTAAAAACAAAGAACAATATGATGCTATGATAAGACTTGCTGAAAAGAACCTTTTTCTTCACAACTCTAAGTTCTTTTCGAAGCTCTTGCCTTTGAAAGATAATTGGCGACTATACAACTTTTTCAAGAGCGAGGCAATCTTTTTAGACATAGAAACAGTTGGCAGAAAAGTTGTGCTTGTTGGTATATACGACAACTTTGATTATACTCCTTTTGTTTTTGGTTATAACCTTAATCTTAATCAGCTTAAGCAAAAGATTTTGTCTGCAAAACTAATAGTAACTTTTAACGGCGCATCTTTTGATATCCCCAGGCTTTCCAAGATGCTCTCTATTGATTTAACGCAAATTCCTATCTTTGACCTAAGGTTTAGTTTGCTTTCTTTTGGTATTAGCGGTTCTCTTAAAGAAATAGAGTCGAAACTAGGCATAATGCGTGATTCTAGCTTGAAATCAGTTGATGTTTTTTATCTTTGGAACAACTTTATTTATAATCATCAAAAAGAAGCATTAGAAAGGTTAATTGCGTATAACTTTGAAGACACATATAATCTAAGGCTTCTTGCTGAAAAAGCTTATTCTTTGCTTGAGGAAAAAATATTGAAATTCTCTTAAGAAAAATCTTTATTAATAAAAAATTTTATAAAATCTCACTATTAGAGAATAATAAAAAACTCTTGGACTAAATGAATCTTTCCAGAATTAAAGAGAGGATAGAGTATCTTAATCAACAGATTAAAAAGTGCCAAGAGCAAAAGTCTAAAATTGACGAGATTTCTAATAAACTTCTTGCAAAAAAGGTCCATAAAAAAGATTTTTCGTACAAAATCTACGAAGAGGAGCTAAAAAAAGCTCTGAATGGAAAAACTAGAGCCGAATGGATCGCATATTATGATTCTCAAATCAAGAGATACAAGCATGAACTTAATAAATTGATGGCTGAACAACGAAAAGCTTTAAGGAAAAGAACTATTCTTGCAGTGTCAGTAAACTTTTTGATATTCGCTTTTTTAATTCCTTTTGTCCTTAACAATTCATCCGAGTTTAACTTTACAGGTTTTTTGGTTTCTGAGCCAGCACTTCTTGGCAGCAATGATACTTTAGATAATGTCTCTTCATCATTTATTGAGGAACAAACAACTCAAGAGGAAACAAATCTTAGCTCAGAAATAGATTCTCAGGAAAACGATACTGATATAAAAACCAGCACCTCATCAAGCGATCATAGTCAAGATTCCGGTTCAACCACCATTGAAGAACAGACAGGTTCAACTATTGATAATTCTTCTTTAGAGAACACAACGATTAGTGAGGGGAGCGAACAACAGACTAGCTTAAACATCACTAACGTAACATCTTCTGATTTAATTGAAAATGCAACTCAGGACTTAAACACGAGCATCGAACAGAACATAACAAACGCAACCTATCAAGATAACACTACCTATGTAAGCAATACAACAGACTTAACCCAAAACCTTACCAAGGTTATTAACGAAACCATTAATGAAACCTTAGATAATGTTACAAACATCACAAATATAACTAACATAACTAACATTACAGAAATTAACCAAACTAATCTAACAAATCTTACAAACCAAACAATTATCTTAAACCAGACGATTAATGCAACCTTAAACATTACAAACCAGACTCTAAACATATCCAATATAACAAACGAAACCTCGATTTCAAACCTCACAAATATATCTAATTTATCGAATATTACTAATATCTCAGAGATTATCTCAAACATAAGCACAAATCTGTCAGAGAATGTGTCTTTGATAATCAATATTTCAAATGTTTCGACAAACATATCAACGAACATCTCTAATCAAACAGCTGAAATAAACAAAACAATAAACGAAACAATTGAGATGAATGAAAGCATTGAGAATGAAACTATAGAAAATATTTCTTTAACCTTAAAACCAATTCAGAACCTAACTGTAAAAACTAATGAAACCTATGTATTGAACTTGTATGACTACTTTGGCTACCCAAATTTAACTTATGTCCTAATCAACTTTGATTCATTGAATGCATACATTTTAGAAGACTCGCTTATCATCTCGTCCAAGCAGGAAGGAACTTTCAGGTTGAAGGTATTAGCTAGTTTATTAAATCAAACTTACGAATCTAATCTATTCTATGTTTTCTCTGCTATAAACATAACAAGGAATGCCTCTTTAGTTAATCAAACTAACATTACTTTTGTAGAAAGTCCGATTAACTTAACCCAGACAAAAGCATTGCCTGAATTAGAAATAATTTATCCAAATGCTATCACTTTAAACTTGAGTGAGTATTTTGAATCTCCAAATGAGCTTGTTTTTGCTTTTGTTTATGATACCTCAAAGCTCTTAGTAAAAGAAAAACTAGGGTTGTTAAACATATCCCCAAAGATAAATGCCAACTTCACATCTCTATTAAAAATTCTGGCTTCAGACACAAACAACTCTATTACCTCAAACCTTAGTATAACGGTTTTGGCAAACGATTCCTTGTTAAATCTGACGAATGTAACAAACATTACAAATGCAAGTGTTCTAAATGAAACCCAGGCTTTTGACAATACAACTAACCTTACAAACATCATAATAAATCATCCGCCTATGCTTAAATATAACTTAACAAACTTGTCAGTTACAAATAATACTCCAATTAAAATAAAGCTCTCAAAACTTTTTTATGACTTGGATTCAGATCCTTTATCGTTTTTAGCGATCTCTGATTATCCTCTAGTTTCGTTCATAGACAACGATTATTTGTATCTTTATGCTGAAATGGAATATCCCGGATTACGCGAACTAAAGATTATGGCTTCTGACGGAAAGAATGTCACTTTAGTAAATTATTTCGTTAGTTTTGTTGCTAACAAGACAAACTCTACTTTGCCATCAGAGTTAATACAAGAAGAAACTTTACTTAACCAAAGTGTTTTAGAGAACATCACTAATGTTACTGAATTGAACCAATCTCTGAGCGAAGAGGGTTTAAGATACTTTTTGGAAGTAAACAAACCAGCAAAATGGGTCAAACGTGTAAAGGTTCAGAATATCGAAGATACCTGGACTTACAAAACAATCTCTGTTTTAATCCCTGAATACTCAGAAAACATTTCAATATCCTTTAACGCGCAGCCAATTCAACAAGTTGATTATCTTGAATTACCAAAAGTAGAGACTTATTATGAGATTTCATCTACAGAGTCTTTAAACCAAAGCTTTGAACCACAGATTAACGAATCAACACTGAATGAAACCTTGGACAATTTAACTTCAACTTTAGAAACAAACTTAGTTAGAACATCTGAGCTTAATTCCTCGCAACTAGAAAACGAAACTTATAATCAAACAAATTTGACAATAAATCAAACCACAGTCTTAGAAACAGAAAACAGCTCAGAAACAAACACAACTAATCTTTTAACTACGCTAACTCGAGCAATAACAGGTTTCTTTACTTTTGATTACTCAACAGATTCTGATAATGAATCTTCATCTGAATTAGATAATGAGACCGAGACACTTTCACATGTTACAAATGAAACTCAAATATCCTTAGAAGATTCAAAACAGGCGGTTTATTCTGTTCAAGATTCTGAACTCGGTAAACTTATCCTGATTAAAGATTACTTTACTCCGAAGAGCCTTAAAGAATATGAAATCACCTATTACACTAAAGGCGTTACCTTAGAAAAAACTACCGAGTATTCAACTAGCTTAACTCATTACCAGAAATTCCAGTTAACTAATCTGGATAATGTAACTTATGAAGATATAACATTAACTATTGCGGATAAACCTTCTCAAGAGATCCAGGTTGTTTCAGATTATGACTTAGATTATAGTTATACGCTTTTGAATAACGAAACTTTGATTAAGATAACTGTGCCAAAACTAGCATCTTATGAAACGATTACTTTCTCAGTTTATTCTAGATACGATACTTTCGATTTCAAACTGTATTCGATAATTAATGATACTTGGAGATTTGACCTATCTACAGAATTCAACGGAACTTTCAACATAAACCTGCTTAACTCATCTGATTTAACCCTTGATAGCATAGTTTGCCTGGACAAAGAACAACAAATTACTTATGAACCTGTTGATGAACAATCTTTAGAGTTAAATGTAAACAGTACAAATGCAACAACCTTAAATGAAACTGTGATTGAGAATTCAACTGAAATTAATTTATCAACCAACTCTTCAGCGGAATATGAGAACAATACAATCATTAATTTAACTGACGTTAATGAAGCTTTGGAAAACAACTCTAAAGAATTCCCACTTACTTTGGATAAAGCTACTCAGGAGAGCACAGATAATCATATCTTATCAATTAAACAGGATACTATTAAACTAGATTCTTCAACCTGTAAGAACTTCGCAGTATACTTTAAAGTCCGTAACAAAGATGCTAAGGTCTCAGTAGAATTCTTAAACTCAACTAAAAAGCTTCATGCAGTTGAAGAACTAACACTTAAACCGAATATATCTTCAATCACAGGTTTCTGTAACAGCTGCGGTGAAGATAAACTCTATAATGTTTCCGTAGGCTGCGTTAAAACTAATGCTGCGGAAAACGGTTGGGATTTCGCAATACAGATGGATTTCAATTTATCAAGTAACCGTCTTTTAGCTTATGAGGCTGAGCTATGCTTAGACACTGTGTATTCAACAGAAAGCCAGGACGTTTACGCCGTCTTTTTACCTAACAATCTTACTGCTTATGAATTATATTCGTTGAACAACATAGTTAATCTAGATGAATTCTTATCAAATAAGGCACATATTATAATTCACATAAATTCAAGCATTAACGAATTTGATACAAACACTGTTTATTGTGGCACAGGAAAGAACATACCTCTATCAGAGAATTTCATTATATTGTTGTTAGGTCAAGATATGAAATATTCTGCAAGACCATTCTCATGCTTTGCAACAAATTCAGAAAACACTTACCTTAAGATTAAACACTAGGTTTCTTTCTAAGCTTTCAGAAAATATTTAAATCGCTCAAAAAATACCATTTTTATGAAAGCTGCAATCCACTATTCAGAAATCGCGTTAAAAGGCAAGAATCGCTCATATTTTGTAAACCGATTAATTACTAATATTAAAGAAAGGTTGCCGTTCATTGAAAGCATACACAAAAAAGAGAATAGAATTTTTATTTCTTTTCCAGAAGACAAGAAAGACCTTGTTGAAGAAGGGTTAAAACATACTTTTGGCATTTCCTGGTTTGCGTTCTTTAAGGAAGCGAAAACTTATGATGAGTTAAAAACTAATTTGATGAACGAGTTAGTAAACAACATGGATTTTAAAGAGGCAAAATCTTTTAGAATACTCACAAGAAGAAGTTATAAACAGTTTGAGAAAACATCTTTAGAGATAAGCTCCGAGTTGGCTAAAGAGATTAAAGATAAGTACAATAAACAAATTGACTTAAAGAACGCTGATTTTACAATTTATGTTTGGGTCTTAAAAGATATCTTCTATTATTTCTTCGACAAGATTAAAGGTTTAGATGGTCTTCCAGTTGGTACCGTAGGTAAAGTTTTATGTTTATTTTCTGGAGGCATAGATTCTCCTGTAGCAGCATATCTTATGATGAAACGAGGTTGCAGGGTTGATTTCTTGCATTTTTATGCAATTGATGACTTAGATTATGTAATGAATTCTAAAATAATTGACCAAATTAGAGCACTTAACAAATACCAAAACCATACAAAACTCTACCTTGTGCCTTACAAATTCTTTAATCAAAAATCTTTGCTAGTTCCTGAACGTTATGATATGGTCCTTTTTAGAAGGTTCATTTTGCGATTTGGTGAAAAGCTTGCTAGAAAAGAAGGGCATGGCGCTTTAGTAACTGGAGATAATTTGGGCCAAGTTGCAAGCCAGACCTTAGAAAACCTAAACAGTGCAGTTCAGGGGCTAAATATCTTATTATTCCAACCTCTGATAGGGTTTAACAAACAAGAGATAATTGAGTTATCAAAAAAAATAGGTTTGTTTGATATAAGCGTAAAAGAATACAAAGATTGCTGTTCTATTATCTCAAGAAAACCCGCAACAAAAACCGATCCGAAATTAATCACTAACTTAAGTGAAAAGCTCGATTTTGGGGATATTATCGCAAAAAGTTTTGATGAGATTAAAGTTGTGAAGTTTTAGGTCTTTGATTTAGTTTTTAACACTCAGTTAATCGGAAGATTTTAAAATAATAATTTTTTTGCTTTTTCCATTCCCTCCGTAGCCTAGCTTGGATAAGGCGACAGCCTCCTAAGCTGTAGATCGGGGGTTCGAATCCCCCCGGAGGGGCTTTCATTTAGATATTTATTGATAAATCATCTCTTAGGTTTAGGGGTTGTAGGGTAGCTTGGTATCCCCCTACCTTGGGGTGGTAGTAACCTGGGTTCAAATCCCAGCAACCCCATTTTAAGGTTTTCTTAAGATGATTGCTACAGGATAAACTAATTATTATTTTTGCAAATTAACTTTCCAAGAAACAAAAGGTTTATAAAGGCACC
Organism: uncultured Methanosarcinales archaeon; assembly: GCA_964416905.1. Lineage (GTDB taxonomy): Archaea > Nanobdellota > Nanobdellia > Woesearchaeales > JASKKU01 > JASKKU01. The sequence continues at coordinate 12,447 of CAYQFL010000008.1, read as the reverse complement.
TCTTATCCACAAAATCATAATCCTGTTAAGCGCTGTAAAAGTCGCAAAGGATTTATTCAGAGTGCTTATCACCTGATAAGGAATCCGATGGTTGGTTCCGCTATAGGTGGGATCTTTCTATTGGATTCCACAAATGTTGTTTAAATTGCTGATAAAAGAGGTTTAAAATGCCATCAACTAAATCACCAAGAAAAGGAAGCATGCAGTTTTGGCCTAGAAAACGTGCAAAGAGAATTGTCCCAAGAATTAGACATTGGCCTGTTGTTAATGAAACTAAACCGTTAGGTTTCATAGGCTATAAAGTGGGCATGACTTCAGTGCTAGTAAGAGATAACAGTCCAAATTCTCGCACAAAGGGTAAGAACATTGTTATGCCCGTAACTGTTGTTGAGTGCCCTCCTGTTAAAATCCTTTCTGTTAGATTCTATAAAAACAAATACTTCTCAAAAGAACTTGTTAAGGAAATCTTCGTTGATTCTAATAAGTATCTTAGGAGGTTATTCCCTACTATTGATAAATTAAAATCAAATTTAGATGAGGTTAATGAAGATTTCTTAAATTCTGTTGATGATGTTAGAGTTGTTATATACTCTCAAGTTTATTTAACAGGCATTGGCAAAAAGACTCCTGATTTATTAGAGATAGCTATTGGTGGAAAAACTGTTCAGGACAAGTTTAATGCAATTAAAGAACTGGTTAATAAACCAATCAGCTTTAAAGACCTGTTCCCTGAGATGAGTTTTGTCGATATTACTGCTATTACCAAAGGTAAAGGTTTCCAGGGTCCTGTTAAGAGATTTGGTGTTAACATAAGAAGTCACAAAGCTGAGAAGACAAAGAGGGGCCCAGGTTCCTTAGGTCCTTGGGTTGCACAAGGTCATATTATGTATAGAGTTGCTCATGCAGGTCAAATGGGCTTTTTCCAAAGAAAGTTCTATAACAATCTTGTTTTACATATAGACTCAGATCCTGCAAAGGTCAATGTTAAAGGCGGATATTTACACTATGGTTTGGTTAAGAATGAGTATGTCCTGATAAAAGGTTCAGTTGCCGGAGCTCCAAAGAGACCAATCGTGTTTACATATCCTATGAGGAGTCACAATCACAAACCTGTGGCTTATGAACTAAGGGAGATTCGTGTTTCATCAAATCAGTAAAAGGTTATGAAAAATGGAAATAACAATTGTTGATTTTGAAAAAAAGGAAAAAGGGAAAATCGCTTTGCCAAAGCAGTTTGAAGAACCAATTAGATTAGATCTTATTCACAGAGCTTTTGTAGCAAAGCATTCAGCTCTTAGACAAAGATATGGTGCAGATCCTAGAGCTGGTATGAGGTATTCAGCTAAGTTGTCTAGGAGAAGAAGAGACTACAAAGGCAGTTACGGTTATGGTATTTCAAGAGTTCCTAGAAAGATTTTAGTGAGGAGAGGTATGCGTATGTACTGGGTTGGCGCTTTTGCTCCTGGTACAGTTGGTGGTAGAAGAGCTCATCCTCCAAAGTCCATTAAAAATCTAAAAGCGCTTATAAACAAAAACGAACGTAAGAAAGCATTACGTTCAGCTCTTGCAGCAACTCTCGATCGCGAACTTTCAGCAAAGAGAGGCCATATAGTCCCAGAGGGTTATCCTTTTGCTATAATCTCTGATTTTGAGGGTATTGCAAAAACTAAGGAGGTCTTTAACATTTTACAGAAACTAGGTTTTGGACCTGACCTTGAAAGAGCTCGAAAGAAAAAGATTCGTGCAGGTAAAGGTAAAGTAAGAGGAAGGCCTTATAAGAAGAGGAAAAGCGTGCTTATTGTCGTATCAAAGAATTGTCCTTTATTAAAATCTGCAAGAAACATCCCTGGTGTTGATGTAACTGTGGTTAACCAATTGAATCATCTATTGCTTTCACCAGGCGGTTTTGCAGGAAGGCTTACTTTATTTACCGAAGATTCAATCAAAAAGATTGCTGAAGATAATCTTTTCATGTGAGGAAAATGGCAATTATCAAACCAATAAATTCAGAAAAGTACATTAGATTGTTGGAAACAGAGAACAAGATCTGTTTTGAGGTTAGTAGAGAAACTACAAAAGCAGATATTAAGAAAGAGGTTGAAGATAACTTTAATGTTAAGGTTGAGGATGTTAAAATTTACATTGCTCCTAACGGTAAGAAAAGGGCAATAGTTAAACTATCAGCAGATAATCCTGCTTTTGATTTAGCAACAAAATTAGGCCTTGTTTAATTTAATAGCACAGGTGGAATAAAAAATGGGTAAGAGAATCATTGCACAAAGAAGGGGTTCAGGTTCCCCGTTGTATAAATTCCCTGATTTCAAAAGCAAAGCTAAAGCTAAGTATTTGCCATTGAATGTTGATGTGAATGCACTTAAGATAGTTGACATTGTCAAAAACAGCTTACATTCAGCACCATTGTTGTTGCTTAAGCACAATGGCAAAGAATACTATCATGTGGCAGCAGAAGGCGTTGCTGTAGGCCAAGAGATTAGGTATTATGATCCATCTTCATTAAATCCTGGAGATGTGCTCTATTTGAAACAAATTCCTGAGGGTAGTTTGGTATTCAATATAGAATCAGTTCCAGGAGATGGTGGTAAATTTGTAAGAGCTTCAGGAACCACAGCAAGACTTATCTCCAAAACAGAGGATGCGGTTATTGTTGAGATGCCTTCTAAAAAGAAGAAGCTTTTTAACCCGAATTGTCGTGCTACTATTGGTGTTGTAGCAGGTAGTGGTAGGGTAGATAAACCATTCGTGAAGGCAGGAAACAAATATTATTATAGTAAAGCTAAACATCACTTATATCCAAAGGTATCTGGCAGCGCTATGAATGCTGTAGATCATCCGTTTGGTAATAAGAGATCATCAAGAAAATCAAAAGCGAAGCCTGTATCTAGGCATGCACCGCCAGGTAGAAAGGTGGGTTATATTGCCGCTAAGAGAACAGGCCGTAAGAAGTGATAAAAATGGCAAAGAAGTTTACATTCAGGGGTAAAACTCTTGAAGAATTAAAAAAGATGAGCCTAACAGAGTTCGCTCAGTTGTTATGTTCGCGAGAACGAAGAAAACTCAACAGAGGCTTGACTCATGCAGAGAAAAGACTCGTTGAGAAATTACAAAAGAAAGATTTTGTGAAGACTCATTGCAGAGACATGATTGTTTTGCCATCTTTTGTTGGTAAGACCATAGCCATTTACAACGGTAAAACTTTCGTGAGTGTTACAATCGAACCTGAAATGATAGGTATGAGGTTAGGCGAATTTGCTCCAACGAGGGCTGAGGTTAAACACAGTAGCCCAGGTATTGGTGCTACAAGGTCAACCGCTCATGCTTCAGTTAAGTAAGTAGGTGTTAACTATGCATTCCCAAATTGATGAACAAAAAAGCTCGAAAGCTGTAATAAGGAATGTTCCTATCTCTAGGAAGAAAGGCGTTGAGTTAGCAAGAGCTATCCGAAATAAAAAATTGGATACTGCTTACCAGATACTTAACGACGTTATTGCTTTAAAGAAAGCCGTTCCATTCAAGAGATACAACATGGATAAAGCTCATAAACCAGGTATTGGTCCGGGCGGTTTTCCTGTAAAATGCGCAACTTACTTTTTGAAGGTTTTAAAGAACGCAGAAGCAAATGCTTTGAACAAAGGCTTGTCTAGGAACGATTTATATGTTTCATATGTATCTGTAGACAAAGGAGAAACTCGAGCGAAATCAGGAAGGACACGAGGTAGAAGATCAAAAAGCGCTCACATCTCACTTATGTTGTCTGAGAGAAAGACTGTTAAAAAGTCTTCAGCTGAAAAGAAGAAAACTCCAAAGAAGGAAACTAAAGCTAAAGAGACGAAACCTAAACAACAGAAAACTGCTCAGACTAAAACCAAACAAACAAAATCTGATGATAAAAAAGTTAATGAAAAAAAGGATAAAGTGGTGAATGCTCATGATTGAAAGATCTTTTATACAGAACAGTCTTAAGCTTCAAAGGGTTAGGGATTATATATTGTCTGAGTTTAAACATGCAGCAATCTCTGAAGTAGAAGTTAAGAGAACACCTCTAGGCGAGAAGATTATCATAAAATCTTCCAGACCTGGAATTGTTGTTGGCAGAAAAGGAAAGAACATTAGTTCATTATCAGAGACTTTGAAACAAATGTTTAACTTAGAGAACCCAGAGATTGAAGTGGTTGAGGTAGAGAATCCATTTTTGGACCCAAGGATTTTAGCTGAAGATATTGCTATGCGTTTAGAAAGATATGGTCCTAATGTATTCAAGTCAGCTATGCATAAAACTATTGAAAAAATCATGAGGGCTGGCGCCAGAGGTGCAGAGATTACAATCTCAGGAAAAGTTCCTGGCGCAAGAGCTAAAACTTGGAGAGTATCAAAAGGTCACCTTAAGAAGAGCGGTTATCCAGCTCAATATTTAATCAAAGAGGCCAAAACTTACGCAACATTAAAGGTTGGTAAAGTTGGTATATCTGTAAAGATTTTGCCTCCTGATGTAGTTTTACCAGATGATGTTAAAATTGCAGAAGCAAACACGGTGGGAAATAATGAGTAAGCAATTTAATAATTTTAAGGATATGAATCAATCAGAGCTTGAGGCTAAACTTAAAGAATTGAGGTTGGAGTTAGTTAAGCTCAATGCTCAGAGGCAGTCCTCAATCAATTCCAAAGTAGCCTCTCAAATTAGAAAAACAAGGAAAGATATTGCTCGTATACTCACGCTTTTGAATATGAAAAAAGGTTTAATGGATAAACAAAAAATAACAAATAGAGAGAATAAACGAAACAAATGAGTGACATTTGTCCTAAATGCGGACTACCGAAGGAACTGTGCGTTTGTGGAACAATCGCTAAGGAAAGCTTAGAGATTGAAGTAAGGGTCGAGAGAAGGAAGTTTGGCAAAGTATACACAGTGATTTCAGGGTTAGACTCTAAGAACTTGGACATAAAAGGGTTGACAAAGGTGCTTAAGAGCAGGCTTGCTTGCGGAGGCACCCATACTAAAGACAGCATTGAACTACAGGGAGACCACAAGAAACAGGTTAGAGACATATTAATTGAACAGGGATTTTCACCTGAATCAATAAAGGTCAGGTAAAAGTCGCTAACTAAAAAATGACTTTTTTGATTGGCGCGACCATTGAAGTAGTTGACTCTGTAAACCCTACAGAGATTAACTTAAAAGGAATGGTTGCTCGCGATTTGAAAAATGCATTTGTCATACTCACTGAAGACAACCAACGCAAGGTTGTCTTGAAGAAAAATCGGTTTTTCCGATTCGAAATTAACGGAAAAGTTTTTATAATGAATGGAAATGCCCTTTTAGGTAAGTTTCATTCAAGATTACGTAAAAAAAATCGTAAAATTCGAAACAGGTAAGCAAAATGGCAAAGGATATTGGTCTTAAGGTAAAGGCCCCAGAGAAAGAATGTGAGGACCCTCGATGTCCGTTTCATGGTAATTTAAAAGTTAGGGGTAGAGTCTTTGAAGGTACTGTTACCTCTGATAAAATGAGTAAGACGGTTACTGTAAAGAAGACTCGATTGCATTATGTGAGAAAATACAAGAGGTATGAGAAAAGAATTAGCACTTTCAAAGCTCATAATCCTCCTTGTATTGATGCAAAGGTTGGCGATGTTGTTAAGATCGCTGAAACCAGGCCTTTAAGTAAAACTAAAACTTTCGTTGTTGTTGAAGTTGTTAAAAGAGCAAGTCAAGATAATGAGTGAATAAGATGAAAGCTGTAGATTCAAAAATAACCAGAGGATTGCCTGTTGGTGCAATAGTTAATGTTGCAGATAACTCTGGTGCAAGGCAAGTTAAGATTATCGCAGTCAAAAAACTCAAGACTGTTAAAGGCAGGTTGCAAGCAGCAGGTATTGGTGACTTAGTTGTTTGCAGTGTTGTTAAGGGTAAACCTGAGATGAGAAAATCTGTTGTTGAAGCTATTGTAGTAAGGCAGAGGAAAGAATTCAGGAGACCTTCAGGCTTAAGAGTTAAGTTTGATGATAATGCTGTAGTAATCATTAAAGACGATTTCGGAAACTTGAAAGGTACTATGATTAAGGGGCCTGTTGCGAAAGAAGCTTGTGATAGATGGCCTTCAATTGCAAGGCTTGCATCAATCATTATTTAAAATAGGTGAGAGGGACTAAAATGAAACTTTTTTCAAAGAACTGGATTTCAAGTAAAAATCCTAGGAAACAGAGGAAATATGTTTATCATGCGCCTTTGCACTTGCGAAGTGCTTTTTTACATGCTAATCTATCAAAGGAACTAAGAAAAAAATACACTGTTAGAAACTTAAGAGTTATCGTTGGCGATAAGGTCAAAGTTTTGAGAGGAGATTACAAAGGTGCTACTGGTAAAGTTTTCAGAGTTGACCTGAAAAAACAAAGAGTGTTCGTTGATAATGTTAAAGTAAAAAAAGCAGACGGTAGCGAAGTTCATGTTCCTTTCCATGCTTCAAACTTGCAAATTATTGAGTTAAATCTAAAAGATCCAAAAAGGGTTCAAAAAATTAAGAGGGACTAAAAAATGGTAAAGTATCACTTAAAGAGGTTAGCTGCTCCAAAAACTTGGAATATCTTAAGGAAGACTAGCAAGTTTATTGTTAGGCCTTTTCCTTCAGGGGTTGGCTTTTTATACTCTATGCCTTTGTCCGTATGGCTCATAGAGGTCTTAAAGATAGCTAACGACCGCAGAGATGTGTTTTATTTACTAAAAGAGAAAAAAGTTTTGGTTAATCAGAAGAATGTTTTCACAAAGAAGTATCCTGTAGGTTTGTTTGATGTAATCAGTTTGCCAGAACTAGGTAAATCTTACAGAGTTGTTTTAAACAGGAGAGTAAAATTAACTGCAATTGAAATACCTGAATCTGAAGCTAACCTTAAGGTATTAAAGCTTATCAATAAAACATTAGTAAAAGGCGGTAAGGTTCAGCTAAACTTTAATGATGGAACAAACATGCTTGCAAATGATGATTTGGCTTCAACAAAACCAGGCGATTCCTTTGTTTATGATTTAGCTCAAAAGAAGATTGTTGAACATATTCCTTTAGAGAAAGATGCTTTAGTTTATATCCTGTCAGGAGCTCACATTGCAACTACAGCTCTTGTTCAAGAAAGGAAGGGTTCAAATGTTTTAGTTAAACTCACAGATAGCACTTTAGTTGAATTGCCTTTAAAGAATTTGATAGTTGTAGGCAAAGCCGATAAACCGGTAATAACTGTACGAGGAGATAGCAATGGCAACTGAGTCAAAACTAAAAAATCCAATGAGGAATATCTTTATTGAAAAAGTAACTCTTAACATAGGTGCAGGCAGAGATGTCAATAGACTTGAAGGAGGCTTTAAACTATTAAGTAAGCTTACTGGAAGGACGCCTGTTAAAACCAGGGCAAAACACAGAATCCCAAACTGGGATATAAGGCCTGGATTGCAAATCGGTGTTAAAGTTACTGTTAGGGGAGAGGAAGCTAGAGAACTTTTAACTCGCTTGTTTGAAGGTGCAGGTAACAAAATCAAAGCTCGCGCTTTCGATGATAGAGGCAACTTTTCATTTGGTATTCCTGAATACATTGAAATCCCTGGTATGAAGTATGATCACTCTCTAGGCTTGTTCGGCTTAGAGGTTTCAGTAACTCTTGCTAGAAAGGGTTATAGAATCGCTAAAAGGAAAATCAAAAACAAACCTTTACCAAAATCCGTATGGATAAGTAAGGAAGAGGCTATCGATTTTGTAAAATCAAATTTTAATGTTGAAATTGTTCAATGAGGTGTTTCATTATGACTAGTGCAAATTATGACAAGGTGTTTGTTCAGCTAAAATCCAAGCCGGCTATTTTAGAGAAGTATAAGAAGCACAGCGCTCCTAAGAATAGGAGCTGTGGCAAAGCTAAGTATAAATGCCAGCGCTGTGGAAGAGTTGCTGCTCATGTTCAAAAGTACGGCTTACATTTATGCAGACATTGCTTTAGAGAGTTAGCTTTTGAATTAGGTTTTAAAAAATACGATTAAACAGGTGGTAATATGAGTTTAAATGATCCTTTGGCAGACGCGTTATTAAAGATAAAACATTACGAACAACTTCGTAAGAAAGAGTGTACTATTGAGCATGCTTCAAAGCTCTTAATTAAAGTTTTAGAGCTATTGAAAGATAACAATTACATTGGCGATTTTGAGATTGAGGAGACAACAAGAGGTAAACAAGTCAAGATTAATCTTTTACACAGAATAACTGAGCTAAGAGCAATAAAACCAAGGTTTTCCATAAAGAAAGATGAATACGTTAATGTTGAAAAGAGATACTTGCCAGCTAAAGGTTTTGGAATAGTCATCGTTTCAACTCCGAAAGGTGTTATGACTCATAAAGATGCAATAAAAGAAAACCTCGGAGGAAGATTGATAGCTTATTGTTATTAAAACTAAAACAAGGGTTGCTTTAAAATGAAAGTAAAACAATTATCATCAACAATAACCTTGCCTGAAGGTGTTTCGGCAAGTTTAGAATTGAAAGAGGGGTCTAAAGAGTTAACAGTACAAGGACCTAAAGGTAGTGTAAAGCGAGAGTTCACACACCCTTTAGTTGATCTTAAGGTAGAAGGTAATAACATAACTCTTGAAGTTAAAAATGCAACAAAGCGGCATAAGACAATCTTAAACACATATTCCGCTCATATTAAGAACATGATTAAAGGAGTAACTGAGGGTTTTGTTTACAAACTTAAGATTTGTCATTCACACTTCCCTATGACAGTTACTGTTCAAAAAGGTTCCTTGGTTGTGAAAAACTTTTACGGTGAAAAATATCCAAGGACTTTAGAATTGCCATCAGATGTTGATGTTAAATTAAATGGAGATATCATTGAAGTTAGTGGGATTGACATAGAGACAGTTGGTAACTGTGCAACTGCTATTGAGCAGTTAACCAGGATAACTAACAGAGATAGAAGAATATTCCAGGATGGTATCTTTATCATTGAAAAGAATGGTAAGTCCATAATTTAAGAGGTGATTTTAGTGACCATTCAAGATAAATTAGCTTTAAGGAAGTGGATTAAAAAGAGGAAACCTGATTATAAGAACTCAGGCTCTTGGAGAAGGATCCATCGCTTTGGTAGATGGAGGAGACCTAAAGGTCATCAATCAAAGATGAGATTAAAGAAGAGAGGCTATCCAAGGGTTGTTGAAGTAGGTTATGGTAGTCCTAAAGATGTTAAAGGCATGCATCCAAAAGGCTTTTTCCCAGTCATTGTTTATTCAGTTAAAGAACTAGCTTTAATTGATCCAAAAACACAGGGCATCATTATTGCTAAATCAGTTGGTTTGTTGAAAAAGAAGGCTATCTTTGAAGAAGCTACTAAGAAAGGTATTACAGTTTTAAACCTTTCAAAAGAGAAGCTAGAATCCTTATTGAAAGAAAGGGAATCTTCCAAGAAAGAAAGAGAGAAAGAGAAAAAAGAGAAGGAAACAAAGATTAAGAAGAGTTTAGAGGAAGCAGTGAAAGAAGCTGAAACCAAGGAAAAAGATGACAAAGAGGATAAAACTGCTAAAGAGAACACAGCTAAAGAAACCGGCTCAAAAGAGGATTCCAGTAAAAAGGAGAAAGCTAACGAAGAAGAATCAAAGGAAGATTCTAAAAAGGATAGTCAAACTAAATAATTGAATTAACTTAAACGAGAGTGGATAAAATGGACTTAAAATCAAAGAAGAGGATTGCTGCATCAATTTTGGGATGTTCCCCGTATAGAGTCGTTTTTGACGAGGATCACCTTGATGAGATTAAGGAAGCAATTACAAGAGAAGATATCAAGATTTTAATTCACAAGGGCTTTATAACAAAAAAACAGGTCAAAGGAATCTCAAAAGTACGCTTCGCAAAGCTTAGAGAAAAGAAGAAGAAAGGTCATAGGAAAGGCCATGGTTCCAGAAAGGGTAAGAAAACAGCAAGGTTAGATAGAAAAGAGCAGTGGATGACCAAAGTAAGGAAACAGAGAGCTTTCCTAAAGAATCTTAAAGAAAAAGGACTTATTGATCCTAAAGATTATCGTCTCTTTTACAGGCGTGTTAAAGGTGGTGTCTTTAGAAGTTTGAGACACTTGAAACTATACTTGTCTGAGAAAGGTATCATTAAAAAGAGTGAGTGAAAATGGTTAAGGTTATTCCTTTTAGAAGGAAAAGAGAAGGTCGCACGGATTATCATAAGAGATTAAAGTTGTTAAAGTCGGGTAAGCCAAGATTAGTCTTAAGAGTGACTAATAAGAACCTTATCGCTCAATTGATTGAGTTTGATCATGTTGGTGACAAGGTTATTTTTGGCGTAACTTCAAAAGCATTATCAAACTTTGGTTGGAACTTTTCAAAAAACAACTTGCCTGCAGCATACTTGTTTGGGTTGTATGTTGGCAGACTATGTAAGAAACATAATGCTACAGACTTTGTAGTAGATTTCGGTTTGAGAAAGTTCCAACAGAAAGGCAGAGTCAGTGCGTTTTTGAAAGGTCTTGCTGATGTTGGAATTTCAACATCTCATGATGAAGATGTTTTCCCTGATGCAGATAGGATTAGTGGAAAACACATTGTTGATTTTGCAAACACTCTCAAAGAAAATAATCCTGAATTGTTTAACAAACAGTTCTCAGGTTATATCTCTCTAGGAGTAGACGTATTAAAATTATCTGATGTTTTTGAAAAAGCCAAATCAAAAATCATGGAGAGTGATATTTAATGAGTAAAAAGGAATCTCAGGATCATAATGTTAAGAAAGCTAGCAAAAAGAAGGAGAAAGTAGAGGAAAAAGCTCCAAAGCAAGAGGAGCAAGTTGAAGAAAAACCAGTACAAGAAACAGAAGAAACTTTAGCTCCTAAAACTGAAGAAGTAACTGAAAGTGAAGAAGTTTTAGATGATGCTTCTGATGAAGAGGTTGTAGAAGAAGAGAGTGAGGAAGTAGAAGTAAAGACAAATCCTAGTGAATTCGAGTCCTGGGTTCCAAAGACAAGGTTAGGTAGACTTGTTAAGGAAGGTGTTATCTCTAACATAGATGAAATCTTATCAAAAGGCTATAGAATCCTTGAACCAGAAATTGTTGATTATTTAATTCCAAATCTTGAAAAAGAATTAATCTTAGTAGGACAGGCAAAAGGTAAGTTTGGCGGCGGTAGCAGAAGAGTTTTCAGACAAACGCAAAAGAAAACCGCGGAAGGTAACAAACCAAAGTTCTCTACAGCAGCAGTTTGCGGTGATATGAACGGTCATGTTGGCATAGGCTTTGGTAAATCTAAAGATACTGTTCCTGCAAGAGAAAAAGCAATAAAACAAGCTAAACTTAACATCATTAAGATTAAGAGAGGTTGTGGTTCTTGGGAATGTGCTTGTGGAGAACCTCATTCCATTCCTTTCAAAGTATCTGGTAAATGCGGTTCAGTAACCGTTGAGATTTTACCTGCTCCGAAAGGTAAAGGTATTGTAGCAGAGAAAGAAATTCAGAAGATACTTAAGCTTGCAGGAATAACAGATGTTTGGGTTAATTCCTCAGGTCAAGCTCGTAAGAAGATTAATCTGATTAAGGCAACATTTGATGCCCTAAAGAAGTTATCCAAAATCAAGGTTTTTGATGAGGAGCAAATTAAGTCTTTAGGTATCGTGGATGGTGCTATCTCTCAAAAGGTTGAGATTGAAAAAAATTAAAGGGTTGATTGAAAATGGATAAAGTTGCAGTTATTTTGGTTAGGTCAAGAGTAAATGTGGATGTTCATATTAGAGACACATTGGATAAGCTCAATTTGAAAAAGAGATTGACTTGTGTGGTTTATGATAAAACCCCTTCAATAATGGGTATGATCCAAAAAGTTAAGGACTTCGTTACTTTTGGTGAAGTTAATGATGAAGTTCTTAAATTATTAGAAAGTAAAAGAAAAGAAACAGGCAAGCCACATGTTTTCCATTTAAATCCGCCAAGAGGTGGTTTTGAAAGGAAAGGAATCAAGAAACCGTTTTCAATTGGTGGTGCTCTAGGTTATCGTGGCGATAAAATTAACGATTTAATCAAAAGAATGGTTTAAGGTCTTAGGTGAGTGTTATGGTTGTTAAGAAAAGGAAGAAAGTTACTAAGCTTTTAGGACGAAGGTATAGAGGTCATGGTCATAGAAATGCGCATAGTGCTGGCCATAGAGGTGGCAGAGGTTTATCAGGAACAGGAAAGAGAGGAGACCAAAAAAAGCCATCTATTTGGAAAGATAAAGATTACTTTTCAGGCAGAGATTTCAAGCCAACTCACTTTAAAAAACCTGTAACAGTAAATGTTCAAGACCTTGAGATACTAGTCCAAAACAAGGGTTTAAAACCAAACAAATCTGGTTTGATTGAATTAGATTTAACTTCAGAAGGTTTTGATAAGCTACTAGGAAAAGGCAGCTTAAACTTGAAATTAAATGT
>CAYQFL010000007.1:0-33917 GCA_964416905.1 uncultured Methanosarcinales archaeon | reverse complement strand
CTTTTTTAAGCAAATATTTCAATATTGAAATAAAGACTATAGAATTATAAAAAGTTTTAACTTTTATGAAAAAGTTTTAGAACTATCAAAAAATCTATTTTACTAAAGATTCTAAGAATTTTGCGTTTTTTGGATGGGCTTTGTAGAAATCAGATAAATCGATTATTGGTTCAAAATCGCCCTTAAGAATCCGTTTATTAAACCTCAAAATGCCGCAATATATGGGATTTGTAAGAATGTGATAATAAGTCGATTTTGGAATGCCTAGTCGATTACAGGTTTCTTTATAGCTTATTCCATTTAATCTATCATTGAAGATTTCTCTCACTTTTTCTGCATTTTCAGGGTCAACAACAAGGTTCTTACCAACAATTTTATACCCCAAAGGCGGCCTGGCTAGAAATTCCTTTGATGAGATCTTTTTTTCAAAAGCAAGTTTTACTCTTTCACCAACCATGCCGCGTTCTAATTCTGCAAATACTCCAATAATCTGCATAAAAGCATTACCTATTGCGCTTGTTGTGTCTATTGGTTCAGTTGCTGAGATAAAGTTAATATTTCTTTTTTTGAAATCATCAAGGATTGTAACTAAATCTTTAAGGTTTCTTGAGAATCTATCAATTTTGTAAACAACTATGTTTTTGAACTTAGCATCATTGAGGTCTTTAAGCATTTGTTGCAAAGCAGGCCTTTTTAATGAGCCTGCGCTGTAACCTTCATCAATGTAATAATCATAGATTTCTAAATCTTTAGCTTTGCAGAAAGCAGTCAATCTGTCTTTTTGCGCAGCGATGCTAATACCTTCCTTGGCTTGTTCTTCTGTCGATACCCTGATGTAAACCGCTGCTTTTCTACCAGGATTGTTTTTAGAAAGGTCGCTTTCTGAGTTCATTTTTATGGCTTTTTCCATTGCTTGATTCCAATAAGGGTTCCCTTATTGGAAATTTGTGTAAAAACAATTTATAAATGTTTTGATAATGAGTAAAAACAAAGAAATTATTAAAGAATCTTAATTAACAAAAATGTAAAACATTAAAATGATTGCAAAAATTGTTCTTTGGGCCATATTAACCTTAAAGATTTGATTTCAAAATCAATTAATCTGATTAAAATAAGATTAATATAAATTCAACAAGCTTAAGAGTTTAAGATCCTGTTTATGGCAACTTTAGATCATTTCCGAATTTTAATAAGATCTTTAATTGATACAATAAATCATAATCGCTCAACGATTCAATACAAACATATGAGATTCTGGTTGTGCTTGTGATTATCATTCTCAAACGAGAAATATGAAAGCCAAACGAAAAATTCTTTGAGTTAAATGACACAGCTTTCTAAAAAGTATATCAAAAGCGAGGTTTAAATAAAATTTAGCAACGTTCAAAAAAAGTTTAAGATTTTAAATGATGCTACTTTAAAACATCCAATCAAAGAAATTTTTTATTAAAATAAGTTATTTATTAGTTCTTAAACTTTTTATTATTTGTAAAAAATTTTTATAATTCTGCAGTAAATATTTCAATATTGAAAAATATTTAACAGAATCAATTTAACATATAATGTATAGGTTTTAGAAGTATAATAAACTTCAAGTTTAAATAAAAATATTTTATATCTCTAAAGAAAATATATTTTAAGACATATTAAGAAAAATATATCTTTGTGAAACACAATTGATGCAATTTTAAAAAAATATAATTATAATACATAAAAAAGTGAGAATAAATTAAAAAGAAATTAATGAGATTCTTTTGTTTCTCTTTTATATTTAACAAACAATCTATGTTTCTCGTTTTCGGAGAGCTCAATAATGATTCTCTTTGTCAACATTTCAACAATATCAGGTAATTGTTTAATTCTATTTCTCATATCCTCGAAGCTCTCGAAAGGCTTCTCATCCCTTGCTTCTATAAGTTCCCACATTCTCTTTTTACCTAATCCAGGCAATAGTTCTAAGGAATGCATTCTTGTCGTTAAAGGTCTTGCTTTATTAAAGAAGTCAACAAAATCTTGCTCTCGTTCTTTTATTATCTGCTCAATAGCATAAGGTAACTCGTTCTTAGCTGTAGCAGTCAATTTATCGTAACTGATCATTGAAGAAACATGATGGATTTTATCTCGCGCACCTTCTCCGATATACACAGTTTCGTGAGGCTGTAAGAAAACTCCCTTCTTTGGAACCAATTCTAATAAAGCTAAATTCCTTTTACCTATCGCTTGCGCTACTGGTTTTTTTAGATAGCTTGGCCTACTATCAAAAGGATAGCCGTTTGGTAAAAAATCCAAAACTATTGCATACTCCTCTTTATCGGCTTCCTTTTTGCCTCTTCCTGAAAATTTTTTGTTGACTTCAGTTTCCATAAGTCTGGATTAATCTTTTAGTTTTATAAAGTTTTTGATTAATTTACGAGAATCAATATTATAAAAAAGTCCAAAAAGTGAGACTTCCTAAATCTGAATTAATTTTTAGCTTAAAACCTAAACATATAGCAAATTATATAAAAAGCATTAGTTTAAACAACTTAGTCTAAAATGTTCGAAAAAGACTTAATACTTGATTACGATACAATCAAAGCATTAAGTGTTAAAACCAGGCTAGAAATTATAAAACTGCTCGGAAAAAAGGATTTAACTCTATCAGATATTGCAAATGCATTGAATATCTCTCCAGCCACTGCTAAAGACCACTTAGATGTTCTATTAAAAGTGGGATTAATTGAAAAAGAGCAAACAAAAAGAAAGTGGAAATATTATACTTTGTCTCCGAAAGCTAAAAAATTATTTAGGAAAACAGAAACAAATGTGGTCTTTGCCTTATTCAGTTCCTTGGCCTTAGCTATGATATCTTTAATAAAATATGTCTATGAATTTTTTTCAAAACCGATAAACACTATTAAAACAGAAGAAGCAACTAGAACACTAGCAATTGAAAGCCATGCCTTAAACAAATCAAGCGATTTATCTAATACAATTAATCAGAGTTATCCTAACCATCTATTCCTAATTTTAGCAATCGTTTTTTTCATAATCTTTGTGGTACTTTTATATAAACTGCTAAAGATAAAAAATACAAAAAGGTGAGAAAATGCATAATACCGATAGTAAAAAGCTTGTGTGGCTTAACTTACTTTTAAGTCTGGCCATTTTAATTTTGTTGCTGCAAAGTTCTAATCCAAGAGCCCAGGAAAAAGGCCAGATTGAGATAAATCAGCAAGAAACTATGGAAGTCTTGCCTGATGAAGCAACAGTAGTTTTCTCAATAGTTACTGAAGGGGAAACACCTCAAGAAGCAATTGATGCAAACACGGAAATAAATAACAAACTCATTGCTTTTTTCAAAGACAAATACGAAGTTGAGACCACAAGATATAGTTTAAACAAAAAAACACGATGGGATCCTAAGACTCAAGAGCTTATTGAATTAGGTTATGAAGCCAGAAACACTATCAGTGTGAAAACAAAAAATTTGGATTTAACAGGTAAAATAATTGAAGATGGAATATCTCTTGGAGCGAATGAAATACAAAGTGTTTACTTTAGCATCTCTGAAGAAAAACAAGAAGAATTAAAGGAACAACTATTAAAGGAAGCGTTGACAAATGCTCGCATTAAAGCTGAAACCATAGCTGAAACTAGTGGCGTTAAATTGGGCGACATAATCAAGATAATACCTTACGAAAACACGTATTACCCTGTATTCAGAGCATTCGATGTAAAAGGATTAGAATCAAATACTCCAGAAATTATGCCTGAAAAACAAACTATTAGATACAGTGTAGATGTAGTGTTCGAGATTAAGTAAACATTTTTCTTTATTTTTTATTTTTGCAAAGATTTAAAAAGGGTTAACTAAAAAATTAATTCTATGAAAATCCATGTTTTTGGTGCAGCGAAAGTTGTAACAGGTTCCTGTTATTTAGTTGAAACCGAAAAAAGCAAAATTTTAGTGGACTGTGGCCTTTTTCAAGGTCCTAAAGAGATAACTAAGCTGAATTATGAGCCTTTTAGATTTAACCCTAAAGAAGTTAGTGATGTAATTTTAACTCATGCTCATTTAGATCATTCTGGGCTTTTGCCAAAACTTGTGCGTTATGGCTTCTCTGGAAAGATTTGGTCAACAGCTGCAACAAGAGATTTGACTGAAGTAATATTAAGGGATACTGTGCATATTCAATACGATGACTTAAGGGATATTAACAGAGTAAGGGCACAAAAAGGTCTGCCTCCTTTGAAGGAACTTTATTTCACAGAAGATGTTGATAAAACAATAGATTCTTTCAAGATAATACCTTATGATGAGATGATTAAAATCACTGAAGATATCTCTATCAGATTAAGAGACGCTGGCCACATCCTTGGTTCAGCAATAATCGAGATGTTCGTGACTGAAAAGGATAAAAGTACAAAAATTGTTTTCTCAGGAGATTTGGGTCAGTGGAATGTTCCAATCATAAATGATCCCACTTTAATAGATTCAGCGGATTATGTTTTTATTGAATCAACGTATGGAAATAGGCTTCATGAAGATGTTGCTTTAAGGGAAGAACTGCTTTTGGATGCAGTTACCACAACTTTCGAGAGGAACGGAAAACTATTGATTCCAAGTTTTGCAATAGAGAGAACTCAAGAGTTGTTGTATTACTTCCATAGATTCCTAAATCAGAACAAATTTCCACCTGAAGAAGTATTTGTCGATAGTCCTCTTGCTATAAAAGCTACTGATGTGTTTAAGAAACACAGGGAATGTTACGATTCTGACGCAGTATCCGAGTTTAAATCCGTTTTTTCCTTCCCAAATTTAAAGCTTTTAGTAAGGAAAAGTCAATCCAAAAGAGTAAATAATTATGAGGAACCTGCGATTATAATCGCAGGCAGCGGGATGTGTACTGGAGGAAGAATAGTTCATCATTTAAGACACCAGTTATGGAAAAAAGAGAATATGCTTTTGTTTGTTGGTTATCAAGCTGATGGAACTTTAGGCAGAGAAATACTTGACGGAGCCAAAGAAGTTGAAATCTTAAATGAGAAAGTTAAAGTTAATGCTGAAGTAAGGAAAATTGAAAGCTTCTCGGCGCATGCTGATTCTAGGGAATTAGTTAGATGGCTTGAGGGATTCAAACAAAAACCTAAGAAAGTGTTCATTGTTCACGGTGAGGAAGATGCAATTAATGAGTTTAAAAGACAGCTTACCAACTTTGGATTCAATTGTTATGTTCCTTCATTAAATGAGACAGTTGAGTTAAAAGAATAAAAAATATTCTTTTCTTATTTTGTTGGGTCTGTAATCCTTCCCATGAACAAGATAGCTCCAGTATCTTTGTCTTGTATTATAAATATAAACGGATGGTCTGCTTTAAAAATCTTCTTTGGGCGTGATACAGCCATAGTAAAAACTACTGCACTTGCAGCGGCCGCTTCAGTTCCTTCCTCATCAACTTTCACATAAGCGTCATGGAATACCTGTGAGATAAACAAGCCGTCATCAACCATCCTTGAAAAATCTGCTCCGGGTGAGAATGCTGTTGACATACCTAATGATCTTAGGATTTCTTTCATAGGATAACTTGTATCAAGTTCAAATTTTGGAATATAAATCTCATCAAGCTTTACTTCACTCATACTCTTTTTATATTGAGAAAGCCTCTCTATGGTTAAAGGTTCTATACGATCTAAATTTCCCTTAGGCAAAAGAATCAACATTGAAATCTTATTACCTTTATAAGGCAACTCCAAGATTTGTAAATCGTCAGTTTCGGTATAATTGAATTGTGTTTTTGGTTTCATATACATCATTTGAACTTTCTTAATGTCAGTAGGAGTCTTAAAATATAGTTCTTTTGTGTTTTTTTTATCAAATTCCTCTGCCCAACGACCGTTAAAATAAATTGCGTTTGTGATAACGAGTCTTGTTGTTGCATCTACAGAATGTGGTGGAAGAAGCTCATCAATCTTATTATTAGTTTCTTCTTTTATGTAATTGTTAATTATTTGTCTTGATGTCTCAGGTTCTCTCATAAAATCAAGATTTTCTGCCTTACCGCCATAATAATTCTTAATTGTGTTTAGGTATTCATAACGTAATGGATAATCTTCCTGGACCCATAAAGCGTTTGCTGTTTTTAATTCAAAAGAAGCATGACGCTTATTGATTTCATTATAAAACGCTGCAAAATTCGGTCTAAGGACATCATAATCTGGGAAATGTAAAACTGATTTTATTTCTTCTGCAGTTGTGCCATTTGCGCCTTCATAGGTCATTGCCAATGCAGAAAAAAGACTATACGGAGAATAAAAGATATTTCCTTCGTCTCTTTTGCTTAGCTCAGAGTAAAGTTCTAATCCAAACCGATTATTTGCATTCACTATTTTTTGTATTCCTTCCTGAGTTGAACCTGTCTCGCTCGCTTTAGGTAATTGATTTGTTCCAGAAGGATAAAGAAAGAATATAATTGCAACGGTTAATACACCTAGTATTAAAAGCGTTATCGCAATTTTTAATGATTTCATAATCTTACCGTAATTTAACACGATTTTTAAAGTTTTCTTGATGTTTCGGTTTAAACCTTTTCTTAGTGTTTATTCAAGCGCAAAAAATATATATCTATATAAAATCTCCAAGTCTTACAATGCACGAACTCGAAGAAATCATTGAAGCAGTCTCCTGGAAGCCGAGCTTCGAAGATCATTATAAAGAATACTATCGAAAAATAAAATATGCAAATCATATCACGCTTGGGGCAATCTGCGAGCTTCTTAACCCAACTAATAACACTATTTGTACTGTCGGAAGCGATGCAAGATTAGAGAAAGGTTATGCCTCAAAAATTGAATTGACAGTTCTTCTTAATGATAATTACGAAAATTGCAGTAATCTAGAATTAACGAAAGAATTTGATTCTGTATTCCATCCGCTTCTTGAATTTAAAGGCCCTAAGGAGAAGAGCTATTTGTATTTAAATGATGAATCAAGGATTTTCCCAACAAGGGCTTTAGATTTAAGATTTATCATGGGAGACTATAATAGATTCGTCCAAGAAAAAGCTAAGTTTATCAAAGAAATTGGCGAAGATTACGCAAAAATCAAGAAAGCTATTAAACAAAGAAGGTCATATTATCTGAAAATCTTGACTGAAGGTTCTGCGAAGTTTAAGAATATGGTAATTAGACATTATGATTTAGAAAGCGGTGAAGTTTTTTATGACAATAAAACACGTTGGGGTTTAAAGTACGGACCTCTAAGAGCTGTTCAATATGATGCTGCGTACAATGCCATAAAATTTTTGAGAAAGAATCAGGATGTTAAATTCTTGTTACAAATGCCTACCAATATTGTAGATAGATTATGGTACTTAGAAGGAAAACCATATCTACCTAGCGAGATTGATGAAATCGCTGACAATTACATGTTTTTCATAAAAGAGTATCACATTTGCCAAAAAGATTTCAAAAGAACTCGACGAGGAAGCCAAGAAGATGCTTTGCTTATACTCTTATACAATCAAAATCAAATCTTAGAGATAAAAGAAAGGATTAATAGCTTAAATTCGCTTTTAAAACGCTAAGTTTTAGAAAAAATTTTAAAATAAATCCTTTCTCTAATTTGTAATAAAGCCCCGTAGTGTAGAGGCCAATCATATCGGACTCTGGATCCGATGACCCCGGTTCGAATCCGGGCGGGGCTATTGTTCTTCTTAGGGAAATTTTTTATACTGCTAAATAAATTAAAGAATAAACCCTTTCCAAGTTGTTCAACATGGCTAGTAAAATCATCAAACCAAAGAAATTAACTAAAGGCAGCAAAATTGGGATTATTGCTGTTTCAAATCCTTTATCTAAGAAACATCTTGAAATCATTGATAAGGGATGTAATAAGCTAAAAAACATGGGGTTTAAGGTATGTTTAGGAAAAACAATCCGAGAACATAAAGAAATAACTGCAGGAACCGCGAAGGAGCGTGCAGAAGATTTTATGGAAATGATTAAGAATAAATCAATCTCAGCAATATTCTTTGCATGGGGTGGAGAGAATGGTTCGCAGATTCTACCGTTTTTAAACTTTGATGAAATTAAGAAAAACCCAAAAATAATTATGGGTCACTCAGATCCGACTGTTATTCTCAATCCGGTTTTTGATAAATGCAACTTAATAACTTTCTATGGACACCTTGCTTCATCATTTGATCCAAACTGGGAATGGTTTTCAGAGTATGATGAAAAAACATTCTATGATGTTCTTATAAATCCAAAAGAAACATATTCATTGCCACCTTCTGATAACAGGGAAGTTTACAGAGAAGGAATTTGTGAGGGAAGACTTATTGGAGGATGTATTACAGATCTTGTTAAATTATTTGGGACACCTTATCAACCGAATTTTGAATCAAAGGTTTTATTTCTTGAATCCTATGTGTTGAAACCTCAAGAATTACTTGCACATCTTACCCATCTTAAGCAGGCTGGAGTTTTTAATCAGATTAAAGGGCTGATTTTAGGAAACTTTCTTGTAGATGACTCAAAACATAAGGTTGATTTAAAGCAATTATTTTTAGATGAACTCTCCGAATTCAAGTTTCCTATTCTAAAAACTAAGGATTTTGGGCACAACAGTCATATGGCTCCGCTACCAATTGGCGGATTGGTTAGATTGAATGCCACACAAAAACAAATCACTTTTAAAGAAAAAAATGTAATTTAAGCTTGTATTTTCTATGTTTATATCATATATCATCTATTTGATAGGGAAATTTTTTTATAGGAGTAATGTTTCAAGAGTTTTCTTAAGTGAATTGTATAAAAATAATAGGTTGATAAAATGGCTGAAATTAAAGAGAAAACTTGGGATAAATCTTTCGAACAGCCCATATTAGAAATGTGGAAAAAAAGCAAGAAGTTCAAGTTCAACAAGAACTCAAAAAAGAAAATCTATTCTATAGACACTCCACCACCTTACGTGAATACTCCTATTCATATTGGGCATGCAACAACATATTCAATAATGGATATGATTGCAAGATATAGACGGCAGAAAGGTTATGAGGTTCTATTCCCTTTAGGTCTTGATAGGAACGGTTTACCTATAGAGACTGCTGCCGAAAGAAAGTTCAAAGTCAGCCTAATGGACTTGCCAAGGGAAAAAGCTGTAGAGTACTGTAAAAAGCTCTTAGAAGAAAGCTCAGAGGAATCCATTGATTCATTCTTCAAGCTAGGAATTAGTTTTAATAGTTGGGAAAAAGGCAACGAGCCTGGAGATATTTATTATACTGATTCTGAAGAATATAGAATACTTACCCAGAATACTTTCATTGACTTATGGAAAAAAGGATTAATTGTAAAAGCCCAGAGGGTAAACAATTACTGCCCTGGCTGTAGAACTACCATAGCTGATTCTGAGGTTGAATATAAAAATATTGAAAGTACTTTTAACCACATTATCTTTAAATGCAAAGAAACTGGAGAAGACCTTATCATAGCAACAACAAGACCTGAATTAATCTGCTCTGTTCAAATGATTATCTTCAATCCTGAAGACGAAAGGTATAAGCATTTAGATGGAAAGACAGCAATTCTGCCATTATATGAACGAGAAGTGCCAATAAAAGCACATCCACAAGCTAAACTAGAAAAAGGTACTGGTTTAGTTATGATGGCGTCTTTTGGCGACCTTTCTGATGTCAGATTCTTCAGGGAACAAAATCTAGAGCCAATCATCGCAATTTCAATTGACGGACGAATGAACGAAAAAGCAGGTTTCCTAAAAGGTTTAACTGTTAGAGAAGCAAGAGAAAAAATCTTAGAGATGCTAAAAGAAAAGGGCCTGCTTGTCAAACAAGAGAAAATATTGCATAGAACTCCTATTTGCGAAAGAAGCGGTGATGAAATAGAATTTATCGGTATGGAAGAATTCTACTTAAAACAGCTTGATTTTCTTGACGAATTAAGAGAAGCTGTTAAAACAATGAATTTCTATGACCCTTCATCTAAACAGATTTTAGACAACTGGATGGATTCCTTAACAACAGATTGGCCAATCTCCAGAAGGAGGATTTACGCAACTGAGGTTCCAGTTTGGTATTGTAAAAACTGCGGCGAAACAATTGTCCCTGAGGAAAAAGGCAAATATTACCAGCCGTGGAAAGATAATCCTCCAATAGAAAAATGTCCAAAATGCGGTAGTAAAGAGTTTGTTGGAGACGGCAGAGTTTTTGACACTTGGTTTGATAGTTCTGTTTCGCCATTGTATATATCAAAATATGAGTCAGACAACGAATTCTTTGAAAAAACATACCCTGTAACTTTAAGGCCGCAGGGTAAAGAAATAGTTAGAACATGGCTTTATTATACTTTACTCAGATGCTACCAATTAACTGGCAGAATGCCTTTTGAAGACGTCTGGATTCATCATCATATCTTAGACCCTAATGGCAAGAAAATGTCCAAATCTTTAGGAAACGTTATTGACCCGCATGATATCTTAAAAAAATACGGTGCAGAACCTTTCAGATTGTGGGCTGCTATTGAAGGCAATCTTGACAAAGGCGACTTTAGCTGTAGTTATGACAGGATTGAAGGCGCCAGCAAGACTATAAACAAACTATGGAATGTTGCCAGATTCGTTAGCATTCTAAACAAGAATCTGGATGAGAACGTTAAACCTGAATTCAATGAATTAGACAAATGGATTATGAGAGAAATCAACGAGATTGTTAAATTAGCTGATAAAGCTTTCGAAGAGTATGACTTCCATAATCCAGCAGTAAGAACAAAGAATTTCTTATGGGAAGTTTTTGCTTCAAATTACATAGAGATGGTCAAGAGCAGAGCTTACAATAGAGATAATCAATTTACTAAAGAAGAACAGCAAGGCGCATTGGCTACTTTAAATTATGTACTTCAAAGGATTCTAAGAGTGCTTTACCCAATTATTCCAATAGTGACAACTAAACTTTACTTGGAGTTATACGAAGAAGAGCCTGCTGACTTAGAGTTCCCTGAATACGAACAGATTGAGAGTGTTTTCTCAACTCAAGAGATCTTAGAGCTTAACAGCGCAATATGGAAGTATAAAAATGAGAACAACATTAAACTCAAGGATCCTGTTAAAAAGATACTAATTAACAAGAAGTTCAAGGCTATTGAGAAAGACATAAAAGCAATACATCATCCTGAAAGCATAGAATACTCTGAAAACCAAGAGATTATCGTTGAATAAGTTTTTAATTAATTTTTTGTGTGCTTTTAATTATGAAGAAGAAGGTCTCAATAATTATTCCTGTATTCAATGAAGAATCAACAATCAAAGAAGTCATAAACAAAGTTCTTGACATAAAGTCAGAAGATTTTGATAAAGAAATTATTATTGTTAATGATGGAAGCACTGATAATACTCAAGATATTCTAAACTCTTTCCAATCAAATCATAGAATTAAAATCATTGAACACAAGAAAAATCTTGGCAAAGGCGCTGCTGTAAGAACTGGAATCAAAAATGCTACAGGAGATGTAATTATAATACAAGATGGCGACTTAGAATATGACCCTAAAGATATTGTTAAATGCGTAAAGCCAATTCTTTCAGGTAAAGAGAAAGTTGTGTATGGTAGTAGGTTCTTAGATAAAAAACAAAGAAAACGAATAATAAAGGAAGGAAGACTTTTGTTCTACCTTGGAGGCAGGGTTATAACCATTTTAACCAATTTTCTTTTCGGAGTAAAACTTAGTGATGAGCCAACATGTTATAAAGCATTTGATTCCAGCATTTTTAGAAAGATAAAAATCGAAAGTAATGGTTTTGAATGGGAACCAGAGGTTACTGCAAAGGTTTTAAAGTCAGGTCTTCAAATAAAAGAAGTCCCCATAACTTATTATCCACGAAAGGAAGGTAAGAAAATCAAGTATGTTGACGGATTAAAAGCAATTTCAACTCTAGTTAGATACAAATTCTACTATCCGCAATAAAATTCAAGGCTCTGGGCTTTTTTTAAGTATTCGTTTGATAATTCTGTTAAGCCAAGCGAGGCATATATCTGAGAGAGCAAATAATAAGAATAGAAAAAACTAGGGTTTATCTCAATGCTTCTCTCCAAGTGTATAATTGCATCCCTAGTTTTATTTTGCTGAAGATAAAGCCTAGCTAAGTTGTAATGTGTTTCCGCATAGCTGTCACTAATATTTATGGCTTTAAGATAATGTTCTTCAGCTAAATCTAACCTTCCTAAATCTGCATAAGCCATTGCTAGATTATTATGTACTCTTGCTGTTCCTTCCTCATATTTTAAGATATTATTATAGAAAACAATAGGATCTTTCCACAAAGCATTTTGGTTTATTGTTAGTATTACTAAAATACAAGCTATTGCAAAGATAAGGAGATAAAGTAATTTTTTATCTAGTATTCTATAAAACAGCTTTTCTAAAAACAAAGCAAGAATGAGAAAAATACCAATGGAAGGCACATAAAGCCAATGCTCCAAAATAATTGAATTTGCTGGAATTATGCCTGAAAAAGGGATCATAAAGATGAAAAACCAAAGAATGCCAAAGAGTATGCCTAAATAAAAAGGGTTATTTTCTTGTTTATGATTTTTAAATAAAGCAAAAAATAATGTTAAAACTACAGCAATTATCACGATTAAAGGGACAAGGACCTCTTTTGATAATATTGAAATAAAGATAGGAAAGCTGCGTTCCATATGAAGATGAACTGGATAAAATATAAAGGAGAAGTAATGAGGCAAGGTTGCTATAAAGGTATAAAGTCTATATGATAAATGTTGAGTATATATGTTCTCAGTAGAATAGAGGTTTAAAGTATTCCCGAAATTTAGCACTGTTAATCTTAGTATAAAATAAATCGCTGAAACGAAAAATAAAGGGGTCGTAAAAAGAAATGAGCGAATCATACTTGAAAACTTAATCCGCTTTTGTTTCTTTAGTAAGATGAATTTTTCATAAAGCAACAAAACTAAGGGGAAAATTATAGCTGTTTCTTTGGACATTAAAGCTAATGTGAAGAAAATGACTGAAATGATTAGGTGTTTAATTGAAGATTTCTCTTTAAAAGAGAGATAATTTAAGAAAGCAATAAGCATGAATAAAAAGCTCAAGGGATCAGCTGTGCCGCTCATATAAGTTATTGCCTCTGTATGAACAGGATGAATCGCCCAGAATAAAGCGGTTAAAAATGCAACCCTGTTGTTAAATAGTTTCTTTAAAATAACATATAAGATAATCGCATTTAAAACGTGCAAAAACACATTTAAAAAATGAAAAGCAAAATTGCTTAACCCAAAAAGCTTGTAAATGATTAAATAAGAAAATATCTGTATAGGCCTATAAAAATTGTCTATCCTGTTTGCTCCAGCTCCACTCGGTAAAGTAAATATTTGTGGAAGGTACTCAAAAGAACGTATGAACCTGTTCTTTACTATCAAAAATTCATCATCCCATAGAAAAGAGTTAGAATATACGTTGAAATATGCTATAAGGACAGCTAAAACAATTACAAAGCAAGGTAAGTACTTTCTTAAGGACTCAGACCAAACAATGTTTTTTAAGAACATTAGATTAAATTTAACCTTAACAAGTTTTAAATTTTTTCAAAAAAAAGATGTACTTCAATTAAACAACATTCAATTTGTGATCAAAACTCTTAGATTTGTATTTTTCAGGCACGAATCTTTCTGAAGAATGAACCGCCTCAGGATTTTGGAGAGGTACCAGCTTTAGGTTTTCACCTACAACCGAAGCAACATATCTCAATAGATTTAGGTAATCTATAGAAACTTCAAAACGTTCCATCTCAGGATAATAAGTGTGTAAATCCTTCCTCTTCATCTTAACAGGACAGTATTGAGGTTTGTCCATAACAATATTTTCCCTTACAGGCACTTCATAAACTAAATCTTGTTTGAGCATCTTTAAGTATCCTTTCTGGAGAGGTTTTCCCTGTTTTTGATATCTTGTATCAACGATAGCAACACTTTTCAAGACAATGTCTTCAAGGTTCTTTTCAGAGAGATAAGGATTACTATTAATGTAATCTAAAAGACCCATACGGATATATTTTGCTTCCCTTGCAAGGGAATGTCCAGAGACAACTTCATCTATTGTTAAAATCTTGATTTTTTCACCAGGAAGATGGTATTCTTTAAGCAGGTTTTTGAATGAATCCCTTATTACGTCATTAACCCGGTAAACAGAACTAGAGCTATATAAATACTCTGTGTCCCTAGACAAGATGTTGTTCCGATCAATGATCCTCAGCATATCATTTATAGGAACAGCGCCTCTTATTGGGAATATGACAATATCAGGGTCAAATTCAGTGATAAAATCATTTACTTTGTATAAGCCTGATATAAAATCCTCTATTAGAGATTTATCTATGTTTTTATCAGCCATGAAAATGAATAAAGTATTAAAATATATAAATCTTTCGTTACTGATTAGTAACAATAACTTTTGTGGTTTTTAAAAGACGTGTTTTACTCTGGTTTATAAAGCAAGAATTGTTTTCGATTGCTAATTCTTTTTTCTTTAATATCTTGGTCTTTAAAACAGTTCATAAAATAAAGGGTTAAAAATTGAAAGGAGATTGCTATTAATAGCATCAACACAGAATACTTCTCCAGAAAATTCATGAAAAATGTTGGAGTGATTGAGGATAAAACTCCTATGCCTAAAGAAGCTCCACAAACTGGAGCGCCAGCACCGCAAACCTGTAAAGCTGATAACCCTAAAGCCGTTGCCAGAACTCCGAGAATTGAGCTCTTATAAGTTCTGGCTAAAACAATTTCCTCTTTGATGTTTCTAACAATGCAGGTCATAACCAAAGAAAAAGATAGCATAAAAATAATTGCCAAAACCTGATACCAGCCGTAAAAAACGTGTCTTGGCACCAAAAAGTAGCTTAAAACAATAAACAATAGGAAAGCGAACTTACAATAATCACTTTGAAAAAGCTTTGTGATATACCTCATAATGAAAAGATTTAATGGGAGCTCTTTTAAAAACTTTTGAACTTGTGATTTTAAAAACAGAAATATAACACAACTTAGGTTTAGTAATTAGCGATTATCGCCATTACCTTTTATAACTCCTCTTTTTCTTCTAGAATGCAATTTTTCAATATTCTTTTCAGCAACTTCTGACATTTTCACACCAAGCCTATCACATATTACTGCTAAATACCACATCACATCGCCTAATTCTTTTACAATCTCTTGCTTATACTCTTCATCCAGGTTTCCAGCTCTATCTCTATAAAGTTTCTTAAACTTTCCAACTACTTCACCAACTTCATCTGCAAGTCCCAGGACAGGATAAAGCAAAGTGTTTCCATTTATGGCTGTTCTTAAGTCTGTTTCCAAAGCTTTTTCCTGATACTCATCAAAATCCATTAACATTCACCTCTTTTTGAGTATAATTCTTAATGTTAAAAAGAAGAATATGATTGTAAGAATAACAGCTAAAAGCCAGGAGTTAGTATCTGAGATATTTGGGAGAAATGATGAATCTTTATCCTTTGAGGTGTTTATGAAAATTTCATCATCTTTATCTGTTTCTTTAACCTCTTGAATAGAAGTCAAGTTTTTTTCATCTGTTTTATTTGATTGATTTGATAAGTTTGACAGATTTTCTACGGATTTAAGCTCAAGTATTTGTTTCAGGATTTTTGATTCCAAAGCCTGACCTTCTTTAGCATCCTCGATTTGAGGTTCAATATTCTCAGGACTGGAATTCTCCTTGGAATTAGCTGTTTCGTTATTAATCGCATTGCACTGGATTATGTCTTCTGGAGGGATTTCCCGTTCTTCAAAGAAAACTGTTAGTTCAATCAATTTCGGAGAAGTTATGTTCAATAACTTAAATGAAACAAAATATGCTGTACTCAAGTTTATTGGTATCGACAAAGACACAGTTGGACCTTTCGTTAACATGAAATTATAGAAGTCCCCAAAAGTAAACATTACTTTATCAAAAGGTTCCTCAAATAAGATTGAATTTAAAGTAATGTTATAACTCTGATTCTCAAGCTTAATTTTGTATACTTCATACAGCTTTAAAGTTATGTTTACTGTATCGCCACTATCTAATTCTGCAATTGTATTATCTAAATTGGTAAAAGAATTTGCAGAAACCGAGTTTATGCTTAATAGAATTACGAACATCAAAATGAACGAAACTCTAATCGTGGAGAATTGATAAAGTAAAATCTTTTTATCCATAATCTGAAAAACAAGCAAGGATTATTTAAATTTTGCTCATCACATTAAAGCAAGAAAAGATTTACTCTCTGTTGCTTTTGCCTCGGGGTTTTATTGAAAGCTTGTGAAAATAATAAGCTTTTTTCCTCACGATAGGATGCACGCCTTTCATAATTTGCCATTCAGAAAGATTCTTCGGAGGATTTTTAACGATTTCCAACATTTTTTTGTTTGAGATTATGTAAAAAGGTGGCCTGTTAACTTTTCTAGCTAATTTATCTCTAAGTTCAAACAGATCTTTGAAAAATGAGAGCTCAGACTCTGAAAGATTGCCAACACCTCTTACATCTAAATAACTCTGTTTCTTTAAAAAATAATCTTTTTTCTCTGCTTGTGCAAATTTTTCTTTAGCTTTTTCCCATAACTTTTTCTCAATAAGTTGTTTTTTTAACAAATTTCTAAGAGCAACTAAGAATTTAACATCGCCTGCAGCATATTCTAAAAGTTCTCTATCTAAAGGTCTCTTGGACCAATCAGCTTTCTGGAACTTTTTCTGTTTAATTACATTAAAATACTTATAAAGTAAATCTTTTAGCCCAACCTTCTCTTCATTTAACAATTCTGCAGCGATTTTCGTATCAAAAATGTTTTTTGGGAGAGTTTTATACTGATAGTTCAATATTCTAAAATCAAAGTTT
Organism: uncultured Methanosarcinales archaeon; assembly: GCA_964416905.1. Lineage (GTDB taxonomy): Archaea > Nanobdellota > Nanobdellia > Woesearchaeales > JASKKU01 > JASKKU01. Next base: position 17,011 of record CAYQFL010000007.1, on the reverse strand, counting down.
ATATCATGAAATACTTTTTCGATATTTTCATCTGTGAGAATTTTAAGAACTGGAATCAAATCTTTAGCAGAAAGTTTAATCGCATCAATAATGAACGCTTTATCTCCTGCAGAAATCTGAATCAAGGAAACATAATATCCATAATGGTGATAATTATTCTCTGCTTCAAGGTCTATGCCGATAATTGTCTTTGATTTAGCATGTTTATAAAATTCTTCAATTAAATCCTTGGAATCCACATAAACAAAATCTTTGCTCATAAAAACACAGCCTCTTTTTCGACAATATTTAAAAACGGAATTTATTTAAAAGCATTTCCTTTAAAAAAAAGCACATATTCACAAAAAATAAAAACATAGCTATCTTTCTAAAAGATCATGGAACTAAAATTAAACAATAATAATCTCAAAACAAGCGAGAACAAAATAAAGAATGTTATAGCAGTCCTGTCTGGTAAAGGTGGAGTTGGCAAGACCACAATAGCGGTTAATGTTGCGCTAGCGTTTGCAAAACTTGGTTTTTCTGTAGGAATTTTAGATATAGATATCCATGGACCAAATGTGCCTCTGCTTCTTGGGATTAAAGACGCGCAATTGATGATGGACGAGAATAATTTAATTTTGCCATACGAATACAAAAACGAACAGGATAATATTACATTAAGAGTAATTTCAACAGATTTTCTATTAAAAGATAAGTCAAATGCTGTCATCTGGAGAGGACCCTTAAAACACAAGCTCATATCTGAATTTCTTACCAAAGTCAAATGGGGAAATTTAGATTATCTTATAGTTGATTTTCCACCGGGAACAGGAGATGAAACCATTTCTTTTTCACAGTTGATTAACCAATATTTAAAATCAAAAGTTTCCGCTTTAATAGTTTCAATGCCACAAAAGTTATCTTTAGCAGATGCAGAGAAAACAATTGATTTCTGCAAGAAGACTAATATGGAGATTATAGGCATTCTTGAAAACATGTCAGGCATCTTTGGGCAGGATACTGTAAAAGAGCTAGCTAAGAAGCATAACATAAAATACCTAGGTTCAATAAAATTAAGCGAGAAAATCATAAGAGAAAACGAAGAATCTAAGATCAAAGCTAAGGAAGAGTTTATTTCTATTGCAAGGGAGATTAGCAACGAGGATTAAATAATTTAATAACTTTTATAAATTGATTTCATTTTCTTTGACACTATGATCATCACAATCGTAGAAATAATCAACCTACTCATTATGAGTTTCGTTATTGGCTGGATTTTCTCTGACTTCTTCAAGAAGTTTTCTTTATTAGAAGGGACATATAATCCTTATTTTGATTTTAATTCTATTATTAAAGGAATGCTAGTTGTTGCTCCAGGCATTGTATTTCATGAACTAATGCACAAGTTTACTGCGATGGCTTTTGGAGCCTCAGCTACTTTTCACATCTCAGGTTTTGGTCTTTTTTTGGGTGTAGTGCTTAAATTAATAGGCTCTCCATTTGTAATCTTTGCTCCAGGATATGTGGGCATAATTGGAAGATTACTGCCTTGGCAAAGTGCGATTATTGCTTTTGCTGGGCCATTAGCAAACCTAATAGTCTGGTTTGTTTCTAAGAAGATGATTGATATTGATAAACCAAAAAGAAGGGTTTACTGGGCGTTCTCAGCTAAGATCAATATATTCCTGTTCTTCTTTAATTTACTACCAATCCCGCCATTTGACGGATTCCAAGTATTGTCTGGAATCGTAAGGACAATAATTGCTATAATATAAAAAACAAAAAAAGAAAAAGAAAAACAAACATTCAGCCCATAACTTTCTCATAGTATTCCACAGGTTTAATATCTGTTATAACTATCTTGTGTATAACAAACCTGCCGTCCTTGCTCTTTGCAATTCTGCTCTCAATTATGGGCATCTTGTTCAACTGCTTTATCTTCCATTCAGGGATTTCTTCCACAGATTCACTTTCAGCGTTCATTTTAAATCATTAATTGTAATTTCTTTTAAAGAAAATTTTCAAAAAGAAATCGTAATTTTTTCCTAGAATAACCTATAAAATGAAAAAGATTATATCTGCAAATAATTAAAAGCATCTTCTGCAATTTCTAGCCATTGAGAATATTTTGGGATCACATGTTTTTGTATCATTTCTTTGAATAACTTTCGCGTCTCTTCTTTATTAAGCCACGCGAATTGCTCATGCTCATCACTTAACTTAATCTCTTGGTTTGTTTTAACCAGGTATACAACAATAATTCTTAGGTTATTCCTTGAGTTTATGTAAGAACTTACTCTCCGAAAACCATCAACAATCTTATAATCAGTAAGATTACATTCTTCTTTTAATTCTCGCTTTAATGTAGTTAGTTCGTCTTCTCCCTCTTCCTTATGACCTTTAGGGAATTCCCAGTAATCCTTTTTATCTCTTCTCCTAAGAAAAAGAAACTCATAATTATCATTAAATACCAAGGCACCAACAGAAATTTCTTCCTGCATGTACTTAGGTAGGAGTTTTTATTTTTACGTTTTTCGTTTTTTAGGGCTCTAATCTGTAATCACCATTAAGTTAACCAAACAGTTAAAAAGGATAATATCTTAGGAATCCATTGGAAAATTTAATAAGAAATAAAACAAAATGCAAAAATACATGAGAAAAAAAGGGTTTGTATTCACATCAATAGTTATTGTTGTGTTCCTATTTTTGGTCGTTATGAATCCTTCATCTAATGTTGATACTAGTTACAAAAACATACATAAATGGCAGGGTTTAATAGAAAACACGAATGATCTGCTTGAAGAAATAGAAAGCTACCAGATGCCTTTGGTAATAAGAGGTATTGGTCATTGCGCTTTAAACGAAATGGCTTCAAACTCTAAATTTGCTGCTGGAAATAAACCTTATGATGACCTTAATGGCCTTAATGACAATTTTAAGCAATATCTTATTGGCTCTAAAGGCAATTGTAAACTTAATCTGTCAATATTCTTAGACCAACTTAAGGACAATTTAAAAATCATGAACTATAATTTTACTTATTCTTTAGATGAACTCTATGTTAATTTAAGTCAAAATGAACGCTTTAAAATGAGCGTTTTTCTAGAGTTCCCATATAACATAAGTATTGTGAAAAATAATCAGGTCTTCAGTATTCAAAGGAACATTAGCTTATATACAACAATCCCAATCATAGGACTCCGAGACCCAATGTCAACTTGGGCCACGCAAGGAAAACATAATCTAACTATCCATGTTGGCCCAAGTGAAAAGATTTTTGATTATGAAAAAGAGTTTGGCATTGAATTAACTGAATCTGATAAAGCGTTATTAGAGTGCTATGAGCAATATAAAGAGGATATTGCTAATAAAACCTGTTTAGAAAACTTAATTGAAAAAAACTGGTATATTTATTCTCCAGATGCGCCGTCATTCTTAAACAGGCTTTTATTAAACGGCAGTCCAAGTAAATGTTGTGGCATTACTACAATATTAAATAAAACGATAGTCGAAGATATCCGTAATGACATTAGAAGTTCTGATGAGCGAGTTAATAACTGGAGTTATGCAGATTACTGCCAGTATCAAAAAGATCCAACAGAGAATTGCTTTTTCTCAAATGAAACTTGTAAAAAAATAGCCATTGAAAATGTTACAATCAATGGTGAACTGCAAGATGTGTTAATAGACTTGTATAATTATTATTTACTTATGAACTTAACTGCATTTGCTGTTAAGGATGATGAAAGTGAAACAATCTACTATAATGAAGACGGTAGCTGCTTAAGCGATGTTGATGCTTTTATCTCTACTTCATAAATAATTGAAAATAAGAATAAAGTTAATCAACTTTAATTCCTAAATTCTGGAGAGCTTCTTTTAGTGTTATAATCTGAGTTTGAACTAGTTTAACACCTGCCTGTTCTAAATGATTTTTTGCATTATTACCTATACCTGCTGAAATTACAAGGTCAACGTTGTTTTTTATCATCATCTGAGGTATTGCTCCATGTTCGTGGTTTTGAGCTAAAAGATTTCTCTCCGCTTTAACATTCCTAACCTCATTATTTTCAACTTCCACAAAAACAAAGTAAGGCGCCCTGCCAAAATGAGGCGATACTTTTGAATCCAAAGTTTCTCCAAGAGAGGCTATTGCAATTTTCATTTTAGAAAGTAAAAACAAAAGTACATCTTAAATCTTATGGTTTTCTAAAGCAAACCATAGGGACTTTCAAATCATAAACAGTTGCTCTCTGGTTTTTACTTACACTCTTAAAGTAACGAGCTTTATAATCCACGCTAAAATTAAAACGATTGAAGTGTATTTTATAGCTAAAAATGTAAACCTCTTCTCAGGTTTAAGAATTATCAAGAATAAAACAACATTCATAAGATACATAAATAAGTTTACAAACAAGTTTGGACTTCTAGACAATAAATTCGTGAGAGTAAAACTAAGAAAAGCGAAAATTGCTGCAGCTCTCTTACCAAACACTGTTGAAAAGGTCTTATGATTTGCAGCTTTGTCTGAATCAAAATCAATGATGGTAGTTACTGCGTGGATTCCTGATACGCATAATGCTAAGAGAAAAACCCGATAATGTACTGAAAAGATATTTCCACCGCTTAAGCTAAAACCAAAAAGATACACTAATAAGAACATCAATCCGTTAGATAAAGAATCCAAAGGCGGCCTTTCTTTAAGACGAACAGGTTTTGCTGAATAAAAGTAAACCAAAAGTAAGAGAGCTGCCATTAACAAGATGTTCTCAATTTTAAAGGTAAGAACCGAAGAAAATAAGGATAAAAAAGCCATCAAAAAAGCAATTTTTTTAACAAAAGCATAATCTTTAGGCTCAATAATTGTGCCATAAACAGAACCTTTTCTTTCATTCAATTTATCGCTTTCGTAATCATAGATGTCATTAATAGCATAAGCAAAAAAATTTATTGGGAAAGTTAACACTAAAATTTGCAATAGCATTACTAAATTAAAATTAACAGGGTTCTCAAAGAATCCTAAAAAGAAAGGGATAAATACTATAAACCAAAGCAATGGTCTACTAACCATAAATAAAAATACTAACCTGCTCCACCTTTGATGAAAAAAGCTCATCTAATCACACTTGATTTAATTAAAGTTTTTAATTTTTTAGGTTTTGATTAAAGGGAATAAAATATAAAAAAGATCAAATCTTGTTTTTCATATGATCGTTACAAAAGTTGAAGTAGGGCCTCTAAGAACAAATTGTTATATAGTTTATAATGATAAAGTCTGCTTAATCTTCGACCCGGGAACGAAAGATTATGAAGAATTAGATAAAATTCTCAAGAAAACAAACGATAAAGAAGTGATTGTTATTGCAACTCATGGTCATTACGATCATATTATTGGAATGAATAAAATTCAAGCTGAGAAGTATCTTATCAGTGAATCAGATTTTAAGAATATAATACAATTAAATCAGGGATTTTTCAAGCAGAATCCATTAGAAGAGATAAAATCAAAAATCGAATTTCTAAGAGAAAAAGAGTATACTTTTGGGAACATAACCTTTAAAGCCCTTGAAACAAGAGGACACACTAAAGGCAGTTTCTGTTTTATGTTTGAGGATTTTATTATTACTGGAGACACGCTTTTTAAAGGTACTTTTGGACGAACCGATCTCTTTAGCGGCAATATTGATGAAATGAAACATTCGCTTAAAAAATTAGCAGAACTTGATCCAAAGCTTACTATCCTACCAGGCCATGGCAGCCCTAGTGTTCTAATAAACGAGATCCCTTGGATCAGAGAGTTAGATTAATAAAATAAATATTGTAAGAGAGATAATTTTATAAATACGGAACTAACTTGAGATACACAAAACCTGGAAGTCATTCTAAACTTTTGGTGATGAGATGAAAATTGTTATACTTACCACATTTAAAGAAGGGTATGGTGGTGGTACAGGACGAGTTGCTTATGATATGGCTTATGCTTTTTCCAAAGAGCATCAGGTTGCATTCATTAGACCTGCTGAGAAAACAGGTATCATCAAAAAAACTAAGAATCTTACAGTGTTTGGCGTAGAGAGCAAAGGCAAAGGTAATATTACATTAGCTTTCTGGACCCCTAAAAACAAAAAAGCTGTCCTTGAGTTTATAGACAATTTTAAACCAGATGTAATCCACTCAAATGAGCCTATTAACTTAGATTCTATTCTTATGAAATATGCACACAAGAAAGGTATCCCTTTCCTTTATACAGGTCATATATTACCATCAAAAGGAGTTGCTTTCTTCTTTCCTGCAAAGGCTAAGATTCTAGAAAGGATTTTTTATTTCCTAGTATTCAGGCCATACATTAAAGAGTACTTGAAATACTGTGATGGCATAGTAGCCCTTAATGAATTCTCAAAGAATGACCACAAAAAGTTTATTGATGAAGAAAAGTTATTCATAATCCCAAACGGAAAAGACCTTGATAGGTATAAACAAGCTAAAATTCCATCAATAAAAAGTGATAAGATAAGGTTGATTTACCTAGGCCACATAATCCCAAGAAAAAACCAAGAGTATCTAATTAGAGTTATGAGACACTTACCTAGGAATTTTGAGCTAATTCTAGTTGGAGGCACTTTAAACAAGTTATATTTGAACAAAATCAAAAAAATGATTAGTAAATATAACCTAGAATCCAGGGTTATCTTTACTGGTCCTGTTCCCCATGAAAACATTGTAAAATACCTAGAACAGGCACACATCTTTGTGTCAGCAGCGTTACTTGAGGTGCAAAGCTTAGTTATTCTTGAATCTTTAGCAACAGGTACTCCTGTTGTTGGATTATCTAATGAGACTGTTGATGAATTGATAATCGATGACTACAATGGTTATAGATTAGATAAAGAGACCACACCAGAAGAGTTCGCAAAAAAAGTTTTAACAATAGCAAATTTAAAAGAAGATAGTTATCGAATCATGTGCGAGAATTGCAGAGAAACTGCTAAAGCATTTGATTGGAGAGAAGTTATTAAAAAGACAACAGATATGTATGAAACGGTTAAAGAGAAAGCTAAATCTAAGCCAAATAAGGTGCCTTTAGGTGTTCAAATAATTTCCGCGGCTAACATTGCTTTGGTCTTGTTTTTTGGTTTCTTATTTACTGTTTCTAAGAAGATTGTGAGTTTATTTATTCGCTTAAGATTTTAAAGGAGGTATAAAAATGGAATGCAAAAAGGAGATCAATCTAACTCAGTGTACTTGTTCATATCCTTGCTCTAAGAAAGGCATATGCTGTGAATGCGTGAGGTATCACAGAGAACGTGGTGAAATTCCAGGTTGCTTTTTTCCAAAGGATGCTGAGAAAACGTATGATAGGAGCATTAAGAAATTTATAGAGGTCTATTCAAAGATTTTAGAGTAAGCCAAAGAGTTCAGCTTTGTTTTTTAACCCTTTTTTCTTAGCTAGCTTCTCAAAGAACTTATCTAAGCCTGAACCGTATTGGGCTGCCTTTTTCTTTCTGAAAGCATATTCCTCTGGAATAGCTAAGGTTTGCAAAGCTTTTGCAATACTGTACTTTCTAAAATTATCTTTAATTTTAAACTCTGAGGGCATTGACATCGCTATTCTTATCAAATTCTCATCAAGAAAAGGAAGTAGAACTTTTCTTTTGGTTATATTTGAAAGAACTTTTACTCTATAAAGATCCCTCTGCCAGAAGATATTTTCTAGCCCAGTCCAACACTCTTCATTTACATCTTCAGCTAAAAGATGTCTCTGGTAACCAGCAAAGATTTCTTCAGCACCCGTACCTGAAACAACTAGATTTAAGCTATCTTTTAAAGCCAAGTACTCAAAACAAGCTAATTCTTTTACAACAAATTCCTTATCTTTGAAAAGTTCTGAAACTACTTTTATTGCTGAAAGAACTTCATTCTCATCAAGAATTTTTTCCCGATACTCGAACCCATATTTTTCTGCAAATCTTCTTGCAAATCTCAAATCCTCAGAATCTTCAAAACTAACATTTAATAGCTCAAAATTTCTCTTGGCTTTTTTAGCTAAAACAGCTAAAAGAGTTGAATCTGCACCGCCTGAAAAAAGAAGCGTAAATCTTTCATTAATTTTAGATAGATAATCTGTGAGGCTATCAATTATTGATGAAATAAAAAATGATTCATCTTTATCTAAAGGTTTAACTGAGCTTTTAATCTTATTAATATGCTCTTTCCAAGATTGTTCATCGACAAAAAACTCAGGATTCATGTTCTAAGATTATAGAATAAGACCATAACCGATTAATCTAAACCTGTTGCCAACCCTTCTGGATATAGTAACTCTTGAATTAGGCTGAGCGCAAACCGGTCTTTTTAGAATGCATTTGATTTTTCCCTTGTGAACCTCTGAGACTATACCAACTGTTGCACTGGAGTTAACATTTAACATAAGGATTTCGTTTAGTTTTATGGGCTCTACCTTAAGCTCTTCCTTTGAACCAACAACCCTGCTCAAAAGATGAACCTCTAATTCTAAAGTATCATAAACTGGAGGCAATTTACCTTTTAATCCAACGACATTGCCTGCTAAAGAATCTGATTTTACTATGGATGGATCAAGCAAGGTCATTAAAGCATAAGTTCCACCAGGCGTTGCTTTGTCAACTTCATCTCTATCTGTTTTGATGCTGACTATTGTTGAATGAACAGGTTTTGCTTCTAATCTTCCTTTCTTTTCTACTATTAATCCAGGTCTAATTTCTATTTGGTCTCCAATCTTAAATTCTCCTTGCTTTACGGCACCGCCCAGTATGCCTCCTTTTAGCTTGCTAGGATCTGTTCCCGGAGCATTAATATCAAAAGACCTAGCTACAAAGAATAATGGGTCTGCTTTGACATCCCTCTTAGGAGTAGGAATTGTTTCTTGTATTGCCTGGATAATTAAATCAATATTTATACCTTGTTGAGCTGAAGCAGGGATTATTGGAGCATTCTCATAAGCAGTACCTTTCAAGAACTCTTTAATCTCATTATAGCTTTCCATAGCTCGTTCTGTGCTTACTGTGTCTATTTTGTTTTGAACAACAACTAAATTTTTAATTCCAATGATTTCTAAAGCCATAAGATGCTCTTTTGTTTGCGGTTGAGGGCATTTTTCGTTTGCTGCGATTAACAACAAAGCGCCGTCCATAATAGCTGCTCCTGAAAGCATGGTAGCCATCAAAGATTCGTGACCTGGAGCGTCTACTAAAGAAACTGTTCTCAATAACTTTGTTTCAGAACCGCAGTGAGGACAAACAGATTTTGTACTAAATCTTTCAGGTCCTTTACATTTAGGACATTCATAAAAATGTATGTTGGCATAACCCAATCTAATGGTTATGCCTCTTTTTATTTCTTCAGAATGTGTGTCTACCCATTTGCCAGACAATGCTTTAACAAGCGTGGTTTTACCATGGTCTACATGGCCTACTAACCCAATATTAACTTCTGGATCAATCTTAGTTTTCTTCTTGGCCATTTTCTTCTGTTGGGTTCTCCAATGGTTTTTTACCGTACTTTATAATTTTACAATTAATCTGAGCTGTTTTTTCATAAACCGTGTTTCCTGCGAAGGTTCTTCTTGCTCTAACACCTTTTCTTGTCTTCCAGAAACCTTTTCCCTTAGGAACAACAATGCTTTTCCTCTGGGTTCCTTCAATGCTTTTCTTCATCATGAAACCAGCATTGTCTGAACCACCAGTTATCTCTAGCTCATAACCTTCTAGCTCAATTAGTTTACCGTCAATCTTATCGCCGATTTTCTTGCCTATCAGCGATTCAGCAACATCATCCTTTGCTTCAAAGGAGTAGCTTTTTCCTGTTTTTGGATCAGAAACGACTATCTTGAACTCTACCATTTTCTATCACGAAAATCAAAGAATTCTAAAGGATTTATAAAGTTTTTTGTAGATAAAACTAAAAATAAAAGTAAACCTATTGTTTATCCTTCAGTTTTTTAGTTTCAAGAATAAATTTCTCTAAAGCACTACTTTCTCGTTCTAACCAGCCTTTATAATCACGATGTCTTTCAATTTCTCTCTGTGAATAAAAGATATAATCTCCGCAGTTATCACAGTATTTATATTTCTTTTTTAAATAGCTGTATTCTGATGAAGAATACGATTTTTTTCCACAACGAATGCATTCATATTCATACATTTTTATCATTCAGGATTATTTGTTTTGGTCTTTCCTTACTCACTATTTTTATACTTTAATTTTGATTCAAGACTTACTAATGGATGGTACTCCTATAAAGTGGGAACACCTGTTTACATATAAACCTTTCTATAATTGGTTTTAAAAACAAACAGCTTTGTTATTAGTCAACAAAAAGAAATAGAATAATAAAAATAAAACAATTTACAAGCTCACAAAATCATCATCTTGAGGCTCTGGTTTTTGTACAGGTTTCTTTCTTCGTTCGACTCTTGCGAAAGGAGGCGTTGCAACAAGATAATCCTCACCAAAACCTGCAATGTCGCCATCAATAGCATCAACAGTTTTCTTAATCTTAACAACAGCTCTCTTAACTTCCATCTGATCTTTCTCTTTCAACGGCCTTATGTTAATCAAAGCAATCACATTGCCTTCCCTTAAAGCATCGATTATTGGTTTTGTATCCGCAAAATCAGTTAATTCAAAAGGCTTTATTAGAATCTTTCTTGTGTTCTCTTTAAGACCCAGTTTATCAGTATCTAGTTCAACATAATTGCTCTCGCCTTCATCAATATCATACTCATTAGTGCTTCTTCGAACCTTCTTAAAAAAGTCAAACATTTTTTTAACCTCCTTTGGCATTAAAAATAAGCGTGTTTGTAATAGAATTAAGAAATAAATTATATAAAGTTTTTGATTTTTTATTTTTGCAATGGAACATTACTTTACAGAAAAACCCACATCAAAGAAAGTACTTAAAGAGATTGAGTTTGATGATGGTATTGTTAAATTCAAATTGTTCAGTGCTACAGGCCTCTTTTCAAAAGACAAAGTTGATTTAGGAACAAAAGTTCTTTTGAAATACAACAATGTGCAAGATAACTCTAAGGTTTTAGATTTAGGATGTGGTTATGGTGTTGTTGGATTATATCTTGCTACAAAATATCCTAATATTAAAGTTACTATGAGCGACATTAATGAAAGAGCTGTTGAAATTGCTAAATTAAATGCAAAAAAGCTAAAGCTCAATAACAGGATTAAAGTAATCAAATCAGATGGATTAAAAAACATAGATGAACCTTTTGATTTTATTCTTTTAAATCCGCCACAAACTGCTGGCAAAAAAACTTGCTTTAGACTAATTGAAGAATCTTTTGACCATTTAAATAAAGGCGGTTATTTAAACTTAGTAGCAAGGCACAAAAAAGGCGGCGTTAGCTTAATGGAGAAAATGAACGAAGTTTTTGGAAACTCTGTTGTTCTTGGTAAAAAAAGCGGTTATCGAGTTTATGCTTCTAAAAAAGAGTAAAGTATTACTGTGTTCTACAAAATATATTTTTTAACATAACAAATATTAAAAACGCAGTTCCTTCAAAATTAATTAAGATGTTTGAAAACGAAGAAGATTATGCGGAAGAGGAGGATTTCGTGCTCGAAGAAGACAAAGCTACTGATTTATTAGAAGACGACGAAATCTCTCCAGAGGAAGAAGGCTTCATGGAAGGCTTCGAAAAATATTGATTTATATTGAGCTTTCAAAAAATTTTTAATTCTTTTTAACACTTCATATTATCGCCAGGGTTCCCGCTCCCGGGTGATAAGTATGAGCTCAGGGATTCCAGCCCTGGTATCATTACCAATCTTTTAAACTTAAATCAACTTAGAATCTTTGAAACTGTAGTAATCATTAAAGCCTATAATCACATGGTCTAATAAAGGAATCTTGATTAAATCAGCAATTTTCTTTATTCTTAAAGTAATCTTCTTATCTTTTTCTGAAGGCTGTGGATCCCCTGAAGGGTGATTATGGACCAAGATAAATCTTGCAGGAGCTACTTTGAATAATTTCCTAAGAATTTCCCTTGGATGAACAATTGTTTCATTTAATGTTCCAATATAAAGCAGGCTCTTATCAAGAATATTGTTTGATGAATCTAAAGCCAAAAGAAAAACATGCTCTTGTTCTTTATCTTTTAATTCATCAAAAAACAGGTTGAAAACATCCCTGCTTGAGTTTACTTTGTTAAGAGTTCTATTTCCCTTAACCCTTTTTATCAATTCTTGAAGAGCTCTTATTTTAATCACCTTATCAAAGCTTAAACTTAATTCATCTATTAATTCAAAAGCATCAGAATTTAAGACCTGGGAGAGAGGGATTTCTTTAACAAAAATATCTGATTTAGCATCTAAAAGAAAAGATAAAAGCTCTGTATCTGTAAAATCTTTAAAATCTACTTGAAACTGCTCTTGATTAATAACCATAGATAAATTATTCATTTAGAACAATATAAATGTAACACAGCTAGACTTGAAAAGATTTCAAGATTATGTAAAGAAATTTGATGTTACCTCACGGTGACGAAAAGTTTATATATCACTTGTTTGTTATTTTATTCATGCCCCGCTATAAAAATCCAACCTTGGAGGAGTTAATCTCTGAGATTTACGAGAATAGACAGTTGATTTTTTCTGACGAATGCGAGCGTGTATTGAAATGCGGTAAAAAAAAGGAAAAAGTAATTACAATAGAAGCATGGAACCACGAACGAAAGCAATATTCAAAACAAATCATAGATACGGAAAAAACAACGAATATAGAAAATCAGGAACAGGAGCAATATTCAAAATCATTTAACAGTGAGAGCAAAAGCGTCTTAAATGCTTATCTTCTTGAGAGGGACAAGTATGATTTTGCAAAAAAGCTATTTTTAAAAGACTTAAATCCTTCAGCCAAAAAAGGCATAAAGCGAGAGGTAAAGCAGGAGATTTCTCACATTAAAAGAGCATTCAGAGAACTCTGTGATGTATACCATAAAAAATCCGAGCCAACTTTATCAGAGATATTTGCAATATTAAGCATAATAGACGATAGAGCAAAGATAAGGGATAAGGTTGTGTTAATTAACGGAGCAGAATATATCCCGCCACAGTCATATTATGAAATTCAATGCGAACTTGGAAGAGTTGAAGAGGAGATTTTAAAGAATAAAAAGATTGATTATATACAAAAAGCATTCCATATCCATTATCATTTTGTGAGAATTCACCCTTTCTCGGATGGAAACGGTAGAAGCGCAAGAACCTGGTCTAATGCTTACTTATATTCTAAAGAAATACTCCCACTATTAATCCCCTTAGGAGAACGAAGATATTATTCTCACCTTCTAGACAAAGCATGTTTATCTCATAGGAAAGATAAAGAACTAACATACTTAACCAGAGAAGAACGAAAACTTTTCAAGTACTTTGCAATAAAGTTAAACAATGAATACGAAGATTATATGGCTAAAACAATTGATAAGAAAATAAAACAAGGTTAGTTTTCTAAAAGCTTGAAAACTTCATTAACATCCTTAGCCCTAACTAGTTTATCCTCATCTCTAAATTTTATTACGAAAGAGCCGTCTTCTAAAGTTTGATAATCTAGTGTTATCGTCAAGAATGTGCCAATCTTATTGTGATAATCATACCTCTTAACAAAAGGTCCCCTAGTATCAATCATTGCGGAATATCCTTTATTAGTAATCTCTTCAAAGAGCTCATTTGCTTTGCCAACAAAATCATCTTTATTGAAAACCGGTAGAATGCCAACCTTTATTGGAGCTAACTGCTTACTTATCATTAGTTTATCATCCTTAATAGCCTCAAACATTATTGCTAGGAAAGCCCTTTCGATACCTTGCGAAGGTTCAATAACATGAGGGATATATCTTTTATTCTTCTTTTGATCAAACACTTCCATCTTTGTCTTTGAGAAGGTTTGGTGCTGCTTTAAATCAAAATCTGAACGGTAAGCACAGCCATGTATTTCTTTCCATCCGAAAGGAAACTTGTATTCTATGTCAAAACAAGCTTTAGCATAATGCGCTAATTCTTCTTTAAGATGCTCTCTTAATCTAAGATTCTCAGGCTTTATACCTAAATCCACAAAGAACTGGTAGAATTCCCATAGCCAGTAAAGATGCCATTGGGTTGCTTTGCCTAATAAATCCTTAATCTTTACTTTTCGAGCTTTTTGTTTATTCTTCTGGTCTTCTTCACTCAAAATCAAGATTTTATTGTCTTTTATTTTATCAAAGAAAGGACAATTATTTGCCTCTTCAGGATCAACAAAGAATTCAATCTCAAACTGGTTAAACTCTCTCAGCCTGAAAAGAAAATCCCTTGGCGAAATTTCATTCCTAAAGGACTTACCAAGCTGAGCAATGCCAAAAGGCAAATCAATCTTAAAAGAGTTCATAACTTGTTTAAAATTAATGAAAATTAGTTGAGCAGTTTCAGGTCTAAGATAAGTTTTATCTTTTGTTCCAGCAACGGTTTCAAACATTAAGTTTGTTCGTCCAAGAAATTTTAGTTCATCACCACAGTTGGGACACTTTGGTTTTTTTTCTTCAATAAAAGAAGCTAAATCTTCAACAGGTTCTGAAGTAAGGTCCTCAACAAAAGAATCTGCTTTAAACCTGGAATTGCATTTATTGCATACTAAAACAGGGTCTGTAAAATTTTGTGTATGACCTGAAGCATTCCAGACTTGAGGATTTGTAATAATAGAACCATCTATGCCAACCACAAAATTCTTTTGAGTCACAAATCTCTTCCATAATAATGATTCAATGTTTCGTTTCAACTCTGCACCTAAAGGACCAAAATCGTAGAAACCTGAAAACCCACCATAAATCTCAGCACTAGGGAATACAAAACCATACTTTTTCGCATAGGAATAAAGTTCTTCGAGATTCATTTAATCACCTTAAATAAAAATAACAGCTTATTTCATTAAAGCGAGCACTTCTTCATCAGTTAATCCCACTTCATTTTTTAAATATTTTGAAAAATTTGAATCGTTTTTCAATAAGGTTGGCAAAAATGGAAGCATCGTTCTTCTTATTCTGTTAGGAGAAGAATACAGTACTTTTGAGAGTTTCACGAGAGCAGAATTCAATAATTTGTACTTATTATTGTAAATCCAGTAGGTCAACATTCTTCTTGGCCTTGAATAAGAAACAAACTTTTTGTATTGCTCTTTTTTGGCAAGGGAAACCCCTGCAGTGATATAATCAAGATAGTACACTAAAAACCTCCAGTACTGCCACCGTCTTATGCGAGACATGAAAATATCAGCCTTTGAAAGTGCATCCAATGCATTATCTATGTCATCCAGGTCTTCATACTCTTTAAGCATATTTTCCTCAATCCAAAGGATATATTCATCTGGTGATAAGGAAACATTGTCAAAAGCTCTTCTGGAAACATTAAAATCTTTAACCTTCAAGACTTTGACTAAAGCCTGCATCATAGTTTCTTCTACATCCCTGCTTGGAAGAACTGAAAGGTTCTCTTCATTTACTTTTTTATCGTAGGCTGCAACTAAAAATAAATCATTAATTGCGGCTCTCATATCGCCGTGAGAGTTTATTGCTATTTTCTTAAGAGCATTTTCCTCAAAAGATATGTTTTCAATAGCGCAGATCTTCTTAAGATATATCAAAACGGATCTATAAGATAATCTTTCAAATTCTATCATCAAACAAAGTTTCCTAAGCGAAGAGAACTTGCTATCAAAAGGATCATTGGCAGTTAGAATTATTGGAACAGTGGTTGTTTTTATAATCTTAGCAATTTCACTTAGACCTCCACGGTCTTCCCTGCCTGCAACGCCATCAACCTCATCAATTAAAATTATTTTCTGTTTAAAGAAAAGTGACCTTTGAGCTATTGCATTGCCCACAATATTCTGGATGATATCTTTATTTCTGAAATCAGAGGCATTCAATTCAATTAATTCAAGGTTTAATTCATTAGCAATAGCATAAACTGAAGAGGTCTTACCAACACCTGGAGGACCATAAAGGAATGCTGCTTTTTTTGAGTATCTCTTATAACTACTTATAAAATCAACAAGTTTTTCTATAGCTGAATTCTGGCCCACAATGTCTTTAATCCTCTTTGGTCTATACTTTATCTGCCAACTCATAAGAAATTAACAAGAAGTTAAGTGTTTTAAATTTTGTGATTGTGGAGATTAATAAAACTTAGAAATCATTAACATGAACCTAAGCGCGTTTTCTGCATAAAAGATCAATCCATTCATGAGTATCATCAGTCTCAACATAAGTTTTTACAACATGAAAACCATTGTTTGATACTAATTCACTAATTTCATCTTTTTCATAAAAAGAAATTGGCAATTTACCTTCGTAGAAGTTTTTCTTTTCTATTTCAATCATATCTTTCGAGCCTTTCATAACGTTAAAAAACAGAAAACCGTTCGGCTTTAGAATCCTGAAGAACTCTCTAAGCGCCAGAACAAGCTTATCTTTTGGCATATGAATCAAAGAAGCGTTTGCCCAGATGCCATCAAATTTTTCGTCTTTAAATTTGGTATTTAAAATGTCTCTCACTAAAAACTTGCCTTTGTAATGCTTTTTCGCCTCTTTAATCATCTTAGGCGAGAAGTCTATGCCATAAGCAGTATAACCTTCTTCAGAGAAAACATCTGTGTCTCGACCTGTGCCGCAGCCGGCATCCAAGATAACAGCATCTGAAGGCAAATAAGATAAGAATTCATACATCTGGTGTTGAAGAAATCTTTCTGAATTTAGAATTAAGTATCTTAATGAAAACGCATTATACGCAGCTTTAATAAACTCTTCATCATACTTCATGAATATTAAGTTATGTAGGGCGTTAATCTGTGAGGCCTTGATGGATAAATTGAATTAAAATAAAATTAAACTTTATCTTAAATAGTGATTTTTATATTTAAATTTTTCGAATAGCTTACGTATATTCTGCTCTAATTTTTATAGATGTAAACATTTGCAGTTCTGTAATCCTGCCAACCTGAGGA
>CAYQFL010000006.1:0-35973 GCA_964416905.1 uncultured Methanosarcinales archaeon | reverse complement strand
GGCATTTATTACTGGGAAAACCAAACAGTACAAAAATAATATAAATTAATTTAATCAATACTTAAACATGCATTCCTATAAATTCAATGACTTGAAATTCTATGCTCATAAAAATGAATTAAGAGTTTATTTGTATAGACTATTCTTTATCTCAAGAGAAATAGACGAAAGTTTCCATAAAATTTTCCATACGAAAGATGGAATAATATATTCAGATGACGAAGCAAAACTAAATGCATTAGTCAATGAAATTCTAATTGATATCAATGATTATCTTATCAACAGCATCACGAACAAAAAAACAAAGTACATCAACTCTAACTTAGGCATACCTTTAATAGGCCACAATGCTTTTGGCATAGTCGATAGAAATACTAATTGGGTCGAAGTAAAACCAATTACCGGATGCAATTTGGATTGCATCTTTTGTTCAGTTGATGAAAACAAAAGAGAAAACGATTTTGTTGTTGAATCTGATTATTTAATCTCTGAGCTGAATAAACTCATAGAATTAAAGAGGAATAAAGTTACCGTTGTAATCAATGCCCACGGAGAACCAATGCTATATTCAAAGCTTAACGAATTAATTAGCAAAACTAAAGAAAATCCTAAAATTGAAAGAGTAATTCTCATAACTAACGGCACATTATTAAGCGAAGAAAAGATAAAAGAACTTGAATCAGCAGGCTTAGATCAAGTAAACATATCATTAAACGCAATAAGCAATAGCCTAGGAAAAGTTCTCTCTAACAAGGAATCATACAACACTGAAAGAATTATTAGCTTGATTAAATTTATCAAAAATCAAACAAAAATAGAAGCTGTAATCGCACCTGTATATCTAAATGGAATCAATGATATGGAAATTGAAGAGATTATCAAATTTGGAGCAAAAAATAAAATAACAGTCGCAATCCAGAACTTCTTGGAGTACAAAACAGGAAAAAAACCTGTCAAGCAAATATCTTTTGAAAAATTTTATGAGAGACTCCAGGAATGGGAAAGAATGTATAAGGTAAACTTAACGAAGTTTGATTTTAGCATCAAGAAAGATAAGGTTCTTGACATGCCATTCAGAAAAAATCAAATAATAAATGCAAAGATAGTCTCTTTTGGCAGATTTAAAAACGAAAAACTTGCTGTTGTTCCAGGGATTAACCGAGTAATTAGCTTACTGAATTCCAAGAAGAAAGAAGGCGAATTCCAGAAAGCAAGAATCATAAGAGTTAAGCATAATATTTTCGTCGCGGAAGCGATATAAAAAATAGATTAAAAACTAATAGAGAAAACAAATAGAGATTAATCAAAAAATTTATTCTTTTACGAATTTTAAAACAATCTTCGTTATGATTATTGCGAGAGCATAGCTAATTAAAGTTCCGATTATCAAAACAGTCCATTCAAATCCTGCTAAAGGCACTACTCTAAAAAACTGATTAATAGGGCTATAAATTACGAAAAGTTGTAAAGCTAATGAAAAGAACAAAGCAAAAAGCAACCATTTATTAGACAACCAGCTTAACTTTTCTTGGGCCCTAATGCTCGCAATCCTCACAAACTCATATAGAACAAAACCTGTAAATAAAGCACTTCTTGCTCTCTCTAAGCCAAGAGGCAAAACAAGGAAGAATGCTAGAAATAACATTAACATCTTTTTTGTCCCAATTGAAAGGATTAATGTTGCTAATGTTTTATTGATTATTGGCTCGTTTCTCTTTCTTGGAGGCTGGTCCATAATATCCTTTCTTGCAGGATCTATACCAAGAGCCAAAGCTGGTAAACCATCAGTTAGCAAATTGACCCATAACAATTGAACCGGCAACAACACAGGTTCTTTTAATGTTAATAGCAAAGTGCTTAAGAATAATACACCCACTTCAGCAAAATTGCAAACAAACAAATAATTAACGAATTTTCGTATATTATCAAACACTCTTCTTCCTTCTTTTATGGCAGCAGTTATTGTTGCAAAATTATCATCTAAAAGAATCATGTCACTGGCTTCTTTAGCAACATCTGTTCCTTTGATACCCATCGCTATACCAACATCAGCTTTCTTTAAAGCCAGAGCATCGTTTACGCCATCACCAGTCATAGCAACAATATTATCATTTTTCTGCAGAATCTCTAAAATCCTGAGCTTATGCATAGGATCAACTCTAGCAAAAACATTAACTTCCTTAAGCTTCTCCTCAAGTTCAAAATCACTCATGCTGTCAATTTCTTTGCCAACAACTGCTTCCTTGCTTTCAATGCCTACCTCTTTAGCGATTGCTAAAGCTGTATCAGGATGATCACCCGTAATCATAATAACTCTTATGCCTGCTCTTTTACACTCAGTTATAGCTTGCTTAACCTCAGGCCTAGGCGGATCGTTTAATGACAATAATCCTACCCAAATCAATTCATTTTCCAAAATCTCAAGATTATCTATGCCTGAAAAACCAATATTATCCTTATATGCAAAACCTAAAACTCTTCTTCCTCTCTGAGCAAATTCTTTGTTTTTAGCCATTACCTCTTCTTTAATCTCTTTTGTTAACTTTATCACTTGACCGTTCCTTAAATAAAACTCGCATTTTTCTAAGAGAACCTCAGGAGCTCCTTTTGAAAGAATATAATTTGTGTCTCTAATTTTACCAAGAACGCTCATCATCTTTCTCTTGCTTGAGAAAGGAATCTCGTTTAATCTTTCAAAATCAAAAGATGGTTTGTTTTGAGAGAAATACTTAATGGCAACATCAGTTTCATCTCCTAAAATCACTTCTTTGCCATCCCTAAAAATACTTTTTGCATCATTGCAATAATTCAAGATTGTAAATGTAATCTTTGAACTAAAGTCATCTATTGATTCTATAAGTTTATCCGCATCAACCTCTTTGTCAAAGAAGAATTCCCTAACCTTCATCTTACCTTCAGTAATCGTTCCGGTTTTATCAGTGCAGATTACATTAACTGAACCTAACGATTCTGTAACATTCAATTTTCTTATCAGAGCATTCTTTTTTGACATAACCTTTGCTGCGCTTGCCAATGTCAAAACAATGACTGCCGGCAATCCCTCAGGTATTGCTGCAACCGCCAGAGAAACTGCTGTGAGCAAAGAGATATACCAACTATACTTTAACAATCCTGCCAAAAGAATAACTATTGTTATACCAAGAATCATAAAAGATACTTTCTTACTAAAAGTCTCTAACTCTTTATCAAAAGGCGTTTTTTGTTCCTCAATCTGTTGAAGTTTTGTAGCTATTTGACCAACCTTTGTTGACATACCTGTGTTTATAACAACAGCTTTGCCGTTACCACTAATCACAAAACTGTTCATAAAAATTTCATCAGAAGATTTTTTTGATACAGCTCTTGATTCCCCTGTCAGAATAGATTCATCAACTTTTAAATCAGAGGATTCTATTAACTTTGCATCAGCAGGCACAACATCGCCAGCTTCAATCAAAATTAAATCACCTGGAACAATCTCGTTAACTAAAACCTCGATCTCTTTTCCATCACGAATGACTCTCGCTTTAGGAATTGCCATCCGTTGAAGAGCTTCAATTGTTTTCTCAGATTTATACTCCTGAACAAAACCTGCAAAGCCAGAAATCAATACAATTGTTAAAATCAAAATTGTGTCCGTTATGTTAGAATCCTGACCTGGTAAATATCCCAAAAAAAACGAAAGAATTGCCACGCCAATAAGAATAAGAATTAAGGGTGATGTAAACTGAGAAATAAAAATCTTTAAAGCGCTTTTTTTCTTGGTCCTTTTAAGCTCATTAGGACCATACTTTTTCAACCGTTCCTTGGCTTCCTTGCTCGTTAATCCCCGAGTTGATAACATATTACACGCCCCTGTAGAATGCAATTTTAGATGAGGAACCTTTATTTCTGATTTTTGATATATTCCATTTTGTTAACAAATATGAGAATATTAAAGGTATAAATACCGAAAAAGCGCTTGAAACAACCAGGATTGAATAAAGTCTTGAATCTATCAAAAACTTATCATACAAAATTTTTATTATAATTATGCTTGTGCTAAATCTCGCTGAAAGCCCTATCCCTAGTAAAAAACTTTCCTTCCTGCTCATTTCTTTTCTGCTTATAATCAAACTAGCTAAAATCTTTGCACCGTTGGAAATTATTAAAACTAATAACAACAGTAAAGGATAAGAAAATATAGAATTAAAATTAATTGTGCTGCCCACCCAAAAAAAGAAGATCGGCGTAAAAAAACCATAAGCCATACTTTTGATATCACTTTCTATAAGCTTTAGCCTTTTATTAGGAATAAAAGTTTTAAGTGAAATTCCAGATAAGATTGCTGCAATTGCAGTTGCATGAGCGTATTCTCCTATGCCCAAGAAAAGGAAAAAGATAAAGAACACAAAAATAAGCAAATGTTCAATTCCTGAGAATTCAAATTTAGAGCCTCGATTCTTAAGTTTCGTGAGCCAAACAGTCAACGAAAATAATGCAAGAAGTGACAGTAAAATTAACGCGAGATTTACATGTGGAACATCCGCTTTTCTACCAATCAAAAACATAACCAGAATCAAAGTAAAAACTTCTATTATGTCATCAAAAGCGCCGATTCCAATTATGCTTTGCCCAAGTTTTGTATTAACAAGTTTAAATTTATCAAGTATTGGAATAAGAATTGCCTCACCTACAGTTGCAAAAGAAAGTGCTATTACGAAAGAGATAAACCAAGGATAATTAAAAACAGAATGAATAAACAATGCCCCAAGAATTGCTTCAAAGAAGATTATAAAAGCTGTTGCCTTAAAAATAAATTTTGAATATTTTTTAAAAGTGGTCAAATCAATCTCGAAACCAATAATAAACAAAAGAAAATACATGCCTATTTCTGCAAGAAATTTAAATGTTTGCGATGATGTTATTGCACTAAAAGGATTGTAAACTGATAAGATTAAACCTAGCAATAATGAAGCGAAAATCCAAGGTATATTCACTTTTTCAAGCAATCTCCCTAAAAGGAAAGTAGATATGTATATTAAGGCTAAAAGCAGGAACAGGTTCATATTTTATCCTTAAATCTCTTCAATATATAAATCTTATTAACTTTCAGATAGAAATAAATACAGAAGACAACAAATAAAAAACAAAATTTAGAAAATCTGCAATCCTGACTCAGAAAGTTTTCTAAGTTTATCAAATTCTTCATCTATCTGCTTTTGTAATTTCTCTAATAAAGGCTTATTTTCTTCTTTTAATAAATGCCTATATCTCCCTTGCATCTTAACAAATTCCTCTATAGGAATCTTTTTATCCTTAGGATCATAGTTAAGTTTAACATAACCATTCTCAATCTCGTATAAAGGCCAGAAACCTGAATCCACTGCCTTCTTAGAAACCTCCACAGCTTTGCTCATTGGTATCTTCCATAATGCAACACAAGGAGACAGCACTAAAAGAACTGTTGGCCCTTTGGTTTCTATAGCTTTCTTTGCTTTCATTAACAAATCAGCCCAGTTAGATATAGATGCTTGCGCAGCATATTTTATTCCATGCGCTGCAGCAATCTTAATCAAATCCTTTCTCCATTCCTGCTTTCCTTTCCTAACTTTTCCAACAGGGTCTGTTGTTGTATTAGCAGCGAAAGGTGTAGCACTTGACCTTTGGCCGCCAGTGTTCATATAACCTTCGTTATCATAACAGACATAAGTAAAATCATGACCTCTTTCTAGAGCACCTGATAAGCTCTGTAAACCTATGTCATAAGTTCCGCCATCTCCGCCAAACGCTATGAACTTAATATCTTTGTCAATTTTACCTTTCTTTTTCAAAGCTTTGTAAGCAGTTTCAACTCCAGATAAAGTTGCTGCAGCATTCTCAAAAGTGTTATGTATCCACGGAACGTTCCATGCAGATTGCGGGTAAATTGTGGTAGTTACCTCTAAACAGCCTGTAGCATTAGAAACCACAACAGGACCATCTACAACTGAAAGAATTGCTTTCGCAATAATTGGCGCAGGACAACCTGCACAAGCTCTATGTCCTGGCGAAAGCGCAGTTGGTTTTTTAACAGCTTCAGTAATATTCATTTTATCACTCTCTCAAATTTAAGTATCTCTTTTCATTAGAAACATTACCTTCAAGCAATTGATTAAATACTTCTACAATATCTTTCTCATAAAGTGCTCTTCCTCCTAAACCAAAGATGTAACTTTGAACCTTTGGTCTATTATCTAAATCATAAAGAGCATTTTTTATTTCACCAAACAATGGAGCATTAGCACCAAACGAAAAGGATCTATCAAGCACACCTATGAACTTAACATTTTTCAAAGCATCAACAACCTCTTCGTAAGGGAAAGGCCTAAATAATCTAATCTTAAGTAATCCAACTTTCTTTCCTTCAGCTCTTAATTTATCTACAACAACCTTTGTAGTGGAAGCTGCTGAATTTAAAGCAACAATAGCTACTTCAGCATCATCTAAAAAGTATCTTTCTACCATAGGATATTTGTTTCCAGTAAGCTTAGAAAGCTCTTCAGCATAATGGTAATATTTCTGCTTAACTATGTTCATAGCTTCTTCCTGTTGCCTCTTTGTTTCAAAAAAGTAATCATAAAGTTCCAAAGCTCCTATTGTTATTGGATTCTCATCAAACAACAAACTGTGCTTAGGTTTAAATTCACCAACAAATTGTTTAACAACATCATCATCCAAAACATCAACAGGTTCAACACTATGGCTTGTTATGAAACCATCCTGCATAATCATTGATGGAAGCAAAATATCGTGGTCCTCACTGAGTTTAATAGCTAATAAAGTATGCTCATAAACTTCTTGGGCGTTCTCTGAATAAATCTGAATCCAGCCAGCATCCCTGCAAGCCATACTATCAGAATGATCGCCATGAATATTAATTGGAGCACTTAAAGCTCGATTAACAACATTCATCACAATAGGCAACCTTAAACCTGAAGCCGCATTAACTACTTCAAACATTAAAGCTAAGCCTACAGAGCTAGTTGCAGTCATAGCTCTTGAACCAGCAGCACTTGCGCCAACAACAGCGCTCATTGCTGAATGTTCTGACTCAACTCTGATTAGCTCAGTATCTACTAAACCATTGTTAACAAAGTAAGCAAATCTCTCCATAATCGGAGTTTGAGGAGTAATAGGATATGCTGCCACAACATCTGGATTAATTTGCCTCATAGCCTCTGCAGCCGCATAGGCACCAGTTAAAGCTTTTCTCATCATTCATCACCCTCTTCAACCATTTCAATTGCATTTGTTGGACAGACATTCGCACAAATTCCGCATCCTTTGCAATAATTCAAATCTGTGTCCAATCTTTTCGGCTTTTCATCTTTGGTTATAGGGATTGCACTATCCGGGCAATAGAAAACACAGAACATACAATGAATACATTTATCAGGATCCCATACAGGTTTAAAACTTCTCCAAGTGCCTGTTTTATTCTCTAAAGAAGTGTGAGGCTCAACAATCAACCCTCCTTCAGGAATTTCCTTCCAACCTTTGCTCATAAGTTCACCCCGTTGTAAGCTTCCCATATTGCTTTTATATTACCTTCATAAACTTCTTTACTTAGTTTGTCCTTAAAATGCTCAGAGAAAACCTCAATAACTTTGTTTATGTCAACTAAATTGCTTACTTTAACTAACGCTGCAAGCATAGGCATATTAGATTTATTTACGCCAATATTCCTTATAGCAATATCATTCGCATCCAAAACATAGATTTTTCCATTAAAATTAAGGAATTCTCTAAGTTCATCCACTGATTTCTTTGAATTCAAAACTAAAACAGTTTGTTCAGTTACTCCTTCAAGAATGATATCCTTAAAATTAACTAAGCTGGGGTCAATAACAACCAAAAAATCAGGATTAATCACGGGCTGATAAGTCCTTATTCGTTCATTGCTAATCCTTACAAAAGCCTTCATAGGAGCTCCTGTCCTCTCCGGACCGTATTCGGGAAAAGCTTGAATAAACTTACCTTCAAGCATTGCAGCCTCAGCAAGAATTTGGGCAGCGCTTTTAGCGCCTTGACCGCCTCGACCATGAAACCTAATCTCAACCAAATCCTTCATAAAAAATCACCATTTTACTTAAAGATTAAAACCAAAAGCACTCAAAAAAGCCAACTTTCACAAAAATTCAAAAGCGTCATTCCTTTAAAAAACTTGTTTAGTTGTGCAATAATATTATTAAAAAAAACATACTCAATATAAAAATTTGTCACACTTTAAAAGTTACAAGTCAATTCAAATAAAACAAGAAGAATTACGTCTGCTAAAAGGCTAAAAGGTAGAGTAAAAATAAAAAGAAACTAACAAATTTATAAAATTACAACAAATACTTTTTCTCTAGCTCTTTTCTCTTTTCTTCTGGTAAATACTTCAACCATATCCTGTCAAAGCCCTCAGTATGTGCAGCTTTTCTTTCTTCCCATTTCCTATAAACATCAGGATACTTCTCTTTAAAGAAAGGCTCTAATTCCTTTGCAACATTCTCAGCGTACTTATCAAGTATATCTGCTATCTCAAAGATGCGTTGAACAGAATATCCATCTGTAGACTTTGGTTTATATTTTTCATCAATCGTTCTGAGCACCTTTGGATTACCAATAATCATGCATGGTTGCAAAAGATTATCTGTATGCGGTTGATATAATCTAATAGCATTAAAGAAATCAGAATTCCACGCTTCTTTCAAACTCTTTTCATGAAGATTGTCTACAGCTTGGTGTACAAAAATACAAGGTTCAAGGTAACCCTCATTATTGATATGAGCATATCTCCTTGCTGCAATACACCCATCAACAGCAGGCGCATCATTCCAGAAATCCATTAAGAAAAATGGCTTATTCTTTCTCACTTCTTGAACGACATCATACATTTTCTTTCTCTGTTCAGCAGTCGGCATTAACTCAACATGGGAACCTTTAGCTACAGGCATATACAAGAAAATCCAGCCAAATAAAGCGCCTCTATCAATCCATTCATCATACAAGGTTAAATCAGACAAATCGTCAAAGTTATCCCTAGTTAGAACTAAAGAGATACCATATAAAGATTTTCTTTCTTTAAGTTTTTCAGCAACATTTAGAACTTCTTCATAAACACCAGCTCCTCTCAAAAGATCCGTCTGCTCTTTTCGACCATCTACACTTAAAACAGGAATTATATTACCTAATTCCAATATAGTTTCCAGAGTTTCTTCATCCCTGTTCATAATGGTTGCATTAGTGAACATCTGGAATATAGATTTATTATGCTTTTCAAATACATCTTTAAATTCCTTTATTTTCAGGCTTGGTTCTCCGCCCAATAAGGTATAAAAATGAACGCCCATTTCCTCTCCTTCAGTTAAAATCCTATCAAAGAATTCTTTACTCATATCGCTTGACTTGTCATAAGAAAATGCGTAGCAGCCTTCACATCTAAGATTGCATCTCATTGTTGGGCTAATCAACAAAGTGAAAGGTGCAGGAAACTCTTTTTCAGGATCAAGTTTGCTGTTATTTAGTAACCATTCTAAACCTGAATGTACTATCATATTATCAAAAAACATTTTGACTTGCTTTTCATCTCTCTCAAAGATTCTCTTAAACAATTCTCTTGGCCCAGGATTTTCTTTCACCCAGCTAAAAAAATTATCAAAAGCTGTTCCAGCACTATACTTCTTTAAATCATCAAAAACAGCATCTAATTGATTAGGATCTCTCTGAACCTTAGTAACATACTTATTAACAACATGTTCCAATAATTTATCTGTGAGTGCCATTTTGTTAATTGAAAAATCAAAGTACTATAAAAAATCTCGTAACCACTTAAATAAAATGAAAAATACATTTTAAAAAATATATTTTATAAATATATTTAGGTATATATTTCTATCACTTCTTTAGCATTAACAAAACAAATATAAGGAAACAGTAAAAACGAAAAAAGCAATTAAAAAAACAGATTTACTAAAAATGACAAATTGTAAGACAGAAAACAACATAAAAAACAACATTATCCTCAGCATCTATCAAAGGCTATTCAAAAAATATGGTCCTCAAGGCTGGTGGCCCCTGCTAGATGAAAGCTCTGAAAAAACACTGTTCTGCAGATATCATCCAAAAGACTATTCTATTCCAAAAAATAATAATCAACGATTTGAGATAATCGTTGGCTCAATATTAACACAGAATACTTCGTGGCTACAGGTTGAAAAGGCATTAATAAACTTAAAAAAAGCCAACCTACTTTCGCCGAAAGCGATATTGAATTGCAATGATTCAATATTGAAACAAGCGATAAGACCTGCAGGTTATTTTAATCAAAAAGCTGAACGGTTAAAGACAATCGCAAATTGGTTTTTGAATAAAAAAGGTATTCCTACAAGAGAAGAACTGCTTTCTATAAAAGGCGTTGGAAAAGAAACTGCTGACTCAATTCTCTTGTATGCATATAAGATTCCTTCTTTTGTAGTTGATGCATACACTAAAAGAATGCTTAAAAACCTAAACTTGATTAAAAGCGAAGAAAAATACGATGAAATAAAAGAGCTTTTTGAGAAAAATTTACCTAGAGATTATAAACTATATCAAGAGTACCATGCTTTGATTGTTGAGCACGCAAAAAGATTCTATAGAAGAACAAACAATAATAACAAAGATTTTCTAAAAGAATTTATAGAATAAATTTTTCACAAGAACCAATCCTAAAAAGCCAAAAAATGCAATCACAAAATATAGCTAAACTTTGAGATATTTTCTCGACTTTCTGATAATTCAGAAGCTATCAAACGTGCTTTCTGTTCAAGACCTTGAGGGGTCCAGTATCCTTCCAAGAGAGTTTTATCTATAATACTCCTATCTTCGTGCTTACTGTAATCAAAACCTTTATCAATGAACTCCTGATAAGCCCTGTAAGCAGACTTAACGCAGTATTTTAGCTCAGAAACAGTTCTTGGATTAAGATTTCCTTTATGATCAACAAAATTTTTTAAAAAATAGTCTACCTGATAATATGCATTCGCCTTAGAAAAAGAAAATCTTTCGATCAAATGAATTTTCTCATCAAGTTGATCTCCCTTGCTTTTATCAGCTAAAACATAAATAGTATACAAATTAAAATTGTTTAGATAATCTGACAGCAAAGACTCATTATGAAATTTTTTATACATTTCTTCAAAATCATCTGCAATACCTAATTTTTGTTGAATTTCTTTATCATTTTTAATATCTGAAAAAATAATTTTTTCATAGAATTGAGCAACAGATTCTGCTGTTGGAAGTGTTGAGTGTGACAAAGAATAACTTTTAAGAAAGAGAGGCAGATTGCTTTTTTCACTTAACACAGAATTCAACGCATGACCCATTACTTCATGGCCATACACTCTTATTAAAGCAAGTTCATTAACATTGAATTCCTTTTTTTTATCTATAAAACAAATCTGAAAAGGATTTAATGCTACAGTATTAAAAACTGGATTGTAATAAGACCTCCCATTCAAAGTAATAGTAACATCAATATCTCCTAAGAATTCACCACCAGAAGTTAATTTACCAATAAAAGGCCCTAAAAGCTTGTGGTAATTTTTAACAACATGGTCTGCAAACTCCTGCATCTTTTTAGATATCTTAGGTACATCTGATTGAATATTAAGTTGATATTCAAACGTTCCATCCTCATACAGTTGTTTTACAATGCTCTCAACCCTAAGCTTATTCTCAGAAAGCCAACCTTCTAAATCTTTAACATCTTGCTCAGGAATAGCTAGCAAGGATAGTATTTTATCAAATTCTACATAATTAGAATCCACCATTTGTTCTAGTGAGAGGATCGCTCCATCCAATCTTCTATTTAGCTCTGCTACAATCAATTCTCGCTCATTCTTAGGCTCATCAATTCTTGGTAAACTTTCCTTAAAAGAAGAAACCTCAGGCAACACTTTATCCATTACAACACTATTAAAGAAACGGTACACTCCGTTCGAAACAAATTTTTCAAAATGATTCAAACGATCAAAAACTTCATTAGATTTAACAACAATAGAATCAAATTCCTTAGCTCTAAGGTCAGCCATCTTAATTTAAGAAGTATAAAATGTTATATAAAGGTTTCTTTTTTAACTACTTTTAAGTTACAATAAGAATATGGACTCTTTGTGCTCATAATGGCCCTTTTATATAATCTTTTAAGTTCACTCGAAAATATCTCACTCTATTCTCATCAACATCTATCATTCCAAGTTTTAGTTTATCCATATAACTCGCCATAAAGAACAATTCATTAGTCCACTCGTTTTCATTAACTGGGTTTTCATGTAAATCATGAGCTCTATGAACAGAATAATGAGTATGGCCTGTGATGTGCTTCTTTATTCCAACGTCTTTAACTATTTTTTCTAAGTCGCTACTCCCGACATTTTTGGGGATATAATCTTGAGTTGACCTCTGTTTTAACGAACCTAACTTAGCATCCTTTAATGAGAGGTATCCCTTTTTAAAACAACGATATTTCTCATTATACTTAAAAGAGTCATCAACAAAAGCTTCGTCAACATCAACAGCTCTTAGAGTGTTAAACTTAATCGGGATATGGGAAAATAAAATAGCTTTTTCTGGGTCATCAACATCTTTCATATATTTTTTAAGGTCGTTCATATTTATTATTCTAAAAAACCCTCCTCTAGCCCACTCATAACGACCGGTCTCATAAATGCTGTCCTCTAATGAGAATCCATCTTCTACCTCGCCACCTGGAAGAAATATTAAAGTATGATCTTTTTTATGTATTACAGGCCTATCTATTGTGTAAAAGATATGTGGATTCTTAAAACTAAAAAAGCTTACATAAGCCTCAAACTTAGAAAAATTATCTTTATCTCCTGGAAGAAAATAAGTTGGTATATCTTGTTTAGCCACATATTCGATTAATTTCTCAAAATTATCAATATTAAAGAACTCTCTACCATTTTTATCAGAAACACCCCAGGATAAGTCTCCATTTAATATTAACTCATCTATACCTTCATCTTTTAAGACATCAATTCCTCTCAAGACGTCATCTAGTTTAGCTGTATGTATGTCTGAAATTAGCCCATATCTGGTTACCATAGCAAAATAGCAAATATATATAGATTTATAAAGATTTTTGTGTTTAAATAACAGCCTAAAAAACAGATAAAAACCATAAGCTTTAATAAAATTCTCTGGTAAAAACTGTTAAATGAAAAACCCTACAAAAACTAATTGTGATAAATTAATATCAAAGATTAAGGAATTAAAAAAGGGTGAAATCAAAAAGCTAATTGACAAAAGACTTCAAGAATTCAAAAGCATTCAATCAAAGTCCAACCAAGAGGTTTTCAAAGAACTGTGCTTTTGCTTATTAACAGCGAATTTCAACGCAGAACGTTCTATTATGATTCAAAAAGAAATAGGGAATGGCTTCATAACTTTAAAAGAAAATGAACTTGCTAAAAAACTAAAAGAATTAGGTCACAGATTCCCAAATACCAGAGCTCGATATATAATCAAAGCAAGAGACTATAAGGATAATATCAAAGATATAGTTTTTAAGATAAAGAGTGATAAAGATAAAAGAGCTTGGTTAATTGAGAATATTAAAGGCTTAGGATACAAAGAAGCGAGTCATTTCTTAAGAAATATTGGTTTTTTCGACGTTGCCATAATTGACTTCCATATCGTTGACTTACTAGTTGAAAATAAAATAATCAAAAGGCCAAAAAGCCTCACAAAGAGGAAATACTTAGAAATCGAAGAGGTATTAAGAGAGATTTCAAACTCGATTAACATAAGCTTAGGCGAACTTGATTTATACTTATGGTATTTAGAAACAGGAAAAGTGTTGAAATAGGGATAAACAGAAATAAGGAACTTACTTGCAAGCTAACTTAATAGTTTATTTAATAGTATTTCTTTTTTGTAATATCTCATCATAACAGATTCATAGAAGCACCAAAGAAAAAAAGATCAATAGAAATCATAACTACTCTCAGAAAAGCCAAGGTTTAAAAGGGTTAAGATTATTGATTAAAAAGAGACTTTAATAAGATGAACAAAAAGCAATTAATCAATCGCCTTAAAGAATTTGGATTCTCTAAAGAAATAGTATTGGCTTTCCAGAAAATAGATCGTGAGAGATTTATTCCAGAAGGATTAAAAGAGTTTGCATATGAAGATATTGCTTTACCTATAGGCTATAACCAAACTATCAGCCAACCATATACTATTGCGTTTATGCTATCTTTGCTAGATGTAAAAGATAAACAAAAAATTCTAGAGATTGGCTCAGGTTCAGGCTATGTTTTAGCTTTACTTTCAATATTAAACCCTTCAGGTAGAATAATTGGCGTTGAACAAATAAAAGAGCTTGCTGATAAATCTAAAGAGGCTACAAAAAACATTAAGAATATAAAGATAATTCATAAGAATGGTTCAAAAGGTCTAATTGAAGAGGCTCCATTTGACAGAATTTTGGTAAGCGCTTCAGCAAAAAGAACACCTAAAGAACTAATAGCTCAGCTCTCTGATGATGGCATCTTGGTAATCCCGGTTAAATCCTCAATTCTTCGAATAAAAAAGAACAAAGAATCAACTGAGATTGAAGAATTTCCAGGATTCTCATTCGTACCTTTGGTTGAACAAAATCTCAAAGAATAAGAACACAAAATTTCATTCTAAAAATTGAAAAGAAAACAAACAAAAAAGTTTACATATGCTGCTTCGCTTCTTGGAGCATTTCAATTAACGCATCACATTCTTCAAGGGTAAACCTTCCAGTTCTCGAAAACTGCCACCTATCAGAATCAGAATCATAATTCTGTCTTGAAATCTGGACTTTAGGTTTTCCCTCGTTATAGCTCATCACAGAAACAATAAGTTTCGTTCCGTTAAAAACTTTCTCAGTTTTAAACAATTCTTTATCTAAACTTGGATCAAATGCCATTTTAAAACCAAAAACTTGCATAACTTTATATTCTTTTCTAATAAAAAGCAAGCAAAAAGCCAGAAAAGGAGATCAAAAACAGAAATAATATGTTTTATTTTGAAGTGGAAACAAAACTTTAAATAGACTTATAGGTAAAAATATTTTGTCTTAACTAATTATAAAATTGGATGAACAATTCAAAAATTAAAAAAGGTGATCATTTTGCCAATAAACAGCATTACAATTTTCAATGTGCTTTCTCTGATAAATCTTGCACTGATAATCTTTTTGTTTATAAAGATTAGAAAAGAACTATCTAAATTCAACAAAAGCTTAAATGAGATAGAGTTCAACGAAAAACTTGAAAGTATGTTATCTGAAGACATTAAATCAGAAAACATTCATAAGTTGGCAAGTAATCTTTTCACAAAAATCAAGATGAGATATAACTTAAAAGCTAACTCGTTCTCTGAAGCTATTGAAGAACTAAAAAGAAGATACGATATTAAAGAAGATTTTAAGGATATGATAATCGATTTCTTTAACCATATGGTTATTATTAGCTATAAAAAAGAAACGATTTCCACAGATGAACTCATTGAACTAAAGAAAAAGATAAAATATATCATACAATCATTAAAAAGCTAAGATTGATTTAGTTCTTATTTTGTCCTTACTTTATTTTCTAAGAAATTGTTCAATAAACTTTCAAGTACGAAAGAAGGTAATGCAAAAACAAGGCTAAAAGTATTGCTTCAATAGAATAAACTGCGTATTTCAACCACTTGATTATGTGAGCATTTTGCGAAGGCTCTTCTTTCATCACACCTGAATCAGTAGAATAAAAACCTGAACTTGACTGATTTTGCTCAGTAGTGCTATAAAAAGATGATGAAAAAGCTGTATCTTGATTAGTGCTTTGCGAGTAAAAGTCTCCTGTTGACGAAGTTGCTGTTGAGTCTCCAGAGTCAAATACATCAAATAAGTCATCGTTACTCTTTGGTTTATCCTTCTTCTTGAAAAAATCAAAAAGGCTCATTTTATATTCACACCTATATTTTTAGCATTATGTACTCTATAAGTTATAAGGGTCCATATCAATAGTAATAGGAACGATATTAAAAGCTTGATCTCTGAAGGCTCAAACAATTTAGCTAATGCACTCTTCTTTTTAACAACAAAAGTCATCGGCGCAAAACCCACAAGCTTATCATTAGAGTAAAACTTAACATAATAATCGCTCTTACAGTTTGAAGTATCCTTCGCTTTAAACGAATACAACAAAGTCTTCTCATCAGAGTAATTTAAGTCGCCAGTCCCATTTATGAACTCTATACATGGATTTGGTTCATATTTTATAGTAAGGTTCGGCAAATCTCTATCACCAATGTTCTTAACGAAAAACGCGATATTTTCAATTGAATTTGGTTCTAAAACAACAGTTCTTGGATATTCCAAGACCATCAACCTACTAAGATTGCCTCTCGGAATCACAATCACCTTCAAAAGTTTTCGGGTTACCTCTCTAGAAATGTTCTCCCAAGTGACATTAACAACAACAGGAATATAGTACGTTTTAGGAACAGCTTTCTCATAAACAGATAATTCAAGACTTTCATTTATTGTCTGACCAGCTGAGATATTGTCAATAAATTGCTTAGAAGTGTCCCATCCTTTCAAAACCTCATGAAAGACTGTTAAATTATACACCGGCCCATCGCCAAGGTTTGTCAAATTAAAGATATATGAACCTGCTTCTCCCTGCATGAGAGTTATATTCTCCGGGAGATCCAACCTCAATGTAATAGGCTGAGGGAACTCCCTTGTTTTTTCTTCTGTTCCAAAAGGAACTTGAGTTGGTGAGCCTCCGCCACCTGATGGCTCAGGAGTTCCGCCTTGACCAGGACTTTCACCTTGATTAGGTTCTGGCACAGGCTGAGGCTGAGGTTCAGGTTGAGGTTCTGGAGGTTTCTTAAAACCAAATGGTGCAAAAACTGAGAAATTAGTCAAGTTCAAGCTCATAATCAATTGTTCTGATGGCGAAACCAAAGTATATATTCTCTTCCAGGTACCATTAACCCAGCCAGTAAAAGTTAAATTCTCAGTACTATTATTGGTAGCATTCATATCTTCAATAGTCAAGGCTACATAAGTACCATTATATTCATAAATACTTATGTTATCCGTGGTAACATAATCCAATATATCCTCATCGTAATGAAACTTTATTATTGCCCAGGAATCATTATTGTTATTCTCAGAAGGGTCATACTGAACAAATTGGCCAATATCTAATAAACCAGTAATGTTCGGCTTAGGAGGAATTTCCTTTACAGACTTAACAATACTGTCCTCAAAATCGCTTGTAAGCCGTGCAGTAGTTACATTAACATTAATCAAATGAATTAAAGAGTCGTTTTCTGCAATTATCTCTGAGCTATTACTTTCAAAAATCACATTCACAAACTTGACATCGCTATGAGATGAAATAAGCGCACCATCAAGGTTATACGCACTTGCATCACCAATAACATTAACTGTACTATTATACACACAAATACCATATCTAAAATCCTGCGTTTTTAATCTTTCAATAGAAACATTCTGAGAATTCTTAATTACAATAGGACAGCTATCATTAGCTAGACTGCCATTTAAGCTTCCATCTCCATCAATAAGCTCTGGTCCAAAGTTAATAACAACCTGAGTCTGATTCTCAATGATCATACAACTGCTATTGTAGTTCAGTTTACTATTATTAACGATGTAATACCCAGACTCATTTATCGTTGTGCATGGATCATTTATGACTTTAATTTTCAATGATTCAATACCATTAACGAAGATTTTCTCTCCTCCAATCATATCCTCTTCATAAGTAAAAGTTTCCTTAGGTGCAAGAATATCTTCAAAAACAGAAGCATCAGAACTATTCACAAAAGACACAACCAAACCTGGTTCCAATCTTGTTATAGTCAGATTCTTATCATGAAACACTTGATCAACAGCAAAGTAATAAACTTTTGGCGGAGCATCAATAAAAACCGAAATTTTGTATGAACCATTAAGGACAGAGTTCATATAAGTTAAATTGGTATTATTAAGATTCGGGGTTGAATTTAAATACGAATCATAGTTATCATACACCAAAGCTAAAATTTTTCCTGGATATAATGCTTCTGTGCTTGACAGAACTACATCAAGATAAGTACAATTGTTTGACACATTTGTGATCTCAACAGGCAATGAAAGTATACTCTTTGTTAAATTCTTAGAGTAGCTCGCATAAACCAAATCCGCCACTTGACCTGTTTTCAACTTGGGATCACAAAGCTTAAGGAACAAATTCTTGTTCGTTGGGGAATAGTCCATATAAGAATTACTGCCAAAACTCACATTTGATATATTCTGGCCTGCTCTATCATAGAGTAAATCTTGACTAAAATTAATAAAGGATATAGTTGAATTAGTGCTGTTATTTGTAGCATTCAGAATGACAAAAGAAGATTCTAAAGAAAAAACGATCTTCAAAATCGAAAAAATTATGATTATTAAAAATGCACGAAATACCAAGGATAATATATCTTTACGAAAACTATTCTTACGCTTATTCTTCATCTTTGGACACTCAAAACATTAATTATAGAGCAATAAGCCCAATATGCCTACCTTAAAACAACTTCTAAAAAGTTAGTAAACAATTGATAAACAAAGTTAAATGATTGACTAACCAAATCCTTGTTATAGATCTGTTTATCTGAGAGGTCGTTAGTTGAAAGATTAGCAATCTTCAAAGGATATTGATTGGTTAATTTTCCATTAATGATAAAATTAAACGGCTCACCACTTTCCGTTGAACCTTCAAAGTAAATAGTATAATTACCAACTGCGTTTTGATAATTTAGATAATTATACTCTGGGTCATAAAGCTTGTTATATGTTGGAATAAAAGTAAAAGATGCATTGCCATAATAATCTGTAACAAAAGAAACTGTCTCCTTTGTCTGTAAGCCAGTTTTGACAGTATTATTTAAGCCATCTATCGTTAAATCAAAAACCTGGCTTGGCGCAGACAAACTTAGACCGTTAACCTGAATAATCTCAACAGTAGAGTTCCTTAATATTTTATCATCAGAATTTTTGAAATGAAAATCTAACTTATAAGGCTGATTAGGGTATGGAAATGTATCATTCAGTTTTCCATCAATATAAATTTCTGGCAGAACAATCGGCTTCAACTCAAAATCTCGTGTATCAGTATTATCTGCTTCATTACATTCCGCAATATCGTTATTAGAGTCCACAGTGACCGAAACAGTATAATAACCACTCTTAGCATAAGCCGGCCAATTTAGATTAACTGTAATGCTTCCACTTGGAACAATGGTATTACTTATAGGGATATTCGTCTCATAGATAACTTGCGAAGGATTTGTTCTATTGTAAATCTTAACATGAACAGTAAAATCAGTAGTCACATCAACATTTCCTCCATTAATCTCATAAGGAGAATCCCTCGGATTTGATATTGAAAAAGAGATATTCAATGTTTGACTATAATAAACAGGATCTGGATTAACAGATAATATCGATGCTCTAAGATTCGGCCCAATACAAATAGGATATCCTAATCCATTGATAACAACATACTTTGTATAAACAGCCTGATCATTGACCACAGGCAAGCCTGTATCAAAATCAGGGAAAGATGCTACTGAGAATATATCTCCATCACTACAATCAGAACCAGAATCGTCGTTACAAACTCCTATTACTGCCTTTCTTTTATCACTTAACCCAAAGGTTGCATCAGATAGAGATTTGGAGAAAGAGCCTCCTGTTGTTTGAAAGGTTGCAGTAGGAACTCCTATTGAGATCTTTTTTGTAGACTGATCAAAGCTTCTTGTAACTGAATAAGAGCCTCTAAAAATTGCATTGCTATCTCCCAGAACAAAATCTGATATTACACCAGGATTCTCGCCTGAAGAAGAATAACCTATCCACAATTTAGCAGGGAATGCTGCCATATACACATCAGGGTCTGTTACCGTTAACTGAGAAGGAGAAATAGTTAGCAAACCAGGAGTGGTTTCGTAACAGCCTGCTTGTGCAGAAGCTTGGTCTGTAAAAGATAAAGCGCTACTTGAAGCTGGGTTGTAAGAAACCAAAACATACTTCCAAATCCCTTGAACTCTCATTGCATAAAACGCTCCAACATACCTTTGGCCACCTACGTCGCACAACTGAATACCTACATCAAGATTGCCATCAATACCATCTTGATACATAGTTGATGGGTCATTTGAATTTCCTGTGAAGTATAAACCACCAGATTGCTTCGTTAGGGTTGCTGTCTGGGCAAAAGCAACAGAGCTATGTATAAGAACAATCAAGAACAACGACAAAATTAATATTAGCAAGTTGAATCTAAAGCCTTGTCTAATTTGTAAACTTCCAATACTTAATGAAGTTGAATTTTTCATATCAAACACCTTGATTGCGTAATCTCGTCTTATAATATTTAAACATTAGTAATTTAACGAATAAAACAATGATGACAAAACCTGGTTCATTGCATTAGTCACCATTTTAAGATTATCATTGCTATAAAAAGTTCCACCTAGGTCTATGTTTAAATCTGTGTTAATTGTTGCAGTAACTGTTTTTAAAAGATTGTAATTACTGTCGAGTATTTCTAACTCAATAACTGAATTTGAAGCCGGCCTGCTAGTTGGCGTCACAATTATTTGTTGGTTTGTTGGTATAAGGATTCCCTTGTATTTTTCTTTTAAATCCAAAGGAGCATTTCCATTATAGGGGTTCATAATTAAATAACCGCCAGTTTCCTTAATTCGAACATAATAATTTGAAACCGGAAAACCGCCGTTTGTGACTGTAACCGTTATGATGTTTGGAGCTCCAGTCTTAAGAAGTAGTTGCCCACCAAAATCCGGGAAAGAGCTAATTGATACTGTTCCTGTAGTTAACTCATAATTCACATTAAACTGATAAGCTTGTTGTAAAACACTTGACCATTTGTAAAGGAAATTAATAATTTGGTTCATCTCGTTAACATTAACTTTTGCATTATCATATAAAGAGTCTGGCGATAAAGGTTTGCTTAAGTAGATCAATTCATCCTTTGAATCAACGGTAAGAGATTTCTTAGAAACTAGAGAATCTCCATAAGCTCTTGCAACAAAAATACTATAATTTGTTATATCCGGATAAACTGTCGGTGCAATCAAGAAAGTCTCTTCACCAACAGCATCTGTTGTGCCTCTGGAATACGCATAAGAAACATAACCGTCAAGTCTAGAGGGGAAAAATAGATTCTGACCATTCTCTTCCCCAATAACCACTTCAATATTTGCTGCCGGTGCATATCCTTGATAGATATACTCTGCTTTTATTTTAACTAGGTAAGGCAGAGCAGTTTGACCAAAATGATCTGTTTGAACATTATCTATCCAGACCTTGAAATCTACTGCAGGTAGTTTACTTAATATATAAAACGAATAATCTTTGCTGGATAACGGCAACATAAACTGGGAAACACAGATATTATCATTGGCACAATATTGGTTCTTAAACTCGGACAAAAACAAAGGCACATAATTTGAACCATTGTAATATTTCAAAAGAACCATCTTTGTACCCGGCAAAAGATCTATTGCAATTCCTCTAAAAGAATATCCTGAAATATTAACAAAATCATAATATCCTGAAGAGAATGTATTTTTTGGATTATCAGATAATTCATAGTAATTATCATAGAAGACAGGATAATCCTGAGAATTAAACAACCCATCCTTCTCTAAGTCTGAAAACGAAGCATTATAGACATTATCCACTGAAAAGGCTGTATCTAAAGGCATTGCAGCATAGTAATGAAAGCCATCATTAAGGTTATCCCCTGGGAAGTAATGTGTAGTTACGATCGGTTGAGATAAATTAAGCGACAGGAATGCTCGATTTGTCTCATCTAAATCCAAACCGTTGTTTTCAATAATCATGCCTGCCCAATGGCTTGTCCTAGAAAAACTTTCTAGCTTAACATAATATGACTTTCCAGCAAGCACATCAACAACTGCGGGAGGATTATCAGCAAAAGCAATGTTGAACATAAAACCAAAGAAAAGTACAAAAAAGAATAGAGCTCGCACTAAAAAAACCGCCTTAAGACTACTTAACTCTTTTGGTTTTCTACTAATCATCTTATTGGATATCCCAGCAACAAAATTTTTTAACCTGAAATTAAATGGAAACAAAAGGAAAAACAACACTCAAATCAATTTTTTAATGCAAAAGTTATAACTTCATCTTCAAAAGATGAGACATAATCGTTTAATGATACCAACGCATTAATCGTGTTATCGCTCAAATCAGAAACATTAACCTTAACAAAAGGAACATATTCCAGGTAGCCAGCATTAACATTAAAAGTACATTCCCGTCTAACAACTGTATCTAAAGCAATGTCTGAGTCTAAAATAACCAAATCTTTTGGCAACAAATCTCTTAAAGTGATAGACTTGCAGTTAAAATTACCAATAACTGGTTTTAAATAAAGCGTTAATCTAAAGCTATAAACCACATTGGGCGCCAGAGTAACAGTTATATTATTACGTTTAGAGATACATTCATCAGAATCATTTACAGAAAGACATGCTGAATAATTTATAACATCTTTACTTATGTTTTGAAAGATTGCATCAATCAAATCTCTATTAATTCTAAAATCATAAGAACTATTGAGATTATTCTTAACAATAATATCCACATCAAGTAAGAAAGTATCGTTAAATTCATTCACTAATTGAGAAGATGTATTCATAAAAAAAGTTAAATTGCCTTGTTCATAAATCAAAAAAGCATCTACTTCAAAAGAGCTTTTATTATCAGCATTATCAAAAAGTGTTTGCTCAATTGTTTCATTAAATCTTGATTTATTCATGTGAGAAATGTTATTTAGAGTATCGATGTTCACATAAACTCCTTTAGTAGCTTCATTATTTAGAATCTTTTGAAATTCTAATGAAAGATTCTCTAGAGGAATATCAGTTGCAAGCACTGGCACAGCTATACTTAAGACTATAAAAATCAAAAACATAAACCCGCACAACAACTTTTCCTTTAAACCAAACATATAAACAACCCCTTTTAATTTAACCTAAAACGTACGCATTTATATGATTTAATATCCTAAGGTTACTACTATAAAAACCAGTATAGTATTAACGGTTTAGATATATAAAAATATCTAACCACACAAGAATGGTTAAGACATGTTAACCAGTTGTTAACAAGTCTTACTAAATAAGCCCAGCATTTTAAGGAGTACAAAATTTGAAAAATAAAAAAGAATAAAATCTGCGTCTATATCTTAAACACCTTTCTCTTCTTGGATTTTTTCCTTAACACGATTGCTAAGATTAACAATATCAAGGCAACAATTATGATAACTAATACTTTATCATTTTCCATAATTCCCACAATGAAGCCAGTTATTAGAGACTGCTCATAAAAGTTCGTAATTTCCATAGACACAACTTTTGCATTTAGAGTGTCTTTATTTCCATAATACAATAAAACATCAATCGTTTTGTTATAAAAATCCTCTTTATACAAGAAAGGAGTATCAATTACAAGCTCTCCTTCAGAATGTTTAGGAATCATCGTTTTCTTAGAAACTAAAATATTATTTGGTCCCAAAGAAACCTCTGCAAAAGCCACTAAATCATAATCGTTATTATTTTGCACTTTCAACAACAGCTTTCCTCTAGAATTATCAAACCTATGATCCACTAACGAAAGAGAAGAATTTTCTACATAATCTGAGACGAACACTTTTTGATTAATTAATGGCCTTCCATTCCTATCTTCAAGAGTATTTTCTAGAGGGAAATCCATACCATATAGCACATTAAGAACGATACTAAGGTTATCTAAATCATTAAAATCTTTAGCTCTTGCCTCAGATAAATTTACAAAATAAGGAATTGTTAATTCCTGCCCAGGCAAAATCTCTAAAGGGAATTTATCTGAATAAGGTGTATCTGAAAACTCAAAGTTTGTATAAACGAAGGCTCTAAAATTACCGTTATTTTTAAAAGTAATTGCTAATGTATTTAAATCGGGATAATAAGTTACGTTCTTTATATTTAATAACAAATAAGGGTAATCCACTGAAAAAGCGTCTAAGTCCAACAACTTGCCCTTATAAGGCTTTAGATTAGTAATAGTTCTTGCATACTTTAATAGAAGTTTCAAATCTTTTCCTGACCTTGCTTCAAGTTCCTTAGCAACATCCGCAAGCTCGCCACCGATTATCTCGAACCTCTCAGCAGAGGTCTCCTTAACCAAAGAAGCTAAAAGATCCAGGTTACCATCATAAATAAAAATAGGCTTGCCTGAAATTAAAGCATCGGGGTCAACCTTATCTAAAATCATTAATGTTGACCAATCATAATCAACATTGTTTAGGGTATAATTTAAGAGAGCAATCATATTTTTATAAGGAACATCTATGAACTTGATCCCTGGGAAGAAGTCAATTAATCTATATGGAAAATAGCCTGCTGCAATGCTTCGCTCATCAAAATCAAAGTTAGACACAACTGAACCTAAATTTTTCTTTGTGAGAAAAACAGGCCAGTATTTTTCATTCTTAATTAAGGGAGCAGCTACAACAGCTTCATTTCCAAAATCCGGATTCAATACAATAAAGTTGTTAACTTTGTCTTTTATTTTATCATACAAAGCCACTTGCAAATCTGAAAAATCATCAAAAACAACGCTTTCGGTATTAACATAATCCCTTACATTAAGAAAAGAGAAATAATTCTTAATAATCGCATCCTCTTTTGATTCAAGGATTAAAACTGAAGCATTCTTAGGTATCATCCTAGTTTTAAGATCCACATCGGCCAAATCATTAAAAAACAGTACTCTAGAATTGTCAAACGTTGAAAACATAATCCCTAAGTAGATATCTCTCCAGTCTTTTGAATCAACCACAACATAATCATATGCAGAAACAATAGAAAGGGATAAGTTTAATAATAAAATTAAAACAACAATACGGCTCATCATACTTTTATTTTTACTCAACACTTAACCTTCACCTTAAAAACTTAAAATTAAAAATCTAGGAAAAACCTACGAAAATATAAATCTATTTTCTTAGTTGCTTACTTGTAACAACTGATGCATATTTATATTTTTTTCTTAAAATTTAAAAAGTTATTTTATAAATATTTCTAAGCTAACATTTAATTTCTTAATTAAACTCAAACATCATCAATTAAATTCATAAATCCGTTTTATCTTATTTGTTGAACCTTTATACGATGCAAGCATTGATGGTATCCTTACTTCATAATCATAAACGCCATACTTGCCTTGCTTGCTTGCGTTAATTACAGTAAAGATTACTAAATCCTGAGTTCCATTATACTCTGAACCACCATCGCCGCTATCCCAAAGCAAAGCAGTTATGAAATTGTCATTATCTGTTGAATTTATGTAAGGAACATTCGAAACCTGTGTTCCATTAATAACAAAAGTGCCACGATTATCAGGAATACCATTCTCATCTTTATCAAACAAAGCAGAAATGGAATCATTAAAACCAGTCATGTTCAAAGCTTGGTCTGCTTCTATTAAATCATTAAAACCATCCAAAGCTTTTAAATCAGAAATTGAAAAATCTGAATCAGCATCAGCAAAGTAGATATTACCTTGTGATGTGCTTAAACTCCAGTTTCTGAAGACATCAGTGTTGCCCTCCAAGGAAAAAGAAAAGCTACAATTCCCATAAAATATTGCCCAACTAGATACAGTTCTATTAACAATTAAGTAATTATTTGATTCGTTGCTTTCACTAATATTATCATCTGGGTCTACCATTGCTTCAAAGAGATAAGTCCCTGGTTTCGCTACCCATGTAAAGTTTATCACTTTAACTTCATATGCACTTAGATTAAAGCTTTCACTTTCGTTTGATTGCGCAAGTATCTTTGAACCATTCCATAATGAAACATTCAATTCAACTGTAAGGTTTATTACATCAATGTTATCAAGATTTGTGACTGTAACAGAAACAGTATATTGTTGATTTTCTATAAAATTCTCTGAAGAAAATGAAATGTCTGTAACAGAAAAATCATCCAAAAGTTCACCAGTTTCAATATTAACTCGCCTTAAAGAAGATGAAGCTGTGTTGCCAAGAGTATCATTACCTGAAACACTGTAATTATAACTGCCATCACTTAAGTTAGTTACATTGTAATAAAAGAGCGTTGAATTGAATTTAATCATAGTATAATTCTTAGTGTTTGTAGAATTTGCCCAGGTTAAAATTACTTCATCACACGGTTCATTAGTAGTAACATTTATGTGAACCCAGTTTGTTGATAAAGTTTTATTATTGTCAGGAGTTGGATAAACAAAAGTAAATACAGGACCTTTTGTATCAACATTAAACTCTATAAAGACTTCCTTTGATTTATTTTCTGTAGAATTGCATTTCACAAAAACATTATGCGTTCCTTCATCAAAATGGCTTAAGTTGTAATAATAAGTTTGATTATATTTTGTAAGATTATACCATCTGCCTGAATTATCTAACTCAAACAAACAAGTACTTAAGTTCTTGTTTGAAGAGACATTAATCCAAATATTGCTTTCCGTATAATTTGCTAGGTGAGGACTTAAGAGGTAAATCTCAAAAGGCTCAGTTAAATTTACTTTGAAATAAACAATTTCTGTATCTTTAATTGTTGTTCCATCAGAACAGGTAAAACTTACATTGTGTAAACCTTCGCTTAAACCGCTATAATTGTAATACCAAAACTTAGGATTAAGAGCATTCATACTAAGCTCTATCTGATCATCTAATGTAAAATTACACCAGCTCATATTCTTATTTGTACTAACATTAAACCAAACCCAGTTAGTATTGTACTGCGTATTATTTAATGGAGAAACAATATTCATAGCCCATTCTGTAAAATTAATTCCAAAGCTTATTAGAGAATAGTTGCTATTTCCAGCTTTATCGGTCACATTTAGAATCAGAGTATGGTTCCCATCACTCAAGTTTTCTAAAGAGATGTTCTCACAGTTTGATAAACTGTAAGGTTCTCTACCGTCTAAAACATAATAACAACTTTCAATCGCATAATTATCTCTCGCAGTAAAGTTTAGATCAACTTTATTTGTTGAACGGTACTCTGTATTATTCAAAGGTGATTCAAGAGTTATAGTTGGCTTAGTTAGATCAACAATCAAAGAATTATTTTGTGTTTGGAAACTGCAGTTATCAGAATCGCAAGCTTCACAATTCCATTCATATGTTCCCTCTAAAAGAAAAAATGGGAACGTGGCAGGAGTATTATTTTGGGGGGAAGAATTTACAGAAACAGACTGCCACGTCCCCGAAAAATTAACATAAAGACTTAAGTTTAACAAAGGCTGAGATGAAACTGCTTTACAAACAAAATAGATGGAAGAATTATTCACAAAAGAGTTGTCTTCAGGGGATATTAAGATCACTAATGATTCGGAAGCCAAAACAAATGAAGCTAACGCTATCACTAACCCAAACATAATTATACTTAACTTAATCTTAGAGCTAAAGCTAAGATTAATCAATACTAATCTCATTCCCCCCTCAAAATAATCCTATAAAAGCAG
Organism: uncultured Methanosarcinales archaeon; assembly: GCA_964416905.1. Classification (GTDB taxonomy): domain Archaea; phylum Nanobdellota; class Nanobdellia; order Woesearchaeales; family JASKKU01; genus JASKKU01. The sequence continues at coordinate 8,324 of CAYQFL010000006.1, read as the reverse complement.
GATGTTTAAACCCCTTTTAATGATAAAAGTAACATTATTTTAGATAAACTCACCAATTCTCAAGATCTTATCTATTGAACCTTTATATGATTTAAGCGTATAAGGTATCCTTACTTCATAATCATAAACGCCATACCTGCCTTGTTTGCTTGCGTTAACAACCGTAAATACAACAAGATCTTGACTACCATTATATTCAGTTCCTCCGTCATTGCTATCCCAAAGCAAAGCAGTTATGAAATAACTATTATTTGTTGAATTAATATAAGGAACGTTTGTTAAAACTCTTGAACCCAACTCAAAAGTTCCAAGATTATCTGGAATATCATCATTATCTTTATCAAACAGTTTCTTTATTGAATCTGAAAAGCCAACAAGGTTTAATGCTTGATCAGCCTCAGCCAAATCATTGGTTCCATTCAAAGGTTCCAGATCAAAGATCGAATAAGATGAATCCACATCTGAGAAGTATAAATTACCTACTGGAATGCTTGGAGTCCAGTTCTTAATGCTACTATTAGACTCATCTTGTAACAGATATTCATAACTGTAGTTTCCATACAATATTGCCCATGCAGGAGTTGTCTTATTAACACCAAGATAATTATTGGATTCGTTAACCTCAGCAATCAAGTTATCAGGGTCAGCATACGCTTCAAATATATGAGTTCCAGCTTCTGCTGTCCAGGTAAAGTTTATGAGTTTACTCTCATAAGCGCCTAAATCAAAAGTTACACTATCATTTGACTGCTTAGGCGTCTTTGAACCGTCCCAGAATGAAATGTTCAGTCTTACAACAACATTTGAAACAGGTATGTTTGCTAAGTTAGTAACATTTACTGTAATATTATAATCCTGGCCCTCCACAAAATTCTCTGAGGAAAACGAAATATTGCTTATAGTTAAATCAGCAAGATTTTTGCTTAGATTTATTGACCAATCACCCAAGTGAGGTGTATTATGGGAAGCATCAGGAATTAAAATTGCCTGCAAGTAAATGCTTGTCTCTGACTGCGCCGCAGAACAAACTTGGTATCCGTTAACTACAGATGCAAAGCTGATATCGCCACACAGACTATTATTGCTTGAATCCAAAATTCTGAATATCATGTTAGAGCTTCCATCAAGAGTTCCATTAACATCAAAAGTATCCCATGATGAAGTAGATTGTTTAGATAATAAAATACTCTTAACCGTAGCATTTCTCAAAGGCTTTTCTTCTGAACCAATTGAATTCAATAGAGGACCATTTGAAGAATACTTACTAATTGCAATCCAATCGATATACATAGAATCCACATAGTAAGCATAGAATAATGGATTTATGTTACTTCCTGCTGACGCTGATGATAAGCTTATTGCAGCACTTTGATTATTATTCACATAAAGTTCATAGTTATCACTAACAAAGTCTGAGATTATCCTAAATCTGGTCTGCTGAGAAATGTTTAAACTATAGTAGTTGCTTGCTCCATTATACAAATCAACCCGATTATTTGCGGGGTCAAAATACAATCTTAGGTTTTTAGTACCTAAACCGTTACCAAACCTATAATAACCAGCAATTCCACCTGCATCAGCTGAAAGCTTAAGAATTGTTTGATAAGTATTTGGTAAAGTATATACTGCATTAATCTGTGAACTAGAGCCAGTGGCATTAGGCACAGCATAACCTGATTGAGAATACCAATTATCAGCATTAGCGCCCCATACTGAAGAACTTACTGTATTAAAGTCATCAAAGAACTCAAAGACAGCATTAGCATTATCCCCAGGCTTAGCATTCGGATTTCCATAATACAAATACACTATAGAACCTGTTGTCTCTATGCTTGGCACTTTTATCCAAATGGTAGAGTTTTCCGAACCAGTTCCACAATCCTCAACCCAGAAATTAATAGGTTCTTCCTCTGAGGATGAATTTAAGTAAGTAAACCTCAAATCCCTGCAGTCATTACCTACCTTTCCTTGAGACTTCTCTAATGAAAGATTTATACTTAATCTAACCTGATAATCTGTTAAAGTTGATGGAGCCGAGATGTTTAGTTCTCTTCTATATTTCCAACAGTCAGGAGTTTGATTATTGTAATCTTGGGAAACAGCTGGCCAGCAGAAAGCGTTCCTAGCTTCATGTATTGTCTGATTAGTAAACAAGTTCTCTGCATAAGATATTCCAGTATAACCATCAAAAGTATCAGCCCAAGTTGTTAAGTTTGTATCAAAATCTACGCTTGCATTACCAACTTTGCCTCCAGAATCTCTTGCAAATACGGTTAAACTATTAGAACCAAAGTCAGCAGTAATTGTGGTATTTGGTTCAAAGCTATAATTTACTCCATTTAACTCAAACCACCACTCTGAGATAAACTTATTCGAGCTGGCATTCAAGTCTATAATGCTATAGTTGTAAGTCTGAGCAACAGGACTTGTTAAATAAACTATCGGCGCTTCTGTTGAAACCAAGACTTTTCTTAAAGGAGATGAAGCTGTGTTACCTAAAGTGTCATTACCTGAAACACTGTAATTGTATGTTCCATCAATTAAATTAGTAACATTGTAATAGAAGTGTGTTGAATCAATCTTTGTCATAGTATAATACGATGTTCCTGTTGAGTTAACCCAGGTTAATGTTAACACATCTGCTGGTTCATTGGTTGTAACGTTAACATAAACCCAAGTCACATCGACTGCGCCATTATCACTTGGTGTTGGTGGGACAAAAGTAAACACAGGGCCAGTTGTATCAACATTAAATTCTGTAAAGTTAGTTCCAACATTGCCAGCAGTATCGTTACATCTAACTGTTACATTGTGCAATCCATCACTCACAAAAGAAAGATTATAATAATAGGTTTCATTATACTTATTCATATTATACCAAAGTCCATTAGCATCAAACTCAAATAAGCAACTACTTAAATTCTCATTTGAAGATATATTAATCCAAATATTGTTTGTTGTGTAATTTATATTTTGAGGACTAATCAAAGTAATGTTCGGAGCAATCGTATCTACATAGAAACCAATGCTTGAAACATTTAAATTCTGAGCTAAATCAATTACTTTAACAACAACATTGTGCATTCCTTCACTCAGACTTGAAAGAGTTGTATTGCTGCAACCTACTAGTTCTACAAAACCAGAGTTATCTAGATCATAGTAACAGCTTAAACCATAATTATCGCTGGCAGTATAGTTTAGGTTTACGTTCGAGGTATTGTAAATTTCACCATCCTTAGGATTATCTACACTAAGATTTGGGTTAATTAAATCAATTGTAAAGTAAACATATCCTGAATTTGAAATATTATTTGTTGCATCCGAACAATAGAAGATAACATTATGCGACCCCTCACTTAGACCACTATAGTTGTAATACCAATGTTGAGGATCTAAACTGTTTAAACTCTGGTTAGCATTTCCATCAATGGAGAAGTTACATGATACTGCATCTTTGTTTGTTGTGGCATTCAACCAAACCCAACTGGTGTTATAATAAGAATTATTCTCTGGGGAAATTGCTGTAACAACTAATTCTGTTAAGTTAACCTTAAATGTAATCGATGAATAATTCATATTGCCTGCAGTGTCGTTTACATAAACTGTTAAGTTATGGTCCGCATTGGTTAAGCCTACAAGAGTTGTGTTGGTACAACCTGGCAAATTTACAGGCGAGTTTGCATCTAAAACATACCAACACGATGAAATTTCCTTATCATCCGAAACAGTATAATTCAAGTCCAGGCTGTTTGAATCCTGATACTCTTCTGAATCTAAAGGAGATTGGATGCTAATCTGAGGTTTAACCAAGTCAATCGTGTAATTGACTGATGCATTTCCAACATTGCCTGCAGTATCATTTGCATAAACAATAATGCTATGAGAACCTTCTGTTAAGCTTGATAAAGTAATATTTTGGCAGTTAGGCAAGCTTATATTTACAGTACCATTATTATACCAGCATTCATCAAGATGTATTTCGTTAACTGTGTAATTTAATGTTAAGGTTGTTTGATTATATGATTTATTCTGAGGAGACTGTATCAAAATAATTGGCTTAGTAGTATCAACTATTAACGTATAATTCAAAGGAGCAAAACTACATTGAGCACCATCGCAAGCTTCACAGTTCCAACTATAAACTCCATCAGACAAAGTTCTCTGGAATATTGTTGGAGTGTTGTTTACTGGAGAGGAATTAGTTAAAACTCTCTGCCATGTTCCTGAAAAATTAGCATATAAACTAACATTAACCAATGCAAAAGAATCTGAAGCAGTACAGCTAAAGTTAATTATGCTACTAGATTCGTTTGAATAATCATTTGGATAATTCAAAACAACACTTGGAGCTGTAGTATCTACAGTAAAATTCGTAAATGCTGTTCCAGTATTGTTCACAGTATCATTACAATAGAAAGTTACATTATGATATCCATCACTTACTAGAGAAAGATTATAATAATAAGTTCCATTATACTTATTCATTGAATTGTTTACCCCTGAGTCTATTGAGAACACACAGCTATTTAATTCCTCGTTTGCACTGATATTAAACCATATTTGATTCGATGAATAAGCTTTATCTAAGGGACTAATTATTGTTAAAACTGGTGCTGTTGTATCTATCCTAACAGTCCTAACAACAGTTTGATTAGTATTTCCTGCAGTATCGTTTACAAAAGCATACAAAGTGTAGGTTCCATCTGATAATCCTGTTTTGTTAGTCCAATAAATATCACCTTGATTATTAGCAAAAGATTCTGCAGTATTATTCCAATACAGTAAAACTGTATCTTTATTGCTATCTGAAGCAGTTATATTTACTAAAATCCAGTTTCTAGAATAATTTCCCGACACATCAGAGTTTGGATTATAATATATTACTGGTGGAACATTATCAACAATAATGCTAACGCCATCTTCATAAGGTGACGTTTTATTATAATACAAAGTATCATTATCATAAATCACACACTTTAAGTCATGAGCACCATCGCCTAAGCTACTGGTTGTTATTTGTTTAACAGCATAACCTGAGGAGTTAGTATTTACAACACCTAAACTGGTTAAGCCGTCAAAGAACTCAACTGGATAATTTGCTACTGGCTGACTCCTAATAGTATCTTGAACTAGACAAGTTAGATTTAAAGTTACGTCTTGGTAACTGCCTGCTTCTGGCTTTATCCAAGTAACATTTGCAAAGCTATAAACAAAAACATTTACTGAATCGGAACCATTGTGATAATACTGTGTGCTTTCATTCAAGGTTAAAGTTTCAATACCCAGATCATAAGTTGTTGGAATATTCCAGATGGTATTTTGACCGCTAGCAATTTGATTACTTGATGAATTATACCAGTAAGCAGTTATGGTCGCAGGATTTCCTAGATCATCTTTTGGACTATTACCAAACTCATCAACCACAGTTGAATTCAAACTCTGAGCATCACCAATATGAATTATTGAATTATCGCCTGGAGATGTTATTGTCAGGAACAAATAACCATAAAGGTTAATTGTCTGATAAATTATTGTTGAGCCCTGAACTTTATAGAACTTATCATTGTCATCCGTAATCGAGCAGCTCAATTGATCTGGACCTACATAATGGTTTGAGAAATCATAGGTGAACATTGCATAACCTGAGGAATTCGTATAGTTATATCCAATCGAATAACCTAGGTCTCCATCATAGAAAGTAACTTTGTAATTCTCAATGCCCTGCAGAGTATCATAATCAGTAACTCTACAGATTAAGGTAATGTTTCCTCGATCAACATTGCCAACAGGGGAAATCCACTCAAGCTTGGCTCTGCCCCACATTGTAAAGTTCTTGTAAGGCAAAGTATCGTTAAGGTTGCCATTCTGGTCTTTAGCTTTTAGTTTGACAGAGTGGTTTCCAGGCTGCCAAGAGCTGTTAGTACAAATACTTACATTCGTCCAGTTACCTACAAAAGGAGGTGTCAACTCATAATCATTAAACGAGCCAACAACCATATCGTAAGTTACCCAGCTTTGATTAATGCTCTCGTCCCAAAGTCCTGAAACATAGATACATTCACCACGCGTTATTTCTGTATCGTTAATTGTATAATTATTACCAACGATTCTTGGAGGAGTTACATCTTCGCCTACAACTACATTAAGATTAGCTGTTCCAAAGTTATCACTAGAAGCATTATACCTCAAGGTAGCATTATCTGTGATGTTACACATAACAACATAACTATCTGCAACGTTAACAACAAAGGTATAATTCGCCCAACCTGATGAATCTGAAAGATTTGAACCTAAGTAATTGTATGTTGAAGAGGTTGAGTTCTTAATCCAGAAGTTCACAACCATGCCTTGTATTGCACTTGATGAATTAGAATCTATAACTTTACAATGCATTGTGGTTGAGTTCGTCTCTTGAATACTTGCTGGTGAAACATATTCGTTTGCTATTGAAGACCAACCCCAAACCTCAATGTTTTGAGCTGGCATTGTGTTATTAAGATTTCCAAAAGCATCAGAAGCATCCTGTTTCCATTGCATAAATCCTGGGTTCATAGTTGTTGGAATCTGATAACTAAAGTTAGCCCAATCATCCAAACCAGTTAACGCAATTGTTGTTTCATTCTGCCAGGTTCCAGTAGTGTTAACAACTAAGGTAGCGTTACTTAGAGCGTAATTATCATGCCAAAGTACTGATAATTTAACATTATCTCCTTTATGTACCAAACTTGGGCCTGAGATTGTAGTATAATATGGTGGAACAAGTTCTTGGGTTGTTAAAGTAAAGCTCTTATAATTTAAACTATCAATCTTATAGTATCTCGTTAAATTCTCAGAGATATTACATTTTAGAGTTTCTTGTCCTGGGCTGTTATCGGTATAAACATAATAAGCCCAGCCTAAATCATCAGTAACATTTGTTCCAATTAAATCTGTTGAGTTATAGAAGTATACAACATAGTTTGATACCGGGTTGTTCGAATCAGTAGCATCAGTGACTTTACAAGCAATTCTAACGCTCTGTCCTAAATCTATGGTTGAATCGTTCAAACTGCCATCAGTCACTTGAGCCTTTCCCCAAATTGTAAGATTCACGTAAGGTAAAGTATCGTTCCAATTACCTGATTCATCTTTCGCACTAATCTTAATCTGATGTTCTCCTAAGAACCATGTTGAACTAGTTGATATTGTAAAGTTAGTCCAATTATAAGTATTCTGAGGACTGGTGTTAGTTTGCACAACCCAAGTAGAGGAGCTTGTTGTGGTATAAGTCACGTTTGCTTGGGCTATCGTTTCATCCCATCGAGCATAAGCTATTGTTGAATCTCCCCTAAAGATGCTATTATTCGTTAAGTTGTAGATGTCATTATACAACTTTGGAGGCACAGTATCTAGTTCAATTATATGCCATAATGAGAAGTCATCTTCCATAAAATCAGTATGTTCCATATTAAAGTCAACCTGTTCATCACCAATAGAGGTTATATTAACTATAACAAAGAATGTTGCAGAGTTCCCTGCAGTAACCAATCCATCCAAACTGGTATTCCAGCTAACATTGCCATCAAACAATCCTCCAACAAAATTTGAATCTAGACGTCTATCTCCAACAAGAGTTTCATTAGAGTACCAGATATAAGTTTGATTGACAATCCATAAAGGATTCAGATTATAATAACTTACAGTGGTGGTTGAGATATTCCAAACTGTTTGACCAATATTCTTTGCATCTATTTCTATTCTGTAAACATGATCCTTATACAAATCAAAAGTCTTGTTTAATCCAGAATCAACTAGATTCTTCGTATAAATTCTCCAGTTTGCTTCTGATGTAGAACTAACATCATACACCCTTATATCTGTTATATTGACCTGTAATGGCGGTTGTTCAATTTGGAATATTGAATATGCTTCCAAATTCGAACCATCATAATTTTTCAACAAGATCCCATCCTTGCTGAACAACCCTGCATAAACTCTGTAGGTGCCTGCTTTATTATTCTGAGTATTCCAAGAAACATTGTTCCAAATGCTTCCAAGATCTAAACCTGAGCTATTAACTGTCCTAACAATGCCATTACTTAAATCATCAACAACAACGCTTACGTCCTGCCAGCTACCAGAGTTATTATACTGAACTTTCATAACAACATAAGCATTAAACTCTGTTTGACCAGTATTCAAAACCTGAGAAGGTTTATCTTCAGTTTGCTCAATATTGACAGTAGGTTCAGGCCAAGTATACTGTCTCATCTGCTTATAACCTAACATATTAGTCTCATCATCATCTGTTGCTTCTTCATAATACGCCCAAACAGGTTTATCAC
>CAYQFL010000005.1:22990-38644 GCA_964416905.1 uncultured Methanosarcinales archaeon | reverse complement strand
TTTCAATGTTTGCTTTCAATGGATCTATTCTCGGAATGGCAACGAAAAGTAGGGCGAGTCCAATAAGAATAATGGGTATCAAGAACAATCCCCAGAATTTTGACATATAATCATCTACTTGTCCCTGGGCATTCCAATGCGAAGCCATTTTCTCGGGCATCTGAGGATAGAAATAAATATTAATAATTAGAGAAAGTAGGAGGATCCCCAAAATAATTATTTCACTTTTTCTCATATTCATGATTAAATATTCAAATATATTTTAAAACATTTCGTTTCTAAAGGCGTGTGAGGGAATTGCATATAACATCTAATCGATGCTGATATCACGTTTTTGGTTGATACTCATTTATGTTGAGAAAGAGCAATAGAAAAATTATTAGGCTAAATTTAAACAAACAAAAAAAGGTCTGCTAAAAGACCAAAGAGAATAGTTGTATATGGTTTATAGGCTTATGAAAAAGGCTTTAAGAAAGTTTTCTACAGCAGGTATGAACAACATGGTGTAGAATTCATGATAGATTTCTAATAGAAACGAAAATTAAATCTTACTCTAAAAAAATAGAACAACATTAAAGTTATTGATCTTCTTCTAGTATTACAGCAGTTCCGCTCACACATACCATTAGCATGCTATAAGTTTCGCTTGATAACGCTTCATAATCCATGCGAGCTCCTATAATGGAATTAGCTCCGAGTTTTTCTGCTTCTGTTATCATTTCCTCTAAAGCAGTTTTCTTTGCTCTTTCTAATTCTTCTTCATACTCTTCTGACCTGCCGCCTCTAAGATGTTTTAATGCTGAGATAAATTCCCTAATGAAATCTGCACCGATTATGGATTCTCCGCTTACAATTCCCAAATATTTGACAATTTTTTTGCCTTGCACTTCAGGTGTTGTTAAGACTAACATGTGGGTCACCTTTTTATACAGAATTATCGTTTCGCAATATTTATAAACCTTTTTTTTCTAAAGAAATTTGGTGATACAATGAACAAATGGGGTCTTTTACTGGTAAGCTTACTGCTTTTGGTTTTGGGTATTGGAGGAATTGTCTATTGGTTTGAAGAATTTTTAATGTTCCTAAAAGGAGGAGTAGGCATAGTATTTGCTTTAATTGGCTTGCTCCTCTTAATCGTTTCAATAGAAGAATTTAGGTATTAATTTTTTAGAATTTTCTTTTTTATTTTTATATAACTTAGTTTTCTAATTTAATGATCCCTTCGCTTTTCTGTAACTTTATAAAGTCCTGGTCTAGTTCATAATACGTTGTTTCATTAACTTCCCTTATTAAAATTGGCACTCCTTTTTTTGATATTGAGATCAAGCACTCTTTAATCATATTCTCAGGAAAATCAGTTTCTTTTACTAAATCAAACATTGTCACAGGGCCCTGTTCATAACATAAATTAAACAGAGCCTTGAAAACAACTTTTTCTCTATTTGTTAACCAGATGTTATCTTTAAACTTCTTTTTTTCAGAAAGAAAACCTAGGTTGAGTTTCTCACTTATGGCTGAAAGCATGAGATAAACCTGTTCAATTCTTTGTTCAAGAATATCTATTTTGTTTTCAAGCTTTACAACATATTCATAATTTAATTGTATCTCTTCAGTATTCGCATTGATAGAATCCCTATGTTCGTCAAGCTCTTCTTTTACTCTGTTAAAAGAATTCTTAAGCTTTTGTTCAATCTTTTTTAGCTTTTGTTCAATTCTGTTAAAAACAAAACCCATGCAAACCACCTTTTTATGGTTTTTTATAAATAACTTTCTTATCACTTGCATGTTGTCATTTTTGAAATTAAATAACACCATATTCTTTCTTGATATTTTGTAATTCGCCGCAAGTGTTCTTTCCTTCAGGACAGTAACCTAAATGTACGCACTTCGGGCCAAACCTATTTTTATATTCTGGCTTTTTAATCGATACTTCATTGGTCATGCTCTTGACAATATCCCTAACTTCCCATTGAGCATTGAGACATTCTCTTAAGGATGAGATTTTGCTTAATTCTCTTAAATTAAGCCCTGTGATGATCTGAACTTTGTGAGCGTTAGTAAGCATGTATCTGGCCAGATTGGGTTCTATATGGATAGCTTTTTGTATGTTCTCATTAATCATTCTAAAGGTTTCTTTAGCTTTCTTTTCAAGACCTGCCTCAAAAAAGCTTTTGGGTAAAACATAATCGGTTATGCTTTCTTCGTTGATTATGAGGGATTGCATTCTATGCCTTAAATACTGCCTTGCAGCAGATTGTGACATAACCAATTCAAACTGGAAAAAGGCAAGCTCATTTTGTCTTCTATCTTCTAAAGAGTATTCTTCAATCACATCATCATTATCCAAATAGTTGACAAGTTTAACTTTATGGTCATACTCAGTTATGACTAATTTTGGCAACAAAGTGTGATCGACAAAATCAGATTTATCCTGAGTTTTTATTTTGCTTTCATATACTGACGGAAGATTCTCTTTAATTATCTCTTCCAGTTCAGAACTAAAATTCCGTTGTTCTTCTAATGGTGAATATTTTAATTTTTCATATACGCTGAGCCATGATCTTAAGTTGGCGTTAACAACAACCCTTGATTTCATTGCGTTGCTTAAGAAATATCTGGCGTCCTGTTTTGCAAGACCTGAAGCAACTTTGTCATTTAAACCTTGTTGAACAAAGTAACTTTTTAATTTGTCATAGAACTCATAATAAGCTTGTATCTTTAACTGCAAATCAGATTCAAATAGTTCTTGGGCTTTTGAATCTCCTTTGATCTCCTCAGGCTCATAAAAAAAGTCTCTGTCAATTTTTACATATCTTTGGGACATTTCTATTGGAGAAATTAACCTGCTCAAAAGAACATCCCTTAATCCAAGTCTAGAACCCTCTAACTCTATAATTAGATTAACACTCTCTAAGATGTTTTCATGACCATAACCCAAAACCGATTTGATTGTTTCCTGTGCTTTTAACTTGTCAGAGATTGCTTCATTAAGCCTTTCGGCTCCATTCTTTTTACTTCGAGATACTCTGGCGTAAGCGGCAATTAACGGTTCAGAATTCTCTGTAATTGATAAAACTCTTAACATCTATTTGTTATCAATGGAAGCTTATTAAAAAGTATTTCTTGATTACAAACATTGTTTTAGTTCATAAGAAAGCTTTAAAAGAAGTACTTGAGTTTTTAGTTTACGAAACCGTATATCTGTTTATTTGCTTTTTTTAAGAAAAACTTTAAGGTATCCTTATTAGCCACCTTGGGATTTTTTTCTTAGGTTGCCCTTCTTTTGAATTGTTATCATTCTTATTTGATTCTTCTTTTTTTTCTTTCATATCTTCTTTAATCTCTTTTTTAGCTTCAGGCTCTTTAGTTTGTTCTTTAGTTATTGTTTCATTCCCTTCGCTGTTGGCAATAAACTCGAGTTTGCTAGCTATGTTCTTTAATTCACTTTGGTCAGCAGGACGTCTTTCCCAATCCAGCTTTAAGTTGTCATTCTCGAACCTTGGAATTACTTGAATAGTGAAATGCGAGAACATTTGGTTTGCGCCATCTCCATTGTTTATTAGAATGTTTGTTCCCTGGCATCCTAAGACTTGAAACACAAGTCCGGCAACCTTGTTGGCCATTAAGAGACATTTGCTGAAAATCTCATCAGGCACTTGTTCAAGAATTGTATAATGTTGTTTTGGAGCTACTATGCAAAGTCCTTTAACTCCCCAGTTAGCAAGAAATACAACTATTTCATTGTCATCATAAAGTTTGAATCCAGTTTTTTCAATTTCCTGACAAATTCTGCACATTTTTTATTCTTTTTTAGGTGTTATGAACTTTTTGTAAATGTCTTCTATCTCTTTTTTATTAATAGGCTTATCTTCTATAATAAGATTTAAACCATCATCAATATACCTAGGGATCACATGGATAACTGTATGAGGAACCCTTTGCCCAGCGATTGTGCCATTAGCAACAAACACTGAAGAACCTCTTGCTTTCAGCTCCTTTATGAAAAGCGCAGATAATCGTTTTATTTCCTTAGATATTTTGTCTGAAACTTCTTTGTTTATTAGAGGGGAAAAGGGAATATGTTCTTTCGGGATAATCAAGGAATGTCCTTTGTTAGCAGGATTTATGTCTAAAACTGTGATAAAATCATCAGTTTCATTTATGATGATAGAAGGAATTTCTTTGTTTACAATTTTGCAAAACAAACATTGTTGTTGTGGTTCCATACTCATAACCTTTCGTTAATATGATTTAAATCTTTCTCTTTCCTAAAGCTTTTATCCACAGCTCTCTTTCTCTTGGGCCGTCAAATTCAGCAAAGAATATAGATTGCCACCTGCCTAACATTATTTCTCCATTTTCAACGATAACGTTTATTGAGTTTCCTGTTAGAAGCGTTTTGAAATGCGCGTCACTATTACCTTCACTATGATCAAAAATAATGCCCTGAACGATTTTGTTAAGCACTTTTTGCAAATCTCTTCTTACGTCAATGTCATATCCTTCATTTATGAAAATTCCAGCAGAGGTATGCGGAACAAAAAGAGTAAGCACGCCATCATAATCCTTTAGATTCGTTTTTACCCAATCTCTTATTATCTCAGTGATATCAATATATTCTTCTCGGTTAAGTGTTCTTATTTTTAATCTGTGCATTTTAGATTTGATTATTTCGTTTTCAGCTTTAATATTTTTTGGTTAATAGTTTCTCGAATTTTACTTGTTTTGAGCAAAAATTTTTTAAATCAAAGCAAATCTCTTTGATTACCAAGGGCCCGTAGTCTAGTGGCTATGACGTCGCCCTTACAAGGCGAAGGTCACCAGTTCGAATCTGGTCGGGCCCATCATTTTAATCTTTCTAATCAATCTTCGATTCTCGTTCTTATTTTCTTTAAATCTCTTTAAGAAGAAGATGTCTTAATATGGGATTGCCGGGATTTGAACCCGGATCTCAGGCTCCCGAAGCCTGGATGATAGCCAAGTTACACCACAATCCCGTCAGATAAAGCACAAGACAAGAGATGTTAAGATAATTTTAAGTTTTATGGTTGAGATCCCTATTGTGCAACCATCATAAAAAAATATTTAAGTTTAATGTTTCATTATGCACTATAACTTGCCTACTTTAAAAGTTCCACTGGTCAAACAACAGAACGAGTTTGATTGCTCAATTTCTTATTACAAACAGTTAAGATTCTAACTTGATGAGACTGTTTCATCTAGATGTTTAATCTTTTTAGTAAAATTTAAATATTGTTTCCCAAGCAGATTATAATTAAATGTCATACAAAGCAGTTCTTTTAATCATGGATGGGTTAGGCGACTTACAGTATAGAGAGTTAGGAAATAGAACTCCATTAGAGGCAGCAAAAACAAAAAACCTGGATTTTATGGCAAAGCATGGCGAAACTGGTTTTATGTTTACTATAGCTCCTGGAATAATTCCTGGTAGCGATACTGCACATTTATCTATCTTTGGCTATCCTCCTGAGAAGTATTATTTTGGGAGAGGTTTATATGAAGCCTTAGGTTCTGGCATAGAGTTGCAAGAGAATGATATCGCTTTTAGAGCTAACCTAGGTACAATTGAAAATGGCATCATCACTGATAGAAGAGCTGGCAGGCATAGTGAATTCATGAAAGATTTGTTTAAAGAATTAGATGGGATAACTATAGAAGACGTTACTATAATTGCAAAGCACACTTCTGAGCATAGGGGAGTTGTTATTTTAAGAGGTCCTGGATTATCCGATAGGATTTCAGATGTTGACCCTCATAAGACAGGAGTACCCATTAATTATTGCCAACCTTTAGATGATTCTGAGGACGCAAAAAAAACTGCGAGAATTGTTAATCAATTAATGCATACTGCTATGGAAATTCTAGAGCGTTCAAAAAACAATGCTTTAAGAAAATCTCACGGTTTGCTTCCAGCGAACGCTCTTTTAATAAGAGGTGGTGCAAAGTATCATACTGCTGAACCAATATATGAAAAAACCAAAGCAAAGTTTTCTTGTATAGCTGGCGGAGCGCTTTACAAAGGTGTAGCCAAATTTGTAGGTATGAATGTGATAGATGTTCCTGGAGCGACTGGTGATAAATTCACAGATTTGAAAGCAAAACTTGATGCAGCAATTAAAGTTAAACAAGAAAGTGATATTGTATTCTTGCATATTAAAGCAACAGACTCTTTTGGTCATGACGGTGATTTTAAGGGGAAGAAAAAGTTCATTGAAAAAGTTGATAAAGAGGTAATACCTGGTTTGATTAAGAACTTTGATGTTGTTGTAGTTACAGGTGATCATTCAACACCTTGCAAAAGAAAGGAACATTCTGGTGATGCTGTTCCTTTATTAATCTGGGGTAAGAATTGCAGAGCAGACAAAGGTGTTTTTTCAGAAACCAATCCAAATCCAACACTTTTCATCACAGGTTTAGATTTAATGAACATAATCTTAAATAAAATTGAGTTGCTTGACAAGTACGGTGAATAGATGGTTAAGCAAAGCCAACGTTTGGAAACAGAATATGATACTAATTCAAAAAAAGTACGCATGCTTAAGTTATACTCTGGAGAAGAACCTATTTTAGTTAGAGACTTTGGCTCGATAAAATACTGGACAACTAGAGAACATCACTTAAACATCAAAGCTTTGCAGGATAAACCTTACATGGAAATAGAGAGATTATTTAGAAAAGGATTAATCCCGTTAAAAAGTTTTGATGAAACCATAAAAACAATACATGGCACCTCTATTAACAGGAGATGGTATCAAAGTAAGGTCATTAAGGATCACAATTTAGATTTCATTAACCCTGCATCTTTGAATTACATCGCTTCAACAGTTCTTCTATTATTCACTTTCGCGTTGATTTTTTTAAGGGGGTTCGATTCTTTAACAGGCAGTTTCATTATCTCTGAGTTCTTTTACACAATAGACCCTAGAATTATGATTTTGCTTTATCTTTCAGTAGCTTACTTTGTAGTCTCAACAATATTGCTACAGAAACATAATCATAAAACCAGAATTAAAACTAAATATCTTGCTCGTTCTTAATTTTTTATTTCTTTAAAAGGTTATCAAAGATTTCATCTAGCTGTTTAGCGACGCCTCTGATTTTCTCAAAGATATCATTAACTTGGTCTTTTAAGATTAAGGTTAGTTTCTCTAAAGATTCGCTTGTTAAGAAGTATCTATTGCCCTGGGAATCAACAATGCCTGCAGCTTCCAGCTTCTTAAGATGATGCACCACAGTTCCTCTACTTACTTTAAGTTTCAATGATAAATCATCACTGCTTACAGCAATATGCTTCTTTGAATTCCTTAACAGTTCAAGGAATATTCTAAAACAGGTTTTATCTTTATCTCTGGAAGACAATAATCCTAAAGAAAGCGCGTACCATTGGATTAAAGTGTTTATTTGATTATCTTCAGGAGGAATTGCGTTCACTAAAGAGATCTCTCTTACTCTTGCCATAAATTTAATACTTTGAAAGCATATTTATAAATTTTAAGTTTTGTTCCAGATGGAATGTTTTATTACTTATTGAAAAAATTCATAAACCTTGACTCTTTATTACTTAAAACTTCAAATCGTTAACAATGAATCAAAACACGAAAACAAAAACTGAATTGAAATCAGAATTAAACGCAGCTATCCTTTTATCTGGTGGAAAAGATAGCGTTTACGCATTTCATTTAGCTAAAATTTCAGGATTCTCAATTAAATGTCTAATTAAGCTTGTCCCAGAATCTAACGAATCAATGATGTTCCATCATCCCTTTACCAAAGAAATAGATTTTGGCAAAGTGCTTGGAGTGCCTTTAATAGATGTTCCTTTGTCTCAGAATGATGATGAGCTTGCTAAATTGAAAGAAGGATTAGCAAAGGCAAAATCCTTGTACAATATTAATTATGTAATTACAGGCGCAATCGCTTCAGAATACCAAAGAATGAGAATAAATTTTATCTGCGAAGAACTAAATCTTAAGACATTATCACCATTATGGCACAAGGACCAAAAAAGAATAATTGAAGAACAAGTTGATGTTATGAAAGTGCAAGTTGTTTCAATTACAGCGTTCGGTCTTGATAAGAATCTTTTAGATAAACCATTATCAAAAGAGGACCTTGATAAAATAAACCAAAGCAAGTACGTTACAAATAAAGCGTTTGAAGGTGGTGAAGCCGAAACTTTGGTTTTGGATGCTCCTGAATACAAATATTCGATTGAGATTAAAGATAAAAAAATATTCAGCGAGAGCGAAAATCAACATTACTTGAACGGAGAAATCATGTTGGTGAAAAAATGATACTAAAAAACTGCAAATATATTATTACCCAAAGTAAGGATAGGGAAATCTTAGAGGGTTATGACATTTTAATAAAAGACAAAAGAATCCATCAAATTGGGAAGGATTTAAACATAGCTGATGAAGAAGTTATTGACTGTTCTGATAAGATAATCCTGCCGGGATTAACAAATGCTCATAGTCATGTAGCAATGACCATTTTTAGAGGGTTTTATGATGACCACGAGCTTTTTGATTGGCTTGGTGAGATTAAGCCGCTTGAAGAGAAATTAACTTCTGACTTAGTTGCTGCTGGGGCAGAGATTGGAGTAATGGAGATGTTGTCTAAAGGAATTGTTGCTTTTATTGACACATATTATTTCCCTGAATCTACTCTTGAAGTTACGCAAAGATATGGCATTCGACTTTTATCTGGCAGGGCTTTAACAAAGGATTTGAAAACGCGAATGGAAGAAAACGATTTGCTCATAAAAAAACAGAATGAGCTTTACAAAGTTGTTGCTGACCCATATGCAATTTATGTACATACTACTGAGGATTTTAAGTTAATTCGAGATTACGCTAAAAAAAGAAACCTCAGGATAAACATGCATGCTGCGGAAACAAGGCAAGAGGTTTTTAACTGCTATAAAGAAAACAAGATGTATGTTATAGAATATCTTGACAGCTTAGGGTTGTTGGATAATGCTATTTTAGCTCATTGCGGCTGGATTACAAAAGGAGAAATCTCTATTCTAAAAAAGAGAAATGCTGTTGTTGTTCACAACCCTGTTTCAAACATGAAATTAGCTACAGGGGCATTCTTCCCTTATCCCGAATACAAAGCTTTGGATGTTCCTATTGCTTTAGGCACAGACGGCGCAGCAAGTAACAATTCATTAAATCTGTTTGATGAAATGAAAGTAATGGCTTTGCTAAACAAGAATAATCATTGGGATGCTTCTGTGATTAATGCTCAGGATGTTTTGGATTATTCAACAATTATGGGAGCAAAAGCCACAGGTTTTGACAATGGTTCAATTGAAGAAGGCAAATTAGCGGATATATTTGCTATAAGTGCTGAAACTTTTGAACTTCAACCCTTGACTAAAGAAAACCTTGTTAGTAATATTGTTTATTCCTTTAATTCACCTGTTGAATTTACAATCATTAACGGCAGAATTGTTTTTAAGAAAGAATTTTTAGATGAGTGGCAGCAGAAAGCGTTAACCTTGTCTAATAAGATTAAAGCTTTTTTTAAGAAAAATTTATAAAAAAGACATTTTCTCAAGCTAGTAAGCGCCCCTGTAGCTCAGTGGCTAGAGCACCAGCCTTGTAAGCTGGGGGTCGCGGGTTCAAATCCCGCCGGGGGCTTTCATACACAAAACCCATTACTTTTTCTATGAAAGTAAAGCACATTAGAGATTTCTAAATTAAACACAAAACGAAAGATTTATATATTATACCACTTATCAATAACAACATACACGGGTGTAATAAAATGAATCCAAATACGCTTGAGGACATTATTGAAAAGAAGATTAAGTCTAAATTTACCGAACATAACCTTTTAGAAGAAAAGTTGAAAAAAGACCCAAGTAGTCTTACTTTCACTGAAGTATATCCTTTTCTAATCTCGGATCATGAAGCAATTGATTTACTTGATGAAGATGAAGTAACTTTAGATTATAAAATTGGCAAATTAGGAGAAATATATTCTGATTTTCATGGGTTAATCGATGAATTTAAGAGAAAATACCATGATCATAACACCAAGAACGATAATTGGCACTTTTTTGGGGATGTTGCTGATAAAGAAGGTAAATATAAGTTTAAAATAAATCGGTTAAAACTTAAAGGAATTAACAAAACATTTGAGGAACCCACCATTGGCTTTAAATATTATCTTAAAGTTGATTTAGACACTTTTTTAAAGAAACCTGAAGATGTTATGAACTTCTACAAAGAACTAATTGAAGAAGCTTATACTGTAAAGGAAGCTTATCGGTTCAAATTAGCACGAGACTTCGTTGATTTTATCACACGAAGGGATGGCTTTATCTTATATCTGGATAAAACGAAGGTCGACGAATTTGAGAGAAGAGTTGAACATAAACTGAAAAAATATCAGCTAGGAAAAGACGAAGTGAGAGGCGAATTAGGTTTTGATATTACATTGCCAACTGGTGTAATGTATAGCTATACCCAACTTAAAGCAATGAAATTGATAGGGGCGAGTAAAAAAGCTAGAATGACTCCGTATGAAATGTATGATTGCTTGAATGGTAAAATTCCAATTGATGCGAGAAAATTGTATCAACTTTATAAATCTAGAGTCAAGCCATTTGAGGATTAAAAACACAAAGTGTAATAAAATGAGCATTGAAGAATTAATCGAGGACAGGAAGAAATCAATATTGTCTAAGTTGAGTAAGTTTTATGAGCCTTTGCTAGTTGACGCTTTAAGCACCGAGTTGAAAAATTTGGAGTATTATCTTAATTCAATGATAAAGGTTTATATTAAAGATATCAAATCTCGAGAAGATATTGATCCCGAGATCATTAATTCTGAAACTATAAAGAATTACTATCTTTTAGACTATTATCATGGCCTTATTGATTATCTCGATGTTAATATTGACATTAAGTTAGAGAAAGACCTAGGATTAGAAATGGATTATTTTTTCGAATTGCAAAACGAAATTCTGGCTTATAAGCGGCAGTTAAGCACAAAAATATAAAAGAACAATCTTTAATTCAAATACGAATTATCCCCCAGAATCAGGTTTGTTATTTTACCCTCGCATGTTGCCTCATTGCCTATAACACTATTCTTTAATATCATATTCTTTACATTAGCTTTGTTGCTTATTATAGAATCCTGAATTATGGAATTCTCAATCTCTACATCTGTGCCAATGCTCACATAAGGTCCTATTATACAATTCTTAAGTTTTGTATTCTTGCCAATTGCTACAGGAGGTATTATAATATTGCTGTCTTTGATAACGTTTTCTTTGAATCTTCTCTTTTTATCCAATAATACTCTATTTGTTTCAAGCAAACTTTCAACTGTACCACAATCATACCAGTTTTCTATAGGAAATGTCTCAGCAGAAGCGCCTGATTTAATCATATGGTCTAAAGCGTGTGTTAAGTAAAATTCTCCGTTAAGACTAATGTTCTTTTTAATGATGAATTTTATTGAATCAAACAGCTTCTTTGTATTAAATACAGTATAAACTCCAACTAAAGCTTCTCTTCTTTCTAAAATATTTGGCTTTTCAATTAAACCAACGATTTTGCCTTTTTTTCGTTCAACAATGCCGAACCTTCTTGGGTCGTCAACAAATTTTGTTCCTAATAACAAATCTTTGCCTTTAACAAGTCCTTTCTTAAGATCGCCTTCAATAATTGTATCTCCATAAATAATCATAACAGGATTCTTAACTAGGCTTTCAGTTAGTAAAACTGCATGTGCAGAACCTTTTCTTTCTTTTTGATAAACGAAACTGAATTTTATGGTTGGATAATGATTCGTTAGATATTCTTCAATCTTCTCGCCGAAGTAACCCAGAATAAGTATAATGTCTTCGATACCCATGCTTACTAGTTCGTCAATAATATGGACAATTATTGGCTTTCCGGCAACTGGAACCAAGCTTTTTGGCAAAGTATGCGTTAAAGGCCTTAATCTTTTTCCAACACCTGCGGCAGGAATAATAGCTTGAAACTTCATGTTTACCACTACTCACTCTAAAGTAATGAAGTCTCAAAAGTTGAACTATTTAAATTTTTTTGATTTTTTGTTTTAAACTATCTAGTATCAGGGGTTTTAGATTCACTTTTTATCGATACATTTATTAATGCTAATTTAACCAAACAGTTGTTGTAAAATGAGAGTTGATCCCTATAACATTGAGGGTAAAGTAGATTATGATAGGCTAATTAAGGAGTTTGGTTTAGAAAAAATCGATGATGCTCTATTAGAGAGAATCAAGAAGCATACTGGAGAATTACATTTTATGCTTCGCAGAAAGATTTTCTTTGCTCATAGGGATCTCAATTGGATTCTTGATGAATACGAGAAAGGAAACAAGTTTTTCTTATACACTGGTTGCGGTCCATCAGGTCCAATACATTTAGGTCATTTAACTGTGTGGTACTTTACCAAATGGCTCCAAGACAAGTTTGATGTTGAGCTTTATTTTCAATTTACTGATGATGAAAAGTTTTTGTACAAGAACCTGAGCTATAATGAAATACAACAATGGCTTTATGAGAATATGCTTGATGTGATTGCAGTTGGTTTTGATCCAAAGAAAACGTATTTTATTATTGATACAAAACACGCTGGATTAATGTACCCTGAAGCAATAAAAGTAGCTAAGAAGATAACCTATTCAACTGTAAAAGCAGCTTTCGGGTTTAACGAGAGTACTAACATAGGTTCTATTTTTTATACTGCGATGCAAGCTGTGCCAGCATTTTTGCCAAGCGTGTTGAAGAAGAAAAATGTTCCTTGTTTAATTCCTCATGCTGTTGACCAAGATCCCCACTTTAGGATAACTAGGGATATCCTACCAAAGTTAGGTTATTACAAACCAGCAAGTATCCAGAGTTCATTCTTACCTCCTTTAACAGGCCCAAAAGGAAAAATGAGCAGTTCTGATGCTGCTAAGGGAATACTAACAACAGATACTCCTAAACAAATAAAAGAGAAGATCAATAAGTATGCCTTCTCTGGAGGCCAGCCTACTGTTGAAGAGCACCGAAAAAAGGGAGGAAATCCTGATATTGATGTTCCATTCCAATTCTTAAGGTATTTATTCGAAGAATCTGACGAGAAACTTGCTCAAATAGAACAGGACTATAAATCTGGCAAACTTTTGACTGGTGAGCTCAAAAAGTATGCAATAGAAAAGATTACGCAGTTCTTGCAAGCTCACCAGGAAAGAAGAGCGAAAGCTAAAGATATGATTGATGAGTTTATTTTGAAAGTTTAGAAAAAATAAACTAAAAAATAAGTAAAAAATTAGTTTTAATCTTTTAACTCTTTAAAGCTTAACCACCAATCATAACCTTCAATCTCTTTGTTTTTTATCAGATTTATTCTCTTACTCTTTTCTTCTTCGTTTGATGGTGGCGGCAAGATAACTTTGTTCCCAATTAATTCGTTATTTGGCCATTTGTGAGGTAAAGCAACGCCTTCTTTATCAGCAATCTGTAAAGCTTTAACAGCTCTCAAGATCTCATCAACATCTCTGCCAACTTCTTGCGGATAATACATAATTAATCTAATTACGCCTTTATCATCCACAATAAATACAGCTCTAACAGTATTACTTCCCTTGTTCTCAGAAATCATACCCAAAGTTTTTGCTAATGCTCCAGTATCATCAGCAATCACTGGAAATTTTATTTCTGCGTTTAAATTCTCTTTTATCCATTCAATCCATTTCATATGGCTAAACACTTGGTCTATGCTTAAACCAATTAACTCTGTGTTTAATTCTTTAAACTTGTCATACCTCTGTTGGAACGCATAGAATTCTGTAGTACAAACAGGCGTAAAATCTGCAGGATGACTGAACAAAACAAACCATTTACCTTTATAATCCTCAGGCAGTTTTATTGCACCTTTTGTTGTTTTTACCTCAACCTCTGGGAATTTTTCGCCTAATAATGGCAATCTTTCCATTTTTTTCACCTCATGTTTTTTGTTTGTTTTTTACAATTTTCACATATGCCATAGAAAACAATTTGATACTCATTTACGCTTTTTCCTTGTTTCTCAAGTTTTTTCGTTATTGCTTTCAAATCATCTTCCAAGCCGTCATATTCTATGTCAAAGATTCTTTCACAGCTCTCGCAATAGAAATGAACATGTAAATCATTAAACCCATCAAAATGATATTTGTTGTTTACTTTAAATCTTAAAACAATTCCAAGATCTGCAAGCGTGTTTAAATTTCTATAAACCGTGGCTAAAGTCATACTTGGATAATCTCTTTTTAAAGCATCGTAAACTTGTTCTGCAGTAGGATGGCTTCTTACAGATTTCATATACTTCAGAATTGCTTGCCTTTGTATAGTTTGTTTCATTTTTATTTTTTTGATAATTTTTATTAAGTGATAATTTTTATTATTTATAAATCTTTGCTTTAGAATCTTATTTGACAAAATGAAGAAAAATTTCCCTAAAGATATCTAGAAAAAATCCTTTACTCTCTAGATTCTAGTTTCACAACTTTTTACCTCTAAAGAGGTTTTATTAATGTCGCTATACTTTTTATCCAAAATGAAACGATTTTTTTATAGTTTGCTCTCTTAATAACTCCTGTCCTTAGAACTTAAAGCCAGAAGCTTATCCATTAAGACCCCTTCGATTACTGAAAAAAACACCATTACAATAGTTAGAATCACAACAAATTTAACTCCAAAATAAAAGATCGCGAGAGGTAATAGTGCAATTTTTATTGCTCGATTATATAAAAAGCAGGCAATTAAACCATTGCTAACTCCTTTCTTTCTTAGTTCTCTAAGCCAAGGATACCATATGTAGATCGGTCCAGATGAAAGAATGCCACCAATAATTGCAAAGAACCACTTCTTAATCCCTCTTTCATTAAGATGCTTTTTTACAAAGTTTGAAGTAATAAAATAATTTGTGAGTGTCATTAACAAATAAACAACGATGAAAACAGGAATTACTTGTTTTAATAGATTATAAAAAATGGAGATGCTTGAGATAAAAAGCTCTGTTTTAAGAATTGCAAGAAGAGCATAGGCAATAACTATAATCCCTAAGAAAATCCAACCAAAAGGTTTCTTTTTCTTTTGTTTATTCTTCATTTTCAATTAAATTTCTAATAAGAGTACAGTAATAATTGATACCAAGATGGCAATAACAAACGATAAAAGATTTCTAAGAGTCGCAAATTTTCTACCTAGAATTGCAGATTCTGCAGGCAGTTGAATTAAACCTACTGTTACCCAAGCAACAATGAATGCGGTTACTGCAAAGAGACTAATTCCTTCTTTTAATAATTCTCCACTGATGATGTAGCTTGTAATAGGATTTCCAGCTGAAATACTGCCAATAGCCGCACCTTTAAGCGAATCAAGAAAAGCATTGCCTGAAAACAATTTGGTATAAAATGATATCGGAATTGAAGCTTTAAGTAAGCTGACTAATAAAATAGTTCCTAGAATTAGAGGAACTGAATTCCATAAAGCCTTGGCAGCTTTCCAAGAAGAGGATTCTAGTCTCTCTAAATTGATTTTTAATTTCATTTTTGTTTGATTCCTATATAAAATGCTTGAAAGATCTTTTTTAAAATTTCCCTTTTTAATAAAA
>CAYQFL010000005.1:0-22890 GCA_964416905.1 uncultured Methanosarcinales archaeon | reverse complement strand
AAAAAATTAACAGAGAAGTACGTTTACAATAAAAGAAAACCAAAGCGAAACTTTATAAGGTTTTATGAATTGTGGTTCTTGTAAAGTATTGTTATTTTGGTAGGATAAAATGTTCATTAGGATAAAGAAGATTAAAGGAATCCCTTATGCTTACCTTGTAAAGAATAAGTGGAAAAAAGGCAAAACAATTCAGAAAACAGTAAAGTATTTAGGTAAAGTGATTGAGGTAAACCCTAATGACTCTCCTAATGATGATCATTCTAAATTAGATGAGTTTTCTTTAGATTCACAACAAGATCTGTTTTTATATCTAATTGAGGGACAGCTTAAAACTATTGGCTTTGAGAAAGAGAAAACTAATTTCTACATTAATCCTGATTTGAACATAAGATTTAATGTGAGAACATTAACATTTAGTCAAAATGGAAAAAACTGCGTTTTAAGAGTAAATGAAGGTTTTTTATGTAATTTTAACCTAAAAAAGCTTAAACAGGCAATTAAAGACTGTTTAATTTGCAGAGAAGAAGATTTTTATGACTATGGGCGAGACCTTGCAAAAGCTCTAGTAGATTTAGGCTTTATACTAACAAAAGACCAGTTCCAGGAGATAATTCTCTTCTTAATAAGGAATAGAAACGAAAGAACTAAACAATATCCCTAATTTAATTTTGAGTTAAATTTTTTAAGAAGACTAGAAAAGCGTGGGCAGCGACCGGGTGTTCCCGCTCCAAAGAGCAGTACAAACCCGGACGCAGGCAGGCTTGACTTCCGAGTTCGGGAAGGGTTCGGGTAGACCCCTGCCGCTCTGGCCGCCCACATTAAGTTGGATGAGTGTCCTATTTAAAAACTTTATTGTTTTGCATTATTATTTGAGCCAATGATTTGATTTTATACTGCTTCTTTTTAATTTAATATCATACCAACAAATGAAGAAAGATAAGGCACAAGATTATCCTAAAGCAAGAACCCCATGATTTATTACCCCAGCACAACCTTCTACTGAAACAGGAAAATCAGAAGAATCTGAGTGAGAACAAGAAACTACCGCTAAAGAACCAAAAACACAGATTTTACTAATATTCATAATATTCTTAGGTTTAATAATAATTGTAGCGCTATTATCTTGGAAACTGGCAATTTTATCAAAGAAAGCAAAAAATAAGCCTTTTCTTTTTTGCATTTTGTTATTCCGTAATAAACAAAAACTTTTTTATAACAAGATAGATGGTTTTCTTTTGGTGAAAATATGAGAAAGGATTATGTTGATTTAAGCTATACCCCTAAAAGCAGTGAAGTTTTATGTATGTTCTATGTTGAACCTGCAGAAGGTTATTCTTTAAAAGAGGCGGCAACCCACATTGCGGGAGAAAGTTCTATTGATACATGGACTGATATTGTAACTATGAGCCCAAAGATTGCTAGACAGTTAAAACCTCATGTTTATTATATAAATGCTAGGAAGAAGATAATTAAAATTGCTTATCCAGCTAGATTGTTTGAGTTACATTCTATACCTCAGTTATTAAGCTCAATTGCTGGTAACATCTATGGAATGAAACTATTGAAAAATCTGAGGCTTTTAGATATAAGATTCCCAAAAGCAATGCTTGATGCTCATCTTGGACCATTATATGGTTTGCGAGGCGTTAGAAACATTTTAGGTATAAAAAATAGACCTCTACTAGGCACTATTGTTAAACCAAAAGTTGGATTGACTTCAGAACAGCATGCCAAAATAGCTTATAATGCTTGGCTAGGCGGCTTAGATATTGTTAAAGATGACGAGAATCTTACTAATCAAGACTTTAATGACTTCGAGACAAGGGTAAAATTAACCTTAAAAGCCAGAAAAGAGGTTGAACGAAAGACTGGCCTTAAGAAAGGGTATATGGCGAATATCTCTGCGGCAACTGTAGAAGAAATGATTGCTAGAGCTAAATTTGTCAAGAAAAACGGCGGCAGATATGCTATGATAGATATTGTTACGGTTGGTTTCACAGGTTTGCAATCATTCAGAAAAGAAAACGAAAAGCTAGGCTTAATTATACATGCCCATAGAGCGATGCACGCAGCTTTAACCAGGAATCCTTATCATGGTATGACCATGCTTACTTTAGCTAAGCTAGCAAGGCTTGCAGGCGTTGACCAACTGCATATTGGCACAGTTGTAGGAAAAATGGCTGGCGACAAAGAAGAAGTTCTCAATATTAGAGATAGCATTGTTAACAAGAACGTGCCTGAAACAAAACTTAATTTTGCTCAAAATTGGAGTAAGATTAAGCCTGTATTCCCAGTAGCTTCCGGAGGCTTAGACCCAACACAAATCCCAGCACTTTACAAAATCTTTGGAAAAGATGTTATATTGCAGTTTGGTGGCGGTGTCCACGGCCATCCAGAGGGAACATTGGCTGGAGCAAAAGCTTGCAAAGACGCATTAGAAGCGACTTTAAAAGGAATTACTTTAAAGAAAGCAGCAAAGAACAGCCCTGAATTAAAGGCAGCAATCAAGAAATGGATGTAGATTTTTGTTTTTTATTTTAATTCTTAAGAAAGTTCTTGATTAATGTCTGCTTTTAGAATTACCCCGTCTCTTGGTTTAGCTGGCAATTTTGTGATGTACTCAGGTGATATCTCTTCAAACTTAACTACATCTTCATAAACTCCCGCCTTTTCAAGAACTTTTTTGAAATAATAAGCAGTTTCTAAAACCCTTCTTGGATAGTAGCCAGATTGAGTGTTTCCTATAGATAATGCATATTGTGCAATTGTTCCTTTTTTATATTCTCCAATCTCATTTATTTTTTCTATTGCGCGCTCTACATTTCCAGGACCCCAATTGTAAGCAACAAGGGCATCACTTAACTCATAGTCAAACATTTTAAGATATGCTTTTAGAGTTCTAATACCAACAATTATGTTTGGTTTATAGCTATCCATATCATTCCAAGAATACTCCCTGCCATAAGTTTCCCAAGTATCTTTTGAGATCTGACATACCCCTTTAAAATTTTCACTTGAAACGTAAATTTCCTTTCCGTTCTCATATTCTCCGTTATTGTATTTCAATTGGACCCCGCTTTCAATAGTAATCAAGCCCATGATTAATGCAGGGTCAAAATCATTTTCTTTTGCTACAGTATATGCTGTAGAATAAAGTATTGGAAACTCTGTAATCAAATCAGCATACAATTTACTTGTTTCATCATCAAATTCAGTTTGTTTGATTTTATCAATAGGTTCCTGGTCTATTTTTGCGCTATTTGGTACAGCTTCTTCATCTACTGGAGTGTTTTTCCCGAACTTTTCTTGAGCTGTTGTAGTGGCCTGGCTTGCAACATCTTTTGTTCTCTCATTTAAAGTTTGTACCCCTCGTGTAAAAATCAGGATAATTGTTATTATCACTATTGTAGAAATAACACCAACAATTACATAATTGAGGCTTAACCCCTGTGCTTTCTTAGACATTTTAACCATTTGGATGAGCCATATTAAATTTAGCTAAATCTAGTCAGTATACAAAAATAGATATTGACTTATTTAAGTTTTTCTTTTTATTGAAATTAAGAAATAAAATAATGCAAATTTGTTATCTTTCAACTTAATCAAAGTTATTATTAAGATAACTGCCCAAAACTAGTCCATCATTGCTTTTTGCTGGCAGCGCTTTGATATAATCTTCGCTTATCTTAAAATTGGCAATGTTTCCATCATAAAGACCTGCTTTCTCAAGGACATCTTCGAAATAAAATGCCATTTTTAAAACTCTTCCTGGATAATATGCCGGTTCTTTATATTCTTTAAAACCTTGATTAACCCACCTTTTTAGAATGCTTGCAACTTTTCCTTTCTCTCCATTAGCATATTTCTTTTTTACATTCAACACTTTGCCAGGACCAAGGTTGTATGCAACAAGAGCATCACTTAACTCATTGTCAAAAAGGTTAAGATATGCTTTTAGAGTTCTAATACCAACAATTATGTTTGGTTCATAGTTATCCATCTGTTCCCAGGAATAATCCTTGCCATAAGTTTTCCAAGTATCTTTTGAAATTTGGCATACCCCTTTGATATCTTTGCTCAATGGATTTACAATTTTAATCTCAGTTCCATTCTCAGTTTCTCCCATTAAATATTTCAATTGGATTCCGCCTTCAATAGTTATTAAACCCATGATTAATGCAGGATCAAAATTGTATTCTTTACTAATCTCATATGCTGTAGAGTAAAGTAAAGGATATTGTGTAATCAAATCTGCATACATTTTACTGATTTCATTAGCAAATTTAGTTTGCTTGATTCTGGAAATTAACTCAGATTCTGTATTTTGATTATCCTCAACGATTTTTTCATCTAAACTTTGAGCAGAAGCTGAATAGACCTTTCCTTGATCAACATTCTCTTTAATATGGCTTTCTTCAACCTGATAAGAATAATCCTCAGACACGTTATCTTCTGCATAATTGCTTATAACTATATTCTCAAGTTTAGATGATTGTTTTTCTGTATAGCTTTCTTCAATAGCTGTCTGTTTATATGAATTAGAAGTATTAAGATACTTCTCAACCATTTTATCTAAATGAGAGTTGATAGTTAATCCAAGATAAAGCCCTGCGGCAACGCTTGTAAGAAAAAACGTGCCTACTTTAAACTGTTCACTAAATAAACTCTTCTTTTTTTTACCTCTTATCTTAATTCTTGCACGACTTTTCGTGGTTCTACTATTCCTATTTAGATTATCGTGAATGACCATATATAGTAGGATAACCTAATCATTTTTAAATCTTTCTTTTTGTTACAACCAACAAGTTACAACAAAGATAACTGTGTTTACACCGTGTTTACAACAACATTTAAATATAGCATATTTAGATTACTTTTTATGGATATCTTTACAGATATGGTTACTTTCTCGTTTGCATGGTTTTTAATGATATACTTTTTGAGAGGATTGCTTAGTTAGATAAATTTCTTGATTATTTAAGGTGGGTGCTAAAATGAAAGAATTATTAGAAAAAATCAATGATTTTGAATATTTATTATCAAAGGATAATGTTCCTGGGATGAATGCTGATGTTAAACTTTTTGTTTCTGAACAGTTGCTTGAGGATATAGATGATGAAACCATTATTCAAGTGAGTAATGTGGCTAAACTTCCTGGAGTAGTAAGTCCAGTAGTTTTAATGCCCGATGCGCATTTAGGTTATGGTATGCCAATTGGTGCAACTGCAGCTTTTGATGAAGAAAAAGGCATAATCTCTGCAGGCATGGTTGGTTTTGATATCAACTGCGGAATAAACTTGTTAAGAACAAATATGAATTGTGATGAGATAAAACCAAAGCTTAAAGAATTAACTCAGCAAATCTTTAAATTAGTTCCTGCAGGTGTGGGCGCTAAAGGAAGACTTTCATTAACACGAGATGAACTTGATCAGGTTTTGATGTATGGAGGGAAATGGGTTCTTAAAAAAGGCTATGCAACAGAAACTGATCTAAAGAATCACGAAGAAAATGGTTATATGGATGGAGTAGATGTTTCTAAGATAAGCAACACGGCTAAAAGCCGGGGCTTAAAACAGTTAGGCACACTAGGTGCAGGCAATCATTTCATCGAGATCCAGAGAATAGATAAGATATTTGATAATTCTTTAGCTGATAAACTCGGTTTGTTTGAGAACCAAGTTGTGATTATGATACATTCGGGTTCTCGTGGTTTAGGTCATCAAATAGCTACAGATTATTTGCGCATCCACGAGTCTGCTGCGGAAAAGTATAGAATAGCTTTGCCTGATAAACAATTAGCAGGTGTTCCAATAAAATCTCCAGAGGGTCAAGCTTACTACAATGCTATGAAAGGTGCAGTTAATTTTGCGTTTGCTAACAGGTTGTTGATTTCTTATTTTGTTAAAGAGGCTTTTGAGAAAACTTTTGCAATTTCCAGTGATAAACTCGGATTGGAAACTGTTTATGGAATTGCGCATAATATCTGTAAGATCGAAGAGCATAAAGTTGACGGCAAAACAAAAAGATTGTATGTTCATAGAAAAGGAGCTACAAGGTCTTTTCCGAATACTCCAGTGATTATTGCAGGCTCGATGGGTACAGCTTCCTATGTTTTAATGGGCACAGAGAAGGCTATGGAATTATCTTTTGGTACTTCTTGTCATGGGGCAGGCAGACTTTTATCCAGACATAAAGCTATTGAATCATTCACAGCAAATGAAATCAAGAAGGAACTAGAAAAAGAAGGCAAAATACTTATGGCAAAATCTGATAGAGTTATTAGAGAGGAAGCTCCTTTAGCATACAAAGATGTGGATGAAGTTATTAGAGTGGTTGACTCTGTTGGAATCTCTAAAAAGGTTGCACGCATGGTTCCTTTATCAGTTATAAAAGGTTAGGAAATGAAATTTACATTAGGCTTAGTTACAGATTTAAGTCGAATAGTATCTAGGAGAATTGAGAGATTTTTTATTCCAAAGTTTGAGGGCTACGGCACCAATTATAAAGAGATTTGCGAATCAATTATTGATGATTGTTACTATGATGGTTTTTTTCATGTCAGCAAAGGCCATTTTAGAAATTTTTTTGTGAGAGATTTTAGTATTGTGGCAAAACACTTAGTTAACTTAGGCTATAAAAAGCAGGTTTATGATACTATAAACTTTGCTTTTGATAAATTTATGAAGCATCATATTACTACAACAATAACAAAAACCATTTTTGGTTATCAATGTTATGATCTGCCAAACTTTGGGTTTGATTCTATAGCATTATTTTTAAAAACAATCATAGACACAGGTTTCCCATTAACAGAAGGTCATAAAAAGTTTATTCTAGATGAATTAAATCACATGAGGAAAAATTATCTTGATTCGAATGATTTGCCAAAGCTAAACATGGCTTTTTCTTCGATTAGAGACCTTCAAAAAAGACAACGCTCTTGCTATGATGTTGCAATGTTAGCGTATATCCAAAACAACCTTGGAAAAGTTAATATCTCCTTTGAATTTAAGACCAATTTTAGAGAGTATTTGCTTAAAGAATATTGGAACGGTAGCTATTTTTATGATGATATTACTAAAAAGGATTACTTCTCTACAGATTCTAACATATTTCCTTTCTGGCTAGATGTTTTTGATTCTGAAGAAATGTTTGAAAAAGTGAATAAAACAATTCTTGATTTGGGCTTAGCCAAACCTTTGCCAATAAGATACAATTCTCAAGAAGAAATTAAGCATATAAAGTTCATACCGGAAGAGTTCTTAATCTCAGGGTACGAGAAAGATGTTCTCTGGATACACTTAGGATTAGTTTATTTAGATGTTTTGAAGAAGTTCAACAAGTATAATCTACTAAAGGATCATCTCGAGAACCTAAAGAAAATAACTGAAAAGTATGGGAACTTTGTTGAAGTGCTGTTTGAAAATCTTACTCCGTATAAATCTTTATTTTATTTTTGTGATGAGAGCTTAAGCTGGTGTGCTTCTTTTTTGGATTTGTATGAAAGCATAAACATTACTTAATGATGAGATAATTTTAAAAAGCGATTCATATTCCTCATTCTTATCAAATAGGTGATACGAATTAAAATTAGAAAAAAGTCAAAGCCAAAACTTGAAGCTAAAGGGAGCAATGATTATTTTCTGCTAATAAGTGTGATTACTCCTTTATATCTCTTAGTGTTGAAGCTCTTTTATTCAACTCATTACAAAGCTGTTTTAGTTAATTTTGTTCTTGAATTATCCATTTATCTTATCTTCTACTTGCTTTTAGTAAGGTTGTTCAGAAAATCCCGGTCTGAACTGTTAAAACGTGTTTTTAAAATTGCTTTCTTATTTAGTTTTGTTATAAATACCTTGCTCTTTACAGCAAATTCCATATATTTTGATGACATCCTTGTTTTAAAATATGATTTAACAAAAGCTAGTAAAGAAGTAATTCTTTTTGTGTTAAAAGAAATTATGACTGTAAAAAATTACATATTTATGTTTGCAATTTTGTTTATCTCTTTAATTTCTGGAAGATTAAGATTAAATTTTATTGACCGTTTGGGAAAGGTTTTAGATAAAAGATTTATCCCTTTTTTTTTAATTATACTTTTTACCTCAACTTTGCTAACCATCTTTAATTTTGAAGATGTTGCAAACCAATATAATACCACTTTAGTTCTTGCATCATCAAATCTTGGAAGAGATGATATTAAGATAAGTGTTGAACCTGCACCTTATGTTAACCAAAGTTGGTTCAGGAATCCGATTAAAGATTATAATGAAATCTCTATTCCAGATAATCAAAGAATTCTCGTTTTTATTATGGAGGAGACTACTTATGATACTTTTTTGGATATAGTTAACAGCATTCCTGAAGAGAAAAACTTCTTTAAATTAACTGAGAATCATAGTATTTACTTTTCCAATTATTATACCCAAAATCAAGATAGCAGAACTGCCATTTGGGATATGTTAAACTCGGAGTTTATACCGTTTGAGTGCTACATTAATGATTGGAATAAGTATTATGGGGCGGTGCTTGACTCAAACAATCTTGTTGATTTTTTCAGAAGCAAGGGCTATAAAACTGTTGCTGCGAGCAGTGTTTATACGCCCAACTTGATTCTTGCTGCATACCTGTGGGATGATTTGATTTATCTAAAGGAGTTTGATGAAAATAATCCGAACTATATCTGCATGCATCAATATGAATTCCAGAAGGGTTGTGAAGACAAGATTTTGCTACAGGACATTAAAGATTTCTTGCTCAAGAATAGAAATAACAGTTATTTCTTTTTTCAAGAGTTGATTGCGGGTCATGGAGAGGATTATTTTAAAAAACTGGGAAGACATTGGGTCTATTATTACAATGATTATTTCTTAGATTTATACAATTTTATGAAAGAGAATAATCTGTTAGAAAATACTACTATAGTAATTGTTAGCGATCACGGTAATAAAGGCTACTTTATAAAAGAACCAAAGGATTATCGTATTCCTCTTATAATTATTAATCAGAAATTATCAAAACAGAACAACACAGATTTCTTAACGCACAACGACTTTAAGGATATCTTATTGAATATTCTTAACAACAATGAAGTTAAAAGCAGAAGGAACGAAACATATTTGATTGGTCAGACTGCAAGCAATGAAATTGGCTATATTGATTCATCGGGTCGTTATTTTGTAGGTTTGTTAAAAGGCAATCAGTTTGATGTGAAGAAATATTCTGATATAAGCCCTAAGGAAATTCAAGATAAAATTGCAGTTCTTTTAGCGTATCAGAAAGCAATTATTAATGAGAGCTTAGCAGAAAACAACTATTGCAGATACTGTGAGAGGAACATGAAATTGGTTGAGTCTAAGAGAACGAAAGAGGAGATTGAATGAGTAACTGCTTAAAATCTATTTTAATAGTTCTTTTGTTATGTCTTTAAGCTTAACTTCATAATTATTCTCATCAAAATATCTAATGTTTTCAACTCTTAGAATATACTCAATTTTAACAGTACTTGGAGTGATTGACCTAAAATCAGAATATTTATGAAACGTTAACTCCTTTGGATCAAAAACTATGATTATAGGATCACCTGGAACCTTTTCTTCTTCAACTAAATAAACTGCATAACGAGCGCCAATCTCGGGATAATAGGGCTTATTTATGATGTCTAAAGAAAATGCCTCAGAATGATAATACCTTTTATTTTCAATTTCTAAACCCCAGTCACAAGACTTTTTCGAATTTAATTTTTCATAAAATGCAATTATTGGAACATTCTTCTGAACTGCAAGAACAGTATGTCTTGGTGAAACGCTGTAAAAAATATAATTTTTCGCAGAATCTATAGGGAGATCTAATTTTTCTTTGTGGAAGAACCCATTATTTATAGCTTTCTCAACATTATAGCTATTTAACGCGGTAAAATAAAGGCAGTAGCATAAATCGTCTAGCTTGTCGCTCATAAAACCTGAGAAAAATTGATTTTATTTTTATTTTTTTTTATTAGAATAATAATAGCCCCGCCCGGATTCGAACCGGGGTCACAGGCTCCAAAGGCCTGCATGATTGGCCTCTACACTACGGGGCTGAACATCGTAAAGAAAAAACATTTGATTTAAAAATATTTTGTTACCTGATAAGTTTTTATGTTTTTGGTTGTAACAACCAAAGAATGACAACATTTAAAAATAAAAACATGTTTCTACTATAACTATGTACGTTTCTTTTATAACAAACAAGGACAATGAATTTGAGATTATCAATTTTGGTGAGTATTACTTTCCATCAGAAGAATTACAAAAGGATTTGAAAAAGCTAATAATCTTCACAGAGAATACTGTAAAGCATAATGTTCCCAATGGCTCTGTATTTGTATATGATAAAAACGCAGAATACAATCCTGAGATTCTTAAATCAGATGTGGGCTGTGGCATTACGGCTTTTATAATGGAGGGTATGCCTTTTGATGATAAATCGAAAAAAGAAATTCTTAAAGCTGTGGATTCTTTAAACACTCATATTGGTCAAGGAAATCATTTCTTAGATTTCACAACCCCGCACCCAAAAGTGAGAAAAGATAATCTAGAATCAATTATGGTTTTCCTTCATTCAGATTTTAATAATGAGAATTATGTTCCAAAAACTTTTGAAGAAGCAAAAGGTTTAGAACAAAGAGCTAAAGATAAAAGGTTAAGCTACCTTGAGCAACTTGCAAATCTTTTAGGCTTAAAGTATGAATTCTATAATGACTGGACTCATAATAGTGTTAATCTTGAAGACGATTTCTTGGTTTATAGAAAGGGTGCAATAAACTTAAAGGAAACTAACAATATTGGCTTGTTAGCACTTAATCCTCTTGACGGATTATATCTTTATGCTGCAGATTTTGAAGAATATCTCCATTCAATGCAGCACGGTACTGGTAGAATAGGTTCAAAAGGCCAACTTTTTGAAAGAGCAGAACGTTACGCTTATGGCATTGCAAGAGGGTTCTCATTTTCCGAACTTTTAAAAGAGAAAGATGTTGTAAAGGAAATTTATCGTCCAATAGATTCTTTTATGGATAATTTCTGGGATAAGCAAAAGAAGATAGGTTATTGTGTCCCAAATTTTGTGATTTTAACTAAAAAATCAAGAGGCGATTAAATATTTCTTTAATTTTCCATTAAGATTTTTAGGTACAACATGTATGTCTTTTCCGTTAATCTCAATATTATAATGATAAATTGGTAAAGTTGAATCTTTGTGTAGCCCTCTAATGCTTTCTAAATCATGCTCTAAATCTATAAGTGGAAGCAACGGCACTATATCTAATACTCTTAATTCAGAAATTGATAAGTTGTTTGAGAATAAAAGTTTGCTTCTTTTGTTCTTCTGGTCCAAAAGCCAAATGCCTCTTCTTTTATTCTCTTCAGCATCTCTAACTATTTTCCTAATGATTGCTTTAATTCTCTCGGAATCCCTTTTTTGTATGATTTTAAGGTATTCGTTTCGCTTTTTAAGCTCTTTTAGATCTTTTTCTAGTTCTCTAAAATCATTATTTTTTATGTTAATTTTGTCCAGTTTGTCAACGTATTCTTCTATTTTTTTAAGTAGCCTAATCAAGATATCTAACTCTGTTTCTATCTCCTTCTTTTCAGCAAACGTTGCAGCGCTCTTATTGAAATCATAAAATCTTTTATTTTTTCTGACACTGTAGCAGTCAAAGAAGTCTTCCCTAATCTTTTTGAAGAAATCATATACCCAAAGGATTGAATAAAACTTTTTATCTTTGTGATTGTTTTTGTAATATCCTATTTTGTAAATATATTTTAAGAACTCTTGAAACTTTTCATAAATGTCTGAAATAAGTATTTGAATCTCAAGGTATTTCTCAAGAATCTCTTCGTCAATATGACTTTTGGGAAAAATCTTAAACAAGCCCATAAACTTTTTTTTGAGCTTCTTCTTTAAATATCTTACTTTTGTAAGGTTCTACCCTTTATTTCGTTGTTTCAATGCTTTTCTAAAACTATCAATATCTTCAATGTTTATTTCTGGGAATAATCCCCTGTTGTTGCAATCTCTGCAATAATCCGGGAATATCATCTTAATATCCAACCCTGCAGGAGGTATAGTGATGTTTATGCTTCCGCATTGAGGGCAGATTTTAATAAATTTGGAGTTTCTCATTTTTTGGGTTCTCTTCTAAAATGCATTATGCTGCAAACTGCTCCGATAATAAATGTAATCGGTGCAACAAATATAGCAATTAAAAATGAAACCACTCCAAGGATTTCAAACAGAAAACTCACGTTTTTGAAAGTAATGTTTAAACCATAAAAGAAGTTGTGAAACAAAGTAAATACAAAAGGTGAGATTGCAGAGATGCTAGTTAACAATAAAGCTTTTTTTAATTTGCCTTTTTCTTGTTTAGCAATGCGAATTAGAATAATACCAAAAGCAAATAGGAGTATTGAAGAAGCTGCAACTATTGGAAAAAAGATCCTGCTCTCAAAAGCCACTGATGCAAAAAAAGAACTTATCATTATACCAAAAATAATTAATAAACAAAAAACAATCTCTTTGGCACTTAATTTTTTCATATCTCATTATTTAATTTAATTGTTTATTAATTCTTGGATTTTCATTAGAAAAAAAATTTGCTAGATATTTGCTACTAATTTTATAAAACACCGAAATCCCTAATCTCGTAACATTTATAAAGCTGATAATTCTTTAATAATTTCATTAAGAATTCCTTTAAAAGAATTCTTAAAAGTATGGTGTAAATAAATGAAAGTTGAAAATAATAAAAAGGTAACCATTGAGTATACTGCAATGGATGAAAACGGAAATGTTTTTGATACAAATGTTGGCAAAGAGCCGCTAAAGATAATTGTTGGAGCTGAGAACGTTGTTCCAGGATTTGAGAAGAATTTAATTGGAATGGAAGAAAACGAAGAAAAAGAGTTCGATGTTAGCCCTGAAGAAGGTTATGGTCCTTATATGCCTGAATTAGTCAAAGAAGTTGAGAAAGAAAGAATCCCAAACAGTGAAAACCTAGAAAAAGGTATGTTCGTACAATTGCAATCACAAGAAGGATACCCAGTAATAGCTTTTGTCAAAGATGTTACTGATAAGACAGTGACTTTTGATTTGAATCATCCTTTTGCAGGCAAAAGCCTTCATTTCAAGGTTAAAGTTCTAAACGTTGAAGAGCCTACAAAAGAAGAGCTATTACATGGTCACGTCCATGATGGAACACACCATCAGGAGTGAATATTGAGAACAACTTTTTTATTTATTATTTGATTTCTTTTAAATAAATCCTGTTATCTTTGAGTTCTCCGATAATCGTGACATATTTACCTTCTTTCTCGTATAAACTGTATAATAAAGCTTCATCAAAAACAATCTCTGTATAGTTGCACGTTTTCAGTTTAATGAGATATTCGTTATCCTTGAAGTAAATATCATTGATCCAGCCCCTTAACTGTACTACAGTAGCCTCAGGCTTTACAATTAACAGAAGTATTAAGCTTATGATTAAACTTACTATGACGATTAGATTTATTTCTCTATCGGTCATTAATCTACTAAAATTTATGAAAGAATAAAAAAATTAAATTAAGATTTTAAAAAACTATTCAACATTAATTGTTATTTGTTAAAACTCTTACAACAAATCAATGGCCTTCATTGCGCTGTCGCACCAGCTCTTCATTATATCCTTTATTTCCTGTTTGATTTTTTCTTTATCTTTAACAAAGTAAACAAAGACATAACCGCCGCTTGATAAATTCATTTGCCGTCTTTTCACTAAATTCTTCTCCATTAACTTAGTTATAGCTTTCTGAATAGTCGTTCTTTCTTTTTCTAGCTTTTCAGATATTTCTTTAATGGTTAATGGCTCTTTCTGCCTTAATAAAAACTCAAATACTTTATACTCTCCTTTACCTAAACCATAGGTGCATTGTACAATTTCCGATGTGTTTATTGTCTTACACGCAAAGTCCAGCATCATTTTTTAAGCGTAACCTCGCATTTTTTCAGCGTCTAATATTCTCTGCATAGCAATTATATATGCTGCATCCCTTAGATTAGTTTTATACTTGTCATGAACTTTTAAGATTTCATTAAATGCATTACTCATCTTTTCTTTGAGTTTGGCATTAACCTCTTCTTCATCCCAGTAATAACCATATAAGTTCTGCACCCATTCAAAGTAGCTTACTGTAACGCCTCCAGCATTGAACAAAACATCTGGAATAACAATAACGCCTTTCTTTGATAGAATCTCGTCAGCTTCAAAAGACACAGGGCCGTTAGCAAGCTCAGCAACTATCTTCGCCTTTATCCTATCAGCGTTTTCTTTAGTAATTTGATTCTCTAAAGCTGCAGGTATCAAAATATCTGTTTCAAGCTCTAAAATCTCTTTATTACTTACTTGTTTTGTGCCTGGGAAATTTACAACAGAGCCTGTTTCTTTCTTGAACTCAATTAATTTTTCAATATCCAATCCTTCAGGAGAATAGACTCCGCCTTTTGAATCGCTTACCGCTATGATCTTAAAACCTTTATCATGCAGAAATTTAGCCATGTTTGAGCCAGCGTTTCCAAAACCCTGGATAACCACTTTGTTTCCAATGTTGAACTCATCAACAGCATCTTCAAGAACAAATACTCCGCCTAAGGCAGTGGAGTATGCTCTGCCTCTGCTTCCTCCTAATGATAATGGTTTCCCAGTGATCACACCTGGATAATTGCCGCCTTTGATTTTATCATACTCATCCAACATCCAAGCCATAACCTTCTCATTAGTATAAACATCAGGAGCAGGAATATCTTTCTCAGGTCCAATGAACTGATGGATCTCTTTAATAAAATTCCTGCTCACCTGCTCAAGCTCTCTTTCGCTTAGCTCTTTAGGATTTATTGCAACACCACCTTTTGCTCCACCGTAGGGAATATCTACAACAGCATTTTTAATAGTCATCCAAAAAGCCAAAGCTTTTACTTCATCTAAATCTACTTTGGGATGGAATCTGATGCCACCTTTTGTAGGCCCTCTGGCATCATTATATTGAACTCTGTAACCATTGACAAAAGTAATGCTCCCATCATCTCTCTTTAAGGGAACTCTTACCATGATAGTTCTCTTAGCACTCTTTAGCACTTCATAATTCTGAATGTTAGCTACTTTAGCAGCCCTATCCAATAATTTCATTGCATTTTGAAATGGATTCATTTTGTCACCTCGTATTTGTTTTATTTTAATTATTTCTCCTCTTTTGAGAAATGGTATGCTGAGTTTGCAGCAATAGCCCCTTGAGCTGCAGCAACAATTACTTGCCTGAAATGAGTTAATAAACTAGTAACATCGCCCGCTGCATAAACTCCAGGAATGTTTGTTTCCATCTTTTCATTAACAATAATATAACCATAATCATTAATATTCACACCAATAGACTTAGCAAGGCTTGAATTTGGTACAGAGCCAATCTCAACAAACAATCCATCAAGTTCAACTTTGTTTCCATTGCTTAACATAACGCCTTTAACTTTGTCATCCCCAAATATTTCTTTAACCTCTACATTCGTGAGTATTTCAATCTTAGGCTCTTTAGCTATTAGATTTTGCCAATAAGGCTCAGCTTTTAGCTTTTCTCCTCTGACAAAAATATAAACCTTAGAGGCATACTGAGTTAATTGCACAGCACTTGATGCAGCGCCGTCTCCGCCACCAACTACTCCAACTATTTTATCCTTAAAGAAAGGGCCATCGCAGATACTACAATAACTTACTCCCTTGTTCTTAAACTCCTTTTCTCCAGGCACATTTAACTCTCGTCTTTTTGTTCCTGTCGCAAATATTAAAGATTTAGCTTTTATGTGTTTGCCACTGCTTGTTTCTAAAGTGTACGCTTTGTCTTCTTTTGTGATTTTGATTACACTGTCTTCAACAATAGGAACATCATACTTTTCAGCATGCTCTTTGAACTTGTTCATAAGTTCCTGGCCAGAAATCATTTTGAATCCAGGGTAATTCTCAACCATATTTGTATCAGTGATAGTTCCTCCGTGGGAAGCACCGATAACTATTGAGCTTAAACCATATCTTGCTGCATAAATCGCAGCAGAATAACCCGCAGGTCCAGTACCAATTATGGCAACGTCAAAAACCTTATTTAAATCAACACTTTTAGTTTCTCCTAGAGTGTTAAGACTAAAGCTCATTTGCATTTTCTATCCCTCCAATTAATTCCTGATTGTGAAAAATACAATCACAACTAATATAAAAAGAAATCGATAATGGGAATATATGTGGACCTCTTTTTCACACACGTTTTATACGGGTTTTAATGCGAGAACACCTAAAAGAAATAGGGAGTAATAACTAAAAAAATTAAAAAATAAACTCAAGGTGCCGGAACTGTTGGGCATATCATATTAAGTGGCAAAGGAATTATCCCAAACTTCGCTAAGAATAGAACAATTATTGCGATAACAATCCCCAAAAGAATACCTTTCATTAAATCTGCAAAACTCGTTATCATGTTTTATCACCAAACACTCTTTTAAACTACCTTTCGTTTGTTTAATTTAAAAATTTTCCGATTTTTATTTTTATTTTTGCAAGGTTATATCTTTTAGTTAGGATCTGCTAAAACAAAATTGCCGCCTTCAATCCTTATAGCTTTGCCATTGACAATTGCGTCAGCTATTTTTCTTCTAGCAGAGTTTAGAATTCTGTTGAAAGTTGGTTGGGAAATATTCATTCGCTCAGCGCAAGTAATTTGATCCAGATTTTCAACGTCTTTTAATCTTAAAGCTTCTAGCTCTTCAACTGTTAATAAAACCTCTTCTAAATTACGCATTCGAACTCCGGCAGGCTTGAAATATGAAAACTCTGGAATTCCTGATACAAACCTTCTTTTGCATGGTCTTGGCATTTTGATTAACGCAATTTTAATTTTTTATAAATTTTTTCTACTTAAAAGAAAATCATTTTGATTTTTTCTTTAACAGGTCATCTCTTACAAGTTTAGTATGGCACTTTGGACATTCTAGAGTTGCACAAGGTACGCCTCTTTCATGCTTGATTTTGTATCCGCATTTTGGGCATACGCAATAACCATCAACGAATGAATTGTCTTTTGCTCTCATACCCAATCCTCTTCTCCGCCAACCAAAGCCTATGCCAAAATCTGCTTTAAAGTAACTCTCTGAGAACTCATAGCTTTTTACAGAGATTACGACATATTTTAAGTTATCAATTTCTTTTAGAAGTTTATTTTTTAAACTTTCAGTTATTTTTGTAACTTCTTCCACTGTTAAATTTCTAGGAAGTTTTATCTCAATATTAGCGCTAATTACAGAGCCCCTCTTCTGGGTTTTTAATGAGGAGATTTCAATTTTTTCTTTAGCGATTACAGATTTAATTTTATCCTCTATCTCCTTGCCTGCAGAAGAATCCAAAAGCGAATCTAATCCTTCTCTTGCTAAGGAAAACGATTCTTTGATAATATATATACCAATAAGAACACCTAATATTGAATCTGCTACAGGCCAAAAATTTGCAAGTAATAATCCAACTAAGACTCCAAGGGATGAATAAACATCAACCATTGAATGAACTCCATCAGACAATAAACTTAATGAATTCTCTTTTTTGCCATACTTGATTTTTAATTTGGCCATGATGTAATTTAATACTGCAGATATGGCCATAGTCGCTATTGCCCAGAAGCCTAACTTTAAGATTTCATGAGCAAGATATTGTTTGATAGATTCGAAGATTATAACTCCTCCTGCGATAAACAATAAAATAGTGATTATTAATCCAGAGAGCACTTCAAATTTATAGTGTCCATAGGGGTGTTTTTCATCTTCAGGTTTGTTTGCAATTCTTATTCCAATATAACTTATTAGAGAAGATAAGATATCCATACTTGAATGAATACCATCTGCTAAAATAGCAGCAGAATTAGAAATTAAACCCACTACTATCTTAAAAAATGCCAAAAAAAAGTTGGCAAATACAGATAAAATTGCAACTCGTTCTTTTGAGGCCATTTTAGTCTTTGTTTAATTCACTCAATCTTCTTTCGATTTCTTCTTTTTCTTGATTTATTAGTTTTAGCTCTTCTTCAAGCAATCTTCGTTCTTCATCTTTATTAATG
The DNA here is from genome assembly GCA_964416905.1 of uncultured Methanosarcinales archaeon. Taxonomy (GTDB): domain Archaea; phylum Nanobdellota; class Nanobdellia; order Woesearchaeales; family JASKKU01; genus JASKKU01. Next base: position 4,732 of record CAYQFL010000005.1, on the reverse strand, counting down.
TATCTGTATCCTGCTCTGAATCCAAAGCCTCTTCTAAAACCAAAGCCTCTGCTAAATCCACGTCCTCTAATAAAACCTCTAGCCCTGCCGCATCTTCCTAAACCTCTTCCAGTCATAGGTCCTTCACCTAACGGTCCAGTTCCATCTCCAAATGGCATTTTTTTCACCTCCATTTTTTATTTATGCTTTTAGCAATATGAATAGGTATTCATTACTTGTTTATAAACTTTTTGGATATATATTCAAAAAAGATTCTTGTCGTTGCTAGTTTTATAAATCTATAAAAATGCTTAACCACTTAGAATTTGAAGAATATATACGCATCAAATATAAGAATAAATGTTACTTGTCTGTTAAGTATTTCTTTGCTAGTTCAACTTCATATCTACTGCCAAGGTAAACAGGGCTTCGTTGCCCTAACTCAGCCACTGTGATGTTTAAAATGTCTTCAAGCCCATTAGTTGCATACCCTCCAGCATTCTCAAAGATAAAAGCTAAAGGTTGTAATTCAAATAGCAACCTTAATTTTCCATTGGGCTTATCTTTCAATTGAGGATATGTAAATAAACCTCCTCTTTTCATTAAAATCTGATTAGCATCTGCAACAAAAGAACCGCTGTATCTTAACTTGTACCCTTCATTCTCTAATTCTGTGATAAAGTCGTCATGTTCTTTTAGCCAATCTTTTCTTAATCCACCAGGAGCATAAATCTTTCCTTTATTATCTAATCTTATATTTTCTTCTGATAACACCCACGAGCCTACTTCATTTAATACGAATTCATGGGTACCTTTCCCAGCAGAATAAACAAGTGTTGTTTGTGGGCCATAAAGTATATACATCGCAGCAACTAGGCTCTCTCTGCCAGGTTTATTATTAAGAATTTTACCGGAATGTATGCCAAATATAGTTCCAACACTTAGATTGACATCAATTAATGAGCTACCGTCTAATGGATCAACTGTAATGCTATACTTTCCGCCATTGGTGTAAAATTCAATGATGTGATCTTTTTCCTCGGAAGCAAACTCTTTAATCTTAAAACTTGTTTCAAAACCCAATCTTTCTTGAATAATATAATCTGCTAAAGTATCTAATTCTAGCTGGATTTCACCATACATATTCTGTTTATTACTTATTTTTCTGTTGGATTTTCTCACTTCAAAAGCAATAAATTTTGCACTAACTGCTAGATTGTCAATTATTCTCCTTAATTCATGGTCAACTTCGTTATTGGATAAATGCGTTCTAAGAACTTTTCTTGTTAAACTCATAATAACACCTATTGATTTTTGCTTGTTATGATTTTTATTATATTTTTTAAAATCTCTTATTTGTTATTTTTTAAAAATTTCCTTTTTGACAAACCCATAATTTTTTAAATACTGGCTGTCCCTACTAAAATTAAGTCTTCTTTTGGCTTTGTGGCTTTGTGCTGAGGACTTGAGATAAAATTTGAACGGAGGACAGAAAAAGGGTCAAAGCCACGTTTGGACTTCTTTTTCTAAATTAAAAAATGAAACAGTTTTATGAATTAGGACTAAGCGATGAGCTTATTAAAGCGGTTGAAGATTTAAAGTTTGAGGAACCGACAAAGGTCCAGAGAGAGTCAATACCTTATGTTTTGGAAGGCAGAGATGTTATTGTCTCATCAAAAACAGGTTCTGGGAAAACCTTTGCATTCTCTGCAGGAATCCTTCAAAGAATGGATTTATCCAGTAAAGGCAAAAATATCAAGGCTTTAATCCTAACTCCAACAAGAGAGTTAGCTGAACAGGTTAAAAATCATTTGCTAAGTTTCTCAAAGTACAAGGGCTTTTATATTACTGCAATATATGGAGGAGTCTCATTTGAACCGCAGTTTAATGCATTGAGAAAAGCAGATATTGTTGTTGGAACCCCTGGCAGGGTGCTTGATCATTTAACAAGAGGAACGATGGATTTAAGCGAATTACAGTATGTTGTCTTAGATGAAGCAGACAGAATGTTGGACATGGGGTTCTTTAATGATGTTAATGAAATCTTATCCCATGCATCAAAAGGATTCCAGTTTCTAATGTTCTCTGCAACAATTGATAAGCAAGCAGAGCAGATTGCTAAACGGTTTGCCAAGGATCCAAAAAGAATAATATTAGAATCTTTTGTCGACCCTAAACAATTGAACCAGTATTATTACGATGTTCCGCATAAACTGAAATTTTCTCTTTTGGTGCATCTTATCAAAAGCGAAGATGCCCAAAGAACAATGGTGTTTTGCAATTCTAGGAGAATGGTCGATATAGTTTCTTATGGACTGCAAAAAGAAGGTATAAAAGCTTATGGCATTCACGGTGGTTTAACGCAGAATGGCCGTAAAAGAATTCTTGAGAGTTTTTCCAACAGAAAAGCAGTTCTAGTCTGTACAGATGTTGCTGCCAGAGGTTTAGATATTAAAGATGTGACTCATGTTTACAATTATGACTTGCCTGATGACATAAAGAGATATGTCCATAGAATTGGCAGAACAGCAAGAGTCGACAATAAGGGAAAAGTGATCAATTTAATCTCTCCAAGGGATTATGAGGCTTTTGATAGAATACTTAACGAATATAGCTTTAGAGTTGAGAGGCTTGAAAGACCTTATTTAGAGCCAATTAATCTTTCCAGTTTTAACAAAACAAATGATTTTGGCAGAAGGAATCGTAACTACAATGATTTTAGGAGCAAATCTCGTGGAAAAAACGCAAACTATCGAAAAAAGAACAACAAGAGAATTAAGAAGAAGAATTCTTACTCAAACTGAGAATAGATTTTTGTTTATCTTAAGTATTTTGTTTGAGTTATCTACTATAAAATAGAAACATTTAAGAGTAAGTGTTTTTTTGAATTTCGCATGGAACTTGATGCATTTTATCTAAAGCTAGATGATACTGATAATGCTAAAGAAAATTATCTGAAAGTTATTCAAGCTCAGCCAGAAAACAAAAGGGACTTGGAGCGTTTTGTTAAGAAAGCATTTAATGAAATCAAGAGTTATTCAAAATCTTTTGGCGATATATATCTTACTCCGTGTAGTGTTGAAGATTACTCTCAAAAATACGGGCTTTTGTTTGAGGGTCTCTGTGCTTCGAATAATATTCAGACAAGAGAAAAGGTGCGTTATGAAACTAAATTTAGATTGGTTGATGTTTTAAACAAAGAGTACAATTCTATATTTAAAGTAGAGAACAAAACAGCTTTTATGTTGGACTTTTCTCAAATGGATTCTCCTAAGATTGGTTTTCACAGCTTTTTGGATTTGTTAACTGAGGGTTATTCTTCTTTAGATAAGAACGGTTTTGATGTGAAGCTTCGCGTTACTCCTTCAGAAATAACTGATCCTTTTTTTGAGGTGTTCTATTTAACTAATAGAGATAACTTGTTTCATGACCCGTTCACTAATGCTACTTTTTATATGAACTCAGCACCAAAGTTATCAAATCGTCAAAGATTGGCTTTGTTACTAAAGTCCTTTGATCAAGTGTTTCTAAACGATTCTTTGAATAATCACAACCAGCTATTTTTAAAGGAACTCCAGAACAGATTCTCCAAGAAAATTTTATCTGATGAGGGTTTTAATAACCTTGAATTTGTTGAACAAGGCACTAATATTTCGGAAGTTGCTATCTCTTCAAATGTAACTATTATTAATGAAGATTATGCGTTCATAGCAGTACAGCTTTCAGACATGAATTTTGATAAAGCTTGCTCACAGATATTTTTTGCTGATGCTTTTGAAGGTGCATATAATACTATTTTTATAGGGGTCATTAATAATATTGTTCAGTATTTGATAGAAAATGAGATCACTCCTTATGTTTCTCCTTTTGTTTTAAGCTTACATCCTTGGCTACCAGTGAAAGAATCTCACAAGATTGAAAAACCAAAGATTCCTCCTGATAAAGAAGAGTACTTTAGTCCAGAGTACGCTATAGACATTAATGCTTATCTTGATGATTTTGAGGGCTATGATTATTACAGTGATGATGAAGATGACGATTAAGTATGTGTAAAACCGAAACATTTAAATACTTCTTTGTATATGAATACACATTAAATACCATAAAAACAACGAATTCTGCGCGTTTGATTAGATAGAGGTGTAAAAAAATGAAAAAGATGAATGGCATAAAGAAAATTGCCGCTGTAGCCCTAGGTGCAGCTATGCTTGGCGCAACCTTTGGTGCAGCAGTTGATTTGGGAGATTACCCAGAACCATTTGTAAAAGATGGTCAGGTAAACGCAAAGATTGTTTTAGGAGAAAACGCAAAAGTTATCGATGTATTGGGTGCAGTTAACATCGCAGCAAGCTTCAGCGCAGCTGGCGGTGAGGGAACTGTACTTGTTGAAGAGAAAGAAGGAACTGTTGTAAACGCAGTACCTTTCGAGAATGCAAATGATGATTTCCCAGCAAAGAATGAAGAAGTTGCTCTAGACTTTGATGAAGATGATAGTGAGTGGTCTCATTTTATTGGATACAATAATGATGACATTAAAGAAAGCTTAGCAATCAATGTTACTGCAACTGAAGGAACTGATGACGAACCAGCAGTAGATATTGAATTCTTCAACTATAGTATTGATATACAAACTGATGACTTAGAGGACGCAATGGATGATTTCGAAGAAGATGCAGAAGATGGCGATGAATTCAAGTACAAGATTAACGTTCTTGGAAGAGAGTATTATGTGGTTGCAGAATATGACACAAAT
>CAYQFL010000004.1:6526-39120 GCA_964416905.1 uncultured Methanosarcinales archaeon | reverse complement strand
TACGGATCTTAGGCTTGGTGGGCCGTTACCCCGCCAACAACCTAATCCGCCGCCGGCTCATCTTTAGGCACGGATTTCAGGGACAACTCCTTCCAGAGGTTATCCCCTATCCAGGTTTACCCTCAGTTTCCCGAGGTTATCCCGGACCTAAAGGCAGATTACCGACGTGTTACTGAGCAGTTCGCGGGGACATTTCGGAAGAAACATCCCTCACTTGCATGGCTTAGTCTGACCCCCATAGCAGCGACCTCCCGCAGGATCAACGGGACTGCGTTTACTTGGTCGCAAGAGTCTAGAAACTCTGCATCACTTAAAGTATCTCTCTTAGAGAGGCTTCCCTCACACTTAAACATGAGTTAAGTGCTCATTCAAAAAGAATATTGGAGGCGATGTAAAAAACATCAAAACCGCTTTGTTTCGCGGTATTTTTGTGGTATATAAGTCCTCTTTATAAAATTTTTGAAATTATTGTCTTAACTTCTTCTTTCTTTTAACTCTTCTCATTCGCTTCTTTTGCCACTTCCATCTCATTTGCCTACGCTTTTTCCATCTGCGTGAACTTCGTTTCATTAAATCATCACCACAACTGATAAAAGTTAGGGAAGACGACCTCTTTTTAAACTTTTTGGTTAAAGAAAAGCACTCTTAAAATAAACAGATTTAGAAGAGTTAAATCAACAATAAAAAAATCTCAGCCAGGTTCGGAAAAACAGTAAACTGAAACAGAAAAGCAATGAAAAATGCTGGTATGAAAGGAATGCCTTCCTTTATCTTAAGCAGACCATTTTCGCCAAAGGTCTCTTTAAGAATAGAAATTTGTGAAGACAAAAGACCCAAACTGTTCGGGGAACAAATAACGATTTTATTTGAATCGATTAAGAATCCTTCTGATTTCATAAATTCAACTGCAGATTTAGGAAGCTCTTTTGAGTATCTTTTTACATGAAGCAATTTTTCATCCGAAAGCTTCATTTTTTTCATCAACCTGCGTTTAAGTTTAGATACAAGATGCTCTTTGAAATCTCTTTTTGGGTGGAAGATATAATAAAACAACTTTAACAAATAAGACGGATCTTTAAGATTATCATACTTCATCATTAGTTCATAATCTAAGAAACTTAAACCGGGATTCTTGATAACCACTTTTTCAACAACCCAATCGCCTGGAGTTAAGTTCTTGATTTTAACTTTCTTTAGGAAACCATAGGATTCCACAAATTTAAGAAAGCGAATTAGGTAAAAGATAACAAAAACAAGCAAAACAAAAGATGTATTTAACAAAAAGAATTTCAGGTCTTTAGTGAGTAAATAAATTATAACTGCCAAGATAATCAAAATTAAAAAAACAAAATAAGTAAACATTCTTTCTTTTTTTGAAAATGCTAATTTAAACTTCTTATCAAAAAAATCTTTTTTCTTGAAATAAATTGTTAAAACTAACAAAATTCCATATATCCAGGCTGTTAGAACTAACGATAAAATAAAACCGGGAAGATAAAATATTTGCTGATCCAAAGAAGGAGATAGATTTATCCCTAAAAGCGAACCCACAGCCATAAGAATTTTCGCGTCTCCGCCACCCCATTGACCCATATAGAATAAAAATAAAGATAGCGCATAAGCAATAACAAAACCTAATATTGAGGAAGCGATATAAAAAAAGGTCTCATGATAAACAGAGAAAAAGGAATTAATCAAAAAACCAAAAGCTATGAATGAGAAACTTAACCAGTCCCAAACTTCTCTTGACTTAAAATCTTTTAAAGATGCGAAGAACAGGAAAATTAATCCGAATACAAATTTTATCAAGACTACATCCATAAATTGCATTTGAATAAAAGTCCTTTTTAATTTTTGCCCTTTTCAATAAAAACAAATACTATTTAATATATAAAATTAAATCAAAAAAACAAAGCGAAAAACAAAAGAAATAGAATCTTACTTAAGTTTGCTTACCTGTTTCTTGAAATCAGAAAGCTTTTTCTTAACGTTTTTTACTGCGTTTTTTATAGCATCTCTAGGATTGACTTTGCCATTAGTTTTAACAATGACTTTTGGAACCTTTATTAATGGATGGGTGATATTATAACTTGCAGCTAACACACCATCAATATGATAAAGTTCATCCTTCAACAGATTTAAAACAGTATGGTCTGCACCTTCCAGGGTAAAAATAATCTCATCCTTTGATTCAGATATCACATTAATATTCATTGCATTCACCTTCTCAACAGGGTTCAAAAGACCTTTATAAGCTTTTGTTTTTTATTTTAAAAAATTGAAACATAAAAATATAGTGAGTAAAAATCATAAACGAAAATTTAAAGTTTTGATAGCATTGAAACAAGACTCCAGATTTGAGTTCTGGTAAACATCTGGATGTTTGGGTCTTCACTAACTTCATCTAAAATAGATACAGCTTTGTCAACTCTTAGAGATAATTCTTTAGTTTCATCAAGCAGAATCTCTTCAATCAAAGCGAGATTCTTTTTCACATTTCGTGGAACTGAAAAATCTGCTGACAACTCTTTAATCAATTCTATAACTTCATTTAGTTCTTCATTTTTTTCCATTTTAATCACCTTTTGGATTTCATTTGAGATAAAAGATCCTGTTGTAAGGAACGTAACTTTTCAGTCAAAGAGGATTCCTGTTTTTCAATGGATTTGAGCCTCATCTGGAAAGCGTTTAAATCTTGTTCCAATTTCTTCTTTAAAGAAGGTTTATCTGTTTTTATTAATATGTTACCTAGCAACCTATATGATTCTGATGAAGAATCTAACTCTTTAATTGCTAAAGAAAGTTCTTGTATCTGAGAATTAATTGCTTGTTTTTGTACGAGGAGATTTTGGAGAGTCTGTTCTATTGCTGAGATCGTTTCTTGGGTTGAGTTCATTTTCTAACATCTCCTTCGTATCCTCATAAATTTTAAGCACGCGTAATATGCTGTTCATAACAGCTTTTAAAGCAGTGACATCTTCTGCAAATATCTTGAAATAAACTTTGTTGTCTTTCTTGATTATGTCAAAACCTGCACGATTGTTGAACTCGGATTCAAGCTCAGGCTTGAATATTGCATAGATGTTTTCAGCATCTAACGAGCAAACAAGCTCTCCAACGAATTTACTCATCGTGCTCGTACTCTAGGGATTATTTGAACACTTTTGTAAAGTATCTTAGAGCCACAATATGGGCATCTAACCCTCTTACGGACTAGTTCGTAAGGAACGATTTTACCACAAATAAAGCACTTATATTCAACCATCTTGATTCACCTGAACAGGGATATAATTAAAGTGAAATTATTTTTTACTTAAAGTGTATGCTTTGCCTGTAAACTTCTTATTACACTTATTGCAATACCAAATACCCACACTTAGCTTTCGTACAGTAGACTCGCCGTTACAATAAGGACAATCATACCTTGCTCTACTTAAAGATTCGATCTTTAAAAGCTTCTTCCTAACAGTAAGTCCATACCTTGCTAAGAACCTCTTTGTTGTGTCTCCTTTAATTGTTTTCATGAATATCCACCAACAAGATGGGGCTGCCCGGATTTGAACCGGGGTCATCTGGTCCCAAGCCAGAAAGGCTAGACCAAGCTACCCCACAGCCCCTTTAAAAATCAGTGAAACTTGTTTGTTTTATAAAACTTTTTGTTTTAGATTTGCAAAAATACAGCATACAAACTTTGAATTAAATAGATAAAAATAATCAGATATAATCTCAAAAATAAAAAGAAGAAAAAGTAATAAAAATTTAGTTCTTACAACTCGTCGTAAGTTAAAATCCTTACTGGGGTAGATGAGTTGCTTACTTTTGTCTCATTACCTACTAAGTATTTTACCTTAGCTTTCTCACAGGACGAAACAAGTTTCTTTTCTATGACATCATCCACAACGATTGCATACACATCTTTATTCAGGTCCTGGATTACTGATGGCAATTCCATAATAGGTATCTTTGCCAAGATCTCTAATTTGTCATTAAGCAAGCAAGCGCCTTTTGTACCAACTAACTCATCAGAGATTTCTTTGAACTTTGCTAATGTTTCTTTAGGGACATTGCCTAAATTACTCTTCTGGTTTGATGATTGTTTTTTCTTATTGACGTTGTTGTTTGTGTTGTTATTCCTGTTTTCATTACTAGGTTTTGTTTTCTTATCAAATGTAGCTTTTTGCTCTGAATCTACGTTTATGTTATGGTCCAACATATATTGCTCTGCAGTAATTTTACCTCGCAAAGCCTTATGAATTTCTTTTTTAGTTAACTCTTCAACTTCCAAGCCTTCTGGCGCTTTAACTACAAAATCTATATCTGCTACAGAGAGCAATTCTTTCAGATTAAGGTCTCCACCTCTGTCTCCGTCAACAAATGCTGTAATAGTCTTCCTTTTAGATAAGTCAATGATTGTCTGAGGCACTGAAGACCCATTCATCGCTATAACATTCTTGAATCCATGCTTGACTAAGTTAACAACATCTGCTCTACCTTCAACAACGATGATTTCATCTGAGTCATCGATATTAGGTCCTGCTGGCAATCTATCTTTGCCATACTCTTTTACTTCCATAATCCTTACTGCTGAAGCAACCTCGTCAGCAATTTCCTGGCTGTCTGGAAGCATCCTATCCATCAACTCTTTAAGCAAGGACTTTGCTCTCTCGACAACATACTTACGCTTTGAAATCCTTACATCTTCAATCTCTCTAACCTTGAGATTTGCATTACATGGACCTATCCTTTGAATAATCTCTAAGGCGGCTCCAATAATACAAGTCTCAGCTTTATCTAAAGAAGAAGGTATTGTAATTGTACCACTAGTTTTTCCGTTTTTAGTATTTAATTCGACTTCAATCCTACCAATTCTTCCGCTTCTTTGAAGTTCTCTTAACTCTAAATCAGCTCCAAGCAAACCTTCAGTCTGTCCAAAGACAGCTCCAATCACATCAGGTTTATCAACCACACCATCAACCGTGATGTCTGCATGTATGATATATTTTGCTGATGCTATGCTAATTTTACCCATAGTTTTCACCTCAATTTAAATTAATTGTTTTGTTTTTTTTGATATCTCTTTTTGATTTATTGTCTTAATCGCAAGACATGCTTTTTTAGGGTTTATAGTTCTGAACTAACAGCCAACTAAAAGCATCCCTTATCTTAAAAATACCGGTAGAACAAGTCTCTAAATTAACCTAAATTCAAAGTGAATTGTGAAAATAGTGAACATGATGACTTGTCCCCCCCTCGTGATGCCATGAATGCTGTGATAAGGGATGCAATGAGACCCATCACACTAACTCCCGGGTTCATAGCTCGAGATATTCTTAAGCTCCCTCGAGTAACCCTCGTGGTGGGTCTGTATTGCACGGGGATGACTCATACTCATACAGGCAAGGAAGCCCTCGTATGAGGACCCATCCGTACAACGTAAACGGCTTGTAAAAGTAAAAATCGCAGAAGTTTATAAATTTATTTATTAATCTTGATTTCAATCATAACACATTAAACCTAAACACACATTCATTTTAAGCAAAACAAAAAATAAAACATTTTATAAAAACAAAACAAGGTCACGAAATGGAAAGCTAAGGAGAATTTAAAATGGGCAGAAACCTAAAATTTTCAATAGAAAAAGTATTCGAGGGAGCAAGACTAGGTAAAATTGAATTAGCTCACGGTATTGTTGAGACACCTGCATTTCTACCTGTAGCCACAAAAGCAACTGTAAAAACATTATCTCCTAAAGAGCTTGATGAGATAGGTACTCAAATAGTAATTACAAATACTTATCATTTGTATCTAAAACCTGGAACAAAGCTAATAAAAGAGGCAGGAGGAGTCCACAAGTTCATGGCGTGGAATAAGCCTGTAATGAGCGATTCTGGAGGTTTCCAAGCTTTCAGTTTGGGCTTGGGTGCAGAACTGGGAGAAGGCAAATTTAAGTATGATGTTGGTGAAAGACCAAAAAAACCCGTCATGGAAAGAAAAGCTTACGTTAACCAGGACAAAGTTGTTTTTCAATCCATTTATGATGGTTCTTATCACGAATTAACTCCTGAAAAAAGTATTGAAATTCAAGAGGCCTTAGGTACAGATATAATTGTTGCTTTAGATGAATGCCCTCCACCAAGTGCCGATTACAATTATACAAAAGAAAGTATGGAACGAACGCATAAATGGGCCATCAGAAGCTTAAAAGCTCATACAACTGATCAAGCAATATATGGTGTTGTTCAAGGTGGTATCTTCGAAGACTTGCGCAAAGAAAGCGCTAGGTTTATCTCAAAACTGGATTTTGATGGAATCGCAATTGGTGGTGCTTTCGGCAAAGATGAAATGTATAAAACATTAGATTGGATAAAAGAGGAGTTGCCTGATAAAAAGCCTAGACATTTATTAGGCATAGGAACGATAACCGATATTTTTAATTCTGTTGCCAGAGGCATAGACACTTTTGATTGTGTTGGCCCAACACGAATTGCTAGGGTTGGTTATGCTTATATTAGAAAAGAATCTGGTGGGAATATCAAAAACAAATTCAGGATAAGATTAACTAAAAAAGAATTTAAACATGATTTTCAACCCTTAGACAAAAACTGCGATTGTTATGTGTGCAAAACATTTTCTAGGGCTTACTTACATCATTTGTTCAAAAGCAATGAAATACTAGGATTAAGATTACTCTCATATCACAACATTTACTTCTTCAACAAACTTATGAGAGAAATTAGAGAAAGCATTAAAAACGAAACTTTTGACAAGTTATATGATTACTGGATGAACTAAAAGGCAAAGCATAAACAAATCATAAACAAATTTTATCTAGAATCTGTATTTTTTACATACTTAGGATAAGTTCCGGGTTCAACAAAAACTCTATCAATCTTAATAGCTAAGCCGCGTTTATTACTGAGCATCTGCTGAGTAGACATTTCTGCAGTGCCATAAGCAACTAATTCTCCTTTGAGAGACATAACTGCAACTACATCACCTTTTTTTATACCGCTCTCTAATTTACTTATTCCTGGCAAATTAAGTGGAGAACCATGAGATATTGGGTCTATTGCTGAATCTAAAACATAAACTTTTGGAACGAATTCAGCAGTTTTTTCAAATGGCTGAACACAATACCTTAAAAACTTATCATTACCTTCTTCCTTATAATAATATACTGCATCTTTTAAATCTTGAAGGGTTACAAGATGATCTTTTTCATATTCTGTGAAAGGTCCGCTTTTGGTTCTTCTAAGTTCAACCATGTGAGCGCCACAACCAAGTTTTTGGCCAATATCATGAATCAGTTTTCTTATATATGTGCCTGCCTGAACACCAGTTCTAATTAGAACATCACGGTCTTTCCTATCTAGAATCTCTAAATAGTATACAGTGCGTTTTCGATATCTCCTTTTAACAGCAGATTTAACAGGAGGTAATTGCGAAATTGTGCCAACAAACTGAGAACATACTTTCCTAAGAGTTTCATCATCAATATCTGCATGCAAATGCATTAATGCAACATACTCTTTACCAGATTTTAACATGAGATTAGCCATACCTGTAGCTTTATTAAGAAGTATAGGCAGAACACCTGTAACCTTTGGGTCTAATGTTCCAGAATGCCCTGCTTTTTTAACGCCCAATATTTGAGAAACAAAGAAACTTACTTGATGGGATGTTGGACCTGCAGGTTTATCTAAATTAACAACACCGTATTTTAATAAAACATCTACGGGCCTCTTATCAGGATAATAACCGAATTTAGGGTCGGTCTCAGCTTGCTTTAAAACATAAATTTCTCGTTTTTCTTTTTCTGCAGGTAATAATGGCATATTTGTAGTGCGAACAAAAAGAATTTATTAATTTTTGTTTTTATCTTACTTCAATCTTAATTAATCTTAATTATTGTTTTCGTTGTCTCTGTTTGTAAACTTTAACAGTTTAAATATTGAGAGAACATCTTTCTCGCTAGATTCACTAAAACTTAAAACTTGGTACAGTGCAAAAGATTGCAATTTATCAGGCAATGTTTCTATCATTGCTTTTAAGGATTTATACTCTTTTAAGCCCTGGCTTATTTTTTTAGCATCAAAAACTTGGTCTGATAAAGAATCAAGATACTTATCAGCTCTTTCAAGCAAGAAGTTAAAAACAGGTTTAACTTTGTCCAAGGTTTCTTTGTCATTAAATGAACCATCAGTTAATAACTTTGAAAGTATGTCTGAAAGCTTTTCCAACCTTATAATTATTCTTAAGTAAAACGGCAACAACTCCATCATAACAGAATCTTCAACAATTTTTCCACTGTTTACCTCAAAGTACCATCTATTAAACAAATGGAAGATTTTATCGCTATCCTGTTCTAACTTCTTTATTTTATCAACTTTCGTTGGGTCTTCCAAGAATTGTGTAATCATTCGCTTAAGTATAATCAAGAATCTCATGAAGATTTGATATCTGTTTAATTTTTTAACAGAAACGAAGAAAGAAATCAAAACACGTTTTGAATCTTCGTAAATAAGTTCGCCACCGGTAAGCGAGCTAACAAAATCCTCAAGCTCATTTAAGACACTTATTGGGAAAGAATTTTGAGAGGTTATTTTTATCTCATTTACGCCCAGATAATAAAGGGAATACAATAATTGAAGCAATGATTCCCGATGTTCTTCAAGTTTCAGTTCAAGAGAATCTGGAAAAGATAATTTGATCTCTTCAGGAGCAAGGATAAGATTCTTGTCTTTAATTTTAATGTTTATGGTATCTTTTTCTTTAAGGCCATTTCTTATAACCCAGTTCTTGGGTAAAGATACGATATATGTAGAACCCCCCACTTTTTGAATTCTTCTTGTTGGCATCTTACATAGATTAAAACAACAACTATATATAAATGTTATGGAATCTTTATAAGGATATATATTTGTATTCCGGAGTACAAAAAGAAATACTGGGCTTAAAAAAATACCGCTATTTTACATTAAATGTAGTCTAACAAACATGAAAATCAACTCTTCAGAGAATTCGAACAATGAAACAATCTGTAAGTAAGTTAAGGAGTAATCATTGAATGAAGCTGAAAAATTAATTAAAAACACAAGATTTTTAAAATAACTTTAAAACCCATTCAAAAGTGATATTCATGGCAAGCTATAGATGTATCTCATGCAAAGGGGAAGTTTCAAACGCTACAGGAAGTGTTCAATTTAAATGTCCTAACTGTGGTGAGGAGATTATAAGATGTGTAGATTGTAGGATTAATGCAGTCCCATATGTCTGCCCAAAATGTGGCTTTGAGGGACCATAAGTAAATAAAATAGATAAACGGATTAGAAAGGTGAAATTATGGGTGAAATGATTATTCAATTGAGAGTTATGCCTAATTCTCCAGAAATCGATATGGAAGAATTGAGCTCAAAGGTAAAGGAGAAGATTGCAGAGATTGTTTCTTCTAAAACTGAAGATATGAAAACAAGTTTACAAGATATCGCTTTCGGCCTTAAGGCTTTAAACGTATATTTTGTTGTTGATGAAAGTATAGCATCTTTGGATGAAGTTGAAGAGAAAGTTAAAGAGCTAGAGAATGTTTCATCAGCAGAAGTTGTTGATATGAGAAGAATTGTTGGTTAAAAATTCAGTTTTTTCTTTTTTCTAACTTTTTTCTGTTCATAATAAAACACAAAGTTGTTCTAGAATAGGTTCTAAAATAAGAGGCCTATTAATTCTGATAAAGATGCATCAGTTTTTATCGCTGTTGGAGAGAAATGAGTTTCTGAAGCAAAGAAGCCTTTTTCGTTAAGCCTTGAGAGAACATACGATTTTTTAGGAGGACTCTTTTTGAAAGATTTTGACAAAGAATGAATATCATAAAAACCAACAATGTTCACTTTAGATTCTTCTCCAAGAATCGATAGGAATTTGTTCAATGGCAAATCGTTTAATTTTTTATTAATATCAATTATTTTAGAAACAAGCTCTTTATCAAAGATTTGACCTGTCCAGATTGGACCAAAGATTTGGGCTTTTATTTGTCCTGTTAGGTTTAAACGGTTCTTCAAATCATTAAATTCATCCAAAGTAAGAATGTTATCCACGAACAAGTCTGGATTATTAATTTTGTTTTTTCTCGCAATAATTGTAGGGAAACCCTTAGATATAAAATCCTCTGCATTTATAAAAACAAGCTCTTTATGTTTGTTGAAAATATCAATACATTGAGATTTGCTTTTTGTAGCTTTAAAGAATACTCTAAAATAGTGATCCTTGGCATATGAGAAAAATGGCAATAGAGCAATCTCATAGTTTAAACCTATGAGTTGGACTTTTCTAATTAAGATTCTTAACCCGATTTCATTCATCAAGTAATTGTGAAGAGGAAAAGCCCAGTACTTTCTTATGCAAGCTTTCACATATGTTCCACATAAGGGAGCTGTATCGGTTGCAGTTACCGCTAGAATTCCATTATTTTTTAACGAGGAGATCGCGCTGTCAAGAAAAGGGTTTGGGGTGCCAAAAGGGTCAATATCAATATAATCAAAAGGTCTGTTTCTAAGCAGAAAGATTTTGGCATCTTCATTGAATAGCTTTACTTTAGCTTTTTCATTCTCAAGCTGGTTAACCTCAAGGTTTTTAGTGATTATTGAAATAGCTTTTTCATTTAAGTCGTTAAACAAAATCTCTTTAATACACTCTTGAGGTAATTCTTTTAACATTCTAATTCCACGAACACCTGAGGCTGCAAGAGGCAATGCAATCCTTAAAGACTTTCTATCTAAAGCTCTTAAAAGTAAGATTGTCAAACTTCGATTATCTTTCATTACAGGATTATAGAAAACAGGAAGCTTCTTAGAGATCTTGCCAAGATATGAATAAACTAAAGATTTGCCTTCTTCAATTAACGAAGGGCTACTTTCTTGCTCCTTGTTAATTTCGTTATCCTGAGAATTACTTAAATTTGAAGGTTGCATGTACCCTTGAATGAAAATCAAAAAAGTTTTTAAACATTCTCATTAATAAAGATAAACATGTTTGACATTATAGTTGGCAGAAGTAAGAAGAAAGTAGAACAATTTGGTACTAAAGGCGCGGTTTTCTTAGGTAAACAGTATATTAAGATGGGTCAGGTTTCTTCTCTTTCGAATAATGTTTATCTTGATGTTGCTGATACCCATGCAATTTTCATATGCGGTAAAAGAGGTTCAGGTAAATCTTATACTATGGGCGTAATTGCAGAGGGTATTGCTGCTTTGCCTCCAGAGATAAGGAATAATATTAGTGTTGTTATTCTTGATACTATGGGCATATACTGGTCAATGAAGTTTCCTAACAAAAAAGATGCAAATCTTCTTGATAAATGGGGCATAAAAGCAAAAGGCTTAGATGTCACAGTGTTTACACCAAAAGGATTCTTTGAAGAGTTCAAAGAAAAAGGCATTCCTACTGATTATCCTTTCTCCATAAAAACTGAAGACCTTAGTGCTGAAGATTGGTTAAATGTTTTTGGTATCGATATAAACACAGAAATCGGCGCATTTATTGAGAAAATCATAAACGATGTAAAAGAATATTTTGAAGAGTATGATATACCTAAAATAATCAAGTACATTGACGATTTTGATTATTCAAGTGAAATAAAGTTAATCGCTAAAAACAGGTTTGAGAATGCTATGCACTGGGGTTTATTCTCTCAGGACGGAACCCCTATTGAAGAGATTCTCGCTCCTGGAAGAGTAAGCGTGATTGATGTAAGCGGTTATGCTGCATTAGCTGGAGCTGAGAATGTAAAGTCTTTGGCTATAGGGTTAATTGCGCAAAAAGCCTTTGAAATAAGGATGAAGTACAGGAAAGAAGAAGAGTTTTCTGAATTAAATTCAAAGATGAGTTTATTTTCAAAAACTGATGTTAAGGAATTAACGATACCTTTAGTTTGGTTTATTATAGATGAAGCTCATGAATTCTTGCCAAAAAGAGGAAAAACTGGAGCATCAAAAGCATTAATTACTATTTTAAGAGAAGGTAGACAACCAGGTGTTTCCTTGGTGCTCGCAACACAACAACCTGGGAAAATCCATGAAGATGTACTAACACAAAGCGATATCGTTATATCTCACAGATTAACTGCAAAAATAGATATCGATGCACTAGGATTACTAATGCAGAGCTATTTAAGAGAAGGGTTAAACACAGCAATCGATAATTTACCCAAAGAAAAAGGTGCCGCCATAATTTTTGATGATAACAACGAGAGGCTCTTCCCTATTAAGATCAGGCCTAGGTTTACTTGGCACGGCGGTTCAACAGCATCAGCACTCGAGCAAAACGAAGAGTAATTTCATAAAACAACAGCATTTAGTTTCCCAAAAATATAATTCATTTTGCATAAAAGGGGTTTTAAATGTCAATAAGCAAAAAAGAGTTCATACAAGAATTAATGGATAAGGTTGAAAGAATAGGCAACAAGTTAGATGTAGATTTCTACTCGGCGTTAATTGATAGTGATGATTTGCAAAGTATAACTGCTACAAAAGAAAAGATCTCAGCAAAGAGTTCATTTTCTTATGGTATTGGAATCAGGGTAATATACAAAAATAAACAAGGTTATACCTCCATTCAAAAAACTGATGCAAAATCAATAAAAACAGCGTTCCAGAAAGCAATTGCTTCTGCAAAGTTGAATAGCAACAAAATAAACTTTTGGTTTGATAAACCAATCAGAAGAGAATATCTCTATAAAGATAAAGACCCTGATTTAGATGTTAAATCAAAAATTGTAAAGGAAACTTTGTCAGTAATTCCTCAAAAGAACACTGAGAAAATCAATGTTGAAAATAGTTTTAGGCAAGTTATTAACAAAAGAGGTTTCGTTTCCTCAGAAGGCAGATGGATCTATCAAGAAACGCCTTATTCAAGTTTTGGAAGCAAAGTTGTGTTAACTGAGAAAAGAAGAGAAGTGGGTTTAGCAAAGTACGGAAAACAAAAGGGTTTTGAGATAAACAAAGTTTTTGACGATAAAGTCATGACTGCATATAATGTTGCTAAAAAACTTCAGAAAGCAGTGATTCCTAAAGGGGGAAAATTCAAAGTAATTGCTGATGGTGTTTTAACATCTGTTTTAATACATGAAGCATTAGGTCATGCTTCTGAATCTGATTTAGTTCATCAGAAAGATTCGTGCCTTGATGGCAAATTAAATACAAGAATATCAAACAAAAAGATTACTGTGTATGACGATCCTTTAAAGAAAGGCGCCTGGGGTTCTTATAGATTTGACGATGAGGGCATCAAAGGAAGAAAAGTGGCTATACTAAAAGACGGGGTTTTGAAAGAGTTCTTAAATTCAAGAGTTACTGCAAACATCTTTAACCAGAAACCAAACGGTCACGGCAGAAGTCAGGATTCATCATTTGTGCCAATTGTAAGAATGAGTAATACATATATCAAAAAAGGTGATATGAACTTTAAAGATATGCTTGAAACCGTTAAAAATGGTTTTTAT
The DNA here is from genome assembly GCA_964416905.1 of uncultured Methanosarcinales archaeon. Taxonomy (GTDB): domain Archaea; phylum Nanobdellota; class Nanobdellia; order Woesearchaeales; family JASKKU01; genus JASKKU01. Next base: position 25,628 of record CAYQFL010000004.1, on the reverse strand, counting down.
CTAAAAGGTTCTCTTGGAGGACAGGTCAACACATTGGAAGGCGACTTTGTGTTCAACTCATATTATGGATATGAGATTAAGAATGGGAAACTAACAGACATTGTCAAGAATGTATCTTTATCATCAAACATACTTAATGTTCTGAACAACATTATTGGAATTGGCAAAAGATACGAAGAAGATTTTCCCGGCACTTGTGGAAAAGGTGGGCAAGGCGTCCCTGTTTCAGGGGATAACCCCAAAGTTGCCATGGGCAATGTAATAATTGGAGGCAAATAATAATGATTGAGAAGTATATCAAAAAGTTCAAAGGATATGATATCTCTATACATCATACGCAAGAAGTCTTAGACGAAAGCAAGATTCAAAACAACAAAGTTGACAACATAAACTCTTCGGAGAAAGAGGAATACTTCATAACAGTTTATTCCAAAAAAGGAATAGGTTTTGTTAAAAGCACAGTACTTAATGAAAATGTTATTAGAAGAGCAATTAAGCTTTCCAAAATAAACTCTGATTTAAAATATTATCACGGATTACCTAAAGCAGATGATACTAAAAACAAAAGGTTTTATGATAAGAAACTGTATAACTTAAGTTTGGAAGATATTCATAAGTTAAGTAAAGAAATTCTAAAACAACGCAAACATCACATAAGTGAAGGTTCTGTTTCAAGGGAATTAACTAAACATTCTATTGCTAACTCTAACGGACTTTTTAAAGAGGAAACTAAAACATATTTTAGCTATGATTTAAGTTATGTAAACAAAAGTACTAATTTTACTGACTTTGGTTCTTATTCATATTTTCCAGATTTGTTCTCCGAGATTAAAAAGAACTCAAACGCTTTAAAGTTCTATTCGCAAAGGAGAGTTAAAAAGTTCTCTAAAAACATAGTGTTTAGTTTGAAAACATTAAACGAACTTTTAAGCCATGCATTTTTAGATAATTTTTCATACGAAAATATTGAAAAGGGTCAATCGTTACTTGATTTCAAGAAGAAATTCCAATTCAATACAAAATTTAGTTTGATTAATGACGGTACTTTAAAGAACGGCTTGTTCAGTTCTAATTTTGATCACGAAGGTGTAAGGAAATCTAAATCTTATTTAATAAGAAATGGTAAAGTGAATTCTTTTCTGTTCAACTATAATGCTGCAAAAGAATATGGATTTAAGCCAGGAGGCAACGCGTATTATTCATCAGTGTTGCCAAACAATATAGTAATAAGAACTGATAAGTTTGAACCTGAAGAGTATATTTTCATCGAAGAGATTACCGGAGCGCACACAGCCAATTCAGTTACAACAGAGTTTTCTATTCTTGTAAATAAAGCAAAGCATGTTAGTAAAGAAGGAACAAAGCCATTGAAACCATTTATGATAAATTCAAGCATGATTTCATTATTCAACAATTTGAGAGGTTCGTTTGATAAAGAAGACGTGGACCTAAACTTAGTTTCCAAAAAATTAGTTTTCTCCGATGTAAATTTAATTTATTGATCATCTAGGTATTAATTATTTTTATTTAAAAAGACTAACTTAGTTAAATTTAAAAAGAAGCAGTAATTTTGTAAAAATATATCGGGGGTTAAATAAGAATATTTTGCGATTTAAGTTTTATTTTGATCCGTAAAAAGCTAACAGAGGTGTTCTTAGAAAATGGTTACAAATAAAAAAAAGACATCAGCAAAAAAGAGCAAGGTTAAAGATAAGAGCTTAAGCTTCAATAGGCAGAGCGGATGGCTAAGAATTAATGATAAGGTTAAGAAAGAGATATTCAAATTCGGTGATGAGTACAAACATTTCCTTAACACATGTAAAATTGAAAGAGAAGTTGTTGATTTCATAAAAGAGAAAGCTATTTCTCATGGATTTAAAGACATAAATCAGGTTAAAAATCTAAAAAAGGGCGATAAAGTTTTCTACGAAGTTAATTCAAAGAGCATATATCTAGCAACTATAGGAGCACCTCAATTAAGAATTGTTGTATCTCATGTTGATTCTCCAAGATTAGATTTAAAGCCTTTACCACTTATTGAAGATTCTACAGCAGGTCTTGCAATGTTGAAAACTCATTATTATGGCGGAATAAAGAAGTATCAATGGGTAAATATTCCATTGGCAATCCACGGGGTTATAATCACTAAAAAAGGCAAAATCAAGGTTTCTATTGGAGATGAAGATGATGATAAAACCTTTGTAATCAGTGATTTGTTGCCTCATCTTGCACAGAAACAAATGGAGAAAACAGGAAAAGAGATAATTGATGGCGAAAATCTAAGCGTAATTTTTGGCAATATTCCTATAAGAAATAAAGGTGTAAAGGCTAATATCTTAAATATGCTAAATGAAAAATATGGAATTGTTGAGGAGGATTTAGTGTCAGCTGAACTTGAAGTAGTTCCAGCATTTAAAGCAAAAGATGTCGGTTTTGATAAGAGTATGATAGGAGCATATGGAAATGATGATAGATCTTGTGCTTTCGCGCTTCTTTCAGCAATGCTAAACTTAAAAAATGCTCAGGACACAGCTCTTGCATTATTCGTTGACAAAGAAGAAATTGGTTCAGAAGGAAACACTAGCGCTCAATCAATGCATCTACTTAACTTTATAGAGATTATAAGTGAAAAGGCTAGTTGGAATAAGAGAACTAATGAATTGCTTACTAATGGAGAAGCCATTTCTGCGGATGTTACTTCTGCTTATGATCCAAATTACTCAGATGTGTTTGACAAGAACAATTCAAGTTATCTTTCACGCGGAGTTTCGATAGAGAAGTATAACGGTAGTGGCGGCAAGTATTATTCAAATGATGCCAATGCTGAGTTCTTCTTTAAAATAAGAGAACTAGCTAACAAACACAAAATTATCTGGCAAACTGGAGAAATAGGAAAAATTGATATAGGTGGTGGAGGTACAGTTGCTGTGTTTTTAGCAAAGTTAGGTTTAGAAATTATTGATGCAGGCATTCCTGTATTAGGGATGCATTCGCCATACGAAATAATTAGCAAGTTAGATTTATATTCAGCATACCAATTATACAAGGTGTTTTTAAATGGAAAGTGAAGACAGTTCAGTTGGCATTAAAGAAGAGAATTTTAAAGAGAAACCTGAAGAGCAATCCTATCTTGAAGAAGAGAACAAACTATTAAAAGCAACAATAAGCCACTTAAGAAGAGAATTGTATAGGTTAAAAGAGCCACCGTTAATGATTTCAGAAGTAATCCAAGTGATGAATGACCGAGCTGTTATTTCAATATCAAACGGAAACAAATTTGTTGTTAACATTGCATCAAATCTCATCAACAAGATTAAACCAGGAGATAATGTTTTAGTTGACCAAAAGAATCTTAATATTGTCGACGTAATAAAGACACCTATTGGGGAGATGAATGCAGAAAAGTTCGCTATAGTTGAAAAGCCAAAGGTTTCATGGAAAGAAATCGGAGGTTTAGAGTCACAGATTACTGAATTAAAAGAAGTCATTGAATTACCTTTGAAGAAGCCTCAATTATTCAAGAAAGTAGGTATAACTCCACCAAAAGGTGTTTTACTTTATGGTCCTCCTGGAACTGGTAAGACTTTGTTAGCTAAGGCGGTCGCATCTTCAACGAAATCAACATTTATTGAATTAGTAGGTTCAGAGCTTGTACAGAAGTTCATTGGGGAAGGTGCAAAGCTGGTTAGAGAACTTTTCCAGATGGCTAAGGCTAAGGCGCCAAGCATAATCTTCATAGATGAACTGGATAGTATTGCTGCTAAGAGAATTGAACTTGGTACAAGCGGAGAAAGAGAAGTTCAGAGGACATTTATGCAACTGCTAGCGGAGATTGACGGCTTTAGTAATTTAGATAACGTAAAAGTAATTGGCTGTACGAATAGAAGAGACATTTTAGACCCGGCTATTCTAAGACCTGGAAGATTGGATAGACAGATTTATGTGCCTTTACCTAACTTAGATGCAAGAATTGAGATATTTAAAATCCACACAAGAAAGATGAATTTAAGCAGGAATGTTAGGATAAAAGAGTTAGCAAGCATAACTGAAGGCTTATCTGGTGCAGAAATAAAGGCTATCTGTACAGAAGCAGGATATTTCGCTATCAGAGAAAACAGGACAACTGTAAACATGCAAGACTTCCTCAAAGCTATTGAAAAAGTTAAGACCGTAGACCAGATTGATGCCAAGGATTACATAAAGATGTTCGGATAAGTTCTTAGAATTTATTTTTTAATTCTTTTCAAATTAATTTTCTATATTTGTATTCTTCTAAAATAAAAAAAGTAACCCTCAGAAGTTACTTCCGCTCATCATCTATCAGTGGGTGTTCACCTCATCATAGGGCAATTTTCTGTTAACTCTTTAAATATAAATAGCTTTTGATAATTGGTTAAAGCTGTCAAAGAAAAAATAAGCAACTAACCAAAATTTAAATAAAGAAACTACTTTTTTCTAATGCACATGCCAATCAAATTTTATCTGCAAATTGAAAGGAAAGATGGATTTTTAATAAAAGAACTCAAGCCTTTTATTAGTAAAGAAGGCAAAATTTTTTCTCAAGATGAAAAAATCTTCGTTCCTATTGATTCTGATGAAAAAGAGGTTCTTGATAGATTAAAAAAAATAAACAAGAATCTTGAAAACATAAAGATTGTAGAACCTAGTAAAGTTGATGCAATCAAAAAACAGAATACTAACGAAAGAGGTAATCTAAAAGAAATTTTATCAAATCAGTTTAGCGAGTCAGAAATAGACAAAATAAAGGCCTCTTACGATATAGTTGGAGATATTGCTATCATTGAGATTGATGATGAATTCCTGGACAAAAAAGATGTTATTGGAGAAGCGATATTAAAAGCCAATCCTCATGTTAAAACCGTGTTAATGAAAAAAGGCAAGCATGAAGGAGTTTTCAGGATTCAGAAGTATGATTTTGTGAAAGGTATTGATAAAAGAGAAACAATCCATAAAGAGAACGGTGTTTTATTAAAATTAAAGGTGGATGAAGCATATTTCTCTGTAAGGATGGGTAATGAACGAAAAAGGATTGTTGACCAGATAAAAGAGAACGAAGATGTCCTTGTTATGTTTTCTGGCGTAGGACCTTATCCTATTGAGATAGCTAAGAATTCGAAAGTGAGAGTTGTGTATGGCGTAGAATTAAATCCAAACGGTCACAAGTATAGTTATGAAAACAAGTTCTTGAACAAAGCATGGAATTTCTTACCTATTCAAGGCGATGCCAAGAAAGTAGCTCAATCTTTTTATTCATACTCCTTTGGATTGAAAAGTTCAATTAATCCTAAAGAATTGAACAAGAAAATAAACAACGAAGTTAATAAAGGTTTTGCAGTAATTGAGCTTGCATTATTTCATGAAGATTTGTTAGATAATAAAGATAATCCTCACAACATTAATCAACTAATTAAGACTATTGATTACCTAAAATCCCTTGGGAAAAATGTATTTCTGCATATGCCTATGCCATTTAAGTTAGAGCCTTTCGATGAATATCTTAAAGAACTTAGAGCCTTAGGAAAAATTGCTAAAGAAAAGCAATGTTTGATTATAGTGCATTTACCCAGCAAAGAGGTTATCAGAAAATCTGAGCAACTTCAAATTGTTATGAAAAAATACAAAGATTTCTTTTACTATGAGAATTTGACTCAGGATAATCTATTAACTAATTACAACGACTTTTCTGGATTTAAGGATTTGATAAAAAATGTTTGCGTAGACATCAGTCACTTAGGTTTGGTTTTCAAAGATCAGAATAAAGTTAAAGAACAGATTAAATTGTTTAATGAAAGTTTTAATACGTATTTTCATCTAAACAACTATTCTAATAACGAAGATTCTGTTGAATTAGATAAAGGTGAACTTGACATAAAAGAGCTCTTAGATGATTTAACCTTTGGTGTTGTTGAGGTCAGAAATAAGGACGAATTCTCACCAAAGGAGATGATAAACTCGTTTAGATGGTTAAGTCAACAAAACAAAAGCTTTGATAGGATACTCATGCCTCTACCAAAAGGCGCTGAGAACTTTCTAGATGATGCTTTAGGCTTAATTAAAGACAATGGAATTATTCATTTCTACGATTTCTTGCACGAGAAAGATTTTGATAAGGCTATAGAAAAAATTGATAATGCTTGCAAAAACCGCGGTTTTAATTTTGAAGTTATAGATTTTGTGAAGTGCGGTCAACATTCGCCTAGAACTTACAGAATCTGCGTAGATTTCAAAGTCATTAAAAAAAAGTAAGCAAAATCAGAATTATAAATAAAATAGAAAATAGAATCATTAACATGTTTTTATCCATCTTTCTTTCGTATAATAACAGAAGGAAGGAAAGGTATAGTAACGCAAAGTGTTGTTTAAACACAGATATGCATGCTAGATAAACAATCAAAAAAATGAATAAACCAAAAACAAACTTGACTAAATGATGATTGATAAAATTCTTTGACTCTAAAATCTCAGCACTGTTTCTAAAATAAAGTATATTGAATAACTGACTTGCGAAGGCAAACGAAACTGAGAACAAAACTAAAGTAGTAATAGGACCATAACCTTGAGCTACGTTTATGAAGAAATACATTAAAGCAATAAACGAGAATGAAGGTAAGAGATTAGGTAAATTCTTGCGAGTAATTTTTATCGAAGAAAGCATGGGAGCAACTAAAGCAATAGGTATGAGGTAAACAAAGATAACTAGGTCATTAGGATTTCTTAAAAGGGTTTGAAATATGGTTAAGACGGGTACTAAAAAGAAGAATATTGCATAATTCTGGATTCTAAACTTTAAAGATGAAAACCCTTCCAAAAAGGTTACTAAACCAAACAAAAAGAGAAACGATACAGCTAGAGATAATAACAAATAACTTGGTGGCAAAGTATAATCTGCAAAGAATAACAGAGGAACAGTAAATAAAAGCAAAACCAGAGATACAGCCGAGATAAATTGCAATGTTTTCTTTTTGTCATAATATACTCTCCTAGTTAAAGGATCTAGAAAATACATAATAATTAACGAGATAACCATGAAAAACCAACCAAACATGCTTTGTCCTATCATTTGAACCACCTATTTAAACTCGACTGTTTATTTTGTTCTAGGAATTCTGAGATTTCATTGAGTTTTTTAGACACTCGTTCTTCCGAGAATTCAAATTCATGAACTAATAACTTTATAACCTTTTCCCTATCAAGATCTTTGAAATCAAGATTAAAGTTATCTGTGACCTCGGGGTTTTTAAAGATATTGAAAACATCTTTCCATGAAAAATCATAATACTTGTTCCACTCCAAGTCATCAAACAATTTATCAAAATCAGAGTATTGTTTAACTAATTTCAAAGCTTTCTTAGGTCCTATCCCTGGAATGCCTTCATTATTGAAATCTGTGCCTACCAAAATTGCAAGAACAATTAACTGATCGTGATTCAGTTCTAAAGAAGCTAGAACTTTATCAAGGATAATCTTTTCAGGTTCAACTTTAATATAAACAGGTTTATTTGGCACCTTTTTCCTACCGGATATTGACAAGTTTTTAATCAGGATTTTTGCGCCAAACAATAAAGAATCATAATCTTCGCTCGCAACAGCGTAAGCAACTCCTGATTTAACAAGATAGGCTGCTTGGGCTTCACCTTCACTGGGAGCAGAAACATACGGTAGACCCATAGCTTCCAGGAGCATTTTGCTTTGTTCAATCATTTCCTCGGTGAGAACAGCAGTCCGCATAGCATACTTTTTGTAATCTTCAATACGTTCTTCCTCTTTTGCCTTTAGCAATTCATCCTGTGCTTTTTCTTTTTGCTTTTTTCTACGTTCCTGTTCTTTTAACTTCAATTCAGGAGATTTGCCATCAAAAACGAAAACAGGTTTTATACCGTATTTAAGCAAATTTGCTGTTCTGAAGAATAATCCTGAAAGATGACTTGTGATCCTGCCTTTAGAATCCATTAAAGGCGTTCCATCATATTGTCTAATAGTAGTTAAGAACTTGTATAAGAAATTAAATGCATCTATTGCTATAACCTTGCCTTTCAAATCCTTCAGATTCAGCTCTTCAGGCTGTACCAAATCTCTTAGGTTTACACCCATAGTTTAATCACTTAACCTTAAGGGGCTGCCATTTATATATGTTTTTGTATTTTTTATGTAAAAAGAAAGCTTAGTTAATTTTCTTAACAATTGTGCCTTTAAATTTGGTGTTGAGAAGCTCTTTACATTTCTTGGTTAGCTCGCCGGAAGTAATGAATAATAAAGGCAATCTTTTGTTCAAGGATTCGAGATAAGCAAAGCTTATATCTTTATCAGATATTCGTTTTTTATCAGCACAATAAGTATATAATTTTATGTTGCCTAACGGTGAAGCATAAGATATAATAAATTCTGCTTCTTTGTCTTTTTTAAGAATATTAGAACTAAGAATACCAACATTATTTTGATTAAAGAATTCTATTACTTTTGAGATAAAACCTTTTTGGGTTTTAATTTCTTCTATAGGCTCGCTTTTTTCTGTGATCTCTGCTTTTTCAGGGCTATCCTTTTTAGTGCTAGCATTATCTTTCTCTGTTAATTTTACCTGCCCCTCTGGAGAAATCAAGATTTGTGATTTTTGCTCTGGTTTATGTTCGGGTTGTGGTTTTTCTTCAACTGTTTTCTTTTCGTTAGCACTACTTTGCTCACGAACTTTGTTAACATTAGAGGACGCTTTCTGAGTAAGAAGTTGTTTAACCTCTTCGTTGCTTACATTGTAAAATTTCCAATACCTTTCTGTAACGCCTTGAGGAGTAACCACATCGATTAACACAGCAAAGTCTTTTATGTTTGATAACGCAACTCTTAGCGCAGGAGGTAGTTCTGAATCTTTAAGTATTCTCCTCTGTTTTAATAGCTCAAAAGCCTGTTTTTCAATGTTTTTAAGGTAAGAAGAATATTTTTCCAATTGGCTTTTTTGAGAAGGAACATAGTAAACTGGGCTTGAACCAACCTTTAGATGAGAAACTGATAGCAAACCTTTGGAAACAAGCTCTGATAAGACTGCGCCTGCAATGATTGAGGATACTTTAAGCTCTCGAACAACATCCATGGTTAATACGGAACCCCTTCTTTTAACAAAATCACGAATCTTATCTCTAACATCAATCATAGTCTCAACCATTTTATTTCGTAATAGGTTATACTACCTTCGTCATCGGCGATCGCTAACAGTATTTTCTTTTTGGTTGTGTTGGCAACCCTGTTCTTGGACGCAAATTCGTGAGCAGGAACCTTATCGTTTTCAGTTATGCAATAAACCAGCCATTTGGCATGTTCCTGCCCAGGCAGTTTGCCTTTATCATAAACACGGAAATCTGAACCGAATTTTAGCCCGGATTTAACAATATAACCCTTGTTCCTCAAATCTCTAAATACACGATACTTGATAAAAAAATTCGAGATGTTTCGTCTAGCAATCCTTAAAAACTCGTCATCTTTAAGCATGTTTCCTTTAACATTGTATATCTCTAAAATACTTTTCTTCATTAAGTAATATGCCTCAAAGAATGATAAATAGATGTATTCACCTTCAGAATAGCCAAATCCTTTCTTAGAAAACAAATCAATAGCCTCAGAACTTGTTTGAAGCAGAACGTGTTTCTTGAACAATAATGCTTTAAGCTTTTCTTTCATATTAAAAGAATATTAGCTGAGATATTTTAAAAACTTTGTTTTTTATGAAAAATTCAGCAAAATAAGTTAAAAAATCAATATTTTCTAGTTAATTCTTCTTCAGAAGATATTCTAAAAGTTTATCTAAGTCTAATTCAAACAGAGCTACAGGTGTTTGAAGACTAAAGTTCTCCAGGACCTTGGGATGCAACTCGCCAATTGTTGCTAATGACTCTTTGGAATCTTTAAGGAATACTTTAGCAGAACGGCCTTCTATGAACATATCATTGTTATGCTCAAGATACTCTATTTCAAAATCAAAATCTCTTGCAAGAGCGTCAAGAATCTGTCTAATTTTTGTATAATCCGCTTCCACATCTGCTAAGGCTACACATAATTTTTCCTGTTCAAGGATTTCATCTTTAGCTGGAACAAAGACAGTGCCTATCTCAAATATGTTCTGTGGATATTCGTAATGCTTGTTTCTCTTAAAAGTGTTCAATACAGAAGGAATTAAACTTCGTCTTAGAACTGAGAAATCAATGCTCCAGGAATTCTTTAACCTAACAAGTTCCCAAGACTTCAGAATTCCTTCAGTCTCATCATTCGGATTGCTTAAACAATAGTTCTTTACTTCAATCAAACCATGAGCAATAAGGCTTTCTCTAAGCTTTCTTGACAAAATAGCTTCTTTTGATTCTTCTGCTACTGAGAAAACTTGGGACAGTTCTGCAGGGAAGTTGTTGTAACCATAGCCAATAGCAATATCTTCAACTATGTCTATAGGATGAATAATATCAACTCTGTACGGCGGGATTTTTACAATGGATTTTTTCTCGTCGTAAATTAACCCTGTCTTGTTTAAGCAAGTTTTAATATCAGAATCTTTAAGTTTCACGCCGAGGTATTTCTCTATGTAAGCTTTATCTACAGGCATTTCTAAGAAAGTGAAATCGGGAGTCAACTCTGTTTTATCTGGATAAACTAACTCCATTTTATGGACTTGTGCTCCCATATCCAAAAGTGCTGATGCAATTATGTTAACGCCTTCCTTAACATCCTTAAAGCTGAAACCAGAACATTCTATAAAAACATCTTTAGTTTTTTCTGTTACTTTACCTGTTAACTCAGAGTTAATTATGGGCGGCATTGATAAGATGTTATTATTTGAGTCCACAAAGATAGGAAAAACTTCTTTGCCTTCAAGAAGATTGGCATATTCTTTTCCCTTAGGATGATATTCTAATATCTCTAAACCATTCATCTCTTTAGTTTCGCCTAGAGGAACAAACTTAATCTCTTTAGGTTTCTTTGCAAGATACCTTATTGGCAACTTAATCTTTTCTAAAGGATAAATGCCTATTGCCACCTTTTTCCTGTTTCGACCAAAGGTAATATGGAGTTTCTCTTGGATTTGGATGATTTCCTTAATTTTCTTATCATCTAATTTTAAGTTTTTAACAATGGCGCAAGCAGTATATGGCCTAACTTTTGATACGCTTTTGTCAATAATAACCTTGAAATCCTTCTCTGGCTCTTTAAGCTTCTTCTCTAAATCAAGGCTCGGTTTAGATAATCCTAAAAAGAACCGTAATGCTCGAACAAAGCCCCTCAAGGAAAGCAAATCAGGTCTGTTAGGGAAAACTTCAATTACAATTTCTTCATCAGTAATTTCCTCTAAAGCTACGCCCATACTGTTAACTATCTCAATCATCTCATCATCAGATAGTTCTTTGCCAAGCAATTCGAACAATTCTTTTTTATCAAAATTTATTGTGGGCATATATGATCACCAAAGGTTAAAATTAAAACTTAACAAATCTTTTTATATTCCTAAGCATATGTAAATCATTCCTATAGATATCACGCACGTCTTTAATGTCGAAATAAGGGACAATAATCCTAGCAAAACCAAGACCCCATGCTAAAACAGGTATTTCTTTACCCATTAAAGTTTTAGTGACCTCAGGTCTAAAGATTCCTGCACCACCAAGTTCTAGCCAAGTATCTCTTTCAGGAACATAAACCTCGATTTCAACTGAAGGCTCGGTGTATGGGAAATAAGCAGGCCTTAACCTTATGTTATCGTAACCCATCTTTTTATAGAATTGAATTAAGTAACCTCTCAAGTTAATGAAACTTGCATTTGGATCTACAACTATACCCTCAATTTGATAAAATTCAAACAAGTGCTTCCAGTCCCAGGTTTCGTTCCTGAATATTTTTGAGACTGCAAAGAATTTTGCCGGCAGATCAGACTCTTTTAATCTAGCAATGGTTTGAGCAGATAATACAGTTGTATGAGTTCTGAGGATTAATTTTTTTGAAATCTCTTCATCAAAAGAATACTGCCAACCTTTACTGCCAGTGTCTCCACCGTTTTCATGCACTGCTTTAACTCTCTTAAGGAGATTTTTGTCAATGTTCGCTTTATACTTATCTTCAAGATAGAAAGTATCCTGCATATCTCTAGCAGGATGGTCTTGTGGAACAAATAACGAATCTAAATCCCAGAACGTGCTTTGGATTAATTTACCAGTCATCTCTTTAAAACCTAGCTCCAACCAAATTCGTTTAATGTAGTCAATGGCTTCGTTAGTAAAATGAATCCTTCCAGAATATTTAGAAGGAACATTAACAGTCACATCATAGTGTCTAAATGAAACTTTCTTCCAACTGCCATCCTTTAGCATGTCGGGCGTTAGTTTATCTACAAAGTTTTGTTTAGCTAACTGCTCTTTTAACTCCAAAGTTTTCTTAGGAGTTTTGACTATCCAATCTTTGTTCTCAACAACTTTAATAATTCCCTTCCTCTTTTTTAAGGATTCAAAAGCGAGTTTTTCTTCAGGAGAAAGGTTATCTAAAGGTAATTCTTGATTTTCCTTAAACTTGTCAAGAAAAGCCCTTTCAACAAAACCTTTCTCAACCAGAAGTTTGCCATTTTTTGTTATCTCAAACTTAAAGCCAGGTTTTATTTCAATAGCAAGTTTTTTCTTTAGCAAACCTAGAGAAACATTAAATTCTTCGTTAGTAAGCTCTGCTTCTTTAATGATTTGTTCTTTATCTACAGGTTTATCTTTTAAAGAGAGAACTTTTAGGAATCTCTCTTCAGGCAATCCTTTTTCTAAGTAAACCTTACCGTTATCATCTAAAGTTATGACCTTTGAAACGGTCTTTGAGAATTCTACAAGATTTTTGTTCTGGAGCCATTCCAAAGCTCGCATTACTTCTACTTCTTTTAATCCGGATTTTTCAACCAGCTTTTTAAGCGTGGTGTTTTCGGTTAAATGTTTAAGTAATGCTCTTTCCAAAGGATGAAGCTTTTTAGCAATATCTTGCATAAGAGGAGAAAGTTTTAATTACATTTATATATTTTTTGTAAGAAGCTTAAATCAACAAAAATCTTAAAAAATAAAATCTTAAAGATGAATAAAAAAAATCAAGAATTAAAAGAGAACTTAACAGGAAGCAATGAAAAGATTATTAAAATAATTTATCTATTCAATAAAATCCAAAAAGATTCCTTCTTTAAATCACAAGAAAACCTAGGCAAGATCTTTGTTCCAGCAATAGGCAATGTTGATTCTAAAGTTATTTTAATTGGCGAAGCCCCAGGTAAAGATGAAGAAAAACAAAGAATGCCATTTGTTGGAAAAGCAGGAAAGAATCTTAATGAAGTTCTTAAGAAAGTAAGCTTCAAGAGAGAAGAGATATACATCACAAATGTTGTGAAATTTAGGCCTTTTGATAACAAAGGGAGAAATAGAAAGCCTACAAGCTTAGAGTCTCAAAAAGGCCTTGTTTACTTAAAAAAGGAGTTAGACATAATCAAACCAAAAGTAATAATCTGTTTAGGTTTGACCGCAGTAAATGCCCTCTTATCTGAAAAACTGTCTATGAAAGAATCAATAAACAAGATTTTCAATTTTGAAGGGTATAATCTAATAGCGACCTATCACCCATCGCCGTTTAATTTTAACAGAAAAGATCTCAAAGAAAAAATCATCAAAAGTTTTGAAAGAATTAGATCATTAATCTGATTAATATAATAGCTCCAAAAGTAAAATTATTTCTTTTGGGCATATTCGCAGATGTTTTTGTACACGCACCACTTGCATAAAACAGAAGGCCTGGGGATAAATTCTTCTGTAGACTCTATATCCTTAATCAACTTAACGACATACTGTTCTAAGGCAGTTAATTGATCTTTTGTTCTGACTGAGAGTATAGATTTGTTAAACTTTAACATGTCCCATCTAAGGTAAATCAACTTTGCTTCAGGGAAATTCCTCAAGACCCATAAAGAATACATAGCTAGCTGCCTATCTTTATCAACTTCTTCAGAGCTTTTCATTCTATTGTTAGTTTTATAATCAATAACATAGAAATTATTATCATGGTCCTTAGCAAGTCTATCTATTTTTATGTGATACTTACTTCCATCAATAAGGTCAATCTTCTCTTCGGTTTCGACAGCTATAGTTTTAAGGTCGTTGAAAGGATAATTTAGAGTATAATACTGACTAATCAGTTTTGCGCCAATATATTTGTACATAGAAAGATTTTTCTGGTCATTTACAAGAATCTGATCATCCCATTCGCTTTCCCAGAGCATATTATAAATCTTTAAGAGTTCGCCTTTAGACAATATTTTGTTTGATTCTAGAATTTGCCTAAATAAAATTTCCAAGGTTTTATGAACCATCTCACCAACAAACGCTTCAACAGTTTTTCTGTACTCGACAGGAATTTTATCTATGTATTTCAGTTTGTATTTGTAAGGGCACTGTTCAAAGGTTTGAAGTCTCGAATGCGAATAAACAACCATAATATTAGAAGCAGGAGAGTTATTTTAAAAAGTTTTCCGTGACAGATGTCCTTTGGTTGTAAATCTTTGTTTAAACCTCAAATAACAATTATAACTCACGATTCTTTAGCCCAAAATGATTATCAAGATGCTCGCTGATTTTCATCACATCTGAGAAAATATCATCAATTTCTTTCTTCAACTCATTAATTGTTCTAAGAATAGATGAACTTCTTAATTTTATCATGTTTTTCTCTCGAGTTAGAAGTCCTGAATCTATTAAAGAACGAAGATGATAATTAATTGCGCCCCTGGATAAAGATAATTTGTCTGCAAGTTCCTCACTTGTGATTCCGTCTTTTGATGCCTGAGCATCTAAAATATTATACAGTATCTTAATTGCGGTCCTTTCAAGGTCTCTTCCAGAAACTAAGCCTAAGGTTTCACATAGCCATTCTAGGTCTTTCTCTAAGTTATCTTCTAAAGGAATTTCCAGTTTCCGCAAGCTAATTTTCTTCACCATTTTTGTAAAGCTCATGGATTTTGCCTCGTAAATTTTTTGATCTCTATCAGTGTATTGTGTCTGAGTTTATATAATATATTCCACAATTGCTTAAATTTAAATTTTTCGGTTTTTTGTCAAAATCATTTTAACTAAATAAATAAGATATTTTTAAAAAGCGAAATATTTAAATATTAGTTAAACCATCTTAACAAGCAAAATAAAATATGCTTAAACATAACATACGGAGGTGGTAATCATGGCACCATGGACTTTTTGGGACGAAATAAGGAGATTGCAAGAAGAAATGGATAGAATGTTTGAGAGATTCTTTAATAGAGATTACATATTCGCAGATAGACCACAATTAACACACAATAACAATAGAAGAGAGTGGGTACCTGCAGACTACAGAGAGCCATTAGCGGATATCTTTGAAACTGATAAAGAAATAATTGCCACTATAGAGCTTCCAGGCGTTGACAAGAAAGATATCGATGTTAACTTGAGGGATGATGGATTAGAGATCAAAGTAGAGAAAAAAGATGAACACAAAGAAGAAGATAAGAAGAAAGGATTCTATAGAATCGAGAGAAGATACAGTGGATTCTATAGATTCATACCATTGCCAGAATATGCAGACAGAAGCAAAATTGATGCAACTTACAACAATGGAGTGCTTGAATTAAGGATACCTAAGCTAAAGAAGAAGGAAAGCAGCGGAAGTAAGATTAGAGTTAAGTAAAGCTAAACTAACTAATTTTGTTTCATTTTGAGTTTTTTTGAAAGGAAAGGTTAAAAAGTAACAAAACAGGTATTTCGAAGATGATATTCAGAAAAAAGGTAGTTGAACTGAAAGTAGATGAACCAAAAAAGGTAGATGAGTTATTTATGAGGAGTTCATGGGCAGTCCCTGAAGAGGTCACATTAATACGACCTGGATTTGGAGTAATCCCAAGAAGAGTGATGAAGAAATTAGGTATTAAAGAAGGTGACCTTGTCGAAGTTGAAGGTAAATCAAAAGCAGTAATTGCTGCAATCCTTAGAGATAGTAAAAAAGCAATGATTGGTAAATTAGATATGGATAGCAGCAAGGACATTATCACCTTAGATTCAAATTCAAAGTCAAAAATTGGAGTGAACGCTGGTGATATTGTCAAACTCAGAAAGATTGAGTGTCAAGACGCTGAAACTATTACTTTAAATCCTGAAAGTTCCTTCACTATTATGGGTGACATGGCGGACTTTTTAAGGTATGAATTTGCTGACTTAAAGTTGATTAAAGGCGAAAAAGTAGAGCTTAATTTATTTCAGGAAACATTTACTTTTTCAATTGAAAACACTGTTCCTGAAGGATACATAAAAGTAACTCCCAAAACCAGATTTATTGTTTCAAATACACAATCAAATTTAAAATTTCCTGGGGAACAGTTAAAGTTTAGAATTACCCCTGAACTTATTATTGTTGAGAGGGATAATGAATCCATACCAGCAAATGCCATCTTAAAAAGAAATAATGTTATTATAGGTGTCACAAAAATAGATGCTAAAGAAGAGATCCTGAGATATCTACAATCTTTTGATCAAGCTTTTGGAGAATGGACGAAATTTTTCCCTTATATAACAGGACCATATACAGAAGCAAACCTACAATCTTTAGATGGAGCGCTTATTTTCAAGATTGAGTATGAAGAAACGTCAAACGGTCCTTCATATAGTTTTGCAGCTAAGATCATCACAAACAAGCCGAAAACTAAGTTGTATTATGTTAATAATTAACAATTCTACTTAACCAAAAAAACATACGGAGGTGATTATCATGGTTAATGAAAATACAGACAAACCAATCAAGCTCACTGTAGCTGAAGCATTTCAAATGGATGTTGGTAGAGGCATTGCTAGAATACCTTCCAGAGTAATGCAGGAACATAACATCAAAGCAGGAGATATTATTGAGATTAATGGAAAATCCAAGGCTGTCGCCATAGTATGGAGGGGCAGGCCCGAAGATGAGTATGAGAATATTATCAGAATGGACGGAACCTTGAGGTTTAATGCTCAGGTTTCTATTGGAGAAACTGTAGAAATCAGAAAAGTAGAGTGCAAGGAAGCAAAGAGTGTAACTATAGCTCCTGTTGAACCTGTAGAATTTATCGGTGATCCTAAGGATTACTTCCATAAGAAGTTAATAGACAAACCTGTGATTCAAGGACAAAAGATAATGCTTGATGTAATGGGCACTCAATTGCATTATGTTGTAACAAAGACTGTGCCTAAAGACTGTGTTGTTATAACACCACAAACAGAATTAATTGTTTCACATAATGTAGTGAAGCCAGAATCATTGAAAGTACCATCAGTCTCTTATGAAGATATAGGCGGTTTATCTAAAGAAATAGATTTAATTAGAGAGATGGTAGAAATTCCAATTAAGCATCCAGAGCTGTTTGAGAAACTTGGAATCGGCGCTCCAAAAGGTGTTTTACTAATAGGTCCACCAGGTACCGGTAAGACTTTGTTAGCTAAGGCTGTTGCATCTGAATCTGATGCAAACTTTTACTCAATCGCCGGTCCTGAGATTATGAGCAAATACTATGGTGAAAGCGAGAAACAATTAAGAGATATATTTGAAGAAGCAAAGAAAAATGCTCCAAGTATCATCTTCATAGACGAAATTGACAGTATTGCACCTAAGAGAGGAGAAGGTAAAGACCAGACTGAAAAGAGAGTTGTATCTCAATTGTTAACTTTAATGGATGGATTGAAAGGCAGAGGAGATGTTGTTGTAATTGCAGCAACTAATAGACCTGATGACATTGATGAAGCTTTAAGAAGACCTGGCAGGTTCGATAGAGAAATCAGGATTATGCCACCAAACGAGAAGGGAAGAAAAGAGATTTTGATGATCCATACAAGAGGAATGCCTTTAGACGATAATGTTGATCTAGATAAATTAGCTGCAAGAACTATTGGATTTACTGGTGCTGACTTGGAAGCTTTATGTAAAGAGGCTGCCATGAAAGCAATCAGACCTTTCGTTAACAAGATTAAAGATAGCGATGAGAAGATACCTGCTGAAGTGCTAGATAAAATTAAAGTCAAAATGGAACACTTCAACGAAGCATTGAAGATGGTAGAACCGTCAGCTATAAGAGAGGTTATGATTACCAAGCCAAAGACTACCTGGGATGACATAGGTGGTTTAGAGGAAGCCAAGCAAAAGCTAAAAGAGATGGTTGAATTGCCATTAAAAAGGCCTGATTTGTTCGAAAAAGCTGGTATCAAACCGCCTAAGGGCATTATATTATATGGTCCACCAGGTACCGGTAAGACTTTATTAGCTAAGGCTGTTGCTAACGGAGCAAACGCGAACTTTATCGCTGTAAAAGGTCCTGAGTTGGTTAGCAAATGGGTTGGTGAAAGCGAGAAGAAAATTAGAGAAATTTTCAAGAAGGCAAGGTTGCTTGCTCCAGCAGTAATCTTTTTCGATGAATTTGATAGCATATCTAAAGTAAGAGGCAGTTCATTAACTGATGCTACTGAAAGAATGGTAAATCAATTGCTTACTGAGATTGATGGCATTGAAGAATTAGAAAAAGTTGTTGTGATTGCAGCAACTAATAGAATAGACCTAATAGACCCATCATTGCTAAGGCCAGGTAGATTTGACTTCAAGATTGAGATCGGACTTCCAGACAAGGAAAGCAGAGAGGCAATATTCAAGATACATACAAGAAATATGCCATTAGAGAAAGGACTTGATTTGACAGAGTACATCGAAAAGAGTGAAGGCTGGAGCGGTGCGGATATTGAAGCTCTATGCAGAGAAGCAGGCATGAATGCGATTAGAGAAAGCTTAGCCAAGAAATCAAAAGATGTAATAGTAAAGAAAGAGCACTTCGATAAAGCATATGAAACTGTACTCAAAGAAATAAAACCAAAAATCTAAGAGCCTTAAGTAAAAATTTTGTTTTTTATTTTTTATTTCTTCTTTTATTCAATCAGTTCATCTAAACCTTCTCCTTTAAGGGAATAATAAAATTTAAATAATTGTTTTTCAAAATAATGCTTGAGGTGATATAAAAATGGCTCTTGAAAACTTTATGAATTCAAATATTGTAGACCCA
>CAYQFL010000004.1:0-6426 GCA_964416905.1 uncultured Methanosarcinales archaeon | reverse complement strand
GCCTGGTATGAGAATAAGAAAAAATAAATTTTTATTCTTTTTTTAGTTTTTTGTTCTTTATTTCTAAATTCTAAAAATACCTCTTTTAGAAAGTTTTAAAAGAAATAAGTGTAAAATTCTAATAAATTAACTTAAAAGGTGGTGAGTACGATTAAAAATATCGATTTAAACAGAATCATAAAATATTCTTTTAAGCAGTTGGTTAAAGATTGGAAGTTTTTTGTATTTATGGCAGTAGTTTTCTACATTGTAACATTGTTAAGTTCACTTGGTGATTTATTCTTAAGCAAAGAGAAGCTTGTTCTTTCAGTGATTACGCTTCTTGTTTTCCTGATTTTATATATTGCATTGTATTTCATCTATGAATTCTATTTGTATAAGTCCACTTTAAAGAACAAAAAGAGTTTTTCCATAAGATTCAAACAATTGATTTTGGAGAATAAAGGCTTTGCTGGCAAATTCTTTTTATACAGTTTGCTTTTTGCGTTATTTTTCTTTGCAATATTCTTTGCGCTACCTGGAATTTTAATAGCTCTAATTTTGCAGATTTTTTCAGATGTTGTTTTAAACACAACACTAATAACAATAATTGTGGTTGCAACTTTAGTTTTGTTGATAAAATATGCTGTTTCCTGGCAATTTTACCCATTTTTGTTAGTGCAAAAAATAGAGAAAAAGCAGCATATTAAATTCATGGACTTGCTTAAAAATAGCGAGAAATTAGTAAAAGGAAACTGGTGGTTAGTTTTTGGAATAGGCATCCTTAGAGTATTAATAGTATCTGTATTTACTTTAGTTGGTTATTTACTGGTATTGCCATTGAGCTTACTAGGACTTTATTTAGAGACTGGCTCAGTTGTTTTACTAATAACATTAATTACAGATCTAATTTTAATGATAGTCTATGGTTTAGAAATACCATTTAGCATACTATACAGTGGAGAACTCTTTAAACAACTTAAAAAGTTAAAGTAAGTAATAAACTTTTTATTTATTCTTGTATTCTTATTTTATTATGAAGCTTTTATTGCATACTTGTTGCGGTCCTTGCAGTTTAGGAACAATTTTTCAGTTGAAGAATGATTTTGAGCTAACAGGCTTTTTCTTTAATCCTAATATTGCTCCCAAGGACGAATTTCTCAGAAGGATTGAAGCGTTTAAGAAGAGTTTTAAGCATTATAATTTGCCTTATGTTATTGACTCAGATTACACTAAGCACAAAGGATGGAGGGATTCGGTTAAAGGCTTAGAATTCCTTAAAGAAAACTCAGAACGATGTCTAATATGTTATGAGTTTAGGTTAAAAGAAACTGCGATTTTAGCTAAAGAACTAGGTTTTGAATACTTCGCAACAACCTTAACAGTCGGGCCAACAAAGAAAGCTGAGGTCATTAATGAAATTGGAAAAAAGCTTGAGAAAGAGTATAATGTTAAATTCCTTGAAGGCAATTTCAAGAAGAATAACGGCTGGAACGAAAGTATTAGATTAAGTAAAGAGCTTAACATTTACAGACAACATTACTGCGGATGTGAATTCTCTCTAAGAGATGCCTTGTTAATAAAAAGGGCTAAATCTCAAAAAAATGAAATTGAAAAGGAACATTAGGGCTGTAGGCATAGATGATTGTCCGTTTGACAAGTTCAAGGATAAAGAGGTTTCAATCATAGGCACAGTCATGCGTGGTAATTCTTTAGTAGAAGGGTTTCTTAAGGAAAACATTGTTGTGGACGGTAATGATGTGACTAAAGCAGTCATAAAAATGATAAAGGAATCACAGTTTAACAGTCAGCTTAAAACCATATTTACTGATGGCGTTACTTTTGGAGGTTTTAATGTGTTGGATGTTTTTGAAGTAAATTCCAGACTTAACATTCCTGTAATCATAATTATAAGGAACAAGCCCAATCTTGAAAAAATAAAATCGGCTTTACTTAAATTAGGTAAAAAGAAAGAGCTGGAGATTATTGAAAAAATGCCTGAAGCTGTTATGTTTAACGGGATTTATTATCAAAACATAGGTTTAAATCGTGAAGATAGTGAAAAACTGATTGAAATTTTCACAAACTCGGCAAAAATCCCTGAACCGATAAGAATCTCTCACCTCATAGGCCAAATGTTAGTATACAATAGAAGTTCAGGTCATGCTTAGTTTTCTTTACCTATGAAAGTGCTGACAATTCTTACCTTGCCTGGCAATAATCTTACAACTTCATCTAAGTCCTTAACTTTAAGGACTTTGCTTATCTTCTTAGCTGCATCACTTCGTTTAGTATTGCCTGGAGCAAGCTTGACATAGCTAAGGCAATGTTTTTCTATAGCTGTTTTAGGTCCTGCCATCAACACATCTTCAGATTTTAGTTTACCTACGAATAATTCCAAAGGTGCAGAGATATAGTTTTTCCTGCCCCTAATCATAAAAGAGCCTTTACCCATATATTCTCCTGATTCAGTCTTTTTAGAAACCTGCTCTGGGTTAACATAAAAAACATCCAAGTAAGCTAAAGCTCTATCCCATGCTTTAGAATATGATGCAGTAAAGATTGCAGCTTCTTCAATAGTTCTTTCATCTATGGGTTTACCCTCTGCTTTAATTACTGTGAACGGAGAACCTGGCAAGTCTGTATGTAAAATGATATCGTCTTTATCAGTATGCTTTTTTATTACAATCTCGTTTGTTGTAGCATCTCTGCCTGCAATAACCAGGAAACCTTTTGAGGAAATAAACCACCTAAACCGTTCATACCATTTCTTTTCTCGTTTAGGTTCTTTGTGTTGCTTTGTTTTAAGATTAGCTTTTTCTTCTTCCTGCTCAAGCTTTTTAAGTTTATCAGAATACTCTTTTATTACCTGTTCAATTCTCTCTATTTTCTTCTTAAGTTTTTTAGCTTTTTCAAAGTATTTAGAAGCATTCTGATTAATATCCTTATTTAAATCTAAAACAATTCTCATAGAATATAGATGGAACTTGGTTTTTTATAAATTTGTCCAAAATAGAATAAGAATAAGGTGTAAAATAAAAACGGTTTATTTTCCAATTAATTTGCCATTCAAAGTAGCTTCTTGGCCAGGTCTTGATGTAATAACCACATCGCCAAGCTCTGTTTCAACAATAGTGCCTTTAGTTATGAAGTTTCGAATGACATAGTTCCTGTTAGCTGGGTTCTCTTTAATCTTTAGAATCTCTACTACCTTTGCTTTACCATCCGGCAACACAACATTGACTTTTTTCTCTGTCAATAGCCTTACTTTAGTGTTCCCTCCTCTGACTCTCTTAACCTTAATCCTCCTCTCACCTAGTTTGACGAATAAAGGAGAGCTACCTAATTCGTATAATTTCTTTTTACGATAAGCTTTGTAAAGTCCACCAGTAGCTTTTCTCTTTGATCTTAATTGTGAAATTGCCATTTTCAATTCACAGGATTTACCTTAGATTTAAAAATGTTTCTATGAGCGAATAAGTATATCTTTTGCTAGCAAGAGTATGGTTTAATAGAAAAGTAAATGCTCAAAAGATTCATTCCATATTTGTTTAGAAACGACTCTGTAATGCGGTTTATAAGCTTCTCTATAAGTTTCAGAATGATGCAATACATAGTCGCCTTGGTTTAAAATCCGTTTTAATTCAAAAGCTTGCTCATTAAATTCATTTAAGTCAGGAAAAATTAAAGAGGTTACTTTCCAAAAGACATTCAAATATTTCTTAAAGGAAAGCTTATCAAATTCTATAGCTGCAGATGCAGATTCAATCAGGACTTCAAACAAAGAATCAAAAGCTACATCGTTTCGCTTAACGAAATTAAGATTTACCCTTACAAAATCTAAATCTTTAGATAAACTCAAATCTTGAAAATCCGGGTCATCATTCTCTTTAAGATTGGATAGCTCATGTTTTAAGTATCTCTTAGCTTCTGAAAGGTTATTTAATAAATGCCCTGGGCCATAAATTGCTTGATAGAACAACTTATAGTAGTCCCTCAATTTAGCTTTAGGGTGTAAATTCTTCTCTAAAAGCAATATTTCCTCAAGCCTTTTTTGATTTATGCTGTTCATTTTTTCTACTGAAGAAAACTAAGTAAATCAATGGCAGAACGCCTGCAGAGTTAATAATAAAGATTGCTAAAAACCAACCTAGTTGTTTTCTTTGAGCAGATTTCCATAAAGCGATAGCTTTCAAAACAGCTTCCCAAACTATTAGCAAAGCTAAAATCGAATAGATAAAAACATTCGGTATCATTGTATCACATAAGAGAATATATTTTTTAGGTTATTAAAGCTTCTGTTTTAACTTCATTGGACATCTGTATAGAAATGATTTTTAAATGAAATACCTGTATTCAAAATAATGATAACTGGAACAGCAAAGCTGCCATTACATTCTGGAAAAGCGCCTTATTGGTTAATGAAAAGAATGAAAGCATTAGCAAAAGAGATGACTCAGTTAATCATAGATTACAAAGGGCAGAAGTATTTCTTCGAGCTTATTTCTAACCCTTATTGGTTTCAATCCTTTGGCTGCGTTCTCGGCTTTGATTGGCATTCCTCTGGCTTAACTACAACAACCATTGGTGCTTTAAAGAACATAAACAATGAGGAGCTTGGCATAAAAGTTGCTGGGGGAAAAGGACAGTCTAAGTATATTCCTCAAGAAATAGAAGAATTAAGCTTAAAGATGAACCTCAAAAGCACAAAAATCGATGCCTTAAAGTATTATAGTAAGATGAGTGCTAAGGTGGATAATGTTCTGGTTCAAGACGATTTTAACCTTTATCATCATTCTATAATATTCAGCAACAAATATTGGGCTGTTGTTCAACAAGGAAAAGATAACAAATGGGCTAGAAGATATCATTGGTTGTCTGATAATGTCAAAAAAATAACCCTAGAGCCACATTCAGGCATAAAGACGGAGTTGATTAAAAACAAAGTCTTGGATATGACTAGCAAGAATAATAAAGAACATCAAAAGATTTCTGTAGATCTAGTTAACGACAATCCGCAACACATCTTTAAGTATTTCTCAAAGCAGAGAACTTTAAACGAGTATTCTCAAGGTTTTAATCAAAAAGAATTAAATATGTCAAAAAGGCATTTTATCAACCATTTTGATTTAAGTAATCAAGCCAAAGAGGCATTAAAAAAGGCCTATGAAATTAAGCCGCAGAACTATGAAGAGTTGCTAGCTATCAAAGGTGTTGGTAAAAAGTCTATTAGGGCATTAGCATTAGTCTCAGAGTTAATTTATGGCAAAGAATTATCTTGGAAAGACCCTGCTAAATACTCTTATGCTCACGGCGGCAAAGATGGAACACCCTATCCTGTGGATAGAAGAAATTATGACAAAACAATAAATTTTCTCAGGGAAACAATTAAGGAACTTAGTTTAAACAAAACTGAAAAGAAGCTAGCTCTAATGAGGTTAGCTAAAGCATTGGAGAAGAATTAACTCACCTGAAAAATCGTACAGAAATCGTCAGAATATAACCTGTTTAGGAAGAAGTATTCTCTTTTATCTGCATTTAATAATATTGATTGATTTAAAATGAACCTTGCCTGGTTAAATTTGCCTTGGAAAACCGCAAAAAGGAAAGAGTCCTTTGCATCTAAATCATCTTTTGTTATAATCACATAGGATATATTTAAACTCTTGAGAGAGTTTCTAACTAAATCAGAATCGTTTGATAAGAATATGGAAGCTATCTTTTTTATTTTGTCTCTGTCCTCAAAGCCCGGATATAAGTAAGCATCATACGAGTGACCGAAATAGAAGTAAACCAAATCGGGAGACGGTGCCATAATTATCGGAGTAAGATTTGTTGTTGCGTAAAACTGCGGTGCATTTAGAAACCAGGTTAAAGCTTTTCCTTTAAGTTTGTTCTCGATGGAGAAATTTATGCAAGCATCGAGTTTAGAGTTATAAGGTATCTCATAAGTCCAGTCAGAGTAATTAAAAGCGAGCTTTGTAACGTTAGTAAACAAAGTCTTTCTTATAACAAACTGACCTCTAAGTGCAGGTTTAGTTTCAACAATTATACCTGAAGACAACATCTCTGAAACTTGAAAGATGATGGAGGTAAGAATTAGTATGAACAGTATCATCCTAAAAGATCTAAACATATTATTATCTGGAATCATACAAAATAAGAAAGAGCTTTATGTTTTAAAAGTTATTAAAAATAAAAAAAACTAAGGGTTGTTTGGATTGTTTGTTGCTACTACCTTTGGCTTATCATGTGTTAAACCATATTTATCCTTAATATACTCTGGAAGTTTATTGCCCTGCGCGACTGAAGGCAATATTTGATAAAGGTCCATAGGCAGCAAAGCTTTTGCTTTGGTCTCTTCTTTAACATAAAGATTCCATTCGTCAGACTTCTTCTTTAAAGCTTCTGCAACAACACCAGGATGATAATAATCCGGCACTGATA
>CAYQFL010000003.1:0-41517 GCA_964416905.1 uncultured Methanosarcinales archaeon | reverse complement strand
TTCTGGAGACATAAATTTGCCTAAAGAACTTATTGATTCCTTGCCAAAAAAAATCCTGCTTTTCACAACTGTGCAATACCTGGATTTAATTGACCAGGTTAAAGAACAGTTGAAAGATAAACAAATACTGAATGACAATATTGAATTCCTACCCCATTCGAAGTATAAATATCAAATCCTGGGTTGCGGAATAAAGAAAATCAACCTAGATTTTGACGCTTTTCTTTACATAGGAGATGGTCTTTTTCATCCCACAGCTTTAGTTATAAAAAACAACAAACCTTGCTTTTGCTACAATCCGTTTGAGAATAAATTCTTTGTGATTGATAAAAGACAAGTGGAAAACAATCTAAAAAAACAAAAAGGCGCTCTGCTAAAATTCCTGGATAGCAAGAACATAGGCCTTTTACTCTCTATAAAATTCGGCCAGAAATGGAATAATCAAGAAGTTGAACTTTTAGAATCAAACTTTAAGGATAAGAACTTCTATTACCTTATCTCTGATGAGATTTCTCCCAATAAGCTGCAGGATTTTAATTTCATTGATGTTTTTGTTAATACAGCCTGTCCAAGAATTGCATTTGATGATTACAACTCGTTCCCAAAACCCGTTATAAACATCTCTGAGATTATAGAATTATTAAAACTAAAAAAATAATTTATGACAACCAGGATTTCTGATCCTTTAGTTTTTTTGGCAGGTAATCCGTGATAACGTAATTAAGTCCGTATTTAGCGAGAGCTTGCTGTTCTGCCCTCTTTTTCAGTTTCAACTGTAGCTTTAAGTTCTCCTGCCAATCTTTGTGATACTTTACGAAAGGATCATTCTTTAATCCGTCTTTGATTCTTTTTATGTCAACATCTTTCAACGGATGTGTTGGCAAATCATAGTCAATAATATCCTGTGCAGTAACTCCAATGTATCTGGCTCTTGGCACGCAAAAGAACTCGTTTAAATGCGCAGCATTACCTGACCCTACTTTAAGAGTTCTGTAAATGTTTAGCCAACCATATGGATCGCCATCTGTGAACACATAAACAGGTAGATCTTTATCATCGCTTAATTTTCTAATGAACCTTCTTGTAGCTCTTGTGGGAACTCCAGACATGGAAACCAAAATACAATTCATCTTCTGCCAGAATTTATGCTTTACTAACCTCTGGAACATACCGCTGGTTTCTATAGCTAGAATAAAATCAGCTTTAGTTTCAAACTCTAGGTTTTCAACACTACTCGGCACAGAGTACGCTCCGCTGCCCATATTGGCGCAGTTTATTTCAATAATCTTTCCGTCTTCATCTTTATCCTTTACAATTAGTGGGCCGACAATGTCACCGCCACGTTCCTCAGGAATAAAACCAAGGTTCTCTCTAATAGTAAACAGCATGGCTTCAATATCATCCATAGTGCTATCCGATTCCTGCTGGTTTTTGAACTTGGCATCCAACCAATTGTACGCAGTATAATACGCTTCCCTTTTTGTAGCTATATCATTTGTAGTAATCAGTTCTTTTGCTAAAGCAAGCATTCTTAGAGTTTGAGCAAAACTTCTTGCCGTTGCAGCAGTAAGTTTTCTCGTCTTAAACTTGCTTTTTATAGTGAAATGACCTTTTACTGGATCAAAGTAAACATTGCTTAAAGACCTAACAGGGATTTTTACTTTAGGATTTCTTAATCTGAGAATATCTTCTTTGATTTCTTCAGCAACTTCTTTGATTTTGTTTAAAACTTCAGTTCTTTGATCCATTTTACTCTTCCTCATCTAAGTAAATTTCATCCACTATTCCGTGAGAGCTAACTTTTAGTTTGAACTCCTCATCAAACTCCGTATTGGATTCTTTATCAAAACCAATCTTCTCAATTTTCCCTCTAGTTCTCTCAAGAACCTCTTTCAATCTTGAGCCAAGCTCAGTTTCAACAGATTCGTCCAGATCAAGAATGTCTTTAATAGCGAAAGAGATGTGAGGGATATACTTTTCAATGTAGCTACGCTTTTTCAATTCACTCTCGACATTCCTTTTCTTTGAGAGATACTTTCCAAGTTTTCTGCCAACTTCTTGTAAAGCTAGTTTAACCTCTTTAATAATCTCAGGATAATTCGCTACAGCTTCTTTTGCTTCATTGGTATATGGAACCCAGACTGAAGCTATGTGAACTAAAATCACTATTGGTCCTAAAGGCAACGCGCCTTTTGGTTGACTTAAACCATACTTTTTCCAGTCTAACGCGATAACCGTTTTAGTGAACGCGCAAGAACCAGCTTGATACAGTAAAGGAATCTTGTTGGCAAACCTCATAACTGTTGCAGGCGAATCTTTTGGTAGCTCGCCACCATAAGCTATTCCCGCTTCAATGATAAAAGGATAACCTTTGTAAACAGCAGGTTTTCTCGTTACAGATTCATAGAACTCTGCATTAACTTCTTTCATAAGACCTTTTTTTATAAGTTCTTCTCCGATTTCAGATAAACAATCCAATGGTGGAGGCAGGATCTTTGTACTCTTTATTGCCTCAATGATTTTTTCAGCTTTTGCTCTATCAATTTCCGATGGTTTTTCTCCAGGCTGGATTGATGCTTTTTCTAGAATCTCAATGGCAACTTTCTGACTTACTCTGGAGAACTCTTTCTTCAGGAAAGACAAAATAGTTCTTTCTTTTGTCAGCTTTAACATCTTAATTAATGTTCCAATCTCTAAGCCGTAAGGGTGAGGTTTTATTTCCTTAGGTTCTTTAGGTAAGCTTTCAGTAACACGAGTATAAATCCTCTGATCACCATCTGGAGTAACATAGATTATTGTTGCATGTGGGTTTACAATGCTTGTTTGTTTAATATACTCATCAACAGACTGTGCTCCTCTATAATATGAACCAATTAAATCAAGTTCTATTCTTGTGCCGTGTTCTTTATCCCAATCAACTATTTCTTCTTTAAGTATCTCTGGTTCATTGTTTAATGTATTTATTCTAATTTCATACATGTGAGCCGGCTTATTCTTATCAATTCTAGAAATTACCTTTGTAGGTCTTCCAGTAGTTAATTGAGAATACAATACTGCAGCAGAGATTCCTATACCCTGTTGACCTCTGCTTTGTTTTAACCTGTGGAATTTAGAACCATATAATAGCTTACCAAATACAAAAGGGAGGTTTTGTTTTACAATCCCAGGTCCATTGTCTTCAACGATTACTCTATACCTATTATCGCCCATATCAATAATCTCTACATAAACCTCTGGCAGAATGTGAGCTTCTTCACAAGCATCTAAAGAATTATCCACAGCTTCCTTAACTGTTGTTAATAAAGCTTTTCTGTTGTTGTCAAAGCCTAAAAGATGCCTGTTCTTCTCAAAAAACTCTGCAACAGATATAGCCTTATGATTTTTAGAAAGTTGCTCAGCTGTAATCTTTTTGGGTCGCTCTTCTTTTTTACTGGCTTTTTCGCTATTCACGACTTGTTTTACCTGCTCTTTGAGGAAAGAATCTATCTTTGCATTGTCTTCCAAAAATAACACCCCTTACTTATTCAATCGCTTGATTTTATAAGCAACAACAAATAAAATTTGAGAGATTTTAAAGATTTAGGTTTTATAAAATGAATGCTTCACTCATCAAACTTCAAATCATCAGCAAACTCTTCCTTAATATTGTTAAACTCAGTATTAGTTAACATTTCCCTGTATTTCATCTCTTTACGTTTCTTTTCAAGCCAAGAATAAACTCTCGAATGCGGACTGCCTGATAACAATGATAGTATCGCTCTTTTTGCAACAGAAACATGTTCTATCTCGCCGATTATAGAAACAGTTTTGCCGTAAACACTGATATCTGTTTCAGTTAGGTTTTCAATAGTTCTTCTAGCTTTGCCTTGTTCCCCAATTACCCTGCCCTTTAATCGCATTTTAGCTTTTTTGGTTCTACCAAAATCACTTATATCAATAACTTCAAGAACATAATCTGTTTTTAATAAGTTCATAGCAATATTTGGATTGAACCCTCGACCTATAGCTGTGATTATGTCTTTTAATTGTAACATAGTTATAGGATTGTTTGATAAGAACTTGACAGTACCTTCTTTAGAATCTACGATTAACCTAGAATTAGTATTCTTTTCAATGCTCTTCTTTGTTGAGCCCTCTTTACCTATAATCACGGCAATTCTTTCTTTAGTAATTTTGACTTCGTCAAGATATTGATATTTATCTTTGATGTCTTCAACCTTCTCGTTTTTTGGATTCTCTTCTTTTGAGGGATTCTTTGATTTAGAATTCTCGTCCTTGTCATGATTAATGATAACAACCATAAAATATCAAGATAAAAAAGCTCTTTTTAAATTTAACTGATGCTTAAGACTTGGATAAAACAAGTATTTTGAGTTTATTTAGAAATCTCTTTTTTTAGTCTCTTGATTAATTCGTCAAACTGTTCTGTTTTTATATGACCTCCGCAAGCATGTTCATGTCCACCACTACCTCCATCAAGCCCTGAAAAAACTTTAGGTAACACTTCTAACAGGTTATGTTCTGAAGCCCTAAAACTTAACCTCAAGAATCCTCTGGATTCTCGTCCAACAATCACAACACTATCAGGGTTTAGATAAAGCAGTTCGTTAGCAAGGTCTTTTGTGAAGCTTATGTTTGACTGATAAGTATAAACTAAAAGTTTGCCTTTTTTCGAGCTATTAGCTTTTTTTAGATGAGTTTCAAACTCCTCGTTAACATGATTAAATCTTTTTAAAAGATATTTTCCTGCAGGACTACTACCATATAATATCTCATATGGCTCTTTCACTTGAATTAATGAAAAGATAGATTTCTTTATTTGATTGCTTTTTCCTTTAAGATTAAACGAGATTATCTTTGCGATTTTTCCGAATTGCGTAGAAAATAAAGCCTGTTCCGGCGATTTAACCTCTTTAGAAATCAAGTCAGGATACTTTTCTACTAACTCGTCCATAAACGGTGGCAAAAACCAATCTCCTATGGTTCCTACAGCAGCTATCCACAAACTTTCTTTAACAGTTAAGTAAGTTATTAACGCTGTTGGCAGATTTTGGTTATACTTTCTAGGATTAACATAAGTTATTCCTTTTTTATCCTGAGGCTCGTGATGATCAACCCAGATAACATCATAGTTCTTTGTTGATTCAAGGAAGTCATCATCTACTAAGGGCTTATCCAAGATGAATACTTTATCATTTAACGGATTAACTTTGTTCGAATACTGTTTGGTTAAATTTGGCGAGCTTTTAACAAGATGCCAATTGCCTTCTCTTTTATACTTGTAAAATTGAAGAAAAGCGCAAACTCCGTCAGGGTCGTCATCAAAAAAGAAAAAAGGATTTTTTGATTCATCCAGTTTCTTTTTAACGATACCTAGTTCCTTGTAAAACTCTTTGCTAATCTCCAATTTCTGCCAACCTAAAAACTATTTCTCTAAAAGAATATGAACTCCAACTTCATGTTCTTTGATTTTATACTTCTTTGAGTAATCCATCTCTTTAGCAGGTCCTCTTGGTTCAATTTTAACGATTTTAGCACCAACCTTATCACTTATTTCAGTTTCACGACCTCTTAAATACTTCATTAATTCTTCATCTACTTCAAGCAACAATGTTATTGTTTGATTTTTCTTTAACTTAAGCTCTTTCCTGCTATTTTGAACTCTCCTAATAACTTCTCTCAAGTAGCCTTCTTTAAGAACTTCTTCATCAACTGTTGTGTCAGCAACTACTGTAAATTCTTCGTCTTCCAAAAGTTCATAAGGTTCATCAACAGACAGATTTATTTTAAAACAATCTTTGTTGAGTTTTACCTGCTCATCATCAATGTTAAATGTTATAGGTAACCCTTTGCTTAATGTTGAAAATATATCTTTACTGCTCATCTTAGAGAACTCTGAAACAATCTTCGGAATCTTATCATTTAATTCCAATTCTTTTAATTTTTCAAAGTTGAGTTTTATATCATATTTTAAGCTGTCAAACTTAGGATTGAATATTATCGATTTCACATTAGCATTTCTTCGTACAATGTCTCCTATTTCTTTAGGGTGTTTTTCTAGCAATGCTGTCATTTGTTCTTTCTTAGGTATCACAATAACTTCTTTGATAGGCCATCTAATACCTCTTTTTATCTTATCCCTCAAGGATAAAATACTGCTTTCAATCTTTAAAGCAGTCCTAAATACTTCTTCCATATCTGTATTGATTAATTCTTCATTAGCTTCAGGCCAATCAAATAGATGAATGCTCGTAACATTTAGATTAAAAGCATCTTTTAGATTTAAGTAGATCTTTTCGCTCAAGTAAGGCGTTATTGGTCCAAGTAATGTTATTACTTTTAACAAAGTATTGTATATAACAAAAACAACTGCTTTTTTAATTTCAAGAGAGCCTTCATTTAATCTTTCTCTTACAGATTGAATGTAATCTCTTGATAAACTTAAGAACAATTCTTCGATTTTTGAAGGCGTTTCATCTATCCTATAGCTATCAAACAACTCAGTCACTTCTTTTATTGTTCTGTTTAAGTAAGATAACATGAACCAATCTTCTATTTGCAGATTTTCTTTAACATCTTCCAGCTTCAACTCGGCAGCATTAATATTATTTAATTTACAGGTGTCGATCAAAAAGTTATGAATGTTAAACAAAACATTTAGATTCCTTAATTTATTCTTAAGTTCTTCTACACTAAAGTTTAAGTCTAAGCCAGCATTTGTTGCGCCAATTGAATAAAACCTGAATGCATCAGAGCCAAATTGGCTTACAATCTCTTTAGGCTCTATAATATTGCCCAAAGACTTAGACATTTTCTCTCCTTCAGCAGTTTGCACAAAACCATGCATATAAACATTCTTAAAACTTGGACTATCAAATGCTAAGGTACTAGAAATCATAAGAAGATTAAACCAACCTCTGATTTGATCTTTACCTTCTATGATGAAATCTGCAGGCATGAACTTCTTTGTTTTTGTATAATCCAAGCAATTCCAGGAGGTTGTTCCTGAGTCAACCCATACATCCAGAACATCTTTTATTCTATGCATATCTTTGCCGCACTTATCACATTTTATTGTTACTTCGTCAATCCAAGGCTTATGCAAATCCTCAGGAATTTTACCAGCTTTCTTCTCTAACTCTTCTACTGAGCCAATCACTTCATAATTCCCGCATTCTTCACAAACCCAAATTGGAACAGGCGTACCCCAATATCTCTGACGAGTAATACTGTTATCTCTTAAGTTCTCTAACCACGAATGGAACCATCTTGTTCCAGCCCAATCCGGAACCCATTTGATATCTTTGTTAAAATTCTGCATCTTTTCTTTTAGGTCTTCGACTTTAAAGAACCATTGTTCTGTTGTTCTGAAAATAACAGGTTTATGACATCTCCAGCAGAAAGGATAATCGTGTTCCACAGGAGATTCGCCAACCAAGGCATTCCTGTCTTTAAGCGCTTTTATGAACTTTTCATCATCTTTCTTTGCAACCCATCCTGCAAAAAGATTTGTTTCTTTAGGGAATACGCCGTATTCATCTAAGTTATTGAAGGGTGGAATTTTGTTTCTTAAACCCACTTCATAATCCTCAGGACCGCAACCTGGAGCCATATGAACTAAGCCAGAACCAGCACTTAAATCAACATATTCCTCACTTAAAACAACAGTATGAGTCTTTGGAGCGTTCTTTTTTATCTCAGCATAAATATCTCCTAAAACATCATTAAATGGATGTTCATACTCAAGCCCTTCAAGTTCACCTCCTTTAAAGGAATCAACTATTTCATAACCCTTATCGGAGAATGCGCTAATAACCAGATTAGCTAATTGACCTGCAAGAATCCAATACTCATCTCCAACTTTTGCTTTAACATATTCCACATTTGGATTTGCCATGATGCCTAGGTTAAAAGGTATAGTCCATGGCGTAGTTGTCCAAATTATTAGGTATGTTGAGTCTTGATTTTTAACTTTAAACTTAACAAAGATTGATTTTTCCTCAACAGTTTTATATTCTAATTCATGCTTAGCAAGCGCTGTTGCACAGTTAGGACACCAATGCATAGTCTTTTTGCCTTTGTATAATCTCCCTTGTTCATGAGCTTTTTTGATTAGGAACCATACTCCTGAAATGAAGTCTTTTGTTATTGGCTGATAAGCGTTATCAAAATCCATCCATACGCCTAATTCTTTGAACTCGTTGTTCATGTTATTTAGATGTTTAAGTGCGAATTTTTTACATTCTTGAACGAATTTATCAACGCCAAATTCCTCAATTTCTTCTTTTGTTTTGAAAGAAAGTTCGTTCATAACCTTGTTTTCAATAGGTAAACCATGCATATCATATCCTGCTCTGTCCCAGACATCAAAACCCTTCATGCGTTTATATCTAAGAACACTATCTTTCATAACTTTGTTCCAAGCAGTTCCAATATGAATGTGACCTGAAGTATATGGAGGACCGTCAAGAAAATAAAAGAAGGTCTTGCCTTTGTTTTTGGCTTTAGCTTCTTCATAAACCTTGTTCTCTTTCCAGAATTTTTTAACTTCTTCCTGGATTTTTGTTGGTTCAAATTTCATTAGTATCACGTTTATTTGTTTTTAATCATAAAGCTAAGTTTTGTGAAACGCTATCCATATTCAAATAGTTTGTATTAAGTCTTTTCGATTATGTGAGAAAAGTTAGTTTTATAAATGTTTTTCTAAACCAGAAAGAATTATGAACCAAGACATAAAACAGATAAAAGTTTTCTGGCAAGACCCCTATCTGAAAGAGCTTAGTACTGAAGCTGTTTTTGTTGATGGAAACAAGGTTATCCCAAAGGAAACAATAATCTTCTCTTTTTCAGGAGGCCAGGAAAGTGATGATGCTTTCGTTAATGGGATAAAAGTCGTTAATTCGCATTATGAAAATGATGTGATTGTTTATGAATTGGAAGAACCTTTAAACTTAGATGAGAACAGATCTTTGGTTCTGAAAATAGATTGGGATAAAAGATATTCAATAATGAAACTTCATTCTGCAGCTCACATCGTTTATTATTTTGCAAAAGAGTTGTTAAACTTTGATACAATGATTGGTTCAAATGTGACCTCAAAAAAAGCTCGCCTTGATTTTGTTTATCCTGAATCGGTTTCTTCCAAGATTCCTGAAATCCAGGAGAATGTAAACGAATTTATTTCTCAAAACCACGAAATTTTAATGAAGGCTGATGAAAAGGATGTTAATATAAGACACTGGGTATGCAATGATTGGGATATGCTTTGTGGTGGTACTCACGTTAAAAGTACATCAGAGATTGGTCCAGTAAAGTTAAAGCGAGTTAACATTGGTAAAGGTAAAGAAAGAATTGAGATTACTTTGAATTCATAATCTTATTTATTTGCTCTTTGTTTTTGTTCTCATACCTTGAAAATGTGTTTTCAAAGCGTAATTTTTAAAAACTCTTAATACAAATAAACAGATTATGAGACTCGTCTGTAGTGAATGTGGTTACACTTTTGACTCTAAAAAGATGGTTGATGTTTGCCCTTATTGTGGAGCCAAACATACTTTGCATAGAGAAAAGACTGCAGAGGACCTCCTTAATGAGGTGGATGATTTATGAAGAAAAGGAACATTAAACGTAGTCAAGTTATATCTCTTGATTTAATTATGGGTATCGCTATTTTCATAATTGTTTTATCAATGTTCTTTGTTTTCTTCTCTTCAAAACTTGATAATGTGCCTGAAGCAGAGGTAAAGCGAGAAGCTGTAGTTTTCAAAAACCTCGTTTCGGTTAATAATCCTGAAGAGGAGACTGCTGTTACTCTGATTGTTCAGAATCAGTTGGATTACAAAAAGCTTGCAGATTTAGCTGCAAGCATTTATACTGACAAAAAAAGTTATGAGGAAATCAAGGCGCAATTAGATATTAAAAGTGATTTCTGCATCTTTTTTGAAGATTCTGAAGGAAAGATACTTCCTATAATTCTCCCTTCAGAAGATGATACGGTTAAACTAATTTATGGTGTAGGAAATCCAGAATTAGATTTCAAATTGAATGACACAATTGTTTGTGGTAAGGTTTACGAAATTAATGAATATGGCCAATTAGTGGATTCAAGTTAAATAACTAAAAAACAGAAATTCTGCTCAAAGGCTTCTCTTGAACATTTTTTCAATTTCTTTTTCATCGAACTCGATTATCGTAGGTCTTCCATGTGGACAAGTGTATGGTTTCTCACACTTGAACAATTCTGATAAAAGGTTATAAGCTTCAGAAACAGATATTTCTTTTCCTGCTTTAATAGACTTCCTGCAAGCCATTGTGAAGATTATTCTTTTATTTATTAAGTCTTCATTGCTCTTTATATGAAACTCTTTAGCAATTTCTGTAATTAGTTCTTTAAGATCCTTTTCGTCATAAAATTTGTAAATTGAAGGAATTGCTCTAATCAGAAATTCTTGTTCACCAAAGATTTCGATTTCAAACCCGAAGTCTTTAATTTTGTTTAAGTTATCCTTAATTGTTTCAAACTCAGGATTATTTACTTTTATAAGAACTGGATTAATCAACTTCTGTTTTTGGACGTTGCCTAAAATATATTGTTTATTCAGTTTTTCAAAATTAATTCTTTCAGCAGCAGCATGCTGGTCAATAATGGCTAAACCTTTTTTGCTTTCAGCAACGATGTATGTTTTGTGAACCTGTCCGAGTATTCTAAACTTGTCCTGAATTCTCTCACTCACATATTCTTTTTTAGGTTCTTTTAGGTAAACCTGTTTAGAATCAGCCATAGGATACTTGTAGCTTTCTTTTTTGTTGCCAAAGTTCTTACTTTCAATATTAAGGTCTTTTTGTGACAAAAATTCTTCACCAAACTTGGCTTGCTTACTTTTCTCAGTTTTTGACTCAATTAAATTGTTAGAAGAAATTGCTTTCCTTATAGCTTCAAACACAGATAAGTATACATCTTGTTCTTTGTTGAACTTTATTTCAGTTTTTTGCGGATGCACATTAACATTAATTTCTTCAGGGTTAATATCTAACTTAAGAACGATTACCGGTTTCCTATCCAAGAAGAGCATTGTGCTGTACGCATCTGTAACAGCTTTCGCTAAAAGCTCTGATTTAACGTATCTATTATTTACAAAGAAAATCATATAATTGTTATCTTTCCTGGCAATGGTGGGTTTACCAAGTAAGCCTTCGATTTTAATTTTCTCGTCTTCATAGTTAAACGGAACAACATTCTTGTAAATCTCTTTAGGAAAAAGATAAAGGCTGCTTTCAAACATATTTTTTGTTTTTGGTTTATCAATTAATGTATCACCATCAGACACTAGCTTGAACCTTACATCTGGATAAGAAAAGGCATACCTGAACACAATGTTGTAGATGTGATTTTTTTCAAC
This sequence comes from uncultured Methanosarcinales archaeon, assembly GCA_964416905.1. Taxonomy (GTDB): domain Archaea; phylum Nanobdellota; class Nanobdellia; order Woesearchaeales; family JASKKU01; genus JASKKU01. The sequence goes on along the minus strand of CAYQFL010000003.1, from coordinate 30,118 downwards.
AGCATCGCTTTTCAGGAACTTTTTTCTTGCAGGTGTGTTGTAAAACAAATCTTTAACTATAATTGTAGTGCCCTGTGTTGAACTAGCATCTGTTATTGTGATGCCGTTTTCATCACAAACAAGCTTTGCACCAGAAATGCTATCTGCTTTTTTGCTGATTATGGTTAATCTTGAAACTGAAGCAATGCTTGCTAACGCTTCACCCCTAAAACCTAGGCTTGTTATTCTGTTTAAATCATCTTCTTTTTGGATTTTACTGGTAGCATGTCTTTCTATAGCTAGTCTTAAATCCTCCTTAGCAATACCTTTTCCATTATCAGAAACCTTGATTAAATCTTTTCCAGCGTTTATTATTTCAATAACAATTGAGTCAGCATTGGCATCTAAAGAGTTCTCAATTAATTCTTTTACAACAGATGCAGGTCTCTCAATAACCTCCCCTGCCGCAATTTTCAATACAACATCTTTTGATAATTTTTTGATTTCATTCATTTTAATCAGATTTTTTATTATCAAATGAAAGTAAGGTTTTTTGAGTAACATTAACTTTTCCTTTTAGTTTGCTTAACAACTCATCCTCTTCTAATAGCTTTTTTTGCACTTCTTTAGCTCTTTCAATAACTTCCATAGGTAAACCTGCAAGCTTAGCGACATGGATTCCATAACTTTTATCAGTTCCTCCTGGAACAACTTTTCTTAGAAAGATTATTTCGTCGGCATTTTCAGTAACGAGCATCTGATAATTCTTTATTCTTTCAAACTCGTTAGCGAGTTTGTTTAAGGCATGGTAATGCGTAGCAAATATGGTTTTTGCCTTGATGTGTTTATAGATGTACTCAGCAATAGCCCAAGCTAAGCTTACGCCATCATATGTGCTTGTTCCCCTACCAACTTCATCCAGGATTATTAAAGATTTAGCGGTAGCATTATTTAATATGTTTGCGGTTTCGCTCATCTCAACCATAAAAGTGCTTTGTCCTCTGCTTAAATCATCTGAGGCACCTACTCGAGTAAAAATTCTGTCAACAACGCTTAATTTAGCCTCTTTTGCTGGAACAAAACAACCGCATTGTGCTAACATAACAATAAGACAAACCTGTCTAAGATAGGTTGATTTACCTGCCATGTTAGGTCCTGTAAGAATTATCATCTCGTGATTGTTTAACTTGCTATCGTTAGGTATGAACTCTGGAGTAAACTGTTCAACAACAGGATGCCTGCCTTCAATAATTGTTATATTGCCATCATCAACAATCTCCGGTCTTGTATAATTGTTGCTTACGCTAACCTCTGCAAAAGATACAAGCACATCGAGTAAGGCAACCTTTTTTCCAATTTCAGAAATGTTATCAACTTTTGCCTTGACTTTATCACAAACCTCGTTGAAAATCTTCTCTTGAATCTCAGAAATCTTTTCTTCAGCATTCATTATTTCTTTTTCTAACTCTTTTAATTCTTCAGTCACATACCTTATGGAATTAACTAAGGTTTGTCTTTGTATATAATCTTCAGGAACAAGATTTGATTTATTCCTGCTAACCTGAATATAGTATCCGAAAACAGAATTATATCCAACTCTTAAAGATGTTATACCAGTTCTCTTACGTTCTTTCTCTTCAAGTTCTAAAATTATTTTTTTGCTGTTCTCTTTTAGCCTGCGATATTTATCCAGTTCTTCACAATAACCTTCTTTGATTACATTTCCTTCTGGAGGCTTTAGTGAAGGTTGTTCCATTATGGTTTCTTCAATAGTTTCTATAATCTCCTTAAACTCTGGAAAGTTCCGGATTTCTTTAAGTAATTTTGAATTAACTCCTTCAAGCATCTTTTTGATTTGAGGAATCTTTTTCAAAGAATTCTTTAGATAGATTAAGTCTCTCGCATTAATATTGTTTGAATAAATCTTACCAGCAATTCTCTCTAGATCTTTTACTTCGCTAAGGTTTTCTCTAATCTCATCACGTTTAAGCTTGTTGTTAGCTAGTTCTTCAACAGCATCTAGTCTTTCTTCAATCTTTTCTTTAATTAACAGAGGATTGCTAATTATTTTCCTAAGAAGACGAGAACCCATTGGTGTTTTGCATTTATCTATTACTTTGATTAATGTTCGCTCATCACTTCTATCATAGATGTTCTCAAAAATCTCTAAGTTTCTTAAAGTGATATAATCTAGAAGCATATTCTCTTTATTGCTCTGGAAACTAATTGTTTTGAAGTTGTTTAATTCAAGAAAATTTTCTTTGAGATACTTAAGTAGTCCGCCAATGGTTTTTATCTCTAAATCATCTTTAATACCAAAGCTGATTAAAGATTCTCTTTTGAAAACCTCTTTTATTAACATCTTGGCAAGTTCTAAGTTGAAGAAAGAATCTTCAACAAAAGTGATGTAAATATTATTTTGTTTAATGCTGTTGATTAATTCTTTGTCAATCTTAAGCGATTCTGGTAAAATAACCTCTTTAGGTTTTATCCTGACAAGCTCGCTAATACAATTTTCTTTGCTTTCAGCTTTAGATATAAAGAATTCTCCTGTAGAAACTTCAGCTGTAGCAATTACAAAATCCTGCCTTGAGAAAACACAAGAGATATAATTGTTCATTCGTTCGTTAAGCAACTCTGGTTCTATAACTGTTCCTGGTGTAATTATTCTAACTATACCTCTCTTAACAACTCTGCCTTTGACTTTGGAAGGGTCCTCAAGCTGTTCGGCAATCGCAACCTTGTAACCTTTGTCAATTAATTTTTTCAGGTAAGGATTTATTGAATGGTAAGGTATACCAGCAAGCGGAGCTTTCTTGTTACCTTTGCCTCTAGATGTTAATGTTATATCTAAAACCTCTGAAGCGATTTTAGCGTCATCATAAAAAGTCTCATAAAAATCCCCCATCCTGAAAAATAGCAAACAATCTGGATATTTCTTTTTTAACTCGACATACTGCTTCATTGCCGGTGTTAAATCGTTATACTCAAACTCTTTCATTTTTTATCATTTGCAAGATGAATTGAATCTCAAACTATTTTAAACGGAATGTTAGCCTTATTTATTTTTAAGATTATTTCTTTGATTTCCTTTTTTTCTGGAATTTCTTTATTTAAAAGCCAGGATTCTCTAACTGAACCATAATCGCTAAATTTCTTGAACCTTATCAAGACCCACGGCGCTCGTAAGTATTTTATAATCTCATAAATCTGATTTAAATCATTATCATTAAAATTTAATCCTGGAATCACAGGAGTTGTCACAAAAACCTTCACTTTAGTTCTATTATCCCTTAGAATATCAATGCTCTTTTTAACGTTGTTTATTATCTGCTCGCTCGTTATGAAGAAATTGCTCGCTTTTGCTGTTTGTTCAAACTTGTTTTTTTCCAGAGGGGCTTTCAAATCAAGGATAATGACGTCTACAAGATTTTGATTAATCATATCTTCGATAACGTGAGGTTTGGAACCGTTCGTATAAACAGCAGTTTCTAACTCTAATCCTTTTGAAAACCTTAACAATTGGTTTAAGATTATTCTTTGTAAAGTAGGTTCTCCACCTGTAAAAAGTATTGTCTGCGCGTTAAAGTATATTCTATTTATCTCTTGTTTGATTTCTCTTAAATCGGTTATCATATCGGATTTAAATTCATGAAAAATACCATTAAAACAGAAAGGGCAGTTGAAATTGCATCCATAAAAATTAACCACAATTGTTTTTTTGTCGAGTATTTCACTGTATTCCAAGACAATATTTTTGTCAACGTAACCTTCCATACTACAAATGGATTATTATTACTTATATTAATATTGTGGTGATTTTTAGAAAATATTTAGATTAAAAACAGAAATCAGAAAGAGAAAAAAGAAAAAAATCAATTCTTTTAGCCATTAACTCTCACGACAATCTCTCCATCCGCATATTTAGTTAATCCAGACAAAGTGTCTTCATAAGTTATTTTGACTTTCATCCTTGCTTTTGTGCCTTCTAGGCCAGTAGCAATTGGATTATTATCTGTAGTTATTTTAGCTTGATCTCCCGGGCTTAAAAGTAATCCGTCGCTGCTATCGCAAGAAGATGGCGTTCCTCCATTTACTTCAATTGAACTACAGGGTAAACCTGCGCCATCAACAGTATATGACATGGTCGATGCTCCTGAATTAAAAATCTCTCCACTTGCAGTTGTAAAGTTAATCGCTTTAATTCTAATATTTCCTCCTAAGGAATTTGTTATTGTGAAGACAATATTCCCATCACTTGTTGTGGTTGCCCCCAGACAGTTTAAGGGAGTGATTGTACATTTTTCAGGCACTAATGCTTGCGGATTTAATACGCCTAGATATGCTAATGCAGCAATAACGATTAGGACTACCAGAATAGCCCAACCATAGGTCATTAAGAATTCCATGGCTGCTTGTGCTCTTTTGAACCTCATGTTTATTTCACCTCATATAAGTATACCATTCTTCACTTTAGTAAGTTTTGTTTATAAATGTTTCGAAAAAACTTTTCTACTCCTTTCATAATTTTATATGTTTAACAAGGCAAACTCGTTCTTAAATAAAATTATAAAGCTTAAAACTTATTATTAAAAATTATACTTTTTTAAACATTTTTTAAAATAATAATAAACCATTTAGTATTAAAAAACTAAAAAATAAATACTTTTGGATTTTTTAAATGTAAAAGCAAAAAATATTTAAATACATAATTAGAAGATTTGACTGTTAATGATCCCTACAAGAGAAGAATTTTTGGATTTCCTGAGTAATAACCCCGATCAAACATTTACTTCTATTTCTAATAGATTTAATATTTCCTTACAAACAGTTAAAGACCTTGTTGAGACCTATTCTCAATTTTTAGATATTAAAAAAATCGGCCCTGCATATTTGGTAAACTTAAAATCTCGCGAAAGATGAAGTCGAGTAATAAAAACGGAAAGAGTATTGGATTAAATCGGATAATTATTATTCTCCTAGCAACCGTTTTGTTATTGCCTTCCTTAGCTCACGCGACAATTAACCAGATTAACATACTTCACCCAAGCAATGGTGAGCTCATTTCAAAATGGAGCGATTTTTATTTTGAATTTAATTATACTGGCGATGAAACAACAGCTGATTGTTCATTATATCTGGGTGAAACCAGTATTCTAGACGACACTGACAAACTAGCGCAAAATTCAAGTGTTGCTAACAATAACCAAACTATTTTTAGTCCTTCACAATTTCTTAAAGATTTGAAGGGCGCATCAAAATACTATTTTTATATAGAATGTAGGGATAGTTCTGGCCCTAAACAGTCCACAAAATATTCTTTCAACGTGTCATCAGACGTTTTGCCAGTTGCTCCGCAATTATATGACTTGCCCACTTATTTTAATGAAGATAATCAAAATGTTTGTGGCTATGGCGACGCAAAAGATGTAACTATCACACTGTATGTTAATGGCCCGGTTTATGATACCTATTTCAGTGCTTATTCAGATACATTGATTGATGTGGGCGGTGAAACTTTTACTGTTTCGGAGGCAGCAAGTAAAGGAGCTAGATCTATTATCGTTGAAGATCCAGGTAATGTCATCGATAATACTTTTACTTCTTATTATGTTGAATTAAAGGACCACCCAGGAAATTGTTTCATTTATTATGACATTGATTCGGTAGTGGACTGGGAGGGAGGAACAAAAAATTTAACTCTGGTTCAACCACTTGAGACCGACATTCCTGATGGAACAGAGGTCATATTCCATAGCAAAGATAGGCCATCTGGTTGGTTTAGTATTCCTGTTTCTTTTAGTAGCGAAGGGAGTCAAACTATTTCGATAAGAGTCAACAAATCAAGAGTTTATGCTCTGGATTCTATGCCTCAAGTTATTTATGATGCAACCGCACCTGAGATATTCTTGGTGTCAGATAACTATTATAATAGTAATGCTAACATATCCTTTAATGTTTCAGATCAAATTTCAGGGGTATCTACATCGACAATCTCTGCTAGTTTAACCGCTCCGAATGGTAGCGTGACCCAATTAACTGTTTATGATGATGGTGGTGATCAACATCATGTTGACCTTTCATTTGGTGACGTTGGTGAATATGAATTAACAATCTCTGCAAAAGATAATGCCGGAAATTTGAATGAAACCCAGTATACTTTGTATTTCAATAATCAATTACCAACCATAACCAGAACATCACCAACAAATTTTACAACGAAGAATGTAACCCTTTCATATGTTTATAATGGATATCTTGATGCTAACTGTACGTTAGAGATAAATGGAGTTTTAAATCAAACAAAACAAAACATTAACAATGATACCGAATTTAAATTTACTTTTAATGTAACACAAAGCAATTATAATACACCGTATACTGCTAATATTGAAGTAACTTGTACAGACCTTGCTGGAAACTCAAATTCAATCACTCATAGTCTTGAAGCTTCTTATTTGCCTAAGGAATTGATCTGGAGTTATAAGAGTTCATTCCCTCCAGAAATAACTTGGCTTATAGTTAATGAATCACCTTTTATGTTTTATGGAATTACACATCTTTATAACACCACGATAAACTTTACTGCAACACAAGGACTAAGTAGTCCTAAACGGAACTCATACACTTCTTTAGAAAACAATCCTCTTATTGATGAAGGCAATGTTTTAAATTCGCAAACAAAAGGAAATTGTTACTTCTTAGTAAACTCCTCACTAAATCCATCTTTAAGTATAGGAAATGGTATAAGGTTTGAAGGTCATAATCGTGACAACTTTACTCTCTATGAAATTACTAATATCGTAGATTACTCTCCGAATGATAAAATCCTGTATAATCTTACACCTTGCTTGGATTCAAATATTTCAGCAGGCGAAAAGTTTTATGTTTACAATACTTCAGGTAAACCTATTGGCTGGTTTAACGTTTCTTTGCCTTTGTTCTCAGGAATCAACAATGTTAGTGTTGTACTAAGTAAATACAATGAACGAGGTTATTCAACTTTGAACAACATAGTTGTTTACGATGATGCTTCGCCAGAAATAAGTTATAGCATTCCAAAAGTTTGCATGCCTTATCCAGTATTCAATATAACAATTAAAAGTTATTCACCCTTGAACTTTAGCAAGTCATGGATAACCATCTCTAACTCAACAGAGACATTGTTTTCTTTAAATGGTCAAGAACTTGAAGCTAACACAACACTAGAAATCAAGGATTACAAATACGTTTATACTCTAATTATCGATGAATCCCTTACTGGAGAACTGCCTCAAGGGGATTATAATTTAACCACTAAAGCTGTATCTGTATTCAATAAGGAGATAACTCAAGAATTATCCTTTTCAAAGGATTCTATTATCGGGCAAGTAACAAACTTAAAGCCAAAAACAGTTGAAGTTAGTTCACCATATTTTGAATTTAACTGGAGTGCTCTACCCGATGCTCACAACGTGACTTATAATTATACACTTTATGAATCGCTTTCAGATTTTGGCAATGACTTTGTACCTGTATTATCCAATTCTACAAACGATACAAACGTCATCATATACTACCCTGACGCAAAATATAATCATGGTTATAAGTTGGTGGTCTTTGCAATAGATTCTTGTGGAAATATTGGTGACCCTGTAAACTCTTCTTCATCGATAATCCTTGTAGACTTAACGCCGCCAACAAATCCAACTATAGAATTAGTGCCCTCAGAAAATTATACCAACAACCCTTCACAAATAAAAGTGACTTGGAATTTTGTAGACCCAGAATCAGATAATTTAACGTATGAATATTGTATTGCAGACCTTGATAATAACTGTTTTTATGGTCCTAAGTCCACTTTAAATGAGACATTAACTATTACTGATACTAATCTGTCTTTAGAACATGGAAAACAGTACAACATTGTTGTACGTGCAATGAATCCTAGCGAGATTTGGTCGGAAAAGTACTTTAAAACCTTTACTGTAGACCTTGTTGCACCAGAAAATTCTACAATTAGCTATAATCCTGGACCATTGTATTATACTGATACAATAACAATTGATGTTTCTCTAGGAGATGATGATTTATCAGGTATATCTAAAGGGGAGATTTATTTAATGAAAGCAAATTTAACGTTGTTAGGCACAAATTTGAGTTGTGGACATTATGATTCTGGAACTTTAATTAAAACAGTAACAACAGATGCATCTTTTTCACAGAACTTAACTAATGGTTATTGTTATAAACTTAAGCTCAGAACTTATGATAAGGCAGGAAACTACAATGATTCTTTTGTGGAAGGTGATTACTTCAATGGAAGTATTATCGTTGATTTCACAAAACCAACTAAAGTAACTGTTTTCGATGAATCTTTTTCAACATCAAGCAACACTTTATTTTTCAATTGGACAGAATCACAGGATAACGAATCTGGAATTAAGAAATATATCTATTACTTAAAGGACTCCGAAGATTCAGTTATTGTTTCCGGTGAAACTGACCCTTCAACTAGAGAGGTAAGGTTAGAAAACTTAGCTTTATCGAATGGTGAGACATACTTTTTATCAGTTATCGCTGAAAATTACATAGGTTTACAATCGGATGAAGCAGTATCTGATGGTATCGTTTATTTAGACAGAATCCCTCCTGAGAAAGCAGTTATACTTAATGTTAGCGGAGGCAATTATAGTATTTCAAACAGGTTCTATGATTTATCGTCAAATTTAAACACTACAGTACATATTTTGGCAGAAGATGGGTCGAGCTGTATCTTTTCAGATATGAATTTAGGTTATACAGACTTACATAAGCTCGGCGATTGTATCCCTCAAGGAGAAGATGAATTTTATTGTAACCTGTCGACTCCTGAGGAAGGAGTTTATACCTATTATATTGCTTGCAAAGATGCTGCTGGAAACAAGCAAAGCACTGAGGAATCTCTAGAAATTACGATTGTTAAAACTTTCAATGACCCAGATTATCAAATGATTAAACCTGAACTTGTTAATGGTAATGTTTTTGCTTCAGAGCGAGATGAAATCAGATTAAACATAAGTTCCTATTCACCAATAAAATCTGCAGAAATAATCTTATCTAACGTAACAGGCGATGTTTTATTATCTAAAAATTCAACAGTCGAGATAATATCTGATGGTTTCTATGAAGCTAATAGCTCATTAGATCTTACAAACATAACAGAAGACACTTTGAATTTACAAATAAATGTTACAGACGCCTTTAATAGGAGCACTGTAAAGAATTATATTTTAGTTATTAAAAGAAACAAACCATCTTATTTAATGTACGGATTTTCTCAGTATTACACAAAGAAACAGGATTTAACTTTGAACATTAGCGCTTATTTGTTTAACAACATCAGCATAAATATCACAAACAGCTCAGGTCAAATATTGTTCTCTTTTGAAAACAATTCGAATGAAACAGTGCTTGAGAAAAGATTAGTTATTCCATTGAACTTAACTAATTCAACATGGCTTGAAGATGAGTATACTTTAAACATTTTCCTCTTTAACAACATTTCCAAAGAAAACGTTACTGATTCCTTTACTTTCATTGTAGACAATCAAGCTCCAGTTATTAAACAACCAACAGGACCAACCACAACTGTATTTGATGATGAACCCTTGAATTTTAGCTTCGATGCCAATGAGAACAATCAACCTCAACTGGCTCGTTCAGGTATCAAATCTGCAATTTTGTACTACAATGTAAGTTATAACTCCGAGATTAAAAACTACTCCAAGCCCTTTATTCTTGGTTACTTTGACAGTGGAGTAGAAGGGGAGATTGTAGTAGAAGGAGAGACTTCATTACCCCCGGGAACTTTCAAGCCAGGTTCAATAATCAACTATAGTTTTACAGTGTTGGATAATGCAGGAAATAAGGCTAGTACAGAGATTGAGTCATTTAATATCTCTAACAGACAACCTTATTTTGTAACTTTGAACTTAACGGATGAAGTCTACCAGCTTGTTAAATCTTATCAAATCATTGAGGTAGATGACCCTGATTTGTATCAGAACATCTCTTGTAATCTAGCATCAACATACCCTTCAAGTATCTCTGATAATATCACAGTAACAACAATAAATGAGACAGCATGTAGATTAGAATTCTTAGTTAATCATACTGGTTATGCTAACTTAACAATAACCCTCTCGGATGGAATTAGCTCAGTAAACCAATCTTATAACTTTACTGTAAATCCAACTCAAGATATAAACTTAGATATGTCAAAAGTACATCACTTGGTTGAAGTAAAAGCTTTATTTAATGAAACCTTCATAAGTGAGGGCAAGTATCAGTCAACCACAAATATAACGGTTCCACAGGATAATACCTCTTTAATGTTTAATTATGCTAACGTGGAGATAACTACCGAGAAAAGAAATTATAGTGACTTTGATGACTTAGCTATGACTTTCCTGAACATGCCAACATCTTTTGTTGATTCGAGCGAACTTAATTTAGGGCTTGATAAGAGGTTTGTCCCAAAAAATGCTTATGTAATCGAGTTTAACAAAACTATGAACTATACAATTTCATTCAACTATTCAGGAATAATCTCAAATCCAAAAGCTGTAAAGATTTATAAGATTGCCTATGATTATGATACTGATACTGTAAACTACACAGATTATGTTGAGATTACAGATTACACTGTTGATACAAGTAAATCTTCAATTACTTTTACAGTCAGCAATTTTTCATTGTTTGTGCTAGCAGAAGATAGTCAATATGTAGAACCGTCTTCAACAAGTTCAAGCTCCAGTTCTAGATCTAGTTCCAGTGGTAGCTCTAGAAGAATTATTGTAACTGCAACTTGTAATGATAGCATAAAGAACCAGGATGAAACCGATGTAGATTGTGGCGGTTCCTGTGGTAAATGCTTTAATGGAAAGTCATGCATTAATGATTCTGATTGTTTCAGCGGTTATTGTGACCCAGAAACAAAAATCTGTATGAACAAACCTTCGTGTAACGATGGCATAAAGAACCAAGATGAAACCGATGTAGATTGCGGCGGTTCCTGTAGTAAATGTAGTACGGGCAGGACTTGCAATACTGATTCAGACTGTTTATCTAATTATTGTTATGATGGGATTTGTAGAATTCCAACCTGTAACGATGGCATAAAGAACCAAGATGAAACCGATGTAGATTGCGGCGGTTCTTGTGGTAAATGCTCTGAGAACAAACACTGTAAATCAAATTACGATTGTAAGTCCAAGAATTGTGTTAACGGTGTTTGTTTTGCAGCAACATGCGATGATGGCATAAAGAACCAGGATGAAACCGATATTGATTGCGGCGGCTCTTGTAAAGCCTGCCCTGATACAAAAGTCTGTAATTCAAATTCAGATTGTTTGAGTAGATATTGCTATAATTCTATTTGCAGGACTCCAACGTGTAATGATGGTATAAAGAATCAGGGCGAGGAAGGAGTAGATTGTGGCGGACCTTGTACTAAGGAGTGTGAAACTACAATACAACAGCCAAGACCTATTTTGAGCGAACTTTACAACTATGTTTTGCTCTTTGTTATACTTTTGGTAACAGTGATCTCTTTGATATTGATTGTTTTGAGGAAATCCGGTTCAAATACTAAGTTAAGTTCCCAAAGAAAAATTAAACCAAAGCATAAACCTCAGATGAACTCTGTTGCAGACAAAGGAAGTGCTGAATTGGATAAGAAGGCATTTGATGAAAAATCTACCGAAGATGCAAATATGAACTTAACTTTATCTGAGAATGATAGGAAGATAATTATTAGTTACATAAGGGCTCTTGTTAAGAAATCTATAAAAGATGGATTAAACTATCAGGAGATAAAATCTTTATTGGTGGAGAAAGGTTATTCCGCACCAGAATTCTTGGCTATTGCAAAAGAAGAATACTTGGATGTTTTAAGAAAAAGAATTAAAGAGAAAATTTCAGAATTTAGAAACAGAGGATTTAGCGATGACGAGATTATTGAGAATTTTAAGAGGTTAGGTTTTAGTGAAGATGAGGCAAAGTCTTTCTTGGAGTAAACATAAGAAATCCCAGATTTACATGTATGATATCTTTGTAGCCTTAATTTTAGCTTCAGTACTTTTTTACATATCATTTTCCCAATTTGCAATCTCTGGATTAAATACAGAATCTCAAACTTTGTCTCAGGCGTATGAGCTTATTGAGTTCCTTTCTTCAACAACGGTTTCAGAATTAACTTCTGTAGATGAGAATATTAATGAGGCTCTTGGTCTAACTCTTAAGGAACATATTGTTAAACCAGATACAAGCATCGCGGAAACAATGTTGGTTTTGTATTATGTGAACGACACTCGTTTAGATAAATTTTTAGAAACGTTGGATGATTTTGTATATGATGATTTTGGCAGGTTTAATTATTGGATTTCTTTTTCCAACAGCACTGATGAATTCTTTTACAATCATTCAAATGTTGAAGACCTTAGTAGTTATTTAACTTCGAGCGAGTTCACATCTTCATCAGTTTTAGTTACCTACGGCAACTTTACCAAAATTTATGGTCCAGCAATTTTAACTGTGACTGTTTGGAAAGATTAAAAGTCAAATTCTCTTAAAGAATCAGAAAACCTTTTTAAATAATTTATTTGAAAAACTTTTAATACTTTTTACCATTCTGTTTGTTCAGATTTAAAAAATAAGTTTGTAAAAATGAAAGTTGATACTCCTGAGGAATACTACAATAAAATTGCTAGAGCTTATAATGAGTTATATGGTGAGGAGCAGTTACAAAAAGCCTTGTTCCTTAAACAGTTAGTTGATTTTTCAGAACAAGATTTAATCCTGGATGTGGGCTCAGGCACAGGTCATTACCTTAAGGTTTTCAAAGGCAAGTTTGTATGTGTAGATCCTAGTAAAGAATTACTTTCAAAAAATCCTTATGAAAAATACGTTGCTAAGGCTGAATCTTTGCCTTTCCCTGATAAGCACTTTGATTATACCCTTAGCTTAACGGCTGTCCAAAATTTCTCTGATATAAACAAAGCTATTGATGAGATGGTTAGAGTTACAAAAAAAGCTATTTATATCAGCACAATGGAAGTTTCAAAAGTTAATCCTATATTAAAGAAAGTTCTTAGCTCAAAGGGCTTGAGGTTTACTAATAAAAAATTTAATAAAGAAATCTTTTATATAATAGAATTAAAATGAGACTTTCCTTTTTACAATCTAGCTCTAAGAAGCATTTGCATAATTTTATACTTGCAGTATTGTTCGCTTCCATACTTTTTTTATCATCATGTTCTCCTGGTTCCCAAGAACCAATTCAGTATTACACAGGATATAATGGGGTTGATTTGGAAATAGAAGCTTTTTCAGATGTTGTTCCACGAGGCTCCGAATTCCCATTGAAAGTAACTTTGACAAATAAAGGAGCATATGATAGTGATGTTGTTGTTCAAGTATTCTATCCTTTTCCATATATTTCCTATGTAACTTCAAAGACTTTTAAACCACCAGAATCTGGCCAAGAAAACTATATTTATCTTACTAAAAAAGATTTTGAAGGAAAAAATAGAGAGCACCCTTCTGAAAGCAAAGACGTAGATTTGATTCGATTTAAAGCTAATCTCCTAGACATGCAATCTCAGAAAACTGTTTCATTAAGTTTTGATTATTGTTATACTTATTCAACATATGTTAATACTCAACTTTGTATAAACCCAGATTACAATCTGAATGCAGTGGAACCAATCTGTGAGATAAAACCCATTACCTTTTCTGGAGGCCAGGGCTCTATAATCGCTGTATCCCGGATTGAGCCCACAGAAATATTAGATGGCGAGAAGGTTAATGTAACTTTAAGGGTTTATTTAACAAATCACGGTAGTGGTGAGATTGCTTCTTTTGCTCCATCAGAAGATATATCAAAGTTAAAAGAGAGCTGTTTCAATTCAAAGGATTCTAAGGATTCAAAAGATTTTTTTAAGAAAGCAAAGATTCGAATTAAAAATCTTACAGTTGGTTCTAAAGAAATTGATGATCTCAGAAATAAAGTAATAAACTTAGATGATGACAACTCCTTTGAGATAAAATTTCCAGCAGACAAATATGATAATTCGCCTTATGTAACAAACCTTAATCTCGAGTTTGATTTTGTTTATATCGATAGCGAATCAGTAATGGTCACAATACAGTGATTTTTTGTGTATTTGTTTTTTTCTTAGTTTTGTAGATATCCAAAGTTAATAAATTTTTTAAACTAAGCACTTTGACGCTTTTTAAGAGACGAGTTTTCGTTTTAAATATCTTTTGAGGAGGGATAATATGAAGAAGTATGTGTATTCTTTTGAGGAAGGAAGTAAAGATATGAAGGAGCTTCTTGGGGGAAAAGGTGCAAACCTTGCCGAGATGACAAAAATAGGTTTACCAGTACCGCCAGGAATAACCATTACTACAGAAGCTTGTAAGGAATATTATGAAAAGGGTTTAGTTTTATGGCCTGAACTCAAGCAACAGGTTGAAGAGAAGTTTGAAGAATTACAAAAGAAAATTGGTTTGAAGTTTGGCGATAAAGAAAATCCTCTATTGGTTTCAGTAAGATCTGGTGCAGCTGTTTCAATGCCAGGAATGATGGATACCATTCTTAATCTAGGTTTGAATGATGAAACCGTTGATGGTTTAGCTAAGAACACAAATAATGAAAGGTTTGCATATGATTCTTATAGAAGGTTCATCCAGATGTTTGGTGACGTAGTCCTTTCAGTTGAACATTCAAAGTTCGAGAAAATTCTTGATGAAATAAAACAAACTAAGGGTTATGAACAAGATGTTGAGTTAACTGCAGATGATTTGAAGGAGATTGTTAGAAAGTATAAAGAGCTTATTGAAAAGGAAACAGGTAAATCCTTCCCGCAGGAACCTATGGAACAGTTATGGCTTGCAATTGAAGCTGTATTTAAGTCCTGGAACAATGAGAGAGCAATTGAATACAGGAGAATAAAGAACATCAAAGGTTTATTAGGAACAGCTGTAAACGTTCAAGCAATGGTGTTTGGTAACCTTGGTGATGATTCTGGTACAGGAGTTTGTTTCACAAGGAATCCTTCAACAGGAGAAAATGCTCTTTTTGGTGAATATCTACCAAATGCACAGGGTGAAGATGTTGTTGCAGGTATAAGAACTCCGTTACCAATTTCTGAATTGGAAAATAAATTCCCTGAGTTGTATAAACAGCTGTTAGATATAAAAGAAAAACTCGAGAAACATTACAAAGACATGCAGGATGTAGAGTTTACTGTTCAGAGAGGCAAGCTTTACCTATTACAAACTAGGAATGGTCAAAGAACAGGGTTTGCAGCAGTTAAGATTGCTGTTGATTTAGTTAATGAAGGGATTATTGATAAGAAAACTGCTCTGATGAGAATTGATCCAGA
Source organism: uncultured Methanosarcinales archaeon (assembly GCA_964416905.1). Classification (GTDB taxonomy): domain Archaea; phylum Nanobdellota; class Nanobdellia; order Woesearchaeales; family JASKKU01; genus JASKKU01. Next base: position 14,729 of record CAYQFL010000003.1, on the reverse strand, counting down.
AGCGTTGAATCAACTTTTACATAAGAGAATAGATCCTGTAGCTAAACAGAAACACAAGCCAATAGCTCAAGGTTTGCCAGCTTCACCAGGAGCTGCTGTTGGTAAAGTTGTATTGAACTCTCAAGAAGCATTTGAGCTTGCTGAGAAAAACGAAAAAGTCGTTCTTGTTAGAAGCGAAACCAGCCCTGAGGACATTAAAGGAATGAATGCAGCTCAAGGCATATTAACCCAGAGGGGAGGTATGACTTCTCACGCAGCTGTTGTTGCAAGAGGCATTGGTAAATGTGCAGTTGTTGGTTGTTCTGATTTGATTGTTGATGAAGAAAATAATGTAATTAAAGTAAAGGATATCACAATAAAACCAGGAGATTGGATCACTTTGGATGGTAATACTGGTGAAGTTTACCTAGGTCAATTGCCATTAGTTGAACCAGACTTAAGCGGTAACTTTGAGACAATTATGACCTGGGCTAAAGAGATAAAGAAACTAGGCGTAAGAACTAATGCAGATACGCCAAAAGATTCATCAGTTGCAAGAGCGTTTGGTGCTGAAGGCATTGGTTTATGCAGAACTGAGCATATGTTCTTTGAAGGCGATAGAATTACTGCAGTTAGAGAAATGATTTTGGCAAGTACCAAAGAAGAAAGAGAAAAAGCTTTGAACAAGATTTTACCAATGCAGAAAGAAGACTTCTATAAAATCTTTAAAGTAATGGAAGGCTTACCTGTAACAATTAGATTATTAGATCCACCATTACACGAGTTCTTACCTAAAGAAGATGAAGAGATTGAAGCGGTTGCTAAGCAATTAGGTGTTTCATCAGAGATAGTTAAAGAAAAAGTTCAGAACTTAATGGAAGTTAATCCTATGCTGGGACACAGAGGTTGCAGATTATTATTAACTTATCCTGAGATTACGGAGATGCAGACTAAAGCAATAATTCTTGCAGCTGTGGACGCAATCAAAGAAGGCCTTAAGGTTAAGCCTCAGATTATGGTTCCTTTAGTTGGTCACTTTGAAGAATTAAAGAGAGTAAGAGAAACTATTGATAAAGTAGCAAAACAAATTATGGAAGAAACAGGAGTTAATGTTGAATACAAAGTAGGTACCATGATAGAAGTGCCAAGAGCTGCGCTTACTGCTGATGAAATAGCTAGATATGCGGATTTCTTTAGCTTTGGAACAAATGATTTAACTCAGATGACCTTTGGTTTTTCAAGAGATGACATTGGTAAATTCTTGCCGATTTACTTAAAAGATGAAATCCTAGAGGATGATCCATTTAAGACTGTTGATGTTAAAGGCGTCGGTAAGTTGATGCAGTTTACTTTAAACAACGGTAAAGCAGCGAATCCTAATTTATCGGTAGGAATCTGCGGTGAACAGGGCGGTGAGCCAAGAACAGTTGATTTCTGTAGAGAGATTAACTTAGATTATGTAAGCTGCTCGCCTTACAGAGTACCAATCGCAATCTTGGCAGCAGCGCAAGCAGAAATCAGAAGAGAAAACAACAACTAATTTTTTTGCTTTTTATTTCTTCTTTTTATGTTTGTTTTGACCTGAAGTTTAACTTGAGTTCTCTTTAAACCATTCAACAGTTCTCTTTAATCCTTCGTTTATATTAATTTTAGGTTCCCAATCAAGTTCCCTCTTTGCTTTTTCATAACTTAGGACACTCTTTCTAATATCTCCTTCTCTTGGTGATTTGTAAACAGGATCTTTATCATATCCTGTTAAATTCTTTAGAATTTGAAATAGTTCATTTACAGAAATGCCGTTAGATGTAGCAATATTAAATGTTTCTCCGCTTCCTTTGCTCATAGCTTTTATATTTGCATTCACTACATCACTTACAAAAACATAATCTCTAACATATTCGCCGTCACCAAAGATTATTACTTCATCCCCTTTAAGCATTCTTGAAGAAAATATTGCGATTACTCCAGCTTCTCCATGAGGATCTTGTCGTGGACCATAAACATTACTATACCTCAAGACAGTATAATCTAACCCGAATTCACTTTTCGCGAATCTTAAGTAATTCTCAACAGAAAATTTCGCTATTCCGTATGGAGAAATTGGTCTGGGAAAAACCTCTTCATTTGTAGGAAATACGTTAACATCTCCGTAAATCGCTCCCCCAGTGGAAGAGAAAATTATCTTCTTGACCTTATGTTCTACACATTTCTTTATTAAATTCAAGCTACCAATTATGTTTGTTTGAGCATCTTTCACTGGATTCTTCACAGAATTTGAAACACTTATCTGAGCAGCTAGATGAAACACAAACGAGAAATCATTTTTCTTGAACAAATCGTTTAACATATATTCACTTTGAATGTCGCCAACAATAAGCTTTGCCTTTTTGTTTACATTTTCTAACTTTCCTGTAGATAAGTTATCAATAACAAAAACTTCAAATCCTTCCAGGATTAGTTTGTCAACAAGGTGCGAACCAATAAATCCAGCACCGCCGGTTACTAAAACTTTCATTTTGTTTAGTGTTTATTCTAAAATAATTGCTGGCTTCCCAGGATTGGCGTTTTGTTGTTTCCTTTTCTCTAGATCATTTGTTGTTTCAAAAGTTACTTCAATTTCGCAATCAAGCCCTGCCCTTAATTTAATATCTTCTATTGTTAGCATATACGCATTCATCTCCTCATTTCTTTCAAATACTGGTTGCGTTATTAACTGCGGATTCTTTACGAAATTGTTTGCAATTGTTAAAGCAGCTTTTCCATACTTCTTGAACTCGCTGTTCATTACTTTGCTAATGATGTCTTTGTAATTGTCCGTACCTTTAAACTCCCTTTTAATGAAATTGTATAAATCATACTTCCATTCTTCTGCAAGAATAACTTTCACTTTGCTAACATCTTTATTAACAAGCTTCTTTATGGTTCGAATATCTTCAGCAACATTTTCGTGTAATGATATCAAAAACTCCAGCTTGTCATCAATTAAGTTTTCGTCATAAGTTGGCCAGCTTTCTAACGAAATGAAAGTATTGTTGCCTAACTCGTGCCAAAGCTCTTCAGCGATATGTGGTGTCATAGGAGAAATTATCTTAAGTAACTTCTCAACACTTTCTTTTAATACTTGTCCATTAACATCACTTTTTCTTATATAACTAAATAGCTCGTCGCTTATCTGCATGATTTTCGCTGTAGCAAGGTTAAACTTAAAGGTCTCGAACATTTCGGTTACTTCCTTTACTCCTCTGTTTATTATGCTTAAGATATACCTATCGTAATCGTCTAACTCTTTCCTATCGCTCTTTTCAATGAGCTCTTTTGCAGACAGTATATTGTTGTAAAGTTTGACTAAAAACCTATAGGTGCCCTCAGCAGCTCTGTCCCTCCAATCAAGTTCTTTCTCAGGAGATGCCGCAAACAAGATAAATAATCTAGATGTATCTGGGCCGTACTTTAGATTAAATTCTTGCGGATCAACAACGTTGCCTAAAGACTTAGACATTTTTGCGCCGTCTTTTATGACCATTCCCTGGGTTAGCAACCTAGTAAACGGTTCCTCGAAATTCACTAATCCAAGGTCAAATAATACTTTTGTAAAGAACCTTGAATAAAGCAAATGCAATACAGCATGTTCTATTCCTCCAATGTATTGGTCAACAGGCAACCAATAATCAACTTTATCTTTGTCAAACGGTTCTTTATCATCTTTAGGACTTGTGTACCTTAAGAAATACCAGGAGGAGTCAAAGAAAGTATCCATTGTATCAGTTTCTCTTCTAGCATTACCGCCACAGTATGGGCATTTTATGTTAACAAAACTCTTAGAAGTTTCAATAGGGTTTCCTGATCCTGTAAACTCAACATCTTCAGGCAATTTCACAGGCAAATTCTCTTCTTTTTCAGGAACAACACCGCAGTTCTCACAATAAATCATAGGTATAGGCGTTCCCCAATATCTTTGTCTAGAAATTAACCAATCTCTTAACTTATAACTTACAGTTTTGCCACCCCAGCCATTCTCCTCTAAATATTTTTGAATCTCAGGAATTGCTTCAAGATTGTTCATTCCGTTAAATTTATCGCTGTTAACTAAGATTCCTGGTTCAGTATAAGCTCTAGTCATTTTGTTTGGATCTAAATCATAATCCTCTGGCTGTATTACAACTTTGATTGGCAAGTTGTGCTCTTTAGCAAACATAAAGTCTCTTTGATCATGAGCTGGTACACCCATAACAACTCCAGTTCCATAATCGCCTAGAACATAGTTTGCGATGAAAATTGGAACCTCTTCATTATTCACAGGGTTAATAGCATACTTGCCAGTGAAGAACCCTTTTTTCTCTTTATCTTCAGCAGTCCTGCTTTCATAGCTCTCTTTTAAACATTCTTGTATGAACTTTTCAGCGTCTTCCCTGTTTTCCAAATCTTTGATTAATTCTTGAGTTACAGGATGTTCTGGAGCAATAACAAGATAGGTAATACCGTAAATAGTATCAGCTCTTGTTGTAAAGGTGGAAATCTCTAAATCGAGGTCTTTAACTTTGAATTTTATCAAAGTACCTTCAGACCTGCCAATCCAATTCTTCTGCATAATCTTAACAGGTTCAGGCCATCCTTCCAGTTTATCTAAATCTTTCAATAATCTGTCAGCATAAGCAGTGATCTTTAAGAACCATTGTTTTAAGTTTCTCTTCTCAACTTCTGAGCCGCATCTCCAACATTTGCCATCAATTACTTGTTCGTTTGCTAAAACCGTATTACAGCTAGGGCACCAATTAACCAGTCCTTCTTTTTGATAAACCAAACTTTTCTTCCAGAATTGTATGAACAACCACTGATTCCATTTGTAATATTCTTCTTTATGCGTGGCAATCTCTCTTGACCAGTCGTAAGAAAAACCCATCTCTTTTTGCTGTTGTTTTATACCCTCAATATTATTTTCAGTCCATTCCTTTGGATTAACCTTGTGTTTTATTGCAGCATTCTCTGCAGGCAATCCAAAAGAATCATAACCCATTGGATATAAAACATTAAAACCGTTCATTCGTTTAAATCTTGCGTATGCATCTCCTATGGAATAATTTCTAACATGACCCATGTGCAGGTAGCCTGATGGATAGGGAAACATTTCTAAGCAATAGAATTTTTTTTTAGCGTTATCTTCTTTAACTTTGAAGATTTCGTTCTTTTCCCATTCTTGTTGCCATTTCCTAGCAATCTTATAAAAATCTGGTTCCATTATATTCACCTTTGTTAATGAATATTAAATAAAATGATATCATTAATTTGTATCCCTTAACAATAATTGCGTTTTATTAAATTAATTTAAAAAATTAACTGTTACCTCTAATTTATCAAAGGTTGGATATTCTTCAACTAATGCGCAAATGTATTTCTCAGGAATTTCATCTAAATGACTTATTAGTTTTTTAGGCTCTACGATAAGTCTTTTTTTATCTAAATCTAAATATATTTTTTTCTTGAAGACCTTAGATAATTCTTGTTTCGCATTTTTTAGTTTTGAAATAATTTCTTCACCAGTTATGCCTTTTTCTTCCAAATTGACTTTTCTATAATTCTCATCAAACATGCTTCTCAGATAAATACAACCCCTCATAAGCATTCCATCTTTAGATACTAAATCAACAGGCAGTTTAATGTTCTTTGCCTTAAGCTTCATTCTATTTCTTAATTGAAACTTATCCTTTGTTGTTGCTGTACAAAAATGGCATTTGATTTTATAATATGGGTAAATCTTTTTATTGATGAAAGTTAAGAGCTTTTTGGCACTAAGTTCAGAACCTTTGATTGCATAACTCAAATCGTTTTTTGTAAAGAAACCTTTCTCTGATAACTTGGTTGCGTTTGTGTCAGAGTATTCAAGTTCGTTTAGGTTTATAAAGTCGACTTTATCTTTAACAAAATCTAAGAGCTTAATTGTTTTATCCTCTGCGCCAGGAATTACAGGAATCTCTATTCCGACATCCCAGTTAAACTTCTTTGCTATTGAAATTCTATCCCAAAGTTTTTCATTAAAGATATCTGGATGAAACCGTATCTCATCTAATCCCGCATCACACAACGCTTTTAATTTTTCTTCATCTACTAAAGTTAAAGGAGTATACAAATGGATATGATATTTTTTACCAAAATGCTCCTTTAACTTCTTAATAATCTTTACAGTTCTGTCAAGTTTTACTAATGGGTCTCCACCAGTTATTCCCGCTCCTAAAGAATTATGGGACTCAGCTTCTTCAATGATTGAATCAAAGTCATCTTCATTATCTAAAGGCATTTCATTAATGTAAATGACATCCTTATTCTTCTTTTGTTCAGAGAGCGGGCAATAGAAACAATTTTGCGAACATAATCCTGTAACAAATATGACTGTTTTCTGTCCTTTCACACAGAGTTTGCATCCTTCAGGCAGTTCATTAATGTATAATGATGCATACTTTGTTTTTTCAATCATGATCTTTGGCAGATTAAAGAGAAATAAAAACCTTTCCTAAATTAGCAACACAATTAGAAAGAAAACAAGAGAATTAGAAAATAAAAAAAGAAAGTTTACTTCTTTTTCTTAGCTTTAACTATAACTTCTAGATCTTTCCAAGCAATGTTGAATAATTCTTCAAGAGCACTAGCAAAGAACTCTGTATTCACCCAAATACCTACATCATACGATGGGTGAACTTCTTCATCGTGCATTATCATAAACATTAACTCCTTTCCATCAACTATAACAAACCTTGCCTTTATATGTTTTAGATGTCTTACTTCACCAATGCCTTCAATGTCTTTCAAAGCAAGTTTCATTTCTTCACTATCGCTGATTTCTGTAGCAAACCTTATCTTAACACCTCTCTTAGCAGCGCTTTCCAAAGTTGGCTTTAAGGTTTCAACTAATCTAATGAACTCTTTTTCTGTTGTGACGCAGGAAATAGTGTGTTCAGCACTCTTTAATAAGAAGTCTATGTGATTATACAAATTATGTCTTCCTCTTAATGAACCGCTCTTTTCATGTGGTTCAACCAGTTCAACACCTCTTTCATGCAAACTCTTTAGTTCTTGAATTAATTCACTGTCTTTCAATTGCTCTAGCTTTTTAACACGCTCCTCTGCTTCCTTTAACATGTTCTTTTTAGCTCTCTCAAGAACTTCCTCAGGTGGAACAGCTAAATATTTTATAGGTTTGCCAAACTTTACAATTACAAAACCCTTCTTTTCTAAACTTTCTAGGACATCATAACTTCTGGATCTAGGAACATTAGCAATGTCTGATAATTCTCCTGCTGTTGCACTGCCTCTAGATAACAGTGCAGTCCAAACCTTGACCTCATACAAATTCAAATTGAAATATCTTCGCAGTTTGTTTAAGAACTCATCGTTCACGATCAATTTAATTACCTCCGAAATTTTTTTTATAACTTTTTATATTTCAAACAATTGTTATACTAAAATCAACACTAATATTAAAAACTTACGCTTTTCATCCCTGCAAAGTTAATTTCTTAAGTTACTATTATATCAATAGACAGTAACTGTAATTATCTGTTTTGAAGTAGTATATTCTTTGACATTATTAAAATTAACGCCTATTTTGCAATTAATTTATGTTTACTTTTTAGCACAATTTTATTAATTTATCAATGTAACTTGGCATGTTTTTTGAAATTATGATAAAAACATGTTTTTGAAATAATTTGTTTGTTTCATTTTTTGAAACAAAACTTTTTTATAATTATTCGCGTTTCTGTGAGTTATGTCAAACAATAGAATCGCGGTTGTTGAGAAAGAGAAATGCAATCCTATTTTTTGCGGAGATTACTTATGCATAAAACTTTGTCCAATTAACCGCGCAGGAGAAGAATGCATCCATAAAAGTGAAGATGGAAAAGTAGTAATTGAAGAGGTTCTATGTACAGGATGTAAAATTTGTTCAAATCGTTGTCCATTTGAAGCAATACACATTATAAACTTGCCTTCAGAACTTGAAAACCCAGTTCATCAGTTTGGAAAGAATGGCTTTAGGCTTTATCAGTTGCCTGTACCTAAGTTAGGAAGTATAGTGGGAATTATTGGTGTTAACGGGATTGGTAAAAGTACAGCCATAAAGATTCTTGGAAAAGTTATAACCCCAAACTTTGGTAAACTAGAATCTGAAGTTTCAATCGATGATGCAATATCTTTTTTCAAGGGAACTGAGTTACAATCTTACTTCACAAAGCTTTACTCAAATCAGATTTCTATTTCTTATAAACCTCAGCATATAGAATCAATACCCAAAATGTTTGATGGAACAGTTTCAGAATTTTTATCAAAAATCTCTAGCGATTTCCAAGAGATAGTTGCAGTTTTTGAACTAGATACTTTACTCAACAGAAAACTATCTCAGCTTTCTGGCGGTGAATTGCAGCGAGTTATAATTGCTGCAGCCATGTTGAAAAATGCTGAATTAAGAATCGTTGATGAACCAACATCTTATTTAGATATAAAACAAAGACTTAAGCTGGCATCAACGCTAAAAAATTTTGTTGATGAAAATAATACAATGCTTCTGGTTGAACATGACTTGATTGTTTTAGATTACTTATCAGACTTCGTTCATATAATGTATGGTAAGCCCAGAAGCTTTGGTGTGGTTAGTTTGCTTAAGTCAACTAAGGAAGGCATTAACGCATTTTTACGAGGTTTCTTGAGAGAGGAAAACGTTCGTTTTAGAAGAGAAGCTATTGAATTCACAAAAAGAGCACCTGAGCAGAACCAGAAAGAGGAACAGCAGATTGTTGAATGGGATGAATTTGAAATTGATTTCGATGGTTTTGTATTAAAAGCAAACAAGGGGAGGATTCCTAAAGGAAAAGTGATTGGTGTTTTGGGCGAGAATGGCATTGGCAAAACAACATTCATTAAAATTCTTGCAGGAGAACTAAAACCAACTAAAGGAGAAATAAACTCCGAATTAAAAGTGAGTTATAAACCTCAATACTTATCTCATTCTTCTGATGAGCTAGTTTCAGTTTTTCTTTCAGATGCAATTGCAAAATACAATATGCAGTTAATCAAACCTTTAAACCTTGAGGAGTTATTCAATCGAAAACTAAACGAACTTTCCGGAGGAGAACTTCAAAGGGTTTACATTGCAAAATGCTTGTCACAAGATGCAGATTTGTATCTGTTAGATGAGCCTTCAGCTTATTTGGATGTAGAGCAAAGATTAGCTGTTTCTAAAGTATTACGTTCTTTTATGGAAGAAAAAGGAAAAACTGCAATAGTTGTAGATCATGACCTTTTGTTTATCGATTATCTTTCGCAAATGCTTTTTGTTTTTGGAGGAATTCCTTCAAAGCAGGGAATCCTGAAAGGTTTATATGATATGGAAGAAGGCATGAACTTGTTCTTGGAAGAATTAGGAATAACTTTTAGAAGGGACCAAGAAACAAAGAGACCTAGGGCAAACAAAATAGGTTCCCAACAGGATAAACTCCAAAAAGCTGAAAAGAAGTATTATTACTTGTAGTTTTATTGTAAAACAATATTTCTGTTTTCTTAATCTTTTTTGTTTAGAGGTTCTATGTCAAACATCGCTTTAGGTTTATCAAGAACTTCGTGATGCATAATGCACGAAGCTTCATAAAATTCTTTTACATCTTCTCCTTTAGAACCAACGAGCACAACCGGATCATTATATTTTGCTGGTTGTATCGCTTTATTTCCATATCTTATGTATCTCTGGGTTTCTACTGCAGGCCATCTGCAAGGTCCTGAGCCATTGTAAATATGATGCGTACAGTAAGCTCTTCTGTTGATGATTTCATCTGCTTGAGTTAACAACTTAGGAATGTCTTCACCAAAAGGCTCTCCTCTAAAATCTCTTGCTAATGCAGAAATAGTTATGTGAGCGCCTCGATAATAATGTTCGGTAACTATATCATATAGATCAGGGATAAACTGCCCTTCATCGATGAAGATATGTCTTGTTTCTTTATGCTCCTTAAGATATTCATCTATTTCTTTTGCACTAGATACAGGTATTGCTTCAAACTCTCTAAAATTGTGAGATTTTACTTTTGGCTTTTCTCCAGGTTTCATATACCTGTTATCAATTTGAGCCTTAAATAAAACAAACTCTTCTTTTTTGTTTGCGTTTTCGTTTCTTTTGATTATTTCACTTATGTAATCCATTAAAGTTTCTGTTTTTGAGGCATACATTGGGCCAATGATTAACCTTAACAGAGGTCTTTGATCAATTAGAAACGGATTATAGTCAGGTCTTTCTTCAAAATCTAAATGAACAGGGCAAACTGCAACATAATCTCCATTATCCAATCTTGCGCTTTTTGTTGCAGATTTGCCGCAATAATTACAGATTCCATAAAGTTGAACAAACTCATTTGAAATAGCCATAAGTTTATCCATATGATTGTATGGTTTTCCTTCGTAAGTTAAGGGTATCCCCGACATAACTACTTTCCTTCCAGAATCAGCAATTTCTTGAACAAGGTTTTTTATGCTTGAATCTTCAAAGAAATTAACGCCGGCAATGAAAACCAACTCAGCTTGAGGATTTTCATTAACCAAGTCAGCAATATCTTTGGGCTTTTCAACTTCTTTAGCCCTAGTTTTCTTTTTATCAAAAGAAACAATCTCGTTAGGATACCCTACATCCTCCAAGAAATGTTTTACAACTAAGATTTCTTCATCAGAATAACTTTCGCTTTTCTTTAAACTCAACAAAGCATTGATGAGCTCTCCGCTTTTTCCGCTCTTAGGCGGTCCGTATATCATATACTTGTTGAAAAATGGAGTTATTGTTAATGAAGTCATGAACATCCCTTCTAAATTGTAAAAAATAAAAAGATTTGTTTCCTTACGAATAGCTTTTCTAAATTAGTTTTTGCGTATGTTGTTTTTTAAAATAGCATTTAAATTAATTTAAATTGATTTTTACTTTTTTATTCAAGTTTTTCCCAGATGTGATTAAAGCCATGCTTCAATGATTGATTTAGGTCTTTGCTCTGTACCCAGATTGCTGAATCAAACGCATCCGCTACACCATCATTAGTAAGGAACAATACAGAATGCTCGTCGTCAAATAGACCAAACCGAGATTTAATGTTTTTAGCATCCTTGAATTCTCCTATCCTTTTAATCAAATCAACATGCTCAAGAACATCTTTTGTTACTGGCGCAGCAATCTTTATTGCAACACCCTTTTCAGCAGCTTTCTTCAAATCCGAATACAGATTCTCTACTTTATGAACAAATGCTTTGCTGGTGGTTATTAGGTTTATCTCTTTCTTTGAATTTTTTATTAAGTATCTGAGATGGTCTAATATATTTTTTTTACCTTTGATTGCTCCAGACATCTCTAGAGGATCAACAAGTGTTATGTTTTTATCATACAGCTCTTTTAGGAATTCCAACACTTCGCTATTTTTAAATTTCTCAAGAATGTTTATATTCTCATGAGTTTCTTGTAGAATGCGCTTTTTTATCCTTTCAATGCCTTCTTCAGGATCAACTGCAATATACTTTATAGGCTTTGTAAACTGTGCAATTACAAGTCCTTTTTTCTCAAGACTCTCAAGAACATCATAACTTCTTGACCTGGGAACATTAGCAATATCGGCAAGCTCGCTAGCTGTAGCACTGCCTTTTGCTAATAATGATGTCCAGATCTTTATCTCGTAGCTATTTAAACCTAATTCTTTTAACTTGTTTATAAGCATCTTGTCAATAATCATTATCGACCACCTTTTGTTACTAAGGAGTAGAGCCTAGCCATATATAAACTTTTCGTCATCTATAAGTGGTTATGATTTTTGGAGCATTGTATGAACTTATCTTGGTCTTTCTTCTTTTAGGAAATTTTATAAATCATTTTTATTGACTGTGTTTTAAAATGGATGTTGATGAAAGGTTAAGATTAATCACGAAGAATGCTGAGGAGGTTCTTACAGAAGAAGATTTAAAAGATTTGCTTGAAAGCGGCGAGAAGATTAAACACTATATCGGTTTTGAGATTTCTGGTAAGATTCATCTGGGTACTGGATTAATGTGTATGTCAAAAGTTAAGGATTTCATGGATGCTGGTGTTGAATGTAACATCCTTCTTGCAGATTGGCATACTTGGATAAATAATAAGCTTGGTGGCGATAAGGAACTCATTAGAAAAGTAGCCCTTAATTATTTCAAAGAAGGCTTGATCGCTAGCCTTAAATGTGTTGGCGGTGACCCAAGCAAATTAAATTTTATTCTGGGTACGGACCTTTATCACAATAATGATACTTACTGGGAAACGGTTATTGATGTAAGTAAACATACAACTTTGTCAAGGATTAAAAGAAGCATAACTATCATGGGTCGTAAGGAAGGCGATTCTATAAACTTTGCAACTTTGATTTACCCGCCAATGCAGGTAGCTGATATCTTTATTCAAGGTGTTAACCTTACACATGCAGGTATGGACCAAAGGAAAGCTCATGTTGTTGCGAGGGATGTTGCTTTAAAATTAACATCAAAACCTTTGCGCAATAAAAACGGCGAGAAAATAAAGCCGGTAGCTGTTCACCATCCTTTACTTTTGGGCCTAGGTAAACCACCAATGTGGCCCGTACCTAAAGATCAGATTCAAGAACTTTGGTCTGCTTTAAAGATGAGCAAATCAAAACCTGATACTTGTATTTTCATACACGACTCTCCTGATGAGATAAGACGGAAGATAAGGAAAGCGTTCTGTCCTGAAGGCGAAGTAGAATTTAATCCTATACTTGATTGGGCTAGAAAATTAATTTTCAGCAGAGAAGATGCTAAACTTGAGATTAAAAGGCCTGAAAAGTTTGGAGGGAATGTTACTTATACTTCTTATGAGGATTTAGAAAACGATTTCAAAGAACGAAAACTTCATCCTCTTGATTTAAAGGATGCTGTGGCTGAGAAACTGATAGAAATCCTTGCACCGGCAAGAGAGCATTTTGAGAAGCCCGAATTGAAAAAAATTTTAGAAGAAATGGATAGGATTATTTATAATCTCTAAGTAATTTTTTATTTTAGATTTAATTTATATTCTTTTTTGGCTTAAAATATATAAAGTATGAATGGATATTATTCTCTGACTGAGGTTTAATGTGTTTTTCAAGCATAAAAATGAGTTGTGGTCTCAAAAAATTAGAAAGCCTTGTAAAGGAAAACCTAGGATTTTGTTTTGGTTTAGGCATAGGTCTCTCAACTTTCTTTATAGACTATAATCTCACAAAGTATTTTGAAGGTGTTTCTAACTTAAAAGAATTTTTTGAATTACCCTATAAGTATATTTCATCATTTTTTGAGTTTGGTTTACCCATAACTTTGGGTTCTATACTTGATAAGAAAAATAAGGCTCTTGAACAGAAAAACGAAGAACTAGAAGAGATTCTCTCAGGGACTCAGGAGATTTACCAAACTATGAAGAATTATCTGTATTCTTTCTTTGAAAACATGCCTATGCCAGCTTATGTTTTAGATAAAGATTTGAACCTAACAAGAGCAAACACCTTAGGCAAGGAGTATCTCGGTTTGTTAAAAAAAGAGCATTACACCTTAGAATCTCTGCTTTCCTTGGAAAAAGATAGATTATCTAAGATTGTGAAGAATATCTCTGAGCACAAAAAGCTGTATTCTTTTAATAAAGAATTTTTAGTGGATAATAAAAAGAAAGATGCGAAAGTGTTTGTTTTTCCAGTATATGACCTTAAAGAGAATTTGGAAAATATCGTTGTTCTTCTTGTTGATATGACTTCTGAGGTTTTGATGAGAAAAGATTTAGAAGAAACATTAAAACATCTTATAAGATTAACGACCCTTTCTATTGATGTTAAAGATCACTATACCTATGATCACAGCTTACATGTAGCAAACTATTCTCTACAAATTGCGAAAGCTTACAACATGGAAGTTGAAAATAGTGTTGATTTAAACAAGATTTATTATGCAGGCTTACTTCATGATATTGGCAAGGTGTTTGTTAGGGACGAAATCCTCAAGAAAAAAGGAAAACTGACTCCTGAAGAGTTTGAAGAAATAAAACAACACACAGTTCATGGTTATCGAATACTAAAAGACATTAAACATTTAGAACCTATACCTATTTGGATCAGATATCATCACGAGAACTGGGATGGGACAGGTTATGAAGGATTAATTGGTGGGGATATCCCCTTAGAATCAAGAATATTGAGAATTGCGGATGTCTTTGATGCGTTGGTTACTGAAAGACCTTATAAAAAAGCTTTAAGCCATGATGAAGCCTATGAGTTTGTTTTTCAAAATTCAGGTAAATTGTTTGATCCGCAGTTAGTAGAAATTTTCTCTAAACTTTATCCAAGATTGTTAGAAGTAAAAGACGAGAGTTTTGAGGTTGTGAAACTCTTTGATTCTTATTGAGCCACTCTTAACAAAAAATAAGAAAACAAGAGGGAATTAATTTTCTAGTACCATTTCCTTTGCTGTTAACCCATCAACAGAATTAATCTCATCTAACAAGCTTTTGCTTTCCTCGCCCTTACCGTCAATATGAAGGATGATTAACCCAAAATCTTCTTCTTGTTTAGTTTCATGCAATCCCAATCTTGCTCTAATAATATGACCATGTTTTGATAGAATCTCTTGTAGTTTTATAGAATTAACTTTTCTGTTATTAACAGAAATTCCAACAATTCTATAGGTTGGCATTTTAACAAAATAATCTTTAGGTCTTTTTAAATCTTGCGTGT
>CAYQFL010000002.1:104931-118275 GCA_964416905.1 uncultured Methanosarcinales archaeon | reverse complement strand
ACCAAAAAATATATATCTCATAACATGTTAAAAAATCATGTGAAACGGAAACTTATACAATTAGGAGATTCCAGTTTTGCTATCACTTTACCGAATCGTTGGATAAAAGAGAATAAGCTATCTAAGGCGGATGAGCTTGAGTTAACTATTAGCGACAACAAGGTAATCATTTCTAATAAAAACAAAGAAGAAATCAAAAGAGTTACTCTTGATCTAAGAGGCAAATCAAAGAAATTCTGCTGGTTCTCGATTTCAACTCAGTATATGAAAGGCATCGAAGAGTTTGAAATTTTGTGCGACAAGGACAATATTGAAGCAGTTAAACAGATTATAGATTTTCTCGTCGGAGCTGTGATTATCTCAGAAAACAATTATGAACTTAATGTGGAATGTATCAGCGAACCTAATGAAAATCTGAAAGAGAAAGTGTTGAACAAACTTATCTTTAAGATGAGAAACCTTGTTGAAGAAGCAGTAGCAGAATTGCTAACCAAAGGCTCTTATGAACGGTTCAAAGAAAAAGACCACGAGTTAAACAAGCTTTTCTTTTATTGCATAAGAGCTTTAAGAAAACAAAACAAGATTGATAATCAAGACATTTTGTTGATCCAAAGTTTTGAAAACATAATGGATGCTTTTGAACAAGTTGTTAACAAGAACATAAAGAGCGAAAAGCTCAAAAATTTCGAAGATTTGTTCAAGGAACTAACAGATATTTATTTCAACCCATCAAAGAAAGATGACTTGTTTAAGGTTTACGAATTGGCAAGCAAACTAAAGAACGAATGCAATGATGAAACAATGAGATCCGTGTTTAATTCAGTAAAAAGAACTATTGAAATAATCACTCCGGCATTAAATTAATCTTTTTGTTATCTTCATTAGATTCTTCTGCTGAAGAAATCATATCTTGTACATCCTTTAATTTTTCCTTCAAATCCTTGCGGTCTTTAAACTTGTTCTTAAACTCTATTTCATCAATGTCAAAGTAATCAAAGAATTTTTTAGATAAAGTTAAAGTATAACTTCTACCGGATTTTGTTTTCTTGATAAAACCAAGCTTTTCTAGCTGTGAAATATGGTCGTAAGCTTTATTGTTCCTAAGTTTAACAATCTCTGATTGTTCTACTGGACAGGTTATTGCGATAACTGATAAGGTTTCTATAATTGATTTTGGAAGATCAATATCATCAACAATTTTCCTAGCCAAATCTGAATAAGAATCTTTGATTGTTAAAAACGCTTGCTCATCCAGAATTGTAAGTTTTAAGAAACCCTTATCTAAAGATAACTTTTTTTCCAGTTTAGCAAGATAACCCGGAATATCTTTTGTTTTCAAATTAAGTAACCTTGCAAGTTTTGAGAACTTGACAGGTTTCCCGTACATAAAAAGGATTGCACCGATCTTGTTTAAAATATCATTTTCCATTTTATGCCTTTCCTTTCCTAACTAAAGCCAACTTAGAGCCTTGTTCAACAACCAGGCCTTCTTTCTTCAACTCTGAGACAACATCCCAGAACGATTTTGAAGGCAAACCAATGTCTTTCTCAATTTCCTGTATGGTTTTAGGTCCTGTTCTTAACGAAAGATACAACATATTTCTTATTAAAACAGATTGGTTGTTGTATAAAACTTTGTTCTGCTCATTCACCACTCTAACAGTTTTATCCCAAGAATGTAATTTAATTATTAAGTCATTAAGGATATCTGTTAAATCCTTAGCTGTGAACAAGAATTCATCAGGTTCCATGATTTCGATGTGAGCAGGCAAGAACTCGAAACAGAAGTAAATCAGATGCGTTTTTTCCTTAAACAGCATCTCAACCTCAGCAAAGGTTGTGAAGAAATCTTCTTTTTCTTCAGGGTCTTCAATTTCGTAAGAAATAATCTCTACACCTTCAATTTTTTTCGCGTTTAAGACATGTTCTTCAAGCTTTTCAACCAAGTAATCTTTAGGTTTGCCAAGCATCTCTAATAAAACTCTTACCTGAATCCAATCTTCTGATAACTTTTGTTTAACTTCTTTATCTTTAAGCAATCTTTTTGATATCATTTGATGCACCGTCCTTTAACAAACTCTAAGTTATACTGCTCTTTTTTAAAGCTTTTGTTAAAAAAGCAGAATCAAAATACAACTTTAATTTTCGTCCAAATTAATCAATTCATAATTCTGTGTACCTAAACCTAAGCTTTCTGCATATTTTGTTGGAAGATTTTTATTAGCTAAGTTTATCAACGAGAATTTATGATGAGTTGCTTTTTGAACTAAGTCTAAGCTAGCCTTATCTATTGCCACAGGGTCATTGCTAACTAGAAAACCAATATCTTCAACAATAGGTTTCTGCTTTTTGCCCATGCAATCACATTCTTTGGTTATGTTAACTAAAGCATTGATGTAAATTAACTTAAAATTCAAGTATTCTATTATAGCCTTAGAATAGTCTATTATCTTTTTCTGGAGCAAACTGCTCGTAGAGCTTAACCAAGGTATCTTGACAGCTCCCACAGGGCAAACAGCTATGCACATAGCACAACCTGTGCATTTTGAACTGTCAATAACAGCTTTTCCATTAACTAAATGTATTGCATCTGAGCCACAATTCTTAATACAAGTACCACAACCGGTGCACTTTGATTTTGAAATCTTAGGGCTAACATTGGCGTGCATATGGAGCTTGCCAGCTCTGCTGCCTAAACCCATGCCTAAGTTTTTAAACGCACCGCCATATCCTGCCATAACATGTCCTTTAAAATGTGTGAGAATAATTAAAGAATCATATCTTTCCAAACCTTTACCGACTTTTGCCTCCTTGACTATTCCATTAGCCACAGGTAAAGTTAGGGTTTCCTCACCAAGTTCACCATCAAGTATATCTATTTCTGCAAAACCAAAGCCGTGTTCTTTTGCCAAAGCTATATGCCTTGTTCTAGTTGTGCGTTCGCCTCGATAAAGAACATTGCATTCAACTAAAGCTAATTTATCTAAATCTTTCTTGTTTTCTCTAACAAAATCATACACTTTTTTAGCAATCTCAGGTTTCAAATATGTCTCGTTACCTTTCTCCCCAAAATGAAGTTTTATACCAATTCTCTTACCTAATTTATCAAGATTCAGCTTCGTTAAAACCTTATCAAGATTCTTAGAGAAATATACTTTACTCATAGGGATCACAAATCGTTTTTAAAAAAAATAATGGGTCCCCGGGGACTCGAACCCCGGACCTCTGCCGTGTGAAGGCAACGTCATAGCCACTAGACTAGGGACCCGTTCAGCTTAAAATAACTGAATAACACTAATATTTAAAAGCTTTATTTTTATATTAGTTTGCTTTGTCGAAAACTTTATAAGGAAAACGCTTATTCGACTTTTATAGGTGGGGGTGCCGGAGCCTGGTCAAACGGGACGGGCTTAGGTCAGTCACAGGGTGTTATGAGCTTTTCGCTATGACTGGAAGACACCCGTTGGCATAGCGCCTGCTTGGGTTCAAATCCCAACCCCCACATCATTCTTAAAATGAAATATGTTCTAGCATATGTTGGTAAAGTAAAAGCTCCTTTCAAAGAGTTATTCGATGAATACAGAAAGAGGATTTCTTTAGAAGATTTAGCTTTTGATAACCGAGAAAAACTTAGCAAATTCTTAAAAAACAAAAACTATTTTCTTTTAGACGAGAATGGTGAGGAATTAAATTCAATGCAGTTTGCTGAGTTTATTTCTAATTTAACTGAGAAAACTATTTTTGTGGTTGGGGATGAAAACGGTTTTGATGAGGATATAAAGAAAAGTGCTAAAAAATTAATTTCTCTTTCAAGAATGACTCTACCTCACGACCTTGCAAAAATCGTTTTATTAGAGCAAATATACCGAGCAGAAACGATCCTAAAAAATAAAAAGTACCATAGATAAAAAAATAAAGGTTACTTAACTTTCTTCCAAACTGTGCCTAAAGGCGTATCTGCTAGTTCTATACCTTGTTCTTTAAGTTGTTCCCTAATGCTGTCAGCTAATTCCCAGTTTTTATTCTTTCTTGCTTCTTCTCTCTTCAAAATTAGAGCCATTATCTCATCTGGAAGAGGGTCTTCTTTGATGTCAAAGTCAAATATTGACAACACCGAGTCAAAGTATCTCAAAGTCTGTAAAGATAACTCAGCTTCAGCTGAAGACAAATCTTTGGTTTTGTTCACATAAGACATAAAATCAAACACTGTTGCCAATGCTTTAGGCGTATCTAAATTATCAGCTAAGAAATTATCAAATGTATCTTTAAACTCTTCAATCTTTTGTTTTAATTCATCTCTGATACTTTTATCTTCAGACCTTTCCTTAATCACGTTCAGTATAAAAACAAAGTTGTCCAATCGTTTAATCGTGTTTTCTGCAGCATCCAAGGTTTTCAGAGTAAAGTTTAACTGCTGTTTATAATGGGAGGAAACGCAAACATATCTAAAAGCTCTTGGTGGGTATCCTTTCTCAATTAAGTCCCTTAATGTATAGAAATTTCCCAAGCTCTTAGACATCTTTTTCCCATCAACAAATAAATGCTCGCAATGGATCCAGTACTTAACAAAAGGTTTTTTCGTTACGCTTTCTGTTTGAGCAATCTCGTTAGTATGGTGCGGGAAAATCAAGTCAACAGCACCTGTATGAATATCTATTGTTTCAAACTTATCAGGATTAATTGTTCCATCTTTGAACATGTCTGTTAAATATTTAGAACTCATCACAGAACATTCGATATGCCAGCCAGGTCTGCCTTTACCCCAGGGAGATTCCCAGAAAACATCGCCATCTTCTAGAGTATAGGCTTTCCATAACGCAAAATCTCTCGGATCATCTTTGTCATACTCATCATCTAACCTGCCTTGAGCATTCTCTTTAAGATTAGATAAATCTAGGTTAGCTAATTTACCATAATCTTTAAAGGTAGAGATATCAAAGTAAACATTTCCGTTTGTTACATAGGCATGTTTATTCTCAATTATTTTTTCTATGAACTTGATTATTTCTGGGATAGTTTCAGTTGCTCTTGGATAATACTCTACAGGTTCTATGTTGAGTCGTTCAAGGTCTTCAAAAAAGTATTTCTCATATTGTTTTGTATATTCTTTCAAAGGCAATCTGTTCTGTCTAGAATATCTAATTGTCTTGTCATCAACATCAGTTAGATTCATAACGTGCTTAACTTTGTAACCAAAATGTTTCAACGTCTTCCTTAGAACATCCACAAAGATGAAATACCTTAGGTTACCAATATGAGCAAAATTGTAAATTGTAGGGCCACAACTATAAATTCTAAATAAGGAATCCTTGATAGGATTTAATTCTTCAATACTTCTTGCCATGGTGTTATAGATTTTTAGTTTTTTATTTTTCGTGGTCATATTTAGAGAACCCCCTTTAACAGAATAAAAGAATTAGCAACAACAAACACATAATGGATTATTGAATAAAGGAAACATATTTCCCTACAAATAACAATAATATAAAAATGTTTTGAAAAAAGTAAAAGATGTTAAAATCAAAAGAAAACAAATATAAAACAAAACGTTCTTTTTTCCAGTATGAAATTCCGCAATTATACTTTAGATAAGTTTCAAGAAGAGGCTATTGCAGCAATTGATAGGAACCATTCTGTGGTTGTTTCTGCACCAACTGGAACGGGTAAAACATTAATTGCGGATTATCTTATTGACAAATATATTGATACTGGAAAAGTGATAATTTACACAAGTCCAATTAAAGCATTATCCAATCAAAAATATAAACAGTTCTGTGAGTTGTATGGTGAAGATAAAATTGGTTTGCTTACAGGAGATTTCGTGTTTAACCCTGAAGCCCCTGTTTTGATTATGACAACGGAAGTATATAGAAATATGTTAGTAACTAAAGACGAGTTCGTTAAAACAATATCTTATGTTATCTTCGATGAAATTCATTACATCAATGATTTAGAAAGGGGAACTGTCTGGGAAGAATCCATCATTTTTTCTCCTGAAACTGTTAGGTTCTTATGCTTAAGCGCAACGATTCCTAATGCAAAAGAGTTTGCTGGCTGGATTCAGGAAACAAAGAATCATGTTGTGGAAGTAGTATTGCATAACAAAAGGGCTGTTCCTTTAAAGCATTTTGTTTACGAAAAAACTTTAGGCATAGTAACTTTAGATGAATTGGAACAATTCGTTAAAAGCAATCCTGTTTTATCTCGAAGAATTAGAAACAAGAAACACAAAAAGAAGTTTATGAACCTGCCGGCAGCAGACCATCTTGATTTAATCACTGATGTAAAAGAAGAAGGATTCTTACCAATAATCTACTTTACGTTCTCTAGAAAAGATTGTGAAAAGAAAGCAGAGCAAATTTACCAAAGGTTTGATTTCACAAACAATCAGGAAAAACAGCAGATAGTTTCAATATTTCACGAGCATATAAGCAAGTATCCATCCATTAAAGAGTTGTTTTCTGTTAAAAAACTAAGAAGGATTGTGCAAAAAGGTATTGCTTATCATCACGCGGGATTACTTCCATCGTTAAAAGAAATTGTTGAAGAGTTGTTCTCAAAAGGATTAATTAAAGTTCTGTATGCTACTGAGACTTTTGCTGTTGGAGTTAACATGCCTGCTAAAAGTGTTGCCTTTGACAGCCTTGAAAAGTATGATGGTCGAAATTTCAGGTATCTTACTTCAAAAGAATACTGGCAGATGGCTGGCAGAGCAGGTAGGAGAGGTATCGACAAAGAAGGTTGGGCTGTTGCCTTAATAGACATAAGATTCGCTGACTTCAACAAAATAAGGTATATTACTTCAGGGGATAAAGAAGCATTAGTATCAAGATTCTACATAACAGATAACCTTGTACTAAATCTAATCATAAACTACCCTGAAAAAGAAATCAAATCAATATTAAAAAGGAGCTTCTATTATTATCTAAAGAAACATGAAGAAACGGCAATTAGAATTTGGTCCAGGTTTAAGAACAGAGTCAAGAAATTGATTGCTTTGGGATATATTGAGGGTGATGGAAAACATTTAACTGAAAAAGGTTTGTTCGCATCTAGAATATATGATCATGAGATTGAGATAACTGAGATTTTCAAAACAGAGATCTTCAAAAAACTGGAAGAATCAGAGATAAACGCGTTAATTGCTGCAATTATTTACGATAGGAAGATTGACAGAGAGCATTTCAAGATTTACAAAGACAAGAAAAGGTACAACAAGATATTAAGTATTGTTAGAAAAGAAAGTCCTTTATTGTTCAAAAAGATAAACAGACAAAATCTTCTAAGGTTGATGAGGTTAGTCATAGAATGGAGTGAAGGCAAGGAATTTAATGAAATAGTTAAATTAACAAGTATGAAAGAAGGCGATCTCGTAAGGTTATTTAGACAAATAGCTGATTTCCTAAATCAGGTTAGAAAAGCATCAGATAACTGGGAGATTGATAAAGTTGCTGAGAACTGTATTGCTCGAATTAAAAGAGATATTGTTGAAGTATTGTAATTAAGTTGTAATTGGGAATAGTCGAATTCAGTTTAGAATTCTTCAAAGGATAATGAAAACAACACAGAAAAATTTAAATATGAAAAGGGTTTATCTGTTGAATTAAAGTTGACTTTGTTTATTTAAAGTCGACAAGAGGTGAGAATATGGGTATCAAAATCCTAGGACCACGAGTTCTAATAAAGCCAATTAAAAAGGAAGAAAAAACTAAAGGCGGAATTTATCTTCCAGAGACTGCTAACGAAAATAGGAAAGAAGGTGTAGTTGTAGAAGTTGGCTATTATGACGATAAAGAACATGAGGGCAAACCTTTCCCTGTTAAGAAAGGTGACACTGTAATCTATGGAGGTTACAGCGATAAAGAAATTGAAATCGATGGAGAAAAACACGTAATTGTTGATGTTAAGGATGTACTTGCAATCATCGAATAAATCATTCATTAAATCATAATTAAACGAGGTGAAAAACATGGCAGGCAAAAAGATAATGTTTGATGAAGAGGCTAGGAAAGCTTTGATAAGAGGTTTGGATAAACTTGCTAACACTGTTAAAGTTACTCTAGGTCCAAAAGGCAGATATGTTGTTCTTGACAAAGGATTTGGTTCTCCTGTAATAACCAATGATGGTGTTACTATAGCAAAAGAGATTGAGTTAGAAGATAAAGCTGAGAATATTGGTGCTCAGTTAATCAAAGAAGTTTCCACTAAAACGCAGGATGTTGCTGGAGATGGTACAACCACTGCAGCAGTTTTAGCACAGGCTATTGTTAAAGAAGGTATCAAAAATATCACTGCCGGAGCCAATCCTATTGGTGTAAGAAAAGGTATTGAAAAAGCTACTAAGAAAACTGTGGAGTATATCAAAAGCGTAAGCAAAGATGTTAAAGACAAAATCCTTCAAGTAGCAACTGTTTCTGCGAACAATGATGAGGAGATTGGTAAGTTGATTGCAGATGCTATGGAAAAGGTAGGACATAAAGGCGTAATCACTGTAGAAGAAGCTAAATCTTTAGAAACAACATTGGAAGTTGTAGAAGGTATGCAGTTTGACAGAGGCTTCATCTCGCCATACATGGTTACTGATTCTGAAAACATGGAGGCTGTGCTCGAAGATCCGTTCATCTTGATTACCGATAAAAAGGTAAGTGCTGTTAAGGATATTGTTAGGGTTTTGGAAGCTGTAGCACAACAGGGCAAACCATTGCTTATGATTGTAGATGATTTAGAAGGAGAAGCCCTTGCCACAATAATACTTAACTTGTTAAGAGGAACCATAAAGGTTGTGGCTGTTAAAGCACCTAGCTTTGGAGATGAGAGAAAACAGATGCTTGAAGATATTGCTGTTTTAACAGGCGGAAAAGTTATCAGTGAAGAGAAAGGTATGAAACTAGAGAATGCTACAATCGACTTACTTGGCAGAGCTGAGAAAGTAAGAGTTGACAAGGATAAGACAACAATTATTGGCGGTAAAGGCGACAAGAAGATGATTGAAGAAAGAATTAAGATGATTCAGAACCAGATTGAAAAGACTGAATCAGAGTTTGACAGAGAAGACTTAGAAAAGAGGCTTGGCAAACTTGCAGGTGGTGTTGCCGTAATCAAAGTAGGCGCTGCAACTGAAACAGAGATGAAAGAAAAGAAAGACAGAATTGATGATGCCTTGCATGCTACAAGAGCTGCTATTGAAGAAGGAGTTATTCCTGGCGGCGGCGTTACTTTATTGAGAGCATCCAAGGAATTAGAGAAGTTTATCGAAAAGATGGAAGATCCTGATGAGAAGATAGGCGCAGACATTATCCGAAGAGCGTTAATACAACCAATTAGATTGATTGCGGAGAATGCTGGAATGGACGGTTCAATCGTTGTTAACGAAGTATTGAAACATTCACAAGTAGAGTTTGGTTTTAACGCAAGAACAGGAAAATATGAAGACTTGTTCAAAGCAGGAGTCATTGACCCAGCAAAAGTAACTAGAGTAGCATTACAGAACGCAGCAAGTATTGGCAGTTTAATACTAACAACTGAAGCTATTGTTGTTGATTTGCCAGAAGATAAAGATAAATCCAGCCCAGGGTTAAATAACCCAGGCATGGGTATGATGTAAGTTTATTTTTTTGAATTATTTTTTATATTTTCTAAGGTTAAATTTTTAAAGGCTTGAATGTTCTTAGATTCTAATGGCAGTTTTAGTATCGTTGCTTTCTTTTGGCAAAGGTTCATGGGCAAAAGTTGCAAATTTATGCAATGCCTATGATTGGGAAGAGATTATCTTAATCGGTGACCAGTTTTCTAAAGAAAAATTTTCTCTAAACAAACCGTTTAAACTTATTGTTGTGAACCTTAAATTAAAAAGAGAAAAATTAAGGGATGAGATTGCAAACAAAATAAAAGATGAAATAAAATATCCTGAGGTTGCATTAAACATAAGTTCGGGAGATGGAGATATGCATATGGCTTTAATCTCAGCAATTCTTAAGTGCGGTGTAGGTATAAGGTTTGTAGATTTGGATGAAGAAAATAAGATAATCGAGGTTTAGATTTATTTTTTTCTTAAGAAGATTCTAAACAGAATTAATGTAACCAAACACGATAAGAAAACAGCAAAAGGAACAATAAATTGTTTTAATGAAAGCTTATCAGTTGAATTATTTTCAAGTGAGAAAAAAGAGGTTATCTCGTCTGAATTTTTAGTTGCGTTAAGAAGTTGATTAGTTAAAGTTATGTTGTTTAAAGCATTATATGATTTTTCTTTCAAAGATTCTGCGAAACTTTCTAACTCTTGAGCCGAATCGTTTCTAACGTCAACAAAAGTATCATTGTTAGAAGAATCATCACTTATCTCCTTTTCAATAGCTAAACTTCTTTTAACTAAATCAACATCTAAAAAACGCTTTGCTATAATTGAATCATTGTTGCGAATTAAAGCAAACAAAGTTGTGTTCTCTTTATCCAGATTCAAATAAAAATTTTGCTTGGATGAATTTAAAGTGTCCATAGTTAACGACAAATTACCTTTAAGTTCATACACCTCTAGAAGCAAAGGCTCTTCAAGTAAGGAATTTTGTTTAAGGTTAACGAAAAAGTGGTTTTTATCTTTGAAATATTTATCAAGCGTATAAAATGACTGAATCTCAACTGCTGCTTTGTTTTTGATTGAACTAACAGCAATTGTTTTTGCATTGCTTTGTGGTTTATCATAAGTGAACTTTTCTTTAAAGAGTTGCGTATTGTTATAAAGTTCAATTTTGCATTGAATTTCGTTTTCTCCTTGTTCAAAAAGGTTTTCTGGAACAAAGAATTCTATTTTAAAATCCGAATCAATTAATGGTTTAATAGAGTCTTGATGAAAGTAAAAGATTTGCTCACCATCGTTTAGATAACAATATATAGTAAAATCCGTTTTTTGAACGAAATCGGCATCTATTTCTAATCTGACTTTTTTATACCGAGACAAATAATCAAAATCGGATGTTGATTTCTGCGTTAAGGAATTGTTTAAAATCACAAGCTTTGATGCATTTTTAAGATTGCAAGAATTCCTTGCTTTGATAAAGAAAACTAAATCGTACTTTGGTGTGAACTGCTTTTTTGAACTTGAACTACTATTCAACGGCTGTTTGATTATGTTGTTATACAAATCTTCAATCCAGTAAGTGTAAGAGCAGTTAGAAAGGATTCTATAATAAACAGTATTGTTCTCAATTGAGATTAGTTCTATAAACAAATTACTTTGATAGGACTCGTTTAATTCGTTGTTTGTTTGGTTAATTGTTTCAGAAGTTTGGTTTTCTAAAGATTCGTTAATTAAAGTGTCATTAATATTTTCGCTCAAATTGCCTTGAGTAATGTTCAAGATATTCTCTGTTAAGTTCGTAATATTTGATAAGTTGGAAATGTTTGTAACGTTTATTGCTTGCGGTGTTGTGTTTGACAGATTAAAGCACAAATCAAGATCGTAGTAAAAAGGACTTGGTTCCTGCTCAAGAACAAAATTATCATATTTGTTCAAACTGAAACCATTGCCGTTAGCCAAAGTTGCATTATACGTAAAGTTGTCAATTACAAAGCCATTAGCATCAATCAAAGACAAACTATCGTTATCATTATTTAAGTATCCTGTAAATTCAAAAGTTAAATTATAGTATGCTAAAGAAATATTGTATAAATCAAAAAAGTCATTATCTGGGCCTGTTTTATCTTTCGTGTTTGCAAAAACTATACATTGTTTTGGAGAAACAATAATGTTCGATAAATCCGTAGAAACGCCCAGAAGCGTATAGTTCGTTAAATTAATGGTTTTATTAGCAAAATTGCAAAGCTCAAAATACTCGCCATAAATGTCTAGGCCAACAGGATTATACATGATCTCTGTTATTTTTATGTGAGAAAGAGCCGTTGGAACAAGCATTAAGAAGAATACAAAGTTTAGTATAACAAAGCGTACGTTCTTTAAAGTTGATTGTCCTAGAATCATTAATTATTTTTCAGTTGTTTGTTTTAATAATAAATTTCAAAGAGAATTCAGAAAGCTTTCAAATCTTAATTCTGAACAATGGAAATTTTACTGAAACACGCCAGGCAGTTTATAACCACAATTTAAACAATGGCCTTCTTTAGTAAAATCTGAAGTAACGTAACCTAAACGTTTAATTAGCAAAGAACCGCATTTTGGACAATAAGTATTTGATTCTTCCAATACGTTGCCAAGATAAACAAAGTTAAGCTTGCTTTTGGCAATTGTGAAAAACTCTTTCATTTTCTCAATGCTTGTAGGTTGAAGATGGCTTAATTTGTAATACGGAAAGAATCTCGAAATATGCAAGGGAATATTTTTATCCAGATTAGCTAGCCAATTTACAAAGTTCTTAAACTCAATGGAATTATCAGAAAATCCCGGAACAACTAACCAGGTAAGTTCAACCCAAACAGCGTTTTCTTTCAAAAGTTTTATAGTATTAAGTACAGGGTTAAGTTTGCCTGTTGTTAATTGTTCATAAGTTTGATCAGAGAAACCTTTAACATCAATGTTAGCTGCATCAAGGTATTTTGATAATTCTAAAAGTGGTTTCTCATTTATATATCCATTTGTAATCGAAACGGTTTTGATTCCCTTATCTTTAGCAAGTTTTGAGGTTTCTAGAACATATTCGTAAAACACAGTGGGTTCATTATAAGTATAAGCGATAAAAGAAATGTCGTTTTCAACACAGTAGGAAACAAGTTCTTTGGGAGTTATGTGTTGACTATTAATTGAAGAATAATCGCCATGTGCTATCTCAAAATTTTGACAGTTCAAACAATCTAAATTGCATCCGACTGTAGCTACTGACAGAATTTTGTTATTTGGGAAGAAATGAAATAAAGGTTTCTTTTCTATAGGGTCTAGAGCTAAAGAAACGAGGTTTGAATAACTTAATGAATAAAGCATTCCATTAACATTTTTTCTAACTCCGCAAAAACCTGTAGAATTATTATCAATAGTACAAGCTTTTGGACAAAGCGTGCACAAAACTTTTTTGTTATCTAAGGTCTTATAAAAGAGGCACTCTTTCATGGCTTAATTTAAGGCAAGTAATCTTTTTAGGTTTTTGCTTTTTTTAATTCTAAAAGGGTTGAACCCATTGCAGAATGACGACTGTTCGAAACTTTTAATCAATGGTTAAAAACCTTTTAATATTTCTTTTAAGGATTAGATTAAAAATGGCTTTTTTATTCAGATCAAAAAAGAAAAAGGAAAAAAGTGAATCAGAGACTCCACCTGAACCACCAAAGCCAACGATTAAAAGCGATACTGAGAATCAACCTAAAACCAACACCGTTTCTGAAAATTCTAGTCAGGAAACC
>CAYQFL010000002.1:0-104831 GCA_964416905.1 uncultured Methanosarcinales archaeon | reverse complement strand
GATTTTGATTTAGATAAAGAATTAAAGGAATTGGAATCAAAACTTATTCAGAACATTCAACCAAAAGAAGGGATGGATAGTCCATCAACAGGGTTTGAAGATATTTTAGATGTTCCTCCTGAAGAAACACCTAAGCAAGAGAGCAATGAGATGATTAGTAAAAGTTCAGAAAGTATAATAATACACTCCAATAGAGAAAATGCGTATTTCATCAGGGATTCTGATTTAAAACAGCTGGTTGATGAAATTAACGAAATTCTTGCTAATAACAGTATATTAAAGAACAACGGTGAAGAGATTGAAGCAATTGAG
Source organism: uncultured Methanosarcinales archaeon (assembly GCA_964416905.1). Lineage (GTDB taxonomy): Archaea > Nanobdellota > Nanobdellia > Woesearchaeales > JASKKU01 > JASKKU01. The sequence continues at coordinate 104,519 of CAYQFL010000002.1, read as the reverse complement.
CTAAGAAACAAAGAGATCACTCAAACACTTTTGAAAAATTGTAATGTTATGTTCAATAAAAGCATAGGTTGTGATGCGATAATAAGAGGTGAAAATAATGGATAATGTTCCTATTTTTTTAAGGATAGATGATTTCAAGAAATTAAAAAAGAATATTGATGAGATTAATGAGAAGGTAATCTTAACTGAAGATTTAATTAACGAACTAAAAGCTGCAAATGAGGAAGAAAAGAAAAGAATTGAGGCTTTTGAAGAGCAGCTATCTAAGATAAAAAAGGTTATGAATACAATTACCTCAAAGGTCAATTCACCTAACGAGGAATAAAAATGGCTACAAAGAAATCTAATCAAGAAACTACTTACGTAGGCATTTATGATGCTAAAGGGGTTCGTAAAAACCTTTTAATGAACGCTAAAGAATTATTAATACTCCTTAAAGATATTCAGCTAGAAAAATTAAAAAACAAGATTTCTTTAGAGAAGATAGGTCAAATTAAGAAGAACATTAAAGAGATTGAATCTTTAGGTAATTCAATAATAAGCTCGTTGCCAATTAAAAAGTTGGACAATTTAGTGATTAGATCACCAACTCAAACATCTACACAGACTAAAGAACAAGAAAAAGATAAAAATGATAATGAGCTTTACAGGATTGATTTGGAGATCCAGAGAATAGAACAACTTCTAAACAAAATTTAATTCTTTTATTTTTTACAAATCTTTAAAGAAATTCTAATTGAATTGCCAGTGTAAGTTGGCGTTGGAATTGTTTGCGCCGGTAAAGCATAAACAAACTTGTTAGTACAGTCACCTTCTTTAAAATAAAACTCCTTATCTGTCAAGTCACTAATATTCATTTCGTAGGCCAAATTATTGCTCTTCAAGAAAAATATCGCTGATTGATTAAAGAAATCTTTCAAATAATCCTCGACAAGTTGGCCATCATCACATTCTGTAATTAAGTCCTCACAAAAATAGGTTAAAAGACGTATAAGAGACATGTCTTCTTTACACGAAGTATATAAGTTGTTATTAAACAAAGTGTTATAATAGTTATCAGCGATTAGTATTACAGATGTTTGTTTTTCCTCTTTTGGCCTAAGATTATATGAAACAAACATGAAAATTATCAAGATAGCAAATACAATTATGAAGACCAATGCTAAAATTTCCGATTGTGATTTTTTATGCAATCAATCACCTCTCATAAAGTGTTATGTTTAAAGCAGCAATTGTTGATTTCCTTGAAGTTGCGTTGTAAACTAAAACAGGGAGCTGAAAATGGAAAATTAAATAATCTGTCAGGTCATCAGGACTATAATCATAAATATTATATCTTTGAATAACATCAAATGAACTATCTAAGACATATAAAGTAATATTTGAGTGTCCCAAGCTATCTCTTAAAATTTGTTCTAATTCAGGATGATCTTCTTTTAATTCAAGATAGGCTTTAATTTTGTATATATCAAAATATTCTAAATTTTCTGAACTAAATTGTTTTAGTTTGGTAATCGCTAATGCTTTTTGTAAAGCAAAGTCTGTTAAAGCATCATCTAAGGAGTTTCTCTCAGAACTGAAGATGAATTGAAACAATACAAATACAAGTGTAAAAAAGATAATTACAAAGAACAACAGTAATAACATTGTTTGCAAATTCTTCATTTGGGCTTTAGATGTTGCAATCATTTTCTTTTATCAGATAATAATCTTGATTAAGCAATGAAATGTTTGCATTTAAGGAATTAATTTGTGAAGGGTCAAAATCCAAATTTAAAATTAAAAAATTTATGTTGAACAAAGTATCATTAATTTCACTAACTAAATCCTTACATTCATCACTCGGTTCTAAATCATACAAATAAGATAATCGTTTAGATTCAATATGGTAGTTAAGGTTTGTAATATTTCTGATCTTATCAATCAGCGAATTATAGTTTCTTAAGTCATTTGAAATTATTGCAGAAATCATAGTGTATTTATCAAAAAAAGTAACGTTCTGTTTTGATGACAAGGTTACATTACCAAAGTTTTTATTTCCGCTAACTAACACTGAAATTATATTCTTGTGAGGGCTCGACTCTACGGAATTATAATCTGAGGGCGAATTGAAAAAGACGACATAACATAAATTTTTTCTTCCACAGATTTGATAAATTGTGTTTACATTATCTACATATCGCTTATTTATTAACACTTCTTTTTGATTGCTGAGAGGGTTATGCGAAACGTCTGGCAATTCAGAAAAAAATAATTGAGCTAAAGGGTCTGAGCTGTTATATATTAAAAGGGTATAATCTGAAGGGAATAGGTATAAATAATCAACATATTGTATCGGAAACTTAGAACGTTTGTTAAAAAGTGTTATCGATTGAGTTTTCATATAAGACGGTGCAACAATCAAGTTAGAACCTATTGCAATCGTTTTCCTTAACTTAGGGATTATTAAGTTCTCTGAATCAAATGAAAATTCTGTTGGTTGATTAAGTTTAATCTGCTTAACATAATTGCTTTCTGCATACAGATCCTTTAGACTTAGCTCAAGATAGTTAGTAGCTTGATACGAGTTTTTCTCTTGTGAATAAGATAGAAAGACATTACCTAATTTTAAAACAATTATGAAAATGATTATTCCAATTATAATCGATAGAATTGTGTTAAAAGAGATAGATATTTGCGCTTTTTTTAGAAGACTCATTTTACATCCACAGCATCTCCTTTAGAAACAAATGTGAAGTTAAAATAACCTAGCATTGATAGATTAAAACACTTCTCTTTGGCTGAAAGGCTTAATGAAAGCTTAGTTAAAGGGATAAATTTTTCTCTTGATAAAGCAAAAACGTTCTTATCCTCATTAGCAATCACTTCACTATAGGGTGCTAGAACTGTAAGAGAGCCTGGTGCATCTTCATCATAAAAACATATCGTATCAAAATTTGAAGTGATCTTAACTGGAATCTCTGAATTATATGATAAACTCAATGCTCTCTTATATGCTGATTCCAAATCAGAAACAAACTGTTCTTTTTGTATGCTAACAAAATTTGATAATAACAGAGATAAACCTTTTGTGCCAACAAACACTATTGCGATAATAATCAACAAAGTTAATATAAATCCAAAGCTTAATTGTATTGCTCCTGTTTTAGTTCTCATTTTTCAAACTCCTTAAAAAGATCTTCATCGTTATCTTCTTTTGATGAATCTTGAGATTCAAAAGCGTCGAATATCTTTGATTTTTCTTTTATTTTTTTATCAAGTTTCTCAGATATTTTTGGTTTAACATTCTTTTGAGATGATTTGGTTTGTGTAACTTGTTTATTAGTATTAGTTTTTGTGTTTTGAACTTTTTGAGTACCTTGTTTTTGTATAACTTTTGGTGCTTTTGTATGACGAATCGCATTATAAACTGGAGGCTCCTTCTTTAAAATCTTTCTATAAACAAAATCAATGATGCCATACTTTTTAAGGAAATACCAGACTTTGTCAATAATACCATATTTGTCAAGCAAATCCAGGATTTTATCACGAAAGATGTAAGATAATGTAGCTAACGCTCCCAAGATAATTAATGTTATAATCAAACCCAAATGAGATCTTTTATTTGGTACCACTGGATTAGTGCCTCTCTCAATTTCTTTTCCATCACTAAAACCATCACCATCGGTATCAGGATTTCTTGGGTTTAGCCCTGTATACCTCAATGATAATTTATATTCTTCCAGATTAGATAATTCGTCGTCATCAAAATCTAACAGGGCATCACTTGCATCGTTCTTATCAAGATCATACAGGTCCTCCCAATAATCTGGTATGCCATCAGCATCACTATCTTGATCCTTATCTGAGCTGGAAGAACCTTCACAGGTATGAGTATCTAAATCACAATTGCGTGAACGGCAATCAGTATCTTTGTCACATTTTTTTCCAGTCTCGCAAGGCGCACAATCTCTACCACCACAGTCTACGTCTGTTTCATATCCATTTTTCTTATTATCTTCACAGCTAGGATCAACACATTTGTTATCAATACAGTTGTTTGATTTACAGTGGTCATCTTTTGTGCAAAACTTTCCGTTATCACAGAGCTCGCAAGGTCCGCCACAATCTATGTCTGCTTCAAACTCGTCTTTTTCATTATTATTGCAAAGCTCCTCATCATAACATAAACCGCGATTACACACACCAGATTTACAATCTGATCCATACTTACATTGTTTTCCGGCATCACAAGGATTACACACGCCGCCACAATCTACATCTGTTTCTTCACCATCTAACACACCATCAAAACACAAGTCTTCGGAAGTACATTGTGTTGTCAAAGATGCATCATAATCATCACAATCAGGCCCTAGATCACATCCTAAACCATAACCATCGCCGTCCATATCTTTCTTACAACCGTTTTCACAAAGAGTGTTTCTTGTAGGGTCTCTATCATTACAATCATTACCCCAATAACAGTTGTCGCCATAACCATCTCCATCCCAATCAAGAACACATCCACAGCCAATATGAATTGTATCGTCATTATCATCACAATCTCTGGAACCAAACAACTCGCCAGAATCAATGAATTTCTGGTTTGCAACCTTTTCACAATAACCATCATTGTCCTTGTCATTACCTACATCTTGAGGACAAGGATCTTCACTATCTGATAAGCCATCACCATCTGAATCAGTTAAACATGAGCTACCGTTCCACACACAAGAAACGTTATCTAAACAAGGATTTTTTTCACAATCTTGTTGATTAAGATAGTCCGCGCAAGATTCTTTAGAATCACAATCGTCGCAGAACTGAGTACCTGCCGAATAAGATAAAGCACAGTTGCCGAAATCACAATATGAACAATGCAATGAATCACAGCCCTGCGGCATATTAAATGCATTTTCACAGACATCGCACGAAGGACATTTACAGTAGGTTGAATTTAAACAACTTGGGTCCGCGCAGTTAAGAGGGCAACCAGGGTTCTCTTCACCATAACCATAAACCTCGCATCCTGGCAACAATTCTTCACATTGGTCTAAACTATCACAGACACCATCATTATCAGAATCTATAGCGACGCCGTTACTATTAACTCTACAGCCAAGATGTGTTGCCGGTTCTTCATCAGTGTTATCTAACACATTATCATTATCCATATCTAAATCAATACAATCAGCTCCGCACCAGAATCCGTCTTTTGTCTTAAAACGCTTTTTCCCATTAACAGTTGTAGGATTCGAGAAATCACAAACCCTTGGGTCATTATCCTTATCCCAATCATCAAAACCATCATCAATCCAACCATCATCATCATTATCTACACCGTCACAAACATGTTCAGGGACTCCTTCATCAGTTAAGCCATCGCAATCCTCGTCGCCATCGCCTTCTACCTCTTGAGAAGGTTGTGTTACACCTTCACAAACATCTGAAAGAATTCCATTATTGCAGATCTGAACGCCCCAACCGCAGTTAGTCCTGCAATCACTATCACTAAAACAACTACAAGTTTCGTCGATTAAGCCGTCACAATCATTATCCTTAGAATCGCACAATAATGGGTTTAAATCTGAAGATTCTTCAAGAACTTCAGGACCTTCAAATCCCAAACAAGTGGTCCAAACTCCAGATATGCATTGTTGCTCGCCCCATTTGCAAGCGCTCTTGTAAGTTCCGCCAAAACTAAAAACGAAAGAAGTTGAATCCGGGCAGGGCATTGTTTCTCCTTCTACGCAAGGACAACCTTCATCAACAGAACCATCGCAATCGTTATCCAAATAATCTCCACAAACTTCTTCCTCTGGCCCTATAGCATCAACACATACAGACTTAAATTTAAAATCTGCACCACACTCCCTATAACCTCTTTCGCATATGCCTAAATCGGTCCCGCAAGGGACGGTTTGATCAGGTAGACAACTGCACTCATCATCAATTATACCATTACAATCGTTATCAAAACCGTCACAATATAGCCCTTCAAGGTTCTTTTCAGCTTCATTCTCAACCTCAGGACCAACAAAATCAAAGCAAACATCTGACCAAGTATCGTTTATGCACCTTTGAATTCCTTGTTTACAAACAGAAAGTTCAGTATAATCAAGGAACGGATTACCACACGCTCTGAAATCGTCAGTAATGCAAGGGCAATTCTCATCAACTAAACCATCACAATCGTTATCCTTAAGGTCGCACTTAGAATTGGCACCTTCACTGTAATTTTCCCTAGGATAAATGTGTTTATCCCGATCATTACAATCAAAACCGCCTTTAAGAACAAAAGTTCTACCTTCTAAAGTGATTGTAGTATTGATCAAATCTTTGTTTGCTTCCATAAAACAGAAGCCATCACTATCATAATCATTCTGTGAATCAAAGGGGCAAGGGTCTTTACTGTCTGGTAAGCCATCACCATCATTATCTGTATAACACTTATCTTCGTCATCATCCCAGGCACATTGCGCTAATAGGTTACACGAATTAGAGCCGCAACTCCTAGCATCTTGATATGATTCACAGGAATGCACTGTTGAACAATCCAAACACGATCCCGAACTTTCCTGGTAATAACAACCGCAACCCTGAGTGCATTTAGAATAATCGCAAGTGGTCCCATAGAAATCCTCACAAGTTGCACAGTCACACTGTTCCTGACAGTAAGGATCTCCAAGACAACTACTGTCTAAACAATCTACTGGACAACCTATCAAATCTTTATTTGGATAATCATAACCATTAACTTCGCATTCAGGATTGAGGGTAGGACATTTGTCCAATCCATCACAAACACCATCATTATCAGAATCTATAGCTAAACCCAGTTCAGATTGACCTGTCTTGTGAACTATACAGCCAATAACTGTCCTGTTATCTTTATCTACGACCTCGCCTGTAGAGGTAAAGTCAACAACTCCATCATTATCCACATCTAAATCAACGCAATCAGCACCGCAATACTTAGCATCATATCTGTATCCTAATTCAGAAAGCTTTATGTCTGATTTTATCTTAAAATAATGATAAGTTTGACCGTCAATTATTTTTGAATCATATTGTGAATAATCACATATTTGATTGGTGTTGTCTTTATCAAAATCTGGCCAACCTTCATCAACAAAACCATCGTGATCATCATCCAGTCCGTTACACAAGTATTCTTTTTCAACGTCTTCATCGATTAAACCGTCACAATCATTATCTAAACCGTCAGGAGTAGTTTCAACAATCTCGTATTTTCCTGTAGAGTTATATTCACTGATATTACAATCTAAATCATAAAAGCCAACTCCCTCGCAAACCTCAACGCAATGCTGTATAGTGCCATTACAAACTCCGTTTTGAAGGAGGCAAGGCCTAGTCTCTCCAGGAGTACAAATTCTCGTTGGATCTGTTTTCAAATCTATGGAATTAACAACACCTACATTGCCTGCAGCATCCTTAATGAAATACTTCAAAGTTTGAGTGTCAGGATCACTAAAATCTATAACATTAGATTCATATAACTCGCAAGCAGAGATTGTTGTTTTATCTTCAAATTTGGTCCACGAAAGATGGTCATCATCACATTTTGAACCCGAACAAACATATATTGCATACTTATCAGGTAATTGCTGACCAGGGATCAAAAACACGGAGTCTCCAAAGATGTTCTTTTTATCTGAGACTACAAACTCTAAAGAATCTTTAAGTCCAAAATTGTCTGGATAAAAGGATTGAACCAATCTTATTTCTGGAGGGTATATATCAGATTCACATTGGGCTTGCTTAATAGGATCCGTAAATGTACAATCAGGATAATTGTCCTTTAAATCAATGTCTTTAACACATTTCCAAGTACCAAAAGCGTTAACGTAATCGCAAACACCAAGTCCGCAAAAATCATCACTTGGTGTTATCTCATGAGTTTCTGGGTCAATTTCCGCACTTTTTCCACTTTCTCCAATACACAATTCTTTTTGCGTATAATTAGCACAGGAGCTCACTAAACCACAAACCGCGCAGCCAGAGAATCGAGGGTCATCGTGAAATAGATCGTTACAGCTAGTGTATACACTCGATGTAAACCGCTCACAATCACCACATTGTATACTCGAAGGGTCAATACAAGTTCCTAAGCCTAATTCATCATTAATTGAGATCCATTCGCAACCGGCATCTGAAAGAGCAAATCCACATTCATCCTGCTCACAAGCATAACGTGATTTGTAGGAGTAACAACTTTTGAACAAATAAGGGGCTTCACATGATAAGCAAAGACCTGTTAAGCCGACGCCTTCCTCAAAATAACATGCTGCTTGTTCATGGCAAGAATCCCTTTCCGGATTTATACCCAAATCATAATTAAAGCTTTCACATTCTGCGCCTCGTGAACAAGTAACCTTACCATCACTTTGTCTTACACAAAAATGATTGGAATCACAAGTTGCCGCGGGCTGAAGCTCGTTGTTTCCATCGCAATAAAATCCATTACCTTCCTTTCCATCAAGACCAACAATTAAATTTGACAAATTCCCAATAAAAGCAACTTCATCACTATAGCCAAAATACCCCATATATCTCAGATAATATGACCTATCAATACAGAATTGGCCTGGAGGGTGAAGCCAACACTCAATATCACCCGTATAAATTTCACCTGTGCGTATTTCAAAAGTATGACCTGTCGTGTATGTCGCATTTATAACATATTCATAAGTCATAGAAAAATTAAAGGTTGTGTCTTCATAATGAGGCTCAAAAACATTGTCTAAATACTCCACGACACCAGTATCAACATTAACACGAGAGATGTTATAGCTCACCAGCTCATTGTTGCAGACATCACTCCAATCCAGAATTATTTTTCTAGGATAACCTGAATAATCAAAAGTGTAAGTTAAATGCGAAAGCGGAGTTGTTGGATTTTCTGAGTCAAGAGTACATTCCTCGGTAATAGGTAGAGGTCTATAATCTTCACAGACATCTGAACAAGATTTCTCTTCCAGAGGATGACTCTCCCCCTGACAGCTAATGTTTACTGTTACTTCAGAACTTTTAACCTCAGAACCATCATAAATACAACAGCAAACAATTTCACATTCGGGTAAAGAACTACAATCATCAGCAGTATACTCATTATTTTCACAAGCAAGATCGCCCTCTTCACAACAGGAACTCACAGACGCATCACTACACAAATATGCACTATCAGGATTAAGGCAACAACCTGCAGAAACTGAATGACTTTCTGTTAAAAGTATTAAAAAAGAAAACAGTGCTAAAAATAGCAAAACAGCAAAAAATCGGGCTTTTTTTTCTCGTAGATTCATTCGCTTAGAGCTCATAGCAACCACACATCTGACTTTTAAAAATTAAATAGGAAAGGTTTTCAGCAAAAAAATCGCATATAAGCAATTCCTATTCCTAAACTGCAAAGCTCTTTTTAAATATTTTTCTCAAATAAAACAATTTTTAGGATGATTTAGTTGTCCTGAGCATCCGGAAAGTTTTCTTTTAAAGAACGATTTGCTTCCTGTATTAGTTCATATGCGACATCTAAATCATTATTAGAAATCTGTTCATCGAGAGAATCTAAGAGCTTGTTGAAATGATTGCTATCAATCTTAGCAACTGTCTTTTGTGCATTGGAATTATCGTGATTTTTATTGGTTTCAGATATATTACTTTCCTTATTCACATCGTCTGTTTTCTTGTTTGTGTTTTCAAGTATAGTCTCGGTATTTTTATTTTCATACCCAATATTGTTGCTTGATTTTGAATCAGTATCTTCTATCGAAGTTCCTTCATTGTTGTTATCCTTAAGCTTTTTTGCAAGCTCTTTAAGCTCTCTTAATTCTGCAGACATTTGTTTCTTTGAACGTTTTCCGATAAGTTTCTTTGCTTCTACAATGATTTGCTTTGCTTCATTGAAAGAATCATTCAGTAAAAACTCATCAACAACTGTAATTAAATCATTTAACGAGAAGTCATCAATATTATCCATCACAGTGCTAATCTTTGGTTTAATTTCTTTGTTTTTGAAGGCACTTGTATCAGAAGTAGTAGTTTCGTCTGATGGGTGTAATGAATCTTTTATTTTAGAAATTGCAGCTTTAATCTCTTTAAACTCTTTGTTCCTGGATTCAGTTTGCTGCGTTACTTGTTGTCCTATAACCTGCGGGTTTTGAACATTTTTTAAAGAAGACTTGGAGTATTGAATTCCCTTAGAAGCAGGTTCTGAAGGTTGGAGTTCATTTAACTGAGAACTGAATTCTTTAAGTGAAGCGCTTAAGGATTCTAAGATATCTTGTTTTTCATTAGATGCTTCTAATTTAAAGTCTGTAGTTGATTCTTTAAAGGATTGGGGTTCTTCGATAGTGGTAGAAACACTTGGACTGTTTTTGATTGTCTGTTGTGGAGTAGATTTTTGTATTTTTGGTTTGGAGCTTGATTCAGAAAGCTCAGCAAGAACTTTGTCGTGCAATTTGATATTCTCAAGGAGCAGGTTTAGATTCCGTTCTTCTTCTTCCCTACGTTTCTTTAATAATTCTAATTTCTTCTGAAGGATTTCGTGCTCTTTCTTCAAAAGTTCTCTTTCTATATCAGCATACCTTGACATAGTTGATTTCTGTTGTTGTTCTAAATCAAGTATCTTTTGTTGCTTTTGTTCAATACTCTGTTTGGCTAAAGGTTGTGATTCTTTTGTAATAGGTTTATTATTTAAGAATGCTTCTTCATTTACTTCAGGTTTAACCAAATCAAACAATCCTTTCTCAGCAGATGATATTTTATGCCTATCATCTAAAGTTGGAGGTGGCAACGTTAAAAGATTATTGTTCTTCTGTTTCATCTGTTCTAATTCTTGTTTTAATTCAGAAACATAATTAAAGAAATCATCATCAGTTTTGAGTTGTTCTGAACTTGCTTTTTTATAGGAATCTGTGGGTTGACTAAATCCTTCAGTAAGTATTTCTTGAGTCAATGGAGGCTCAGAACTTTGATTTTTATCTTCTTGTATTAAAGAACTATTATCTTGATTAGATTCATCAGCTAATGCTTTTTTGATAAGTTCCTCTGTTCGTGTTTTTTGAGGTTCGGAACTTAAAGATGACTCTGATTCTTCCTTAGCTAGCTGCGTTTTTGTTTCATTAAAACCTGCTTTATTAGGCTCCTGTTCAGAAACTGTTCCTGTCTCAGACACAGTTTCCTTAACAACATCCTCGAGAGGTTCGCCTATAACAATATTGATCTTCTTAATTATCTTGTTTAGCTCTTGTTTATCTATAGCTTTCAATCGATTCTCGAATTCTGGTTTTGAATAAAGATATTCTTCAAGTGCATCAGTAAATTCTGATTTATTAGAACAGCTAAAGAAGATAGCGAGTTCTTGTTCAGAAAGCTTGTTTTTATAGAGAGCTTTTAGGATCTCATCTTTCTTTTGTGCGAATTCTTCTTCAGACAACAAAGGCAATTGATCAAGAATGTGAGTTAAACTTTTCTTGGTTTGTTGTTCAAACCCTGTGTTTGAATCATCTATTTCTTCATCCTCATCTATTTCTTCATCACTAGCATTCTCTTTAGAACTCTTAGATGAGAACCAAGATTTCAAATCCTTTGATTTTTTGGTTTTCTCTTTTTTCTTTTTTGAATCTTTTTTTGCTTTACCTTCTTTAGTTGAAGACAATGTCAATGATTGTTTGGTTGAATCTTTAGTCGAGATGTCTTGAGGTTTATCTTCTCCAGCATCTTTTTTAGTACCATGATCCTTTAACAAATCTAAATCTTCATGTTCTTCTGGTTCAATGGATTTACCATAAAGCATAACGTCCTTTATCCTAGTATACATCTCGCCCATAACTGATTGAATTTCCTCCCTTGTTTCACATAACATCAGCTTCTCAGCCAATTCAGGATAGCCTAAAACATGTTCTATCCATTTAGAGATGTTCTTTCTCTTATGGAGGGGCAAAATTAACAAATTAAACTCTTTCTCTGGCAAAGATTCTACAAGATTCTTTAGTTCTTCTAAAGACCTAACCTTAGCATCCCCAATCCTTATGCTTTTATCTGGCTCTACAAGCCTGAGAATTTGTATCGCTCGCATTTGCTCCTCTGATTCTGAGGTTAATGCGCCAGTCTTTTCTTCTTTTGTTGCTTCTTTCTTAGTATCTTCAACAGCAGAATCATTAACAACTGATTGCTTTGGTGATTCTTGTGAATCATCTTTAACAGCCTTAGATTTCTTTGGAGAACCTTTTAGAGTTAAATCGCCATAGACCTCTCTTATAACATGAATTTTATCGAGTAGTTTATCTTTTTCACCTATCAAAGATATTTCAAAAGACAGAGCAGTTTCAGGTAAAACTTTGTCTATAAAGTCAATAATTTTCTTTTTTATTGTATCACGATTGGTTTTAAAAAAATCATCATCAATATCTTTTAGAAAGTATTCTATTTCAACTATCGATTTAAAATCTTTTAACTTTACAGTCTTGTGTTTCCTCGTTGTTTTTGGTTTAGATTCATTATGCACTTTAAGTTGTTCTAGTTCTTGTTTTAGTTCATTAAGTAATTCATTATCATCTTTTAAAGAAGCATCATCTAAGTTTATTTCTTCATCCAAATCTGGCAAAGACTTTCTACCAAAAAATCCAAAACCCCCCATCGATAAATATTCTTTAATGGAGGTTTATAATTTTTTGTATCCATTAAAGAGTTGTTTCAAAGATTCTTGAAAAATAAAAAACTAAATAAAACAAAAGTGAAAGCTGGCTGAAAGTTAATTTAGAAAGCAAATAGATTTAAAAAGAGGAAGCAAGTAAAAGATTGTAAATATCAATAATTCAATAAAACAGAATTAAAAATTATTAAACAAAATGCACAACTATCCTTTTTTTGAGATTGAGGAAAAGTGGAAAAAACTATGGCTTGAAAGAAAGATTTATCGGTTTAAAGAAGGAGCAACAAATCAAGAAGTTTTTTCTGTAGATACTCCACCACCTACCGTTATAGATAAGATGCACTTAGGACATTCTTTTGGTTATACACAGTTAGACTTCGTTGCAAGATTCAAGAGGATGTTAGGTTACAATGTTTTCTTCCCTTTTGGTTTTGATGACAACGGGTTACCAACACAAGCTTTAGTTGAAAAGTCCACTGGGAAAAAAGCTGAAGAAATGAACAGGTTGGAGTTCATTGAATTATGTTTAAAGGAGACTCACAAATTTGAAGAGATTCTCAAAAACGAGTGGATATCTTTAGGCATTTCTGCAGATTGGGACAGATATTATTCAACGATTGATTCAGAAAGCAGAAGAGTGTCTCAATATTCCTTTATTGATTTGTTTAAGAAAGACAAGGTCTATCTAAAAGAAGCGCCGTTTTTTTGGTGTGACACATGTAAAAAAGCGGTCTCGCAAAAGGAAACCAATCATCTAACTGAGAAGGTAACATTCTACAACGTTCGATTTAAAGTTGATGATAAAGATGATTTGATTGTATCTATAAGCCGGTTAGAATTTCTAGCTGGCTGTGTCGCATTATTCGTAAACCCAAATGATCTAAGGTATAAAGATTATGTTGGAAAAGAAGCTGAAGTCCCGATATTCAAAACCAAAGTTCCTATTTTGACTGATAAGAGAATTAGTCCAAAGAGGGGTACAGGAGTAAAGATGTGTTCAACCTTTGCTGATAACTTTGATGTGGTGTTATATCTTGCGCACAACTTACCCCTAAAAAATATTTTAGATGAACAAAACAAACTTAATTCATTAGCTAGAGAATTTGAAGGAATGACAGTCTTTGATGCAAGAAATGCCATACTTGAGAAATTACAATCATTAAATCTTATCGAGAGTACTAGTGAAGGCGAAATAATTAATAGAACACACAAAGAATGTGGTAGTTTAGTAAAGTATCGTAGTAAAAAACAATGGTTTGTAAAAACGTTAGAACTAAAGGATAAACTAATTGATTTAGGCAATCAAATAAAATGGCATCCCATGTTTATGAAGAAGAGATTTGAGAAATGGGTTAACAGCTTAGAATGGGATTGGAACATTTCAAGACAGAGACATTTTGGGGTTCCTTTTCCAGTGTGGTATTGTGAAGATTGCGGTAACGTGATCTTAGCTAAAGAACAAGATTTACCCGTAGAACCGACAATAGATAAACCACCCTACACAGAATGCCCAAGATGCGGCTCAACAAAAATTTCTCCTGAAAAAGATGTGATGGATACCTGGGCTACAAGTTCATTAAACCCATTCGTCATAACTAACTGGTTAAAAGACAAAGGTTTCTTTAAGAAGATGTTCCCTTTAAGTTTAAGGGTTCAAAGCCACGATATAATTTACACTTGGTTAACTTATACGTTAGTCAAGAGTTACTTACATGAAAACAGTATACCTTGGAAAGAAGTGATGATTCATGGATTCGTTAATGATGAAGAGGGAAAGAAATTATCTTTATCAAAAGGAAATTTTAAAGGTGTCTTAGAATTAATCAATTCCTATGGTGCAGATGCTATAAGGTATTGGGCTTCTTGTAAGAATTTAGGAGAAGACATTGTACTTGATGAAAGATATTTGCGAAGAGCAAAAAAAGTTATGAACAAGTTGTGGAATGCTACTATTGTTGTTAAAAAGATAATTAAAAACTATGAAAAAACTAATTGCATACCAAAGTTAAGAACGATTGACAAATGGCTGCTTTATAAATTAGATCAACTTATTAAGAATTCTACAAAAAACTTTGAGGATTATAGATTTTCAGACGCTAGGAGAGATGTTGAACTCTTTTTTATTGAAGACTTTGCTAACCTTTATCTTGAACTAGCAAAAAAGGATATTTTAGAGAACGATAGTGAGATCACAAAAGCAATAGCTTTTACGGTCTATAATTCATTTTTAACAATTCTAAAACTATTCGCACCAATCATGCCGTACATCACAGAAGAAATCTATTCCCAGTTATTCGCGTCAAAAGAAGGGAAAGAAAGCATACATCTAAGCGAATGGCCTAAGGAATTAAAAATTGCTAAAGTTGAAGATTATGATTCTGGAGAATTATTTAAAGATTTAATTCATGAAATAAGGAAACTGTTGCATGAGAAGAAAGTATCTTTAAAAAATATATCTAAAGAAAATGTTTCAATTAAACTTTACTTTGGTAACAAAAAGTATTTGGAAATGTTCCAGAAAATTAAGGGAAATATTAAGCAGCTGCTCGGCATTAAAAATTTCGAGATAAGTGATACCAAGCTTAAAAAAGAAAGTCTTGTATATCACATCGGTGTTGAATTAAATGTTGTTTCATAGAATTAGCGAGTTAATGAACTTCGATAAGATTTATTCTTTTATACGTTCATAAGCTTCTTCAATCTTTGCCTTTTCTTTTTCTGACAAAGTTATTTGAGGCAGGGATGCTAATGAATAAAAGATTTTCCTTGACGATTCCCCCCAGGAAAAATTACCTTTGCTTTCCTCAACTCTAGAAATCAAGAATTCTCCCAGTTGAGTTCCTTTTTTTAGGTTATAATATATCGAACGCTGCGTTACTTGCGGGAATACTGAGGTGTATATTTTATACAAATGATATCCGTCTAATTCTCTAACCACCATTAAAATTTTCTTGATATTTTCTCTGATAGGACTGTTAGGCTTCCTTGGCATTTGGTTTTAAAGAATTATTTTTTTTATAAGTTTTATTGTTATGACATTTCCGAAGGTTTTTTAAGTGAATTTTCAATGTTAAAGCTTATGAAGATCACAACAAAACAAGGCGATTCTGGAAAAAGTCGTATTTTAACTGGAGAAAGCATAAACAAAGATGAGTTAATATTTGAAGTTCTCGGGACAATAGATGAATTGAATGCGTTCTTAGGGTTAGCGCGTTCAAGATATAATAACTTCTGTGAACAACTGAAACATATACAAAAGGGCCTCCTTAACGTTAGTGCGTATGTTGCTTGTGGTGGGGAAAAGTATGAAAAAGAAGTTGCTGAATTCCTAAACTGGATTGAAGAAGAAATTGAAAGGTTACAAGACAAGCTTGAATTAAAAGAGTTCATTATCTTTGGCGATGACGAAGCATCCTCTAGACTAGATGTTTGCAGAGTTATATGCAGGAGATGTGAACGCAGGATTGTATCTTTTGTTAATCAAAAAAATTTGGATAATATACTTATCAAAGTATTCAATAGGCTCTCGGACTTATTGTTCATTTATGCAGCGTTAGAGTTCATCAATAAGAGCTAGAAAAAAGCTAAAGAGGGCTATAAAAAGATTTAAAAACTGGGAAGTTTTGCTCTGATTAAAATGGCTAACGAAAATTTCGAATCAAATGAAGAAGAGTATACTGCTGAAGATCTATTATATGACGCCCATCTAAAGATAGATGCATTGATTGAACTCTTAATAGACAAAGGAGTTATCAGTGAAGAGGAGTTCAACAAGAAACTGGATGAGCTTGTAGATGAGGATTTAGAAGAGGAAGAAGACGAATAAAAATTTCTTTTTGGTTTTTTATTTTTCAATTTTTTGCTGATTGTTTACTTAAAAAATAAATCTTTATGTTTCCTAAAATGAGTCGGATCGTTGAACAACCAATAGAAGAAGAATTAAGGACCTCCTACTTAGATTATGCGATGTCTGTTATTATTGGCAGAGCCCTGCCTGATGTGAGGGACGGTTTAAAACCAGTTCATCGTAGAGTTCTTTATTCCATGTATCAGTTGGGCGTAACTAGTACTAGCGCAACAAAAAAAAGCGCGAGGATCGTAGGAGATTGTTTAGGTAAATTCCATCCTCACGGTGATTCTGCAGTGTATGATGCTTTAGTGAGGATGGCGCAACCGTTCTCTTTAAGATATCCTTTAATTTATGGTCAAGGTAACTTTGGTAGCATTGATGGGGATAGTGCAGCAGCAATGAGGTATACTGAAGCAAGGATCTCAAAGATTGGAGACGAGATGCTAAAGGATATTGAAAAAGACACTGTTGACTTTATCCCAAACTTTGACGGCAGTTTGGAAGAACCTGTAGTATTGCCTGCAAAGATTCCTCAATTATTAATCAATGGTTCATCAGGAATCGCAGTAGGCATGGCTACAAACATACCACCGCACAATATTAGAGAAGTTTGTGATGCGATTGTTGAAACCATAAATAATCCGGACATAACAATAAATGAGATTTCTGAAATAATAAAGGGACCTGACTTTCCAACAGGTGCAACAATAATCAATAGGAAAGGTATCTTTGATTATCTTCATACAGGTTACGGCAAACTAATAGTTCGCTCAAAAGTTCATTTTGAGGATAAAAAGAATAAGAAACGGATTGTTGTCACAGAGATTCCTTATCAGGTTAATAAATCCACATTAATTGAACAAATTGCTAATTTGGTTAAAAAAGGCACTATTGAAGGAATTTCAAACATAAGAGATGAATCCAATAAAGAAGGTATTAGAATTGTTTTTGAACTGAAGCAAGGTGTTAACGAACAAGTTGTTCTAAATCAGTTATACAAACATTCACAATTACAAGTAACCTTTGGAGTTCAGTTAAGAGCTCTTGACGGCAAAAGGCCCAAGGTCTTCAACATAAAACAGCTTATTGAAAAGTTCATTGAACATAGAAAAGTAGTAATCCGAAGGAGAACTTCGTTTGATCTTAAGAAAGCTGAAGACAGATTACACGTGGTAGAAGGATTAATCATTGCGTTAGATAACCTTGATGAAGTTATAAAGTTAATCAGAGGAAGTGAAAGTGCTGAACAAGCACGAGATCAGTTGATTACTCAATTTTCATTAACAGAAACTCAAGCTAAAGCAATCTTAGATATGAGATTGCAAAAGTTAACAAAGCTAGAGCAAGGTAAGCTTAAAGAGGAAGCATCAAAACTAAAAGAAACAATCTCTGAATTAAAGAGCATTCTTGAATCCGAGCAGAAAGTTTTAGATATAATCAAAAAGGAAACTCTTGAAATAAAAGAAAAGTATGGTGATGAACGAAGAACCGATTTTGATTTTGAAGAAGAGATAGACATAGATTTCGAAGATTTAATAGAAGACAAGCCTTGGGCTGTTTTTATAAGCGATAATGATTATATTAAACGTTCAGATTTAGAGGAATATAGAGTTCAAAGAAGAGGAGGAAAAGGAATTACTGCTACTAGATTAAAGGATGAAGACAACGTTAAAGATGTTTTTATTGCCAACTCTAAAGATTACCTATTAGTATTCACAAATAAAGGCTTAGTTAGATGGTTAAAGGTGTACCAAATTCCTGAGGGAAGCAGACATTCTAGGGGAAAGCCACTAAACAATTTATTAAATTTAGCTGAAGATGAAACTGTTAAATCAGTAATCTCATTAAAATCTTTGGAGGATGGTTATTTAATATTTGCAACCAAGAATGGTTTGGTCAAAAAGACATTTGTAAAAAGGTTTTCTAGGCCTAGAAGCACAGGCATTATTGCAATTAACTTGAGAGATAACGATGAGTTGGTTGATGTAAAACTTTGTAAGAAAGATTCCTGGATTTTTGTATTTACAAGAAATGGTCGAGCCATAAGATTCAATGAAAAGGTCGTTAGAGAAACTGGCAGAAACTCGATGGGTGTCAGAGGCATTAAAACCGAAGGGAATGATTATGTTGTATCTTTACTTGTTGCTGAGAACGAAGATAAAACAATATTAACATTATGCACAAAAGGATTTGGAAAAAGAACTGAGGTTAAAGAATACAGGATAACTAACAGAGGCGGCAAAGGGATTAGAAATATAAGACTTAATGATAAGAATGGTTTTGTTGTTGGTTGTGAATTGGTCGATGACGAAGATGAAATCCTGGTTATCACTCAAAACGGAGTTGTTATTAGAGTTAACTGTTTAGACATTCCAGTTTATGGCAGGAATTCCGCAGGAGTTAGGATAATAAAACTTTCTGAAGGAGATAGTGTTGTTTCTTTTTCAAAGATTACAAAATGAAATTCTTTTGTACAACCGATTTTGGAAATGAGTGGTTTTTAGAAAAAGAATTTAGCAAAAGGTTTAACATAACAGGTAGTTTAATTGGTAACTGTTTGGTTTTTGAATCCAATATTGAAACAGTTGTTAAAATAGGTTATCTCGCACAATCAATAAAAGATATTGGTTTTCTGTTATTCTATAAAGAAAATAAAGACTTTGATGAAGATTTGATAGTAAAGGAAATAAGTGAAAATAGCTATATCAAACAAATTCCAAATCTCAAGAAGTTAGATGATTTCACTATAAGAGTTGAAACAAATGATAATGCAATTAAATCGCGAGCTTTTGAAATTTCGAACAAGCTTGGTGACAAAATTGCCAACAAATATCAAGTAACAAAAAATTTCAAATTGGCTAAAAGATTATTTACCCTAAACGTCTATAAAGAAAATGACAGTTATTCTTACGTCTTTGGGTTAAGCTTGTTTAACCAAGATTTATCTAAAAGGACTTATCGAGTTTTTGTAAACAAAACTGCTTTAAAACCCTTAACTGCTTTCTCATTAGTTCTGTTTTCTGATTTAAAAAAACATCAAAGAATCGTTGATTTCTTATGCAAAGACAATACTTTGGTTTTAGAAGCATACCATTATTTAGCCAACAGATCTGTAAGAAGGTATGATAAGACTGAGTTGATTAACAAAGCAAGCATTGAATTTGATTTTAATAAGGTCTTCAACGAAGTGGATGATAATGAGATTGACGAATTAAACATTTTCGCTACAGATATGGCTTTCCCAAACATAGATGCAGCAAGGAAGAATGCTAAAATTGCGGGCATAGCAAAAAAGATACACTTTTCAAAAAAGGACTTAAGGTTCTTTGATTTAAGTTATGATGAAAAGTTTGATAAAGCTTTAACCTATGTTAGTTTAAGCAAATATCGAAAAAACACAATTGTTGATAAGATAAAAAATTTTGTGCTCCCCATGATTAAAAAGGACTTAAACGTTATTACTAATATACCTGAGGAGTTTGAGAACGCTGGCTTAAATATTCTCAAACAACAGGAAATAAATCAAGGAGAATTAAGATTGCATATGTTAAAAATTGTGCCTTAAAATGACATCATCTAAACAAGATTGGGCAATCTATTTGATATTTTCTGTATTTCTGGTTTTACAAATCAGCGCAACATTCTCAACAACACAGTTAAGCTACTCAGAATCATATTCAAACATCGTTAAAGCAATTGATAAAAGCTCTGGCGTTCATCAAGGGTTTTACCTTTTCCTAAAAGGAGTTGTTTTTTTATTAAATTCGCTAAAGATTAGTCAAGCAACGCAGATAGTAATCTTAAAATGTCTTTCAATAATCTTATCTGGAATCATACTTTTCCTCGCTTATTCACTAATTATTAGAGTTAGCAATGATAACAAGAAATCGTTTTTCGCATTGATACTTTTAGTAACTTCGCCAGTAATCTATTTGATGACAGCCAACACTTTGTTTACAGAATCTTTTGTACTCATACTTATATTAGCTACACTAAATTCTTGGATAAATTCTATCAATAACAAAAAAACAACCTTTGACCTGATTATTCTTAGTTCAATCTTGATAATATCCAGTCCATTATCAGCTTTTTTTATAATTGTCATTTATGTTTACTTATTATTACATTTGTTGGAATTCAAGAAGATTCTGTCTTTTGAAAGGGAAATAGCCATTTATTCAACTTTTCTTTACGCAGCATATTATATCTTCTTTTTTAGAGATTATCTCCTAAACAAAAATCTAGCTTTGATAATCCAAGAATTCCTGAGCCCGATTTACTCATCCCTTACTCAGATTAACATATCTTATCTCCCGCAGTTAGTAGGACCAACTACAATCTTGTTTGGAATTTATGCAATATATT
This sequence comes from uncultured Methanosarcinales archaeon, assembly GCA_964416905.1. Lineage (GTDB taxonomy): Archaea > Nanobdellota > Nanobdellia > Woesearchaeales > JASKKU01 > JASKKU01. The sequence continues at coordinate 83,646 of CAYQFL010000002.1, read as the reverse complement.
CCGAGCTTACGAACATTAAAAAATCCAAAAAAATATTCTACATGTTGACTGCTTTAATAATTGTCAGTTTCTCATTCACAGTTTTAAGGATATCTAATGTCTATTTCTTGTTATCTGTGCTGGCAATCTCGTTAAGTATTGCATCAGCCAGGGCAATAACTGCCCTAAACTCGTTTTTTATGAAATCAAGGTTCAGTAACAAAGCAAAAAACGCATTCTTAACAGCAGCCATTTTGCTAAACATAAGTTTTGCAGCAATATTTTTACCTCAAGCGATTATAACAAATATTTCCAACAGCATTCCTGAAGATATAGTTAAATTTCTTAATGCTATTGACAACAACTACAATGAAAGTATAAGAATAATTTCGTGTGAGGAAACAAGCCCATTAATTGAATTTTATACAAAGCACAATTCTGTTTATGAAGATTTAAAAGCAGAAGATAAAGAAGAACTAATCCAGATTTACAATAGCCCTTTAGAAATAAGAATTATAGAGATGCTAAAAAAATATAATGCTAAATGCATTATGCTTACGGATTTTGAAAGAGAAATGTTTAACACAGATAGTTTAAAAGCAGTAGACCTAGATTTAATTAGATTAAAATTAAACATTTCAAATAATTTGTTATATTGTATGGAAAAATGAAGGACTCATCAGAAAATGGGGATTTGAAAGAAAAACTTTACAAAGTTTTATCCTGGTTAGATTCGCATAACTTTTGGGTTTTGCTGGTTATAGCAACGTTTTATAATCTTTTATTTCTAAAAGGAGTGAAAAGCATCGATTACGCGTTAATTAACGAACTTTTGAAAAGTAGATTGCTTAGTTTTTGGTTTAGAAAACTACTAGTTAACTTTTCAAATCTGACTTTTATAATAAGCAATCTTGCATCATTAATTTTCATTACTTTGTTCTATTTTATTACAAAAGAGATGTTCAATGATAAAAGGGTTAGTTTTTATTCATCATTGATGGTTTTAATATCCCCTATCTATATGTTCCTTTTCTCTTCAGTTAATCATTTCTTCTTTTTTACAATTTTATTTTTAATTGGTTTCCTCTTAAAACAAAAGAAAAGGAATATTTTAGCTAGTATCTTCCTGATACTTTCTTCTTTCAACTACGTATTCTTAATTTCCAGTATATTCCTAATATTATATTTTGATTTTAGAAAAAGAAACAAAGGCATTATTGTTTTTGACACAGTCTTGTTTGCAGTGTATTCCTATTATGTATACTTTAGAAAGTTCTTTGACTTAAAATTAACATTTTTTCCTATCGTATCTATAACCGAAATATTATTTGAGTTATCACACTTTTTATCAATAAGATTGATTGTTTTTATTTTAGCAATCCTTGCGTTTATCGTTTTAGGTTATAAAAAAGAATTCAAGTACTTTGATGTTCTGGTTATAATGTTAGTCATTTTATCTTTAGCATTAGCAAAATATTCTAAATACAGCTTAATCTTAGGATCTGTGTTCTTGAACATGAGTACTGGCGTTTCAATAAAATACATTTTAGAATCAAAGTATTCAAATAAAATCTTTAAAGTCCTAACAATAACATTACTGTTGTTATTAATTATATTTCCACAACCAATCCTCGTGGTAAAATCTTTAGAACGAGCTGAAAGTTTTAAGGAAACAATGTCGATCATAAATTCAAAAGTTAACTTATCTCAAAAGAACATAGTTGCTCCAAAGGATGTATGTCTAATCAAAGTTTTAGGAGGCAATATTGCTTTCTTTGACAACAATATGTGTTCTGGATTCTATTATCAAGATACAGATTATGTTTTAAGGGTATTAGAGTCGCAAAATAAAACAAGTTTGTTGCAACAAGTTATTGTTGAAGACAACAAACCTTCTGAAAAGAGTTTAAGTGAGTTCAAAGAGTTCATCTCAATAATAGATTCCTATGAGTTTAAGAAAAGAATCAAAGAGTACAACATTTCAGGAATTATCTTAACAAAAAGTTTTGAGGAGTATCTCTCAAGAAAAAATTCTGTACTATTAACAATCATTAAAAGTTATCAAATTAAAGAACCTAAAGAAAATTATGATTTCATCTCTTTCGGATCTTGATAATGTCACCCAAAGTAATCTCATCACTTTGATCCTTGGAATTGGATTTCTTAGGCTCCTTATAACTCACTTCTTCTTCTGTGATTAAATGTATACCTAAAGCACGTTCTAGCTTGCGTGCAACGGCTATAGGAGGTTCATGTTTTCCAGATTCTATCGCATGAATCAAAGAATCTTTCTCAGCGATCTTCTTGGCTAATTCCTCTTGCTTTAAGCCAGCTTTCTCCCTAGCAGAGCGTATAATCTTTGCGTAATCCGGGACAATTACTTGGATTACTTCCTTTTCAACACGTTGTTGTTTTTTAAAAGACTTTGCAACCTTATTATGAGATTTCGTGCTGACTTTAGAAATGATTCTACCTAAAGATGCACAATCTCTGCAGACATTAAAAACTGAACCTTCAATTTCCGCCTTATAAATCTCGTCTGTTTCTTTACCACAAAGGTCGCAATGCATTTTTTCACACTCTTTATTTGTTTAACACAAATTAAGATTTATCTTTGTTAGTTTTTTTATTTTTCGTATTTAAGAAATACTTCTTTAAAGCATAAGATACTGGATTCTTAATCTTGTTGCAAAAAGCGTCCTTTTTACAGATTCCAATATCTAAATAAAAACCTTCAGAGCTGCAATTTGGCGGCATGTTCTTCCTCTTAATATGATAATTTAATTGCGCTTTAATAATACTTGGTGGAAGTTCTTTTGCGTTCTTTTTGTTCCATTCTAAGATTAATTCTTTAATTTGTTCAGAGCTCCAATTAAGCTGATTTAAGAAATTAATAAGTATAAACAAGAATCTTTTTCTGCCATCTTCTAAACCTTTTAATCCTTCAAGGATACAAGGCGGAAAAAATTCTAAATTTATCTGGTTTTCAGTTTTTGTTGTTATATATACTTGGGGAGCGTTTTTATCTCGAGTTTGATTTTGGTTTGTTTGAGTTTTTCTTTCCTGATTGATTTTCTGCTTGCTAGTAAAATCTAGGGCTTGAATAAATAGCTTTGTTGCTTCAACAGGTAAATCTCTTGAGCCAAGATCGTTCGGAAGGAAATCATACTTCACCTTAACAGACTCTGGAGATGCGAATTCCCTCTCAAAATCAAGGATTTCTTTATAAGATATAGGTAATGAACAGAGTAAACTTTTCTCGTGCAAAGAATAAGGACTTCTAAAAAGGTGTCTCTTTGAGATTAAAATGCTGTCTAGTCCTAAGTTAACTTTCTTAACAAGCTTTTCTGAACCACAATTTGGGCAGGTGCGCTTAGTAACATGAGTTAATTCCATAAAACCGTTGCATTTATCACAGATAAGATATTTCTTTGTAGAATACTCTTTGTAGGTTAATTCTTTCTGATTTCCGCATTTCTTGCAGACAAAGATATACTTGTCTTCTTCTACTGATGGAGTAACTTCTGACAAACAATTCAAACAGAAGTCCTTTATTAACTCTTTAGGTAGATCCTCTACTTTTGCCAAAATTTTGCGAGATAAGTTGAAATTGTTATTCGGATTATCAATATAATAGGAAAGGTAACTTAATACTCTAGATGGTAATTCTGGGAAAGTGTCTTTTATTTCAATATTGTTTACTTTTACAGGGAATACTTCAAAAGGTACAGCTATATGAAAACCTTTGTTGCCAGAGAATTTAGCATAGATTGTTTTTATCCCATGTTCTAATAAAGCGTTCACAATCTCTGCTGCGATTAGTTTGCTGACTTCAAATAGAGGAAAATCTATATCTATGACTAAATCCCAGCCTTTCCTCAAAGAGTTTAATTCTTTATCATTAATACCTGTAACCAGCTTTAATGGGTCAGTCCATCTTTCCTCAGAGATATGAAAAGAAACCGCTCGAGACTTAATAAAAAAGTCTAAATCATCAGGATAATTAATCTGGTTCGGTCTGGAACCAAAAATTATATCCTTATTGGACAAAATTTTCGGAACAAATTCTCTATCTAAAGAAGAAGAGAATATTGCTTGTTTTATATCTGGACGAGAATAAAATTTGATTGCAGTGCTGAGCAACTTAAGGTGATTCATAAAAATAAAGATAAAAAGCTGTTGTTTTTATTATTTTTTAATTTTGGTCATTTGGGCTTTATCACTGATGATTGCAGAATTTCCGGAAGGATCTGATATAGTGATAGTAATCTTATCGCTTCCCCACAACACTCTTCTGAGTTTCTTTAGATGCGATTTGATTTTTTTAATTACCTCAGGTTTATCCTCAGTGTTTAACATTCCTTCTAGTTGATTCTTTAATCTTTGAATAACGCCTTCCACGTTGCTAATGTACCCATTAGAATCAATGCCTGGTTCGATTGTTGCAACCTTTCCAATTTTTACTGTTGCCTCTGCAGATTTTATCACTCTCGCCTTCAAATCGTCTTCAGTTTCAACAGTAAGAGTGTATTTAACTGGGTCCCTTCTTTCAGGAATCTCCACATCAGATTTATGATAATGACAATTTGAACAATTCATGGAAAATAAAATAACCCTACCAAAATAAGGTATAGTCCTTTCACTTTCCATTAAAGTTAAGGTCTTTTGATTACACAACGGACAGGTTTCCCCTTCGAAAGTTTCTATCTTAAAATCCTCATCAGTCATTTCAATAATTAACATAAAATAAAGCTTTATAATTTTTTTGATTTGAGAGAATATAAAAGACGTCGAGAATTATACCAGAATACAAAAAATACCGTCTCTAAAATTACTTCAGTTTTGATAAAAGCTTTCTAAAAAAAGCCAACATGGTTGTTGCTTCCTTTTTTGATAAGAAAGATTTTGTAATTATCCTATTAAAAACAAGTTCTATTGTCTCTTTATTTTGTGGCCTGGCAAACTCAAGATGACTTAAGATTTTGTGTAGTAACTCTAGAAGAACTCTTTTCTCATCTTTGTTTGCTAACTCAAAGTGAGATATGTGAGTTTCTTTGTTTGTGCTCTTAAAGAGTTCATATAAAACAATTGCAACTGCATGGCTTAAGTTAAGCGCTTTGTTCTCCTTGCTTGCGGGAATTGAAACTAAGAAATCACATTTTTCTAATTCTTCATTTTTTAAACCAATGCTTTCTCGACCAAAAATTAAGCCAATTTTCAAATCAGCATTTAAATCCAGAAGTTCTGGTAAATTGCTTACATCAACAGGAGTTCTGAAAACATTTCTTGGACCGCCAACCTTGCTAGAGGTTCCTATTTTAACATCTAAAGTGTCTATGAAACCCTCATTAACTACTTTCGCGGACTTTAAGAGATCATAACCATGTTTAGAACGAGCAATTGCTTCTGAAGAGAGATAATCGCACTGGGGATTTATAAGAACAAGATTTTCGAAACCAAAATTAGACATTGCTCTAGCTACTGCACCAATATTTCCTGGTGTTTCGGGTTCCCACAAGATTACATAAAACATATTTTTTAAGAACAACATGGAATTAAAAAAGTTATTTGTTTATGGGATTTAAGAAACAGGGCTTTTTCTAAAAAACATTGGACATTTTCATGCAAAATATTTATAAAACGAATTAGCTATCTTGCTAATGTGATAATCATGAGTGAAGGAAAAGTAAAGTCAATAACAGATTTACCTGGTGTGGGAAGTGCTACTGCTGAAAAATTGATAGATGCAGGCTATGATAACCTTATGTCTATTGCTGTTGCGAGTCCTGGAGATTTAATGGAATCCATTGGTGTAGGTGAGGGTGTTGCAAGAAAGATAATTTCTGCCGCCAGGGATGCTTTGGAGATGGGATTTGAAACTGGAGCAGAGCTGTTAGAGAAACGAAAAAAAATTGTGAAAATCTCAACAGGAAGCAAAGCTTTTGATAGACTTTTAGGTGGAGGAGTTGAAACAGGTTGTATTACTGAACTCTTCGGTGAATTTGGCTCTGGAAAGACACAGATTGCACATTCTTTAGCTGTTAATGTTGTTGCATCTGACCCAGAAGCGCAAGTAATCTATATTGATACTGAGAACACTTTTAGGCCTGAAAGAATTATTGATATGGCTAACGCTAAAAAAATTGACTACAAAAATGCGCTATCGAGAATAAGAGTTGCAAGAGCATACAACTCAGATCATCAAATGCTACTCGTAGAGAAAATTGATGAATTAATCAAAAAAGAGAAAATAAAGGCAAAGCTTGTTGTTGTAGATTCTTTAACTGCGCATTTCAGGGCAGAGTTCGTCGGAAGAGGAACTCTTGCAGAAAGACAACAAAAACTAAACAGGCACATGCACGAATTGCTCAAGCTTGCCGACTACCACAATCTTGCAGTAGTGGTTACAAATCAGGTCATGGCAAAACCCGATACTTTCTTTGGAGACCCAACCCAAGCTATTGGTGGACATGTAGTTGCCCATTCAAGTACTTTTAGGGTTTATCTAAGAAAAGGTAAGAAAGGAACTAGAGTAGCTAGACTTGTTGATAGTCCAAGCTTGCCGGAAGAGGAATGTGCATTCATTATAACAAAAGACGGTATCTTGGACATCTAAGATTGTTGTTTGTTTTTATTTTTTGATTATCTTTATTTTTCTTTAAGTTTAATCGGTTATAAAAAGATTTTTATATAGTTTACAATAAGTCTGTTCTAATGAAAGTTAGTTTTGTACTGCCAGCATACAATGAAGAAGAAAGCATTGGAGCAACAATTAATGAGATTAAAACTGCAGCCAACAAACTTCTAAGCAAAGGTTTAATTACAGACTATGAGATTGTTATAGTTGATAACAACTCTAAAGATAGAACTAAAGAAATTGCTGAATCTTTTGAAGCTAAAGTTGTTATTGAAAAAAAACAGGGTTATGGTGCCGCTTACAAAACAGGTTTTAAAAAGGCAACAGGCGATGTAATTATTACCGGTGACAGCGATGGTTCTTATCCTTTTATTGATTTAGATAAATTTTTTGAAGAAATCAACAATTATGATTTCATTACAACAAATAGGTTTCATGAATTGCAACCCGGTTCTATGCCTATAATAAATTACATTGGAAATAAAATCTTAACTTTAACAACAAATATTCTTTTCGGAGCCAAGCTAAAAGATTCACAATCAGGAATGTGGATTTTTAATAAAGAGTTTCTAAACGAGATTGATTTTGAGTTAATGGGTGATGGCATGCCTTTCTCAGAACAAATCAAATTATTCGCGATCTTCCTGAACAAGAGAGTTAAAGAAATACCAATAACATATCGTAAGAGAGTTGGTAAAAAGAAGTTAAATGCTCTAAAAGATGGCTTAGACAATTTCTTAGCATTATTTAGATTTAAGCATTCTCTAAAAAAGCGTTATCTTAAAACAAAAATAAAACAAAAATAGATAAATTACCTTAATACACTTTTATGACTTTTCGTATTATTGAACTAAAGAATAAAGAGAATAAGATATATGCCCAAAACCAGCTCATCTTTATTCCAAGAATATTGAACTTCAAAGGTCTGTATCTAACAATAATGTTTTTAACACAGTTATCATTTAAGGCAATTCTTGGTTCTGTTTTATTAGTTAGTTGAGTTGAAGAAACTAAGTTCAAAGTGCTGTTGCATGGCAGGAATTTTAGTTCATAAGAGCCTTCTTTTTCTGATAAAAGTGTATAAACAATTTTTGACGAATCTTTGGTTTGATTAATGAGTTTTAGGCCTTCTGGAACCTGGAGAGATACGTTTAAATCAGCACTTTTTAGGCTAACAACTAAATCAACAGTTGTATTTGGTTCAAAAGGCAATCCTGAATAGATATTGGATAGCCAACTAAATATAAGAATGATTGGCAAAAACGTGTATAAGTTTACCCTCATAGAATGTTTCATATACTCTGAATTTAATTTGAGCAGCTTTTTGTTAAGTTTTGAGATCTCTTTTGTATCTTTAGTACTTTTCATTTCTTTCTGTAATTTCTGCATTTCTTCTTTGAGATATTTCATATGTTTCTGGTCTGTAAAGAACTTTGTCATCAAAACTATCAGAACGCTAATTAGCAAAGAAACGAGCAATAAAAAGAAAAGCGGGTACTGAGATATAAAACCATTTAAAAAATCCATCATAATTTTTCACCAAACCTTAGAGTCACCTTAGTTTTTAATAAACTTTCGCAAGTTAGGTGATAAGTCCATAGCATGTTCCTTTGCGATAGTCTCATAGAATCTATATACAATCATCACTGTTAACAGAATACCTGTTCCTCTGGATAAAGCGCCTGTCAGGTCAGCAATAGCTGCAAGTAAACCTACAAAACCTGCGCCCATAACAGATAAAGGCCATATGTACCTCTTTAACAATTTCTCAAGTATTCTTATGTCTGAACGGAAACCTGGAATCTGTAAGCCTGATGAAGTAATCTGTTTCGCGACACTTTTTGGATCCATGCCTGAGGTCTGAACCCAGATCACTCCAAACAATATGCTGAAAACAACCATTAATAGTACATAAATCAGTGCCTGACCAAGTACTGAAAAGCTAAAGGAACCTGTTATCAATCTTTGTATCAGATTTTGACCAGAAATCCATTGAACAATACCATGACCTGCTTTCGCAGTGTTTATTTGACCTAGAACATAAACGGAGATAAATTCTAAAAACTTGTTTGTTGAATTGGCTGCAGCGTTTTCTAAAAGCCTCGCTAGAATCTGAAGATTACCGAATAAAGCTGCTGTTAATATAACCGGGATGTTGCTTGTATAAATAAATCTTAAAGGCCATTTTATACCGTAACCTCTTACCTTCCCATAAGAGAGAGGTATCTCAACCTTCATTGCTTGCGCATATACCGCTAAGAGGAACACCAAAATTGTAAAGAAAATCTTTGCAAGATTGGTTAATGCAGTCACAGCATCAGAGTTTCTAAGGGCTACAAACAATGCAGGGATTGCTCCGACAGGATATTCTGCACCGCCGTACGCAGATTTTACCCAGCTGAAAGCTCCGACAAATATCTGCTGGCTGACTCCTGCAGCGATGAACAAGCTAATACCTGAACCAATACCCCATTTAGAAACAACCTCATCAAGCAACAAGATAATAAAACCGCCAATAGCTAACTGAAAAACCAATAGCAATCTTAGAGCATTAATCTGCGAAGCAGCTAATTGAATTACGCCCTCGCTTTGAGTAGATACAAAAGCATTCGTCTGTGGGTCATAAAACGGTGCTGGAGATAATCCGCCCATATATACGTATAAAAATGCTTCAAAGAGTATGAAAAAAATTGTTGTGATCTTCTGGAGAGCTTCAAATCTCTTTCGATCGTTGGGTTTAGTCAAGTCATAATTTAGAATGCCTGCACCAACTAACAGTTGTAAGATAATAGACGCTGTGACGATAGGACCAATACCCAAGCTTATAAGAGAACCAAATTTAGCACCCAAAACAACTGACAAGAATTCAAACCTTTGAAGAGCATTATCTCCCAAACCAAACAAAGGAACAAAACCCAGGATAAAATAAATGACAAGAACCATTAAGGTCCATTTGAGTTTTGGCTTTAACCCAAGTTTCTTTTGAGTAGGCGCTTTAACTTCGGGCAGGAACTTCATAATAGTTTCTAATGCCATATTTGATTTACGAAAAAAGATTTAGTTTATAAAGGTTTTGATAGACTAGGCATATTAGATTAAATTTAAAAAATCGAAAAAACAATATGTAACCATGATAAGAAAACCTGTTGTTGCAGGAAGGTTTTATTCTGCCAACCGGGATGAATTGATAAAAGAAATTGAAGGATGTTTCTCGTCACCTTTTGGTCCAACAGTTAGTTTTAAATCAAGCAGTTTTGAAAAGATACTTGGATTGATCTCACCGCATGCAGGCTATGTTTTTTCAGGACCGTGCGCGGCTCACGGTTTTCATGCATTGAAGAATACCAAAGTAGAGGAAAAAACAGTTTTTGTTATTCTTGGAGTGAATCATACAGGGTTGGGTAACTCAGGAATAAGTCTGTATGACTTTGAGACGCCTCTAGGAGTTGCAAAGAACAATCGATTTCTTTCAATAGAATTAAGCAAACTTTCAAACATTCCTCTAGATGAATCGCCACATGTTTATGAACATTCTATAGAGGTACAAATTCCATTCTTACAATATCTTTTCAAAGACAAATTTACCATAGTTCCAGCAGTAATTGATGCAGATACTAACTTTGATTTATTCGGAGAAGCTTTGGTTAGGTTAACTAAAGAACATCATCAGAATATCATAGTTATCGCTAGCTCGGATTTCACACATTATGGAATCGATTACCATTACACTCCATTTGGACAACCAGGTAATAAAGAAGTTGAACGTGATGATTTTGAATCAATAAAAATTATCCTGAAAAAAGATGCAGAAACATTTTTGGATAGAGCTAACCAAAGAACAATCTGCGGCAGATACACAATAACTGCGTTACTGAAGTATTTAGCCAAACTTGAAGAACATAATGAGAGTAGCCAAATAAAAGGGGAGCTTTTAAAATATTATCAGTCGTCAGAAATATATCCGTCAGATTCTTTTGTTGGTTACGCTTCAATCGTGTTTGGCAGCAATAAAAAAGAATAATTGCAGAATAAATGCTGTTTGGTTTTAAAATTGGTAAATTATTTAAAAGCAGTAATCTGTTTCTTTAATAATGAAACTTCCATTAACAGTATTGAATAGTAAAGAAACCAAGGAATTAATAAAAAAGTTAAGCAATAGTTTCGGTTGCGACCTCGAATCATTAAAGAAAGAATATTTCTTTCTGTTTTCAGAAACTCGTAAAAGATATTACATTCTAAAGAAATACGATGGTTTTGATAAGATCCCTGAGAATCTAAGAGTTAACAGAGCGGGGTGTTATTTTGCTACTGAAGATAAAGACGGTTTAAGGTTATCAATTGAAGGCTCTCAGATAATAGGTCCATCTGCTAGTAAAAACATTATTGAAATAGATGAAAAAAGTATGAATAAATGGATTTTAGGGGAAGAGATTGAGATAAATGAGAGCTTAGAAAAACAGATTAATGATAAAGTTGATATAAGTATAAACAAATTTGTGATTGTGAAGCATGGAAACGACTTTTTGGGCTGCGGTAAAGTGGCAAAGGAAAAAATTTTAAACTTCGTACCCAAAGAAAGAAGAGTACATGCGTTATTTGATTGATTTGTAAGATCAAAACATAAAATGGATTCCCATAAAAAATGGCTGAAGGATTTTAGGAAGAAACTTAGTCCTAAAAAAATAAAAGAGATTTACTTTGAGAAGGGTATCTTTATTGACGACATTCATGCTAAGAGAATCTTCCGCAATTTTCCGGAAAAAATTGATCCTATCCTAAAGAGATACCTTGAGAAAGAGTTCATTAAACATGTTGCTTATAAGCATTTGAGGATACAAATCAGTGATGAAGAAGCTATAAGGAAACTAAACGAAATTCGGTTTCACAAGGATAAAATCAAAGATTACTGGAGCACTTTAAATGAAGAGGAAAGAAAAGTACTGAAAGAGAGTTTTAAACACCATGATGAAGAAATAGAGAGAGCCTATAAAAAAATAGCTCGAAGGTTTCATCTTGAAGAACCTGTTGAGAAAGACAACTTCCCGTTGATTATTGGAACGATACTTTTAGTAGCTTCTTTTGTTGGAATAATCTCATCGATAGCTCCACCAACAATAACAGGAGCAGTTACAGGTGATTTTGCTACAGGTATAGAAACCGGAAGCGTAAAAGTTCTAAGTGCCTTCATCTGGTCATTAAGTTCTATCTTTGGTATGTCTTTAATATATTCAAACTTAAAGAGGGATAAAAAAGTAGAAGACAATGAGCTACCTGAATTCTATAAAGAAAGCAACTTCAAGAATTAACGGCTTAGTTTGATAAGTTATATGCCCCAGGTAATATCTGTTTTTCTCATGATTGCTGCAATTTCTCTTAAGATTTCAATTTGTTCTTCATCCAGAACATCTTTTGCGTCCTTATATTTTCTGAATTGTTCTGCAGTTAAGAAGGCATATAAAACATCGTCTTTTTTCACTTGATGACCTATAGTTATTCCGACTAAAGATACCGCCGCCTGCTCGCCTTTTGGAATCTCTTTCACACTTTCTTTATCCACTTGAATTTCTTTTACCCTAGTAACAGGTTGGCCATTATCTTTCATCAAAGGAGTATCTTTCCTTAGAGTTCCAGCTAAAACTTCTACGCCAACAATTGCTGGGTTAGATTGTCTAAATATGTAATTTGGCAAAATTTGTATTTTTGCTAAGCTTGGTAAATCTGCTAAAGCTTGTTTTCTCAACTCTAGTTTCTTTGCTTCAAGCCATTCTTTGTATCTGTCAATTATTCTATAAATAATATTATCTGTGATTACATCAACACCCTGTGGGTCTTCACTGCAACCAACATTAAATCCTAGGATCACACCCAACAAAGGATCTTTCTCTTTTAAGCTGTGAGCTTCAATAATATCTTTTTTAGTTATATCTCCCAAACCAGATTTCCTAACAGGAATATTATTTTCTTTTAAAAGAGTAAGAAGCGCTTCAAGACTTCCAAGGCTATCAGCTTTAACTAGAAGACCATCTTTGTTAGTTTCAAAAAGAACCTCTCCAACATCAGTCCTTAATTGACTTATCACTTTATCGAGTTCAGAATCATTTTTTAAAGAAATAATTGGCATGCCTGCTAAACAATTATCCAAATTTGAAGCAACAATTCTAACACCACAGGATGCAGTGACTTGTTTAACACTCTCAAATTTGCTTTTGTTTTCTCTAATTTCTGTTAAAGGTTTTGGTAAAAATAATGCTTTAACTTTAGTAACTATAGGTTCATCAAGGGTTGCTATAACTATAGAATCGCCAACTTTCAGCAGGCCATCATAAAGTATAACATCTATTACTTTTCCCAAGCCAGAAATGTTCTTTACTTCAAGAATTGTGCCTTTAGCTTCATCACTAAGGTTGAGCTTCAGTGATTGTTCAAGATATTTCTGAGCTAAACCTACAAGTAACATAAGTAGTTCTGGAACACCTGTACCAAGCATTGCTGAAATTGGGACAATTGCAACTTGTTGTGTATAATCTGATACTCTATCAAATCGTTCTGCATTAAATCCAAATTCATAAAGTTTGCCTACGAGTTCATAAATCTTGGTATCCATAAGCCTTTGAACATCCTCTCTTTGAGAATTTAATAGACTAACTAAAGGGGTGTTCTTTTTTATCTGGAATCCTGGCAATTTATCAATCTTGTTTGCTGCAACAATAAACGGGGTCTTGTATTCTTTAAGAATCTGCAAGGACTCAATAGTTTGAGGCATAAACCCTTCATTTATATCTACAATCAAAATAGAAATGTCTGCAAGGTTACCTCCTCGTTTTCTTAAGTTTGTAAAAGCTGCATGACCTGGGGTATCAATAAAAAGCAGGCCTGGAATGGTAATATCAATATTCAAACTTTTAATCAAAGGTCCGCTTATCTGTTTAATCTTCTCAATGGGAACCAAGGAAGCGCCTATTGCTTGAGTTATACCACCGGCTTCTTTAGACACAATTTTCGTTCCCCTTATGAAATCTAGAAGGGTTGATTTACCATGGTCTACATGACCCACAACCGAGCAAATAGGACTTCGTATCATAAAAAAAAGAATTCGTTTAAGTTTTATAAATGTATTTGTCTGCTAGCTTTAAAGCTCAATGATTAGTTTATTCTCCTCTGGATTAATCTTGATTTTATAACCTTTTTCAAGAAGCAAATTTTGAATCTGTTCATAGTCATAGTTCTTCTTTCTCAAAGTTTTTATCTCGCTAATAATCTGTTCCAAAACTGCATAGTTTTGGTATATTGCTTCACCTTGAGATTTAGCTAACTCGTAATCTTTTTTAGCACGCTCTAATTCTTTAAGCTGAGAATCAATAATTCTCTTTATCTTTTCAGATTTTTTACTTGTTCCAGAGCTTTGTTCTTTAACTAATTTAGAATTCTCAAAAAGATATGCAACTAAATCTGAGAATGTTGGAAATAGTTTAACGGCTTGTTTGTTTTTAGCAATGATTTCTCGTTGTTTATCAAAAAAGATTGGCGAATAGTCTTTGCCAAAAAGATAACTTTCCTTATTCTTTTCCTCACCTGAAGCGGTTACTAAAGTCTGGAATAGTTCATAAATCGCAGTTAATTCTTTGTTATCAAGCTCTGCAGCCTTCTTGGATTTATCTATGTTTGGTATTGAAAGAATCAATTCTGAATAAAAGCCACCTAAAGCTAAATCTAGTGCTAAGGCTTTTACGATGTTCTGTTTCTTTGAGTTTATTAAGACATCAAAGAACTTTTCTTTCTCTAAACAGATTAAATTTTCTTTAAAAGGAAAAACATATTTCTCTTTTGGGAAAATTTTCCTGGATGAGAATTCTAAATTTCTGTAAGCAGCAATAATAACGTCTTGTTCGTCACAAAGGATAATATTGCCAGGTTTCAAGAACTCAATGTACATAACAAAGTTTTCTTCTTTTGAAAAAACAAGTTTGAGTAATCTTTCTGACTGCACTTGTTCTATGGATAAAAGGCGTGAATTTTGAAGTTTTTTTCTTAACAGCATAACAAAACCTGAAGGTTGCGTTGGTTTCTCAAACTCTTTTTTTGTGATAAAGAAAAATTTTGGTAACTGTATTATTAGGTTTATTTTCTTATGAACCGGGTTATGAAACCTTAGTTGTAAAACCTCTCTATTAATTTCATAAACCTTGTCCACTTTTGAATTAATTAAATATGATTTAATCTCTGAAAGCATTGCCCTAACATCTAACCAGCTAAAGTCTCTAAAGGAGTTTAAGTCATTCAATGCATTTTTAGCTTCTTTTCCAAGAGTCATTGTGTAAACAAGATTATTTTTAACTTTATAAATTTGCCTTAATAAAATCTGATAACAACGAAAAATCTTCGTCCTTGAAATTGGATGTGTCTATTGTTAAAATTTTATGATTTCTCGCTTTAGCATCCTCATAACATTGATTAAAGATTTCAGATTCAAGGTTATCTTTGATTTTATCTTTTGAGTAACCTCTTGCAGTTAATCTTTGATAAAGTACAGAATTATCGCATCTTAAGACAAGGCACAGATCAACAAAGTTACTTGAAAGCAGATGGGCTAAGTGTCCATCCAGGATAAAATCTTTTTTGTCTTTGAAGGATTCATCAAGAAACTTTTTTAACTCAGATTCATCCACTTCAATGGTATCCAGTTCTTTGTTGTATTCTTTATTCAGCTCACTTTCTTTGATTAAATCAGTAACATTATATGTTTGAATCTGCAAACTTTTTGATAAAAAGTTAGCTAAAGTAGATTTCCCTGTTCCTGGCGTTCCTATAATAATTATTCTCATGTTATCATCTTGAAAAGCAGTTAAAAGCAGAACTTAAAACTATAAAAATCTGACTGAAATGCTTAGTTTTATTTGTGTTTTGTTGGCTTTAGCTTTGATTTCTTTAATTGTCTCTTGCTTAAATCGTTTAGCATTTTTGTTCTAATTTTTTCAGCGTTGTTAAATGTAAGATAAGAAAAAAGTAAAAACGAGATTAGATAGTAACTTAATGTTGCCAGTTGATTTGATGTTAGCACATCTTTTAAATTTCCGACAACGATGTTAAAAGAAAACTTTTTGAAGATTTCATAAGGTGAGAACATAAGTGCATGTTTTACAAATTCTGGGAAGAATTCGACAGGCATCAAATCTCCTGATAATATCAACAAAACAACTGTTAAGATTAAAGAGAAAAATGCTGCAGTTTCTTTGCTGGAACTCAAGTTGCCTATAAGAATACCCAAAGAACAAAAAATAGGAATTGATATCAATAATAGTAATAAAAACCACAGGATTTGATTAACAGTTAAGTGTAAAGCTAAGGAGATTATAACTATAAACACAAACAATTCTATCAAAACAATAACAAAAGATGAGAAGAAGGAAGACAAGTAAAAATACATTTTGTTCTTTCTAGAAAGAATCTCTCGTAAGCTACCTCGGGACAACTTATTTGAAACAACGATTGAAGATGAGAATAATAATGAGGAGAATATGATTAACAAAGATAAAACTGAAGGCAGTATAACAGATTCATTGTTTGACTCGAATATTGGGATAATTTTAGTTTTTATAGGTTCTACAAGAGTTTCTGTTTCTTTGATAGGTAACGAATTGTAGTTTTTTATTACCTTTTCTAAAATTGATTTTTGATATGAAAGAAGTTGCAATAACCCATTTGTTGTCTCTTCAATTCTAGATAAATCTTCACTTATTGCTTCTTTTTTCTGTTCAATTAATTCTAAGTTGGATTTAGAATCTTGATAATATGCTGCAAAATCGTTAACGTTATTTAACAAATCAGAGGTTTTCTCATTGGAATGATTTTTCTTCCTAAGGTAATCAAATTTAATTTCAATGTAATCCTTAAAATACTTGGATAAATTCAATTCTTGTTCTGAAAAGTTATAGCTTTCGTTTATCTGTTCGATATTCTCATATAAGTCATCAAATAAACTTATTGTCTGTTGAGTTAAATCACTTACTCGATTATATAAGTTTACAAGTTCAAATGCTGATTCTTTAAGTTTAAAGGCATCTAAAGTTTTAGAATTTGTATTTATTTGGGAAAGCAGTAACTGGATATGAGTGTTCACATTATTAATTTTGGATACGAGATTAATTCCGTCATTGATTTTTGATAGGGCTTGAGAGATGTTCTCAGTAGCATTTTTATATGAATCTAATACCTCATCAATGTATTCATATTGTTTTGATTTGGTAAAAAGATTGAGTTCTGACTTGATTCTGTCAAGCAATAAGTAAGCAATATTTATTTTTGATTGGTCTATTACGAATTCAATTGATTGATTGAAATCCTCTGAAATAGAAAGATTCTCTGGAAAGATTATACATATTTTAGATGTTGATTTTTTTACTGAATCTATACAGGCTTGTTCATCTCGGGATTCAATGAGAACATTAGGTGATTGGTTTAATATCATTTTTATTGAATCAGTAACATTTGAAGCTCCCTTTTGATAATAAGCAATAACCAAACTTTGTGTGTCCTGTCTAAACAAAGGTATAAGTATTATAATAAGAAGGAATAGACTTACGAGTAATACTGTCAGAGATGCTTTGTTCCTCAAAAAAATCTTTAGGTTTTTGAATATCATGTTCTTTAAGCTAAAGTTTGTTCTTTTTTATCGACATCAGATTTATTTTCCTCTTCAGCTTTGTCTGGTTTCAGGCTTCTTTCTTTGTTTGAGACTAAATCTAAAAACAAATCTCTCAGCTCTGGGGAAGTTACTTTTATTTCTTTTACCTTGATGTTATTCTTTTTAATAAAATGCAAGAGGAGTTTATAAAACAAAGGCTTATCCTTATGCAAAAAAATCACTTTATTTCTTACAGACAAAGATTCATTATATCTAAAGATTGTTTTAAACAATTCTACATCCCTCTCATTTTCTAATACAATCTGAGTCTTGTAATTAACATCCAGCTTTGACAATAGCTCCTCAAAAGAACCAGAAAAAATCACACTCTTGTCTTTTAATATTATAAACTCTTCACAAACGTCCATCAAATCTGAAAGATAGTGAGATGTCAAAACAATAGTAGCGCCTTTTTTATTGTAAATTGAGATTAACTCATTAACCTTCTCTCTCAAGAAAGGATCCAATTCGCCCACAGGTTCATCTAAAATAATAAGCTCAGGGTCATTAAGTAGAGATAAAATGACATCCAATCTTTTTCTCATACCTCCTGAGAGTTCTTTAGCGATTTTTTTAGAGTAATCTTTCAATTCGAGGAAACCTAACAAAAATTTTTTGTTTCTTGCTAGTTCTGTTTTGCTTAAACCAAACAACTTACCAAAATACTCGATGTTCTCCTCAACAGTCAACTCATCAAAAAAAGATGGTGTTTGAAAAGAAAAACCTATTTTTGTTTTATCAAGGTTTAAAAGAATTCTTCCAGAAGATGGTTTGATTAAACCAACAATTAAAGATAACAAAGTTGTCTTTCCCACACCGCTCTCTCCAAGAATCCCTAAAACCGTCCCTTTCTTAATATTAAAAGAGACATCTTTAAGGGCTAGATAATTCTTATAAGCTAGGGTTACGTTTTTCGCTTCTACTATGTTCATTTTCATAAAGCTGAGAGTTTTTTATGTATCAAATTGAGTTCATCAAAGAATTCTTCCTTTGTCCGTTTATCAAGTTTTTGGTAAATTGCTAACGCTTCGAGGTACAGCCTCTTTGCTTCATCAACCTGATCTTTTGTTAGTTTATTTTTAGGTGAAAGAATGTGGTTAAGTTCTAGAAGAAGTTTGGTTAATTTTGCGTATTCCTGTGAGTTCGCTCTTTTGTTTGAGGCTTTCTTCTTTGGTCTATGCAATGCTTTTGTTGTATGCCTACTTAAGAACTTCTCATCAAACAGATCTTGCAATAGAATTAAAGATATAAAAAGACCAATCAGCCAGCAAATCTGAGTTAGTATCTGTAGGAGCATTTGGCTTAAAGCTGCATCTTTAACAAATACCTGATTATAAAAATAGTTCGAAAGGTATAAAGGATTTAGCTTTAGCACCATCTGGAATCCTCTTGGAAATCCTTCAAGAGGATATATCATACCTGAAAAGATTATCAAGAGCAATGCCACAAGAATGGTTAAAATTAAACTTCCCTGCTCACTTTTAGATAAACTTCCTATAAGGATTCCTATAAGTATGAAAACTGGAGAAGATATTAAAGTCAGTAATAGTGCTGACGAGAATCTTAGGAAAAAATTAGGGATGTTGACAAGCGGAGCTATAGATATCATTGATATTATAAATTGAAACAACACAATAAAGAGTGTTGTTAAAAAAATACCTAAGCTTATCACTATTGTCTTTGTTGGGGTAGTTATGTTCCTAATATGTGCTTCAGACTGTTTCTCCATCTGGACAAGGGTTGAAGAAACAACTAAACTTACAAAAAGTATCATTAGTGAAAGAATTATTGGAAACAACAAAGTTATACTTTGCTTTTCTGGAGTTACAGATTTTATCTCAGTCTTGAAAGGTTCTGCAATCTTTCCTGAAGAAAGAATGTTGATTTCATCAATCTTCTTTTCAATCTCGTTGATTGATTTTTGCAGGCTAAAGATGTAATTCAATAAATTAACTGCCTCTTGTTTTCCATCATTAACATACTCGATAGATTTCTCCTGAGAAATTTTTACTTGGTTCAAAATTTGTGATAGTTCGTCAATTGCAGATTTAAGGTTTGAGATATATGATTCTAAAGCTCCAGCTTCAGATTCAATTGAATTTTTGTTACTAGTTAAGAGCTGTTGATATGAGACAATATCTGCTTTCATTTGGTCAATCTTCGGCAAAAGTGTGGCTTCAACTTCTGAATTGTTCATTGCAGAAATTGTAGATTTCAAAGAATCCAAGGAAGAGCTTAACTCGGACAGTTTATTACTTGCTAAAGAAATAACGCCTGTAGACTTCAATTTAAGAGAGGAGGCTGCATCACTTAAATCAGATATCTTTAACTTTGAAAGATCATATTCGGGATGCAAAACAGAGATATATGAATAAAGTGTTGAGAATATACTTGAGAGCTTATCATTGCTTGTTGCAAGGTTAGTTAGCTCAGCCTTTTCTTTATCGACATTCTCGTTAGTTAATTCAACAACTGAGATTAAGTCATCAATTAGGTTTTGAGAGATTTCTTTGCTCTCTTGCTCGGCACTTGTAAACAATAAATCTTTGATAATCCAAGCTAAGTTAAGATGAGAATAGTCAACATAAAATCTAATAAAACCGTTATATTTTTCCTCTATCCTTAAATCTGGTGAGAAGACAACGCAAGCATGTACTTTGCCTATTTTAACAGCATCAATACATTCTTGCTCTGAATCAAAATATTCAACAATAACTGAGTTTGATTCTAAGTTTGAGATGTATGATTTTGAAAGGTGAGAATAACTTTGAGAGTAAGTTCCTACAGTTATGTAAAAATTTGTTTGGTTCTCCAAAGCAACTCCAGTTATCAAAATAATCAAAAGAGGGGTGAGCAAAATCACTAATGAGGAAAACTTACTCCTCATCAACAACTTCAAATCCTTTTTGATAACTTCAAAGATTGTTCGTATCATTTTTCAATTAGAGTTTCATAAAATCAGGGCAACATTTCAAACAACTCTTCTAAAGGTGGTTTTCTTAATTCAAGGTTAATTATTTTTTCTGAACTGTTTTCTAAAATCTTGATGATCTCAACTAAAGCTGAATGACTATCGTTAACCAAAAGTGTCAAATGATTCATACTTATCTTATGGTTACGCAAACCGATTTTTTTGTGATTATAAAAGATTTTTAGCAGGTTATCATAGTTCCCTGGAGTTGTTTCAATAACAACCTGGTCTGATAGACCCATACCCTCTCTAATTTCTGAAGGTGTTCCTATGAGGGCTATTTGATTATCTGAAAGGACTGCAATTCTGTCAGCTAATGATTCCATATCATTAATAAAATGCGAGCTTAAAAGAATCGTCTTGCCCCTTTCATTTATCTTCTTAATAAAATACCACATCTCTTTTCTAAGCACAGGGTCTAATTCTGCAGTAGGTTCATCAAGTATCAAGATTAAGGGGTTGTGTATGAGTGAGATGGCCAAATCTAACCTCTTTTTCATACCGCCAGACAATTCCTCAGCAATTTTATCTCTGTGATTTTTAAGCTCAAACAGATCTAGTAAAATCGCAATTCTCTGTTTAAGAACATCATAAGGTAACGAATACATAGAGCCAAAGAATTCCAAGTTTTCTTGGATACTCAGTTTTCTATAAAAAGAGGACTCTTGGGTTGAAAAACCTACATGGGACCTAAAGTAATCCAAATGGTCAAATATTGACTTAAAAACTGTGCCTTTTTTAGTCTTGTGAGCAAAGAATATGTCACCGCCAACGGGTTTTATCAACCCTAAAAGCGTCATAAGCAAAGTCGTCTTACCAGAACCTGAAACACCAACAAAGCTAAGAATCTCGGATTTGTATACTTTAAGGTCAATATCTTTCAAAATAAGGTTATCGTTTAAAGCGACATTCAAGTCTTCAACTTTCAAAAAGACTTCTGGATCCATTACATAGCAACAAGCAAGAGTAATTTAAAAACATATGTTACTTCTCAAAAGGAGTTGTTTAAACTTTGCTAAAAAACGTAAAAATATGAAGAAAGTTATAAAGAAAGTGAAAAGGAAAAGATGGCCATAAGCCGCCTTCTGTCACTCATAAACGAGTGTGTGCACATTCAACTTTGCGGTTCAACCTTGCATCGGAGGAGCTTGGAGTTTAACCCTTTCCTGAAAAAACGTCGGTTCGTTATCTCGCTCTTGAAAAGAGCTTCGGGAACCTCATCCTGTTTTTCAGGCGGTTTTGTTTCTGTCCAAGAGCTATGCCTGTGAAGCATCCTTCTTTGGAAGGCCTCCGTTAGCGATGGGCGGACTTTCCTCAGGAATACCCCGAGAGTGCACTGGCCATCTTTTCTATAAGTAAATAACTATAGATGTTTAAATATTTTACTAAGCAGTTTAAAAGCTCTCAACTTAAAACTTAGCAACAATACGGAAAACTTTTTAACTGAAACCTGAATACTCCTTTTTAGAAATGCAAATTGTTACTAAAGAAGAAGTCGAACTAAAACCGCATATCTTCATAAAAGAGATCCTTGATGGTAAACTGTTTATACATCCAACAGACACCATTTTTGGGATTGGTGCAATTGCAACTGAAGATGAACCTGTAAGACGAATTCGTGAGATAAAACAAACTGAGAATCCGTTCTCAATCATAGTGCCTAACTTGGAGTGGGTTTATCAGAACTGTGAAGTTAACAAATTAGCTGAAGAGTGGCTTAAAAAACTACCTGGTCCTTTTACTTTAATTCTTAAATTAAAAAATAAAGAAGCAATATCTCCTGAGGTAAATAAAGGAAGAGATACTGTTGGTATAAGACTACCAAATCATTGGATTTCCAGGTTTGTTTCGCAGCTAAATCATCCTTTTGTATCTACAGCAGCTACGAGAAGTGAAGGTTCCATAATAGAAGGACCAGAAGACCTTGAGAAGATTCATGTGGATAACATACATTATTTTATACATCATGATATTATGTTAAGAAGGCCTTCAATTGTAGTAGACCTATCAAAAGGAGAGCCTGTCTTTTTAAGGAGATAATCTCTTTTAATTATTTTTATTCTGTAAAATGAAAGTTTTAGCTTTTGGCGACATACACGGAGATGTATCTTTATCTAAGCAGTTAGCTGAAAAGGCTGAGAAAGAAAATGTTGATTTAGTATTAATCTGTGGGGACATAACTCATTTTGACACTTTTTTTCCAGGCACTCTATATGAATTCGTTAAGAGAAATCTAAAAACGATGTTCGTTAGAGGCAACCATGAATCAGACGCTACTGCTGAGTTCTTAAGCGAACTTTATAAGTTGATTGATTTACACGGCAAGGTTGTAACTTACAACAATGTTGCTTTAACAGGCTTAGGTGGCGCTAATGTTGGGCCATTTCCGTTCTCTGAAGAAGTCGCTTTTGAGATTCTAAAGAATAATTTAACCAAAATCAAGAATTACAAGAATATTAAGAAAAGGGTTGTCGTCAGCCATGTTCATCCTTCAGGTTCAAAGATAGAAAATTTCTCTAAATTCTTCAAAGGCAGTATTGCTTTAGAGAAGATAATAAAGGAGTTCCAGCCTGATTTAGTTGTGTGCTCCCATGTGCATGAGGCTACAGGGATTGAAGAAAAAATTGGCAATACAACGGTAATAAATGTTGGTAAAACAGGAAAAATCCTTGAGTTATGATAAATTAAACGTTAAAATCGTTGATTCTTGCTTATATTAAGGATTTTTCAAAAGAAAAATAAAAAACTTAAAAAACAACAGTTACTACTTAAAGAGTATGGATGAGCAAAATGATGATGAGATAAAAATAACTTATGAAAGCCTTTTTGACATTTTACGAAGTGAGAAGAAGAATCTTACTCTTCAAAAACTGCCAAAAACGTTCTTTGATGACGTCTTAAAATATATGAAGCAGAAATACGAGTTCTTGTTTAAGAATAATACTGAAGATATCTTTATCTCTGCTGATAAGGAAAAAGGTTTAAGAGAGCTTAACAATCTTAAATCAATAATCAAAGAAATAATTGAACGGAGAATCAAAAAAATATCCGATTTAGCTATTATTTCTGTTAAAACTAAAAGCCAAAGTTCAGATGTTGAAAACATGCTGGATGAGGAAAGGTTGCTTTTTAACAATTTTTTAAACCATTTAAAAGAATATCATTCTGGAGTAATTGAAAACCTTATGACATTCTCAAAAGTCAAGTATACATCTCAACCGAGCAAAAGCGTTAATGAAAACAAAAGTGAGGAAAAAGAGGATGAGGAAAAATATCTCATGATTAGAATTCTAAACCCCGTACCTAAATTCATTGGGCCCGACCTAAAAATTTATGGACCCTTTATAGAAGATGATATAGTTAAACTACCAAAGAAAATCGCTGAGGTCTTAATCAAAAAGAAAAGAGCTGAATTATTGTAATAAAAATCCCAAGAATGTTTCTTGAAAAGTTTCATAAGCTTTTTATAATCTAAAAAGCTTTTTCTTTAAAAAGGGTTGTAAAAAATGGCAATACCTACACTTATAATATCTCCACCGTGGTTTAGAGGATTTGATTGTGTCTTTGAGTATTTTGGAGTGCTTGTGTTCTTACTAATTGCATTGTTCGCATACAAAGCTACCAAAATGACAAATGATCAAAAAACTAAATGGTTATTCGTTTCGTTTCTGTTAATTGCCGCATCTTATTTCATAAAAGCTTTTAGGAATATTAATCTCTATTTTCCATTTGAGAGGCAACTTTTAATTGGTTCTCTAGAGGTGAAGTACACAAGTTTAGCTATAATTAATTTAGTTCCCATCATCGATTTTACAAGTAGAGTTCTATTCCTGCTCGGATTAGTCGGAGTATATTTCTTAATCACACAAAGTGAAGAAAAGAAGCACATGGCTTTAATGGTTTATTTTATAACGATAGTGACTTATGTTTCATCAATAGTCCCTTACGTTTTCCATTTAACTAGCGCTATTTTACTTGCAGAGATAAGTTATTTTTATCTTAAAAAAACAGAGCGAAAAAGACTAAACCAAAAACTTGTTTTGACAGCATTCCTCAGTTTAATGATGAGTCAAATGCTCTTTTTAACATTTCATCCAGGGTTGTATGTTAGTGCCGGAATCTTAGAACTTTTTGGATTCGTGCTGTTGCTTTTTTCATACGTGTTAGTCCATTTTAGTGTAAGAGAATTAAAGATTAAAAAAGAAAAATGATGAACAGAAGAAGTAAAAGAACGCAAGAAGAAATCCTTTATGACATCTTGCTAACCATCTTAAATAGAAGTGGCCGAATCAAGCAAACCCAGCTAATGACTAAGGCGAATCTATCCTATAAACTGATGAAAAATTACTTGGAAGATTTAGTAAAAAAAGATTATGTCGATTTTATAAAAAAGAACGATAGAAAGTACTTAATTATTACTGATAAAGGGCGTGATTTCTTAGATAACTTGATCAAAGTAAAGACATTTAAAGAAACTATGGGTTTGGATTGAAGAATAAAAAAGCGTCTAGTTCTGTCGAGCGTTTTAAAAAACCACATTCAAGAAGCAACAAAAAAAAGCGAAAACTTTAAATAATAGCTTTCCAAAAATAGCTATAGAAAAAGATATTTTGCGGTGGTAAAATATGGCAAAGAAAAAAATCTTAAAATATACCTTAAATGGCAAAAGAAGGGCAAAGCAAGTTTTGGTTCCAGATAGAGCAATTAAAGTAGTGCTTGAGAGTGCGAAACCAACAACAAGAAAAGGAAAGAAAGTTGTAAAGATATCATATTTACCAAGCAGAAAAGAATCTGCTAAGAAGAGAATTAAGTACGTTGCTGTACCAAAGGGTGCAGAGAACATAAAACTTCTTTAAGTTGCCCTGAAAATTTCTCTTTATTTTTCTTTATTTTTTAAGAAAAACTTTTATATAGGCTGTAATTCTTACTCACTCTACAATGAGGAAAGTTGCAGTAGTCAATCTGAAAGGTGGTGTTGGAAAGACGACTACTACTGTGAACCTTGCTTTTGCGTTCGCAAAGAAAGGGAAGCGAGTTCTTTTGGTTGATTTAGACCCTCAGGCAAATCTTACCTTAACGTTGTGCGTAAGCAATAGCAAAACAATGTATGACCTTCTTGTTGATGAAGAGACTCACATCTCTGAGTGTATTGTTAACTACAATGAAAACCTTGACGTGATACCTTCAAAGAATTTAGACAAAGCTGAATTAATAATGGCTGGCTTGCCTGGAAGAGAGACAATATTGAAAAGGAAATTTGAGCCGATATTTAATTATGATTTTGTTTTGATTGATTGTCCTCCCTCAAATACTCTTCTAAACTACAATGCTCTGCTTTATGTTAATGAAGCGTTTGTGCCCGTCTCTACAGATTATCTTGGATTGGTTGGTCTAAGAAAAGTAGTTAAGTTAATAGATGAAATAAATTCATTATTCAATCATGCTGTAGTTATCAGTGCAATAATCCCAACAATGTACGACCAAAGAAGTAAGATATCTAAAGAGAGTTTAGAAGAGATAAAAAAAGGTTTTAATGGCGTAATCTTAAACCCTATCAGAGTTAATGCTATTGTTAAAGACATGGCTAAAAAGGGAAAAAGCATTTTTGATTTAGACAAAAATGCTAGAGCCACCTCAGATTATATGAAGATTGCTAACAGGTTGCTTTCAAATGAGTTTGAGTTCTTCTAAAATACTAAAAAACGAAAAAACTAAAGAGCTACAAAAATCGCTGGATAAAAACAAACAAATCTCATTATCGATAGTTGTCCCAACAATTAATTCTGAAAAGTTCATTAGAAAAACGATTTCAACAATTTACAGTTATGTTAACGAGAAACAATTCATCAAGGATTTTGAAATAATCCTTTCTGCTCAAGAAAGTTATGATAACACATTCAGGGTTGTTAAAGAACTAGAAGAAGAAATCCCTAAGGTTAATTACGTCCTCTCAAAAGAGAAAGGTAAAGGTGTTGGTATAACTAAAGGAATAGTTCATTCAAAATTTGAGTGGATAATGTTTTTAGATGATGATATGGCCTACCCCATAGAATTTCTTGAAAGGGCGTTTCCGTTCCTGAATAAGTATAGTGTGGTTATAGGCTCTAGAAATTTAAGAAACACAAGTAAAGCACCTTTGCAAAGGAAAATTGTTAGCAAAGGATATCTAACATTAGTAAAATTGTTCTTCGGATTAAAAAACACGGATGTGCAGGCAGGAATCAAGATTTTCAACAAGAAAGTTTTTGAACGCATTCCTTTGCCTAAAGAAAAAGGTTTTTTGTGGGACACAGAGTTTTTATACTATCTAAAAAAAGCAAGAATCCCTGTGAAAGAGGTACCTGTTGAATTCAATTATGTGAAAAATCAGATTAAAATTGTCAAACATTCTATCAGAATGTTCCTTCAGCTCATTGGACTCTTTTATAGGGAAAGAATAAAAAGGAAAAACGCTTACAAAATAAAAACATGAATATAGACTGCGTGTTCTGCAAAGGCCGGTTATATTGTGGCAGAAAATATTGTCCAATTCAAGCAAAGATCTACTATAAAAAAGGATTCCAGCAAAAGTTTTCAACTTCTAAAAAGGAATTCTTTGGAGAAGCCCCAAATGTCTTTGTGAGTAGATACAATTATCCAAACATCAATGTTGGTGTTTTGTCTGTTGACAAGTATAACAAACATGACGAACCAAGGTATTGGAGCGATAATTCTGTTAGTATAGATAAAGTGATTAAAAAAAGAGTCGAGCTTGTAAATTCTTATATTAAAACTAGCGCAAGTTCTGCAAGAAAAAGAAATAAAGTCATAGAATCTTTCAAAGAAGTATCTTTATCAAAAAAACCTGTGGATACTGAATTAAAATTAAGCAAAACGCCAAGATTCAACTTAAACTTCAATCAGACAATAACACCATTTGGTCCTAACGCACAATTAGAAAATGTTAAAGTTGTTAGCAATCCTAGAGTGCCAAGCAGCGTTGATAAGCTAAGCAACGATGAAGTTAGTGCTCAGGAAGCAGTGAATAAATTAAGTAAAAGGTTTGATGTTTATTACATTACTAAAGTTTTTTCAACAGGTATTCTTGGCAGGAAATTGAATTCGAAATTCGTTCCCACGCGATGGTCGATAACTGCTGTTGATGATCTCGCAGGCAAGAATATGATTTCACAAATTTTAAAACTGAAAGAAATTTCTGAGCCTGAGGTCTTAGTCGGAGGAGATTATGGAAATTACTTTATAGCAATATTCATTCCAGGCAGCTTTAAGTATGAACTTTTCGAAATTCCAGTTTTAGAATCAAACTTCTCTAAAGAAAGATATCCTTTAAGATACACAACAAATTATGAAAGCACTTTTGGAAGGAAAGAATATGCGAAGGAAACTGCTGGAGGATACTATGCCGCCAGATATTCCTTGTTGCAATACTTAACTGAGAAAAAGAAACAGGCAAGTGTGCTTTTAATAAGATTCATCACAAAAGACTACTGGGCGCCTTTAGGGGTATGGGTTGTAAGAGAAACTGTAAGAAAGATATTGATAAACAAACCAATACATTTTTCATCATTAGACCTTGCATTAAGTTTCACAAAGAAATATGCAATGAAATACTTCAGAACAAATCTGGATGGAATTCTAAAAAGTAGCAAATTGTTGAAAGAAATAAAGACACAAAGTCGATTAAACCGGTTTTTAGGTTAAGATTAACCTTAGTAGCTAAAAAGTTTCACTTAAAAATAAACGAAAAAAGATTTAAATGTTAAAGATAAAGAAACGCGTATGGTTGATAACTTTGACGAATATGAGGATTTCTTAAAGAAAAAAGAAGATTTTATCAAAAAAGTCGAGCTAGAGAAAGAAACCGAAAAGAATATCACTTTCGGTTTACAAGATGATATTGAAGAAGGTATAAAAGAATTTGAGAAAAAAATTGCTGTGGATTCACAGCAGGATATTGATAAAACTCACGGGAAAAACCCTGTCTTGATTCTTGTGGAGACGATCATTCTTTTTTTCAAGCTAATTTTGTTTAATCAGAAAGCGTTAAAAGAAGCTTATATTAAAACCAGCACAAAACGATTGTTTGTGGTTTATGTTTTGTTTTCTCTCGGTTTTGGAATTTCTCTGATTTTTTGGAGCGAATCAAAAATTGGTGTTTCGCCTTATGCTGCATTATCTGTTGTCGTTTTACCGTTCATCCTATTCGTCCTAAATGAGATTGTGGCCAGGATTCAGCAAGCGTTTTTCTTTCTCTTTTCTGGAGAGGATAAAACACGAGAAATTATTATAATAAATGCCTATTCCTCTTTATTATTTGTACCGGCATTTTATTTTCCAACATATCAAGCTATGTTGTTGTGGTCGATCTTTGCCATAATTTTTATTATTGGATTAGAAACCTGGGCTTTGAGTTATGCATTCAATCTTAAAAAATGGCAGAGTTTCAGTGCCATAATCCTTCTTTTCTTCTTGATATTGGGAGTATACATATTTTTCAGGGTGTTCCAAAGCAGGATACCTTCAGTCTTACCCCACAAAATGTGATAAAAATGAGTCCGATTAGCCAACTAATTATTGTAATCGCGATAATAGTTTTGTTTCTTTACCTTGTAAATAAAGTCATAAAGCTTGTTGTCAAGTTAACTCTAATTATCATAGGTGCAATGGTTATCTTCTCTGTCGTAAGCCTATTTTTAATTCAAAACCAGATTGGGGAGCTTGGCACAGAAAATGTAGTGTTAGTGCTAATGAATAAAACTACACCATTAACCATTCTTCAATCCTCCAGTAATAAAATTTCCTTTTTGAATGAAGTTTTAGATGAAGAATTCGATCCTAAAGAGCTTAACTTTAACTCAACAGTTTTGGTTATTGACCAAGAAGTTTTTAAGAAAAACGAAACAGTATATGAAAAATTAAAAGAGTTTGTTTCAGAAGAGGATTCTGAAAAAATTTATTCAGCCATAATGGATTTTATTAATCAAACAAGTTTTATTAAACTAACATATCTTTATTTTAAGCGAGATATTAAAGTGTATCCAAAAGCCAAAATAAATAGCTATAGCCCAACACTTAAAAACACAAGTTCATTCCGCTTAAAGATACTAAAGTTGGTGAGAATATGAGTTTCTTAGGTAAAATATTTCATTCTAGAAAAAAAGAAAGCTTGGAGAAGTTTGACTTTCAAGAACATGACAAAAAAGATAATTTAACAGAGAGTTCTATAAACAACAGCTCCTTAGACAACATGAACTTAGGATTAGAAGAGAACAACGGTTTGCAACAGAATACGTTTAATGAAAATGCTATGCAAAGCAATCCTAATTTTGAAAGCATCAAATCATTCAACGAGTTCAATCAGAGAAACTTAAATCAACAAAAATTTCAGAATCCCGAATTAATGCAAATCCAAAAAGAACTCGAAGTAATCAGTTCAAAGATTGAAACATTGAAGGTGTTGCTTGAAAACATAAACCAACGACTTTATGTTTTAGAGAATCAAAATGCGAGAAGGTATTAGCAAAGCAAAAAAAACAAAAGAGTTCTATTTCTTCTTTTTGTTGGTATCTCTATTAATCCTAGCAGATAGACTACTAAAGATTATTTTTTTCAGAATAAAGCCTTTCATGGAATTTAAGATAGCAAGCTTTACAGTTTTTTCGATTAAAACAATTGAGAATTATGGTGCGGCTTTCGGAATTTTAGCTAATAACCAAATAGTTTTGATAATAGTTCCTGTAATTGTTATTATACTTATTCTTGCTAATTTAAATAGAATATTAAACGGCAAAAGATATAGAATCCCAACTTTGTTAATACTTTCAGGCGCCATCGGAAATTTAATTGATAGAATGATTTATGGAAAAGTGCTTGACTTCATAAGCTTATTTTCCATTCCATATTTTAACCTTGCTGATGTTATGATTACCATTGGTGTTTTCATAATAGTGTTTATGGAAGTTTTCCCTTTAAGATTAAAACAAAAGTTAAACAAACATTCTAAAAAATAAAGACTTTCACTTTGTTGAAAAGAAAATATTTATATAATTGTAAAGCGTAAAAATGCTAAAATGCCAGCGAAAAAATCAAACAAAAAAACCAAAGCTAATACTTCTAAAAAGAATAATGTAAAGAAAAAGAAACCTGTGCAAAAGGCAACCAAGACTAAAAAGCCAGTAGCTAAAAAGAACCAAGCCAGAACAAAGAGTGTTGCAAAGAAACCTAAAGCTGCACAGAAAAGCAAGACTAAAAAAAGCGTTAAAAAAGTTGTTAAGGTTGAGAAACCTTTGCCAAGACCAAAGCCATTAAGATTAAATTATATGAATCTGCTTCAGTTCTTACTAGAGTTCATAGTTGCTGCAGGATTCTTCTTTGGCCTATTTGGTTATAATTATGATATCTTGGGTTACTATTGTGTGTTACCTTTGACTTTTGTTAACTTTATAATCTCTTTTGTTGAAAACAACCGAACAATAACTTATAGCGCAATAAATATGGTGATGGCTTTGATAGCATTTTATCCGATCATAGGTTTTTTTGCAAAGTTGGTGGGTATAGCATTATCAATATCATCGATAACAGTCTTATCTGCTAGATTACACGAATAAACTATTTTTGTGTTTTTATTTTTTTTAATATAGTTAAGGAGGTGTTCTAAATGGTTGATTGTATCTTCTGTAAGATTACTAAAGGTGAGATTCCAAGTTTTAAGATTTGGGAAGACGATTTGTTTATGGCAATACTGGATATTAATCCAAATTGTAAAGGGCAAACTCTAATTTTAACAAAAGAACATTATGATTCAGATCTACTAAAAATGGATGATGAAACTTATAGCAAGATGTTCTTGGCTGCAAAACACGTTTCAGAATTGCTTAAAAAAGCCCTTGGAGTAAACAGGGTAGGCTTAATTTTTGAAGGCACCGGTGTGAATCATGCGCATATAAAATTGTATCCAATGCACGGCGTTGATAAAGAATTTGACGAGATCATTAATGAGGAAAGAGTCTGGTTTGATAAGTATCCTGGATTTTTGACATCTAAGATGGGTCCACAAGCGGATTTCAAAGAGTTAGAAAAAATAGCTGAACAAATAAAAAACGCAGCTAAAGACTAAACTTTCTTTTAATTCTTTTTTAATAGTTTTTTTAAACTCCGATGGTTTTCTAAAAAATAATGGTTGCGGCTAAGAAGAAGGTATTTAGAGAATTTATTAAAATACTCCTTAAAGAAAAGCCAAAAGATAAAGATAAGATCAATAGTATCAAATTAAGGCTGGCAAGAAAGTATGGATTAGAAAAGTTTCCAACAGATATTGAAATTCTATCATATGCTAACAAAAAAGAGTTTGATGTTTTAAGCCAAATTCTTCTGACAAAACCAACAAGGACTTTGTCTGGAGTTTCTGTTTGCGCAATAATGACTAAACCGAGCCCCTGTCCTCACGGAAGATGTGTTTTTTGTCCTGGTGGTGTCAACAGTGCTTTTGGTGATGTTCCGCAATCTTATACTGGAAGAGAACCTGCAAGCATGAGAGCTAAAAGAAATGATTATGATTCTTATCTTCAGGTGATGAACAGATTAGAGCAGTATGTTGTCATGGGACACAATTTTAACAAGATTGAACTAATTATTATGGGTGGAACATTCCCTTCGCTGAACTTTAATTATCAAAGGAATTTTGTGGCTTATGCGTTCAAAGCAATGAACGATTTTTCCAGGCTTTTTATTAAAGGGAACTCATTTAAGCTAAACAGATTTAGAGAATTTTTCTTATTACCGGGTTCAGTGAACGATGAAGAAAGAGTGAAAACAATAAAGAGGAGGTTATCAAAACTTAAAGGTTTTGCAAACTTAGAATTAGAGCAAGAATATAATGATAAGAAAAGCAAAGTTAAATGTGTTGGCTTAACAATTGAAACAAGGCCGGATTATGCAAGGTTAGAACATGCAAAAAGAATGTTAAGTCTAGGAGCAACAAGAGTAGAACTTGGTGTTCAAACAATTTATAACGATGTTCTTGAGAAAGTTGAGAGAGGTCATACTGTTGAAGATAGCATAGCTGCAACAAGAATACTAAAGGATCTGGGATTTAAAATAAATTACCATATCATGATAGGGTTGCCTAACAGCAATTATAAAAGAGATTATAATATCTTTAAAGAGTTATTTGAGAACGAGGATTTTAGGCCAGACATGTTAAAGATATATCCTTGTTTGGTTGTTAAAGGCACAAAACTTTACCAGTGGTGGAAGAACGGCAAATTTAAAGAGGCGAATAATGAATATGCTCTCAAACTTCTAAAAGAGGTTTATCCAATAATTCCAGAATATGTGAGGGTTATGAGAATTCAGAGAGATATTCCTTCGCATACTATTGAATCTGGAGTTAATCTAACTAACTTAAGACAGGTTTTGTATGAGGAACTAAAGAATAAACCTATCAAAGAGATCAGGTTTAGAGAAATTGGACTTAATTTAAAACAGCAGAATCTAGACTTAAAAGGAATAAACAGAAAGATCTTTGTTAAGGAGTACAATGCATCCAAAGGTAAAGAGTTTTTCATAAGTGAAGAAGATGAACAAAGAAGATTCATCTTTGGCTTCTGTAGATTAAGGTTTCCATCTCAATCGTTAATAAAAGAAATCGATGATAAAACTGCTTTGATTAGAGAGTTACATGTTTATGGGCCTTCCGAAAAAATAGGATTAAGAGGCAACATTCAACATTCAGGCACGGGTTCGAGGTTGTTAAAAAAAGCCGAGCAGATTGCAAAAGCAAGAGGTATGAGAAAAATCTTAGTAATCTCAGGCATAGGTGTAAGAGCTTACTACAGAAAACACGGTTATAAAAAACAGTCTTACTATATGGCGAAGCATATTAGTTAGAGTTTCTTAAAGATTTTTATCTTCTCATTAACAAAAGGGATGTAATCCAAGGTTAAATGAGATTTAAAATTGCATTCCTGACACTCTATAACTTTGTAGATTATCTGCTTGTTATAAAAAAGGAAATCCTTTGATACCGATTTAGAACCGCATCTTGGGCAAATTTTTTCAGGAGTCTCTCTTAAGATGTGCTCTAAGATATTACCACCTGTTCTTGTTAGTTTAAGGTTCATTTTTAAATTTTTTGAGTAAAAATAATAGCTGTTCCTCAATAAAATAAAAAAGCAAAATTTTATAAAAATAGAAAACGGATTTTTAATTATGAATAGTCCTACTCTCTTTAATGAAAATAACCCTCAAAACAAAACTCAACCTGCAAAAAACAACGCTAACGTTGATTTTCAATTAGTATTACAAAACCTGGAAACAATCAGCCGAAGGCTAAAACTTAATGAAGAGAAACAAACATTATTATCCAGAAAATTTGAGCTGCTTGAACAAAACCTTGTGAACTTCGAGAGGACAACCAACCAAAGGATCTCAAAGATAAGTGAACAGGTGCATTTTTTAACCAAAGAAATAAATGAATTAAAAGAAACAATTTCTGGAATCCTCGAAAACTTGAAAAATGCTGCGGATAAGAGTTCAGTCAAGAAAATCGAAAAGTATTTAGAGTTATGGAACCCTGTGAAGTTTGCTACTATTGATGATGTAAAGAGAATTGTTAATGAGAAAGAAAACGTGAAAATGAAAAAAGTTTTAAAGGATATAGGTTTAAAATAAGAAAATGCCTCAAGGTAATCAAAAAATCATGGACTTGCCCACTTTAATGAAGTATATTTCTGAACAGCGGGCAAAAGGTTTATCTGACTATAAAATTGTTGAAACATTAATCTCAAATGGATATAATTCTAGCCAGATTTATGATGCATTAACTCAATTAGATTTGAAACAGTCAATGAAAGTGCCGATATCCGGCAGTAAAACTAATGAGCCTCTTCAACCAAAAACTGAAAACATTGAGCAAGCGCAAGCACCTGTTAAACAACCACAAAGCGTGAATCAACAGCAAGTAACAGCATCAAATGTTGAAGAGAATAATTCAATTAATCAAACATCGGAACAAATAAACAACAACGTTCAAGAAAATGCTGGCTTAGAGAATCAAACATCTGAGCAAACAAACAGTTTTGTTAATCAGGAAGTTATTGCAACACAATCATCTCAAATAAGTCCGGAGTTAATTGAAAAAGTACAGGAAATCAGTGAAACCATCATTGAAGAGAAATGGGATGAATTAATTGGAAATGTCAAAAAGATTGTTGACTGGAAGAATAGAATGGAAGAACGTATCAACAAAATTTCTGAAAGAATGGATGTTTTGGAGAAAGAAATGTCTGATTTAAGGAATAGTATCTTTTCTAAAATAAAAGATTACGATACTCACATTAGTGAGTTTAGTACAGATTTAAAAGCGTTACAGAAGGTCTTTGGCGATATGTTACCTGAGTTCGTTTCAGGGATACATCAACTTAAAGAGATCATAGATAAGGCTAAGAAAGAATAAATTAAAGAT
The DNA here is from genome assembly GCA_964416905.1 of uncultured Methanosarcinales archaeon. GTDB lineage: Archaea > Nanobdellota > Nanobdellia > Woesearchaeales > JASKKU01 > JASKKU01. The sequence goes on along the minus strand of CAYQFL010000002.1, from coordinate 48,914 downwards.
CAAGAATAATTTTTTCCCAAATTATGGATTACGTTCCTGAAATAAATCGCATAGCAATAAATGCTACTAATAAAACCAAGATTGCACCTAGAATATTCTCGTTGAAAATAGATTTTACTAAATTCTGCTGGAACTCGGATTGAGATTCATTACCTGCACTAGCATTTGAACCCATCTCTAAAAGCTTCCCCCCATAAAAATTACCGATAATTGCACCAACGAGAATAAGCACAATAATGAATACAAACCAACTCGCACCTTTCTCCCCACCAAAAATTTCTACAAGGTTGCTCGAATCCAAACCTAAAAAGTTACCAATTAACAAGAAGAAAACAAACAAAAGCAAGACTAAAATAAAGGGTGGAAAAACTGAAGTGATAAGAGTATAGTTCGATGAACTCGCAACAAAAATCGCCACCACTAAGGAGATTATCGAAGAGATTCCTTTATGCTCACCTAAAATTTTTGATCTGAGTAGCACAGCATACACTAAAGCATAAGTAAACAAGAATACAAATACCGGATTTAAAAAATTAAAAACTGATGATGAGATTAAGGATGCCATTTTTATTCGTTAAAAAAGATTTTATAAAACAAAAAATTATTTTCCGCCCTCGTTGTTGAACCACTTGAAAAAGTTAGCTAAACTTGTACCTAAATTTCTTGTGCTTTTCTTTTGTCCTGGCTCTCTAACAATTAACCATAATACGATTCCAAAGACTAAAATTATCACAATAAACGTTGCAACATCTGGGTCGTTTAAAAAATTAAGCCAGCTTGGCAAAGATGCACTTGAACCTGAACCAAACCACCCTGCAGCATTACCAAAAATTGCAAAAACAACAATTATTGATAGAATTACAAAAATCCCTCCAAGATTTGCTACATTTGGTTTTGTCCCAAAAGCTCCAACTAAGATGAAGAACATTATTACGGCAATTGCTACACCTACAACTCCTGGAATTGCCTGATTCAAAATAACGACAATGTCTTTTCCAGGAGGATAATCACCCGTAACATGAGGAATCACTACAATCAATGCGATAGACATAGCTACAATTACATTAAATCTCTTACTATTTTCTCCTAGAACTTTTGTAGCTTGAAGTATTGAATATATTAATGTAAATATAAGCAAGAAAGGTATAAACACATCACCAACACCTATTTCCTTTAATCTCCAGAAGAAATCATAAAAATCCAATTTATCCACCTCCTTTACTTTTTGGTTCTTTAACAATGAAAACCAATGAGATTATTAAAACCGCTAAGAGTATAATTGATGACAAGACTGTTGGCGTAAAAATATATTCCTTAAAGAAATTACCAACATGCGGTCCAACATCACCAACGCCTATGGCTCTGAAAAAGAATATAACTAAAACAATAGCACCAACAATCATAGTTGTATACTTAACACCTTTAGGTATCGAGAATTCTTTCCCTTCCGCGCTTGGATGAAAGACCGTTGCAATCATTAAAATATATAAGAAGGTAATAACAACAAAAACAACAACGTTTGCAATAATTTCACTAATTAGAGCCACAGCTTTAGATGATGCGATAACAAACAAAGCTACTGAGAAAGCGACCATAGAATTCAAGTTTTTTCTAGGCACTTCTGAACCATTAATGTTTTCTGTTCCCAGAATTTTTGTTTTCTCAAGGATTGCGAAAACAAGTGTAAATATTAATAAGAAAGGTAGGATTACATCATACAGGCCAAGCTTATTCAAAGACTCTATTGCCCCCCTGAAAATAGATTGTTCAACCATCAAGCTTTACTTTTAAATATGGATATTTAAATGTTTCGATTTTATGACTAGCTCTACTATCAGGATTGCTTCAATAAAAGAGTTATGCTATGTTGAAAAAGAGAACAACTATACAATTACAACAAAATCTTAAAAGTATAATTTCATGCTAGCAGTGTTATGAGTATAGGCAGCACTGGCGTTTTTTTGAGTATAGGCACAATTATTATCCTCTCATCTACCTTGGCATATATCTTCAGAAAGCTAAAGCAACCAACGATCATAGCTTATTTATTATCAGGTATTATTTTTAAGTTGCTCATATCACAATATTTCTCAATTGATAGCACTTTTGTGGAAGCATTATCAGAATTCGGGGTTGCCTTTCTATTATTTATTGTTGGGCTAGAATTGAATCTTAATAAAATAAAATCTGTAAAGAAGGTAGCAATTTTAGGTGGTTTGATTTCAACATTTGCCTCATTTATCATGGGCGCATTGCTATTTTCGATATTTTCTAAAGACTGGACCAAAATAATTTACTTTGGAGTTATCTTTTGCTTTTCGTCAACAATGGTTATTGTTAAACAATTGTTTGATAAAAAAGAAATTGATACAATCCATGCAAGGATTATAATTGGTATCCTCCTTCTACAAGACATTGTAGCAATATTTGCATTAACCGTGTTAGAGAATCTGAATGCGTTATCTCCAACCATTTTTTTAATACAATTCCTCAAGATAGTGTTGTTATTAGGTATTGTTGTTTTCTTTTCTAAGAAGGTTAACAAACATATATTCCATGACGCTGCCAGGAATCAAGAATTGTTGTTTGTTATTTCGTTATCTTACGCTTTCTTATTTGGCATACTGGCTTTAAAGATAGGTTATATCTTTGAGTTTTTTGTCAGGATTTTTGGAATCGCTGTAAGTGAAAATTTATCAAGAGTTATTTTGTCAGGGTTTTCTATTTCCATCGGTTCTTTTTTAGCAGGGGTTTCTTTAGCTAATTTGCCATACAACCTGGAAATCGCAAGTAAAATTAGACCAATAAGAGATTTCTTTTCAATAATCTTTTTCGTTTCCTTAGGGCTCCAAATCGAAAAACTTTCTCCAACATACTTCAAAATATTCATCCTTGCATTTATTATTAGCGTAATTGGAAAACCTATAGTTCACACATTAACTACTAGCATCTTTGGATACAAGAGGAGAACTTCGTTCCTTGTTGGAATTAATATGGTTCCTATTTCTGAATTTGGTTTAATCATTGCTTATCTAGGTTATGCAAATGGCTTTCTAAGCTCTGAATTCATTTCTATGATAATTTTCCTGATGGTCTCAACAGTGATTGTATCTTCTTATTTAAGTTTAAATGGCACGAAGATTTTCTATAAAATAAAAAACAAAATAAAGTTCCTAGATTGGAACAAGAAAGTTGAAGAAGAAGAGGAAAGTGTGATTAATGAGGCGAATCAAAAAGAGAGTTTGATTTTGCTTTGTGGATATAACAGAACAGGTTATAGTCTGTTGAAAAGAATACGTGAACTAGGTAGAGACGTTCTTGTAATTGATTACAACCCTGATGTTATTGATAGGCTAAAACGAATGGGCGTACCTTGTATTTATGGGGATATTTCTGAAGACGAAATTTTAGACAATATCAACTTCAAAAACGTAAGTATTGTTATTTCAACAATCCAGGAAGTGGAAGATAACTTATTGCTTTTATCTAAGATAAAAAACAAAAATAGTAAAGCATTAGTATTTATGACTGCAAACCAGATTGATGATGCATTATTGCTCTATGAAGAAGGTGCAGACTATATCATTTTACCGCACTTTTTAGGTGGAGAACACGCCTCAATACTTCTTGAAAGAATAATTAAAGACCCCAACCTCATACTTACCAACAAACTTCAACATATCGAAGAATTGTCCAAGCGAAAAGAGTTGGGTCATGACAAAAATTAGTGTTCTATAACTATTGTTTTGAAAATTCTTTTAAAGAAACGAAGTTTTCTTTAGTTTGACTATGGATCTTTCGCAGAAACCTGTAGATATCAGGATCGGCAAAAAAGGTATTAGTGAATCATTAATCAATGAGATTAAAGTTCAACTCAAAAAAAAGAAGTTGCTTAAATTAAAGTTCCTTTCGGGTTTCCTTAATTCACTGGAAGGCAATAGAAAACAGATTATGAGAAGTTCTTTAGAAATCATAACAAAATTTTCGAATTCTGAGGTTTTAGAAATACGTGGAAATACAGCGATAATTAAAGAAAAAGGCAAGAATAACAAACACATTCAAAAATAATTTGAAAATAATTCTTTTTTCAAGAAAATAATGGAAATGTTTATATATTCGAGAGTTCACCTCGAGTTTATGAAACCGCAAAAAAAGAAATCAAATAACAATCAAGATTCAAACTCCTTTTTCAGAGTAAGATTGCCTGGTAATAAACAAGTCTTTGGGATTCTAGAATCTAGATTAGGCGGCTCAAGAAGCCGAGTTATCTGTTCTGATGGAAAAGTTAGGGTTTGTAGAATCCCTGGCAGATTAAAACGAGAACTATGGGTTAGACCTGGCGATATTCTAATCGTAGAACCTTGGGAGTTTGGTGGAGACGAGAAAGGTGATATTGTCTACAAGTATCGTAAATCCGAAGAGCAATGGTTAAGGAGAAGAGGTTACCTTAATTTTGTAGATGAGTTAGGTTCATTTTAAATTCTTAAGACAAAATGCCAAAAAACAAACAACCTGTTTCGGTATTGCCAATAAAAAAGTTGGTAAATGAGAAAGGGTTTAGAATATCTAAAGAAGCTGCTCAAACATTATCAAAAGCAATTAATGAATTAAGCGAGCAAGTTATCATCGAAAGCATAGAACTTAAAAAAGTTACGGGCAACAAAACAATTCAACAAAAAGATATCGAGCTTGCAATAAAAATTGTGGAAAATGAGTAATTATAATTCTGTAGTGTTAAACATAATTTCAGAAGCAGATGTTCTTTTAGAAGTGTTAGACCCAAGGCTTGTAGAATTAAGTAGAAATAAGTATCTTGAAAACAAGGTTTTGGAGAAAGGTAAAACTTTGATTTTTGTTATAAACAAAGCCGATATCTCTAAAAGAAATCAAATAAAGAATCAAGTCAAAGACCTAAATCCTGTGTTCATTGTATCCGCAAAAACTGGCGAAAACATGACGCCTTTAAAGAAGTTCATAATCAGTAAAGCCAAAGAGATTATTGAGAAGGAAAATAGGGCTGTTTTAGTTGGTGTTTTTGGTTACCCCAACACAGGTAAAAGTTCTTTATTAAACTCGTTATCAAAAGGTGGAAAAGTTTTGACATCTCCAAGTTCAGGGTTTACCAAAGGAAAGCAGTTGCTTAAAATGAGGAAAAACATCTATTTAATTGATTCTCCCGGAGTGATTAAGTTTAATGAGAAGGATGAAGTTAGACTCGCATTACTAGGCTCTAAAGATGTTAACAAGCTAAAAGATATAGAAGGTGTTGCTCTGACCTTAATTGAATTAATCAAAGATGCAATCAAAGAGCATTATGAATTAAAAAGCGATGATTCATTAGATATTCTTGAAGAGATTGGTCAAAAGTTTAATTATAAAGTAAAGGGTAATGAAATTGATGTTATGAGAGCAGCCAAAAAAGTAATCTCGGACTGGCAAAAGGGATTAATACAACCAGATTCCAACGCATTATCAACCATAAAACATAAGTTGTCTGCTTAGGATTCTTAACACAATGGATACTTCCATCAAAGTCTAAAGAGATTAAACTCTGAAAATATCGATGGTTAAAATCAAAAATTTTATAAAGAACCATAACCCCTTTAGAGTTGTTAATTGTTATTTTAAAATGACTACAAGGTGTGGCTCTATGAAATCTCGAAAATTTCTGAATATCGTTGTAATAACGAGTTTAGTTTTCTTACTTATTAATGCCGTTAGCGCTTTAGACGTAGAAGTCAGTGAAAAACCTGACGAAATATGTCAATGTTTGTCAAGCGCTTATAAACTGGTTTTAATTAATGATGAATTAAGCGAAAAAACTTTTTACTTATCCGCAGATGATGAGGAAGTTACTATTGCTCCAACGGAAGTAACTATAGATGGTAAAGATAGTAGAAGCATACTTGTGTTTTTAACGCCTGCTTGCGACAAAGAACCTGGCGATTATAACTTTGAGATTCAAATAAGAGATCATGAAAATCAAACCGAGAGAGTTAAGATAGATTATGAATTAAACAACTGCCGTTCAATAAAAGTTAAAGTAAATGATATTGAAACTTGTGTTAATGAACCCATATCCAGTCAGATAAAAGTAATAAATGATGGCAAGCTAAAAGAGAGTGTAATCTTAGATAGCTCAAAAGGCGAACTTTCAGAAAAAGAAATTTCTTTAAATCCTGATGAAGAAGAAACTGTTGATTTTGAACACGAGGGTTTTGACAACCCGGGAGATTATACGGTAAAAATAGATTATAAGACTAAAGACGCTTTTATATCTAAACAGGATAGCTTCAAGATAACTGCAAAACCTTGTTCTAGTTTTGAGGCAACCCTTACTGAACCTCAAGAGGTCTGTCTAGGAGAAAGCGCTTCTTTGCTTCTAACAATACAGAATACTGGCAAAATTGATGAGGAGTTCACTATAGAAAGCGATGATGTTGTAATTACTGATTCAAAAATAGAAATTGAAGCCGGGAAATCTAAAGTTATTAAACTTAATGTAACTCCTGAAGAACTTGGCGAAAAAGATATTATTGTCACAATAAATTCAAAATATGCGGGAAGCAAAAAGTTATACAGTTCAGTCAAAGCAAACAACTGTTGTGGAGTTTCACTAATTTCAAGCCCAACACCTATTGAGATATGCGCAGGAACCAAGGCTGAGATCTCAGTCCTTATGAGCGTACTTAACACAGGTTTGGATTCAGAGTTCGAAATTGAAAGCGATAGTCCTTGGCTTACCACCGAACTCGATAAAGTTAAGCTGGCAAAGGACGAAGTTAAACAATTTATGGCAAGAATAAAACCTTTAACCAAAGAAGGAGATTATAGGTCAATAATTCGAGCAAAGAATGATTACTGTGAAGATAAAGCATTCATAACTCTAAAAGTCAAGAATTGTTATGGTTTAGATGCATCATTAAAACAGGATGTTAACGAAGTGTGTTCTGGTGAGAAAGCAACAATACCTCTCGTAATTAAAAATACCGGTGAGGTGGATGCGACTTATCAAATCAAAGTACTTAATCCTAAAGGATTAACAAGTGAAACAGACAGCATCCAATTAAGTAAAGGTCAACAAGGAGAAATAAATCTTGAGTTGGATACTTCTGAAATGATTGGAAAAGTAAACCTTGAAGTAGTTGTTTCAGATGCAAATCATCCAGAAATTAAAAAGGTAGTCAGAAAAGAAGTTGATGTTCAGAACTGTTATGACTTTGAAATGTCCTTAGAAGATGTTGAATCTTGCGCTAATCAGAATATTGAATTAACAGGAATTTTGACAAACAAAGGAACCAAAGACAGCGAATACGAACTCGAATATCTGTGCCCTGATTGGATTAAATCTAAAACTGAGAAAGTGTTCCTTAAATCTGGAGAGAGTGCGAAAATTAAACTATATGGAGAGGTGCCTTTAGAAGCGAGCGGTAAAAAGAGTTTATGCAGTGTTATTGTAAACTCAAAGGAATCAAATGAAAGTAGAATCTATAAATCAAACATTGTAATTAAAGACAAAGAGGAATGTTTTTGCACGAAAGCAATATTAAACATGGATAGGATAAACATCGAATTTGGTAAAAGCAAGATTGTGAATGTTGAAGTGGAGAACTGTGGTGAATTCAACCAGACATATAGTTGTGATGTAAGCGATAACCTAAAAGAGTTCTCCTATATCACACCTGAAGAAAAGTTCGAGCTTGAGCCAGGAGAAAAAGAGAGATGTTACATTGGATTTATAGCGAAAGAATCGAAAGAGGAAGAAATTGATGGCAAGGTTATCATCTCTAATGGAATACTTGATGTTGAAAAACCAATAACCATCAAAGTAACAGGGTGAGTGTTGCTATGAAAATTAAAAAGAAAAAATTAAGGAAGTTGTTGTTCATTGCTCTTGTTGTTTTGTTAGTTTTAATTTTAGCATATCTTTACATGATACCTAAACCAATGGATTCAATTAAAGAGAACGAAACAACAAACATTAGTGATGTTACAGAGATTAAAGATTCAAATCAAACACAGTTAGAAACAGATAACCAATCAAAAGCAGTAATTAATCAAATTGTTAAAGAGATAAGAATTGATTGCTTAATTGGCTCTGAAGATTTATGTTATGCTGAAGGAGATAGTGACAAAGGTTGGGTAATTGGCGCTTTAGACAAAGAGTTTGTTAATGAATTTAAAGACAAATATGGTATCTCTAGCGATATCATTTTGATAACAAACGGTTCATTAAATTTGGATCAAAAAGAAATAACTGTTAAGGAAGAAGATATCAACAACATCTTAAGCAGACTTGAAGAGTTTTCCTCAAAGATAAGAGCTTTAGGTAGGAAAGAATTGAATGTTGAAGTTGCTAAGTTTGAGTTTATTACTCTTAAAAGCAAAGACGGTGAATGGTATTGGCAGTATGCAATATCTGATGTTGGTTCAAACTTCCCTGATGGAAGTGAGAGAGTTTTGTTAAATTTCGACTTGGAGTAAAATCTTTTTTGTTTTTATTTTTAACCTCTATTTCTTAAAATAAAGCTAATAACATGCATAGATTTTATAAAGAAGTGCTTTTTTGCCATATTTAACATGAACATACTTGCGTTTACCGATATTCATAATGAAATAAAGTACCTTAACAAAGTTCATAGATTATCCAAGAAAGCCGACATTGTTGTATTCTTGGGAGATTTAAGCATATTCGGACAAGTAAGTATCAAACTAATTGAGAAATTAAAAAAGATCCCCAAGATAATTTTAATGCTTCACGGGAACCATGATGATGAAGAAGTTATGAAAGAGATATGTGAAGATTCTCACAACCTTGTCTTTCTTCACAAACAACTATTCACTTTTGAGGATACTTTGTTTTTAGGATATGGTGGCGGAGGGTTTTCTCTTAAAGAGCCTGAGTTTGAGAGATTTGTACAAAAGAAGAGAAATGAAATCTCAAAATACGAAAAGATTGTGTTAGCAACTCACGCACCACCAAAAGATTCGTGCTTAGATGAACTTGACTGTGTTCATTTTGGCAATAAATCTTTCAAGAAATTCATAACTAAGCAGAAGAATAAGAAGATACTTGCTCTTTCAGGTCATTTCCATGAAAATGAAGGTAGGCTCTGTAAAGAAGGAAGTGTTATCTTTTGCAACCCAGGTCCAGCCGGGATGATTATAGATTTTTAAAGATAGAAACGTATTTACTTTGAGATGGTTACTTTCTTACAAAGGTGCCTTTTTAAAATTAACTTTTTCTGAATTGGATTTTGACTCAAAAATATATTCGAGTCTCAGGTTCTGAGACTAGTGAGTCTCAAAAAAACATACATTTTTCCAGTGGAAATGATGGGGTGTCGTATAAAAGAATTCGAGGGGTGTGTCTCAAACCAGTCTCAGTTTAGTCTCATGCCAGTCTCAAGACAGTCTCATCAAGACTAAGTCTCGACGAGATGAAGTCTCAGTAATAAAATATTTAAAGTACAACAGATATCCCAAAAATAATGCCTCTTCAAGAAATGGAGTTTGAGAAATTTAAGGAAGCAGTAAAAACAAGTTTCACGAAAGTAAAGGAAGATATCTTAAAACAAGAACAAAAAATAAAGGAGCTTGACTTAAAGAATAAGGAATTAACACTTCTTATGAAAGAAATGCTAACTGAAATCAAAGAAATAAAGAATTTAATCAACAAGAAAGCTCCAACTCAAAAACAGGACAAACAAACAAATAGGGTTGCAAGCATTTCTGCCTATGATAGAATTCTTGCAATATTGGCTTTAGGCCCAGTTTCAACATCCCATTTAAAATCAATCGTTGTTGATAAGGAAAACTTATGTTCAAAAGCTACATTCTACAGGTATATTAAAAATCTAATCAACAAAGGAAAAGCTGTTTTAGTTAAAGAAGCAGACTCTTCTGTTCTAATGTTATCACAGAATCCGTCTTTTGTAAAAAAAGACTAATTTGTTTTGAAAAACAACCATGAAAATTATAAAACTGTCAAATAAAGGGGAAGAAGTTTTGAGTAAGAACGTAATATATTTATCGAATATCTGGCAACTTGCAAAAGGGTTAATGTTTACATTCAAAATAAAAAACCCGTTGATATTTGACTTCAAAAAGGAGAAATATGTCTCACTACACATGTTCTTTGTGTTTTATCCGATTGATGTAGTGTTTTTAGATTCTGAAAAAAGAATTGTTGATTTGAAGGAGAATTTCAAACCGTTCACAACATACAGTTCTAAAAAGAAAGCCAAATATGTAATTGAGATTAATCAAGGCACAATTAAAGAACACAAACTTCAAATAAACGATCGTTTAGATTTTAGGGAATAATACTCTTCAATTAATACTTTGTCAAGGTCCTGGGAATTCTTAACCATATACAACGTGCCTTCTGCGATTTCAATAATCTTCTTGGCGATCTCAGTAGTTTCCTCATTTAAGCCAACACCAACAATTGCTAGATGAATTTTGTTCTCTTTAGCGAGCAGTGCTGCTTTTAAGGTTTCATCCAAAGGCTTTTTACCAGAAGTAGGCATAGCATCAGTAATAACTAACAGGTTTTTAGTAACATTCTTACTAAACAAAGGAATTGCTTCTTTAATCGCTAAAGATATGTTAGTCATCCTCCTAGTTTGTATCCGTGCAATATGCGGTAAAAGCTCTTTTAGGTTTCTACTTGGCTTAATTTTATTAAGCACTTTATCTTGAAAAACAAGCAAACCTACTGAATCCTTGTTCTTTAAAGAAGCATATGCTAAAGTTAATGCGGCTTTTTTACTGTTTGCGATTTTCTCTCCTTTCATAGAAGAAGATGCATCTATACAAATTACTGTCTCGACTTTGTTATCATTAACTCGTTCATAAACCGATAAATCTTCAACCAAAACCTCTTTATGATTTCGAGAAATGGCTTTCTTAATGGTGTTCCGTATAGCAATATCTTTTAGAGAATTTCCTGTAAACTTGACGACATCATCTATCAAACCCTCTTTTGATTTTACACTTCCTCTTCTGAAAGAAAAACTATTCGTCTTTATATTTTCCAATTCCTTAATAGATGCTTCCAACAATGCGAAATCGTAAGCGAGGTCCGTTAAATTAAAATTATCATCTAAGAGATCTTCATTTTTGAGCTCACGCACCTTTTTAGTTATAGTGTCCTTTAACGTTTTCTTAAACTCAGGGATTTTTAGATTTCGCTCAATATAATCTGGGTCAAAGCCTGTTAAAAGCTGTATTAGAGTATCACCATACAACTTCCGGGCGTTGCGAAAGTTATTAACAATATTCTGAAACATTGTATCAGGAACAAAAAGCGATAAATTGTGGTTTGCTGCCTCAAAAATTAGTTTAGCGTTATCACTTTTTTGGTCATCGAAAAGAACATCTTTAGGCAGCTTATCTTCCTCAGAATTATTCTTAGATAAGAATGATCTTTCAGGTTCTTCTTTTTCTGAGATATCAGTTGATTTCTGCGAATCTATGCTACGGATAATCACCGTTTGATTTTTTAAGTTTGTCCATAAAAGCATTAAATTCTTTCTCTAAGAACTCTTCATTAGTCATACGAAAATCTACTGTAGGTTTTAGTTTGATCCTGTGCACCAAAACAGATAGAAGGCTATTAAAGATATCATCTAAAGTCGGTTCACTTCTATTGTTCAACAATGCGTTCGCCTGAGCGCGTTCATACAAAGCCAAACTAGCTCTAACAGAAGGTTTCTTTTCGAGATTTTCGTTTCTCCGCAAAGACCTTATGAAATCAACAATTATCTTAACAAAGTCTTCTTTAACATCAATAAGCTTCTTGCCCTTCAACAAAACAATTTGTTTTTCAACTTCTGCATCTTCAGGATAACCTACAAAAATAACATCAACCCTATCTAAAAACACATCTGATAAAGGTTCTGTATTTTCGTCATCAGGATTCATGGTTGCAATCAAGATAAAATCAGATTTCAAATCCAGTTCATAACTACCAATGGTTGCTTTTTTCTCTTCCAGAATTTGAAGCAAAGAATTCTGTAATTTGGGAGGACATCTATTTAATTCATCAAAGAAAAGTATGCCTTTGTTCGCTTTGAAAATTTTGCCCGGTTTAAAAGCTTCGATTGAAAAAGCGCCGTGTTTCAAAGCTTTCTGTGGGTCAATGTCGCCAATTAAATCTTCAAAAGTTAGATCAGGACTACCTTGAATTCTAACGAATCTCTCCTCAGGAGACAAAACTCTAGTCTTTATGTTTTTACCTGAATGACAAACAGGACACCAAGGGTCTTTAGGATCACAATTGAAACCGCAATCGTTAACGGTTATTGGCTTTAACAGTTTAGCCACGTTTTTTGCCAAAGTTGTTTTTCCTACACCTGGCGGACCTATTAAAATAACGTGATGACCTGAAATGAGAGCTGATTTTAAATGAATCTTCACATTCTCTTGCCCTAAGAAATCCTCAAAATCTGCTCCATTCAAAATAGCCTCTTTTATTTCTTGAAATATCATGGAAATAGTTGTAAGTTAAGGCATTTAAAAAACTATTGGTGTACTCTTAATAACAAGAATCTGCAATGTTTTAATCACAAAGGTAGAAAGATATTTAAGTTCGGATTAACACCTGTTAATTTAAAATGATGATCTCAATTGATGTTGAATATCTTTATATTGTTCCTGCAATTAGAAAGTATGTTGCGAAAAAACTATTAGAACAAGGACTTAAACAGAAAGATGTTGCAAAGATAATGGGGTTTACGCCTGCAGCAATAAACCAGTATCTAAAAAACAAAAGAGCATCAAAGGTTGTCTTCAACAAACAAGAACAAGAAATTATTAACAAATATGTTAGTATGTTGATTAACCAAAAGATTACTTTGCAAGCTTTAGTTAAAAGAGTTATTACGGAATTCGAAGAATCTGGTAGTGTTTGCAGGATTCATAAAAGCATTGAGCATATTGATAAGAATTGTGCTGAGATGGGATTTAATGAAAATTGCTAATTTTTGGAAGGCTTACGAATATTTTAATGGAAAAGTTTAAATATCTCTCCTGAATTTTACAACCTGTGTGATTAAAGTGATTCCATTTTTTCAAATAAATGTTTTCCCGATAATCAATAAAAGTACGAATTCTAACAATCGATAGTTCTATTTGCAAGCTTTTAAAAACACAATCAATCTTTTTGTGTTTGTTTTACTTTTATGTTTTGCAGATTAAACTGAAAACAAAAACAAATCAATTTGAGGTCGAGAAAAATGTGGAAAGATTTCATAAAAATAAAAGATGTTCCTAAAAAATTAGGTGAAGATGTCGAAATAAGAGGTTGGGTTTATAGAGAACGAAAAACAAAAAATTTTGCTTTCGTTGTCGTGAGAGATTCGTCAGGAATTATACAATGTATTGTTGACAAGAATTCATTTTCTCAAGAGAAATGGGAGCAACTCAAGAAAGATATTGATGTTGAAGCGTCTGTGTGTGTGAAGGGAAAGGTTACTGAGCAAGAAAAAGCGCCAACAGGATATGAGATCCAAGTATCAGATATTGAAATAATTGGAAAAAGTGAGATGTTCCCGATAACTAAAGATTTAAGTAGAGATTTCATTGACGATGTGAGACATCTTTGGCTCAGAAGCAGAAAGATGACTTCTGTACTTAAAGTAAGAAGCACAGTTTTCCAAGCGATTAGGGAATATTTCTTATCTGAAGGATTTTATGAAACTCAGTCACCAATAATTCAGTCAACGCAGTGTGAAGGCGGTTCAACATTATTTGAAGTCAAGTATTTTGATAAGAAAATGTATCTTGCTCAGACCTGGCAGTTGCATGCTGAAGCAGTTATCTTCGCATTAGAAAAGATTTTCTGTATAGCTCCAAGTTTCAGAGCAGAACGTTCTAAAACATCGAGGCATCTAGCAGAGTATTGGCATGCTGAAATGGAAGCTGCGTGGGAAACTTTTGAGGATTTACAAAACAGGGCTGAAGCTTTAGTAAAATATGTTGTAAAAAAGGTCCTTGGACAGAACAAAGAAGATTTAGAGGTTCTAGGCAGAGACATCTCAAAGCTTAAACCTGCGATAGAGAAACCTTTTGTTAGAATGACTTATGATGACGCTTTAAAAATCTTGAAAGAAAAGTTTGATTTTGAAGTGCCTTGGGGAAAGGATTTAAGGACTATTGAAGAAGAAAAGTTAGTAAGTTTGTATGACGTTCCAGTAATTGTAACACATTATCCTAAGGAAATCAAAGCGTTTTATATGAAAGAAGACCCAAGGAATCCTAAAGTAGTTTTAGGTTTTGATTTATTAGCTCCAGAGGGTAATGGTGAATTAATTGGTGCATCAGAAAGAGAAACGGATTTAGAAAAGCTCAAAGAAAGATTAATCGAACAAGGTGAAGACCCTGAACAATACGGATTTTATTTGGATACTAGAAAATACGGTTCAGTGCCACATTCTGGATTTGGTATGGGAGTAGAACGAATGGTAAAATGGCTCTGTGGCTTAGACCATATTAAAGACGCTATTGCCTTCCCAAGAACCATGGTAAGATACTACCCTTAAGCTTTTTGTTTTTTATTTTATTTGTCTAACACAATTGCTGTTTGATAAGAAGATTTTTATATAACTTTTTTCTGCTAAACCTTATGCCTTCATAGCTCAGCGGTAGAGCGGCTGCCTCGTAAGCAGCAGGTCTGGGGTTCAAATCCCCATGAAGGCTTCTTTTAAAAGTTCATCATTTTTTATCTCATAATACTCTGTTCTTATCACTACTGATTCTAACAAAAGTTTTAAATATCCCCTGTAACAAAAAGAGAACAAGTCAGGGAGTTCGACAAAAATGAAAAAAGCATCTGTATCCATCCCCATTATCGTTGCAATTATAGCCTTAGGTGTTGTTTTAATGTATTTCTTCTCTACTAATTTTGGTGGGGTTTTTGAAAACAAGGACGTTGTTTTTACAAACCCAAAAACTGCACCCGTTGATAATCTAATTCACGCTTGTTTAGAAAATTCCCTTCAGAATGCTTTTAACAAACTAGGTAATAATGGAGGATGGCTAAGCACAGAAATCTTTGAAGAAAATGCTAAAGAACCAACAGACAGTTTTGTTTTACCAATAAACAAAAACGAATCTGTTGCATATTGGTATTTTATGGTTGATAATAATTTTTGTGATAGTGATTGTAGATTTGGGTCGCTGGCTCCTACCTTAGAACAAATCGAGCAACAGGTTGAAGAATATGTTCGAATAGATGTTCTGAAGTGTTTTGTAGATAACTGGAATCTTGATGAGAATTATAATGTCTATATTAAAGATTTACCTAGTGTAGATGTTATCATCACAGATAAAAATGTAAAAGCGGATTTAAAATTCCCTATGGATGTTGAGAAACTTGGAGAAGAAGGATTAATTCATCGAGAAGATTATTCTACAACTTTGGATTTACCATTCAAAAAGATTTGGCAAGTTGCTAACGAAATTGCTGCATATGAAGCGAGCAGCAGATTCCTTGAAGTTTCTGTACTAAACCTGATTTCCATATACTCGGGCAAAGATGAAAACAAACTTCCACCAATGTACGATGTTGACATGTTTAATTACAATCCTCCAGTTTGGCAAGCAAGCGAAGTAAGAGAAAAAATAAATGAAATGTTGACTGCCTACCTAAATCAAATAACAATTAAGGATAGCAAGGACTCCGAGTTTTCCATTAATGCTGAAGGGGAAAGAAAAGTGTTTCAGGGTCTTTTAGTATGGGATGTTCAAGATGATGCTGTTAAAGATTTAGATATAGATTTCTATTACAACCCAAATTGGCAACCTTTCATTTCATTCGGAAATCAGGAAGGGGTTATATTACCAACAAACCTCATACCTGCAGACCCAGATCAGGATATTTTTATGAACCTTCTTGGAATTGCTGGGTTCAATAGGTATAAAACCATATATCATCTTTCATATCCTTTGCTTGTAGAAATTAAAGATGAGGATGCTTTAAATGGTCAAGGCTATACCTTCAGGTTTGCATTAGAGGGAAACATTAGAAACAATGATGTGTTAACAGAGGACAGCAAAGTTACAGGCTTTGCTTTTGACGATACTATAAGTGTTTGCGACAAAAGATTCTGGTCTGGAGAGACTAAGATAAAGGTTGTTGATGATGACGGAGAACCTTTAGAAGGAGTTGCTGTTTCTCTTTATGCATTTAACGATGTTTGCGGACTAGGTAAGACGAACTACAATGGAGAACTTGTGACGTCTTTGCCTGAAGGCATATTTACAATAAAGGCGCATCTTGGAGGATATTATCTACCTGAGACCAAAATATCTTCCAATGATGAAAGCATAACAATTACAGCTTATCCTGAAAAGGAAATGGATATAAGTGTTGGAAAAGCTGAGCATAGTTTTGAAGATGTGGAAGACAAACGAATCAAATGGGGTTTTGACAACTTTGGAGAAAAGGAAAAAGGAATTTTCACGATGTACAACATAGAAGCTCCAGAATACTTTGTTGTAATAAACATTAGTGGAGGAAACACTTTTAAGACGACAGCAAGGCTTGTGCCGGGGAAATACAAAATCATGAGCGTTGTCTTCTATAATGATACAATAGAAATTCCCGATAAATGTATTTTAGCTTGTTTAAAAAAGATTAATGGAACGAATCTAACAAATTATCCGGTTTCAATAATCAATGTTGAAAATGTTGAAATAAAAGCTGATGAGCTCTATAATAACAACATTCTTGATATATCTATCCCGGTTTTACCAAAACCAAGCTCTTACGATGATTTGGGTTATGTGAGTGAATTGAGTAGAATATTATCTGAGGATCCTACACTATTTAAAATGAGGTTTAGATCAGAATGAAAAAGCTAGCTGTTTTACTGGCAATTGTAGTTTCAATATTGTGGCTTACTAATGTTGGTTTAGCATACAATCTCGAGCTGAAAGTATTTAGTTCTAAAGGTGCAGAGGGGGTTGTCGAAAGTTACACTGACAACATTATTCTAAATATTACTATTTCTTATGTGAATTCATTTAACATCAGTAATCTAAAAATCGATGATATTCCTGCAAATTTACTGGGTGCAGAATGTGTTGAAAAAGATATTGATACTCAGAGTTATGAATGTTCAGTAAATTTGGGTTGGTTAATGGCTGAAAAATGTGAAAACCATTATGTATACTATGGCAACGATAGCACTTATAAGAAAATTTTTGATGTTTGTTTAGATGATAAACCACCTGTTGTGAATAAGTTTTTTGTTGCGAAAAAGCATATTACTTCTTCACAAGACCTTGTATTCTCATTGGATGCATTGGATAAGTCCAGAGTAAGTTCAAAATGCGCCGGACTTAAAAGTGTAAAATTGACTTTTAATACAGGTTCTAGTTATGAAATGCCATTGTATGGGCAAAGCGGAATTTGTAGTTTTTTGCAGAATAACATAGCTGTTCCTATAAGTTCTTTTAGCGAATCTGATTTCGAATCAGTGAATCAAGTTTGTCTTACAGTTGTAGATTTCTTTGGAAAAGCCTCTGAGCCTGTTTGCGAGAACATAAGTGTTGATGATAACCCTCCAGAAGTTAAAACAGAGGGTTTTTCTTTGCTCACGCAAGATAGACAAGGAGTCATTGGACCATATGTACAACAGAACAAAGTTTACACCGTGGTTCCATTCATAGAAGCAACGGATAAATCAGATCAAATTCTTCTAAGGGGAAACTTTTCCATCTTTGAAAATGGCGAAAACATTTATGATTTCAAAAATGTTATGAGCTCTTGTGAAAAGACAGGTGAATCGTTTAAATGTTATTTTGTACCTTTTAGTTTCACATTATCACACCCTGAATCAAATTATGTCTTAAGATATGCAATAAAAGCACAAGATAGAAGCGGCAATTCTGCGAATTATGAAGGCACTTACGATTTATTTGTTGACAAAACAAGGCCAGTTGTTAATGAGATTAAAGCAATAACTTCTATTGATGAGGCTAATTATTTGACATCTGGTTCAACAATAGCGGTATATTTTTATGAAGAGGGTTGTGGTTTTCATAATAGAAACGCTTACATCTCAAGCGTTGCTTTTGGAAGTAAACGAGCTGACGAGTGTTATAACGAAAATAATGAATGGATTTGTTTATTTAACGACATAAATCCTTCAAGATATTATAATGAACAAGCAGTTAATATAGCTGTCACTTCAAATACAAAAGATGATTGCAATAATTCTGTTGAATCAACCACCGGTAAAAACTTTATCATTGATTTAGATAAGCCTAACATTGTTGGCGAGATGAACATTACAAATCAAGACGGCGAGTTGTTTATTAAAGAAGGTGATTCGGTAAAAATCAGGTTTGTTGCTCAAGACTTTTCTGAAAACCTGTATGTAGAAGCTAACTTTTCTAAGGTAAATGGAGATGATTCTATTTATAGAACTGAATGCGAAAAGCTGGATTCAAAAAATTTTAGTTGTGAAATTTACATTAGTAACGCAATGGAATGTAGTGAGGAAGTACCTTTAAGAATTTATGACAATGCAAACAACAGTTTATATGAAAATGTTTTGATCAATGTGTATCGAAGAAATGAAAATCCTTCCACTGATTTTTGGAGCATTGGGGAAATAACCATTTCTCCAGATAAGATTGACAGAAGCTTATCTGAGAAATTAAATCTTTACGCTTTTGCAGATGTTGAGTTTAAAGCAAGAGCAAATAATCAGCACATGGTTTCGTTTGAGATTGAAGACTGTGAGTCTGATATGAATGTAGAAGTTATACCACTATATCAAAATGATGCTTTACCTGGAAGCAAGACGATAACTTTTGTTATTAAAATCCCTGCTGGAACTTCTATCGATGAATATTCTAAAGATATAAACTGCACTTTTGCTATAAAGACTCATAGAGGACAAACAGTTACTGTTAATCCTGAGTCTGAAAAAGTGAAGTTCACTTTAAAATTTTATGATGGTAGTTTAGGAGAAAGTCGTGATGCTGTTTTTGACAAAATTAAATCAAAATATGAATGGGTAAAAGGATTTAATGATTTATTCGGAAAGCATGTTTTACCAATTTATAAAATGGTCGAAACGGGATGCTCGGTTTATAACACATACAGTAAAGCAACATATGCTTTTGATGTCACGGCTATTGCAGTCACAGCAATTCCAGGAGTAAATGCAGGAGTAATATCAGCAGCAACAGACAACAATGAAGTTCATAAAGCACTTACTGAAGCCTTGGGGAAATTCTGTGATGGTATCCAATGTTCAAATACAAAAGAAAAAGTATGCAATGCAATAAAAGCTTCTGATTTTTATATTGAAGGTTTGACCTCGTGCCCTGATCCAACAAAAAACCTTATTCTTGCTATCGGTAATGGTTGTCTTTGGCCAGCGGCTATCAATACATTATCACAAGTGTATTATATTGAAACTGCGCGACTTGGCTGTTATTTGAATGGCGTTGAAACAGGCACTCCTCTCTATGTATGTGATAATCTGGCTAGCCAATATTATTGCGAGAACATTTTGGGCGGAGTTATTGAAGGAGGCCTTGCACGATTTATGCCAGGCGTACATGCTCTCTGGTCTGATATTTTTAATGGGTTGGGTCTCGTTGCAGAAAGCTTAGAAGATCCATTAAGCGCGGCAATAAGCCTTACTTTAACATTATCACCACTGCCGCACACATATATTATTGGAGTAACTAAATACCTATCGAGTATTAGTGATGCGATAAACTCTATTTATCAGGTGCAAGAATTAACTAATCAGTTTAAAGACTTTGGCGAAGGCTATGCTGCAGAAGTGCTTGCAAAGTATGAACAAATATTTGGTGATTATGAAGACAGTGGTTATAGTAATGATGTTGACAATAGTTTGCCGTCTGAAGATGAAGAGGGAGAAGTATTTAGTAAGTAGGTGATATAATGAAATTTCAAAACAAATCAAAAATTTTTGTAATATTGTTTATTATAAGTTTGTTAATAATAGATTTACGTTTTGTTAAGAGTGATGATTCTAACCACATTATAGTTAGCGAAGAAGCAACTAAAAAATTGCTACAATATCTAAGTTATAGTGATGCCAGTGTTAATGATAAAATAAATGCCGTGGTACGAAATCTCGAGGAGTTAGAGTCTCAAACTTCAGATAATAGTGCTACCCCTACCGATGATAGTGCTGATTCTGGAAGCACTACTAAAGAATCTACCACTGAGAAAAAAAGCCCTGAGGAGATGATTACCGATTTAGAAGATTTGTTTTCGTGTGACGATACTTGTTTGGAACTTTTCAATTCAATGAGTGCTACGGTCGCTGAAATAGCTTCTAAAGAAGCTCTAAACACAGAAAGTGCTAGTGATAAAACTGAAGACGAAGAAACGAAACCTCCTGAAGACATCTTTAAAGGTTTTGAAATGGATGGTTATATATACAATGTAAGCATAACAAACATACCGGATACGATAAAAATTGGCGACGAAACTTATAATGTAGAGGAAATAACTGACTACAAAGTTGATGATTTTAAGAAAGTTTATGAAATAAAAGTAAAAGTCAGAGATCCCGAAACTGGAGAAGAAAAAGAAATTACCCTTAATAAAGAACAGATTGAAAAGAACAAAATAAAAACAAATCTTACAGCAGACTTGGACTGGAAAGATAAAATTAGAGTTTATTCTACTAGTTTCAAAGCTTTAAGAACAGCCTTCAATTATCTTGAAGGAGTCTTTCCTAGCTTGAAAGACACACATAATGAATGGCTTGGATCAATGGCGCCTGTTATAAGTTTTCTAAATGATTTCTCGGATCTGCCTTCAACTATATGCAAGGGTATATATAATATCGAGCTCGAAAACAATGAGCCAGGAACAAGAGTTATGAATAAAGGTGGAAATGCTGCGCTATTCTTAGATGCGAAAAAACAGTTAGTAAGAACTAAAGATGGAGAAAAAGTTTATTATTATAGATACAGCTTTGGTATTAGTCCTGATGCAATATTAAAATCGAACATACTTAATAGCGACAGTTCTGTTAAGATCTCTGTATTTGCTATAACTGATTCGGGCACAACAGTTTACTTAAATCTTAATGATGACGAAAATCGTGAAAAAGATATTACACTTTCAGAGCCATATTTTTATTCTAATGCAGTATATTACAGAACCAAGAAGCTCGACAAATTATGTATGAGATATTTGGGAAGTTTAAATGACTTGAATGAGGATGGATTGCGATTTTTAAGAAACGATTTCTGTGTAGATTTCCATGAAATAGAAAGTGCGGAAACAACCGTTGAATTAAGTGGTGAAGAGGAAGAAATTTATTAATTTCTTATTTTTTCTTTCTACGAATTCTTTAAGATATAAAAAGGTGGGGACACAGGGATTTGAACCCTGATCAGCTGGTTTCTTCTTTCATAGCAAAAAGCTCAACGCTCCAAAAATCTGGAGCCAGCTGTGCTGCCTGGTTACACCATGTCCCCACAGCAAAAAAGGTTTATTGGGTGAGATTTTTAAAACTTTTTATAGATTAAGCTTTTTAAGATAATCTAAAACTGATTTTTCATAAAGATTTAAATAGTTTTCTCAGAATCTTAATGAAAGAATGAAAGAGATAATCTTCCTTGGAACGTCATCAATGGCTCCAACTAAAGAAAGGAACCATCCTTCGTTTGTAATAAGGTACAACAAAGAATTATTGCTTTTTGATTGCGGAGAAGGTACACAGAGGCAGTTGAAGTATGCTAAGCTTAGTAGTAACAAGATTACTAAGATTTTCATATCTCATTGGCATGGAGACCATGTTCTAGGATTGCCAGGGTTGTTACAAACTTTAGCAGCCAATGATTATAACGGCGAGCTTATGATCTTCGGTCCTGAAACAACTGGGGAAAGGGTCAAAAAGTTGTTAGAGATATTTCCTTTTGAGAGAGAGTTCAATATGATAATTAAAGAAATCAAAGAGGATGGAACAATCTATGAAAATGACGATTATTTTGTTGTTGCTAGAGAGCTCCAGCACAGCATAAAATGTTACGGCTTCGAGTTTGTCGAAAAAGCAAGAATAAATTTGGACAAGCAAAAACTCAAAAAGTTCAACCTTAAAGAAGGTCCACATCTGCAAAAACTAAAGAACGGAGAAAGTATTAAGGTTAACGGAAAAACCATAACGCCTGAAGATGTAGGTATTTTCATAGAGGGCAAGAAAATAGGTTATATAGCTGATACAACCATTTGTGATAACACTTACTTAATAGCAAAAGACGCTGACATCTTAATAAGTGAATCGACTTTTGATGCGGACTTAGAAGAAAAGGCAAGGAAAAGGTTGCATCTAACCTGTAAAGATGCTGCGTTAATTGCATCGCAGGCAAACGCGAAAAAGCTTGTGTTATTTCATTTCTCGCAGAGGTATGATGATGTTAGTAGCTTACTAGAAAACGCTAAAGGCATATTTCCAAAAACAGTTGCGGCTTACGATTTTATGAAACTTCGATTTTAAATTCAAAGCGAATTATAAACCTAAATCATTACGAACATCCTGGTTCATCATATCAGGGTTCCAAACACGTTCCAAATCATACTCAACTTCAACATCGTAACCTTCAAAAGCCATTCTTACGGATTCTCTAGCTTCTCCTAAAATCATCGGGGCCAAAGGACAAAAAGGTGTGGTTAAACCAAGAATTATCTTGATGTTTTTATTCTCCTCATCAAAAATAATATCATAAACAAGGCCCAAATCTACAAGATTAACATGAATCTCAGGGTCATAAACTCCTTTAAGGATTTCTAAAACCTTCTTTTGATTTTCAGATAGATTTTCATAATTCATAATAAACAGAATATTCTTGTTATATAAAAAATCTTTTGATTTGTGATTTTCTTAGTTTAAGGAATCAGTTTTACAAATAACTGCCATCAGGCATCAAATTATCTGGATGAGCGATATTCTTTTCTTCTAATTGGAATCGTTTACACGAGAGAAAGTTACCTTCGCAGTATTTTGTCCTAAAACTACCATCAATAACGCCTTCTTGCTCATACTTTCTTAGAGGACAAACCGAAAACCATTTGCATTTCATAACAAATCACATTGAGAATGGAAATGGGCCCGCCCAGATTCGAACTGGGGACCTTCTCCACGTCAAAGAGACGTCATAGCCACTAGACTACGGGCCCAACTTCTAAGTTAAGGAAAAATAATGAAATATAAATTTTTTGATTATTGTACCTAGCACTAATGTGATAAAAGCAATAGCATCCTCGATTATTCAAAACCTTTATATAAAAAATCGCTTACTTTAACTTTGTCTTTTAAAGGAAATCCTCAAAAATGAACAAAAAGAATGTTGCAAAAATCAAGGAGATTGTAAAAGCGGTTAAAAACCAATTGAATGTAGAAATTAATGACGAGCCAATAAAAGAAGTTATAAAAGAAATTGAAAAAGAAGTTAAAAAACAGGGTATAAAAGTAGAAGTTTTTCTTGGAGGTTCTTATGCGAAATCTACGTTTTTAGGTAATGATTTTGATTGCGATATCTTCTTAAGGTTTGATAAACAATATCCTGAGAACGAATTATCTGATTTAAGTGAGAAGCTAATAAGCAAATTTAAACCTAAAAGAATACATGGCTCGAGGGATTATTTTAATTTTGATTACAAAGGGATATCTTTTGAGGTTGTACCTGTATACTTGATAAAAGATCCTAAAGAGGCTTTAAACACAACAGATGTCTCGCCATTCCACGTTATTTGGTTTAAAGAGATGAAAGAAAAAAATCCTGAACTGCCTAATGAAATTAAAGTAGCTAAAGTTTTCTTAAAGGCTCAAAAACTTTACGGAGCTGAATCTTACATCAGAGGTTTTTCAGGTCATGTAGTTGATATTTTAATCGCATATTATGGTTCTTTCACAAAACTAATTCTTGCTGCAACAGAATGGAGTTTTCCTGTAGTGATTGATATAGAAAACCATTATCGAGGATTAAACCCAATCTTTTTCTTGAACAAAGACAAAATTAAAAACGAGTTTATCGTAATTGACCCAATCATAAAGGAGAGGAACGCTGCTGCGGCAATAAGCAAAGAGAATGTAATCAAGTTTATTGAAGTATGCAAACAATTCCTTGAGAATCCTAGCAAGGATTTCTTTGAGATTAAGTTTTTAGATTTGGGATCTGCAAAGCAAAGAATAGGTAATAATCCAGGAATCATTTTTCAAGTTAAACCATTAGATGAAAAAAGCAAAGATGTTGCTGGGACTAAAGCGTTTAAGTCGTTTGAGTTTTTAAAAGAAAGTTTGGAAAAGAAAGAGTTTAAGATTTTGGATTGTTTTTTTGACTGGGACAAGAAGAACGATGTTTATTTCTTTTTCACGTTTGATAACAAAAAGTTATCAAAAAAGAAAATTATTTTAGGTCCGCCAAACGAAGAGATTTATGCAAAGAACATAAATGATTTCAAGTCAAAGTATAAAGATAAAGTTTTCCTAAAAGACAACAGGTTTTATGCGGAAATTGAACGAGAGTTTACAAACCCTTTTGATTATGTTGAAGAGCTTGTGAAAGATAAACGGTTTCTTCAGAATATCAAAGATTTTAAAACCTACAAAATTAATGAATCGTTGATAAAAAATGAAGAAGGATTTTAAAAAAACAAAATTTGAAATCCGAAGGAAAACATTGCACATCTTAGTAGGTTTGTTTTTCATTTTTGTTATTGGCTTAGATCTGATAAATGCTATGCAGATATTCTTAATCTTAGTTTTCGGCGTCTTTTTATCCTTGATGTCAAGACACTACGATATTCCGTTCATAAAAGAAATGTTATTGATGTTTGACAGGAAAGAAGATTTAGAGAAACTGCCAGGTCAGGGTGCTATTTTCTTTGTTTTTGGAGTATTGCTTACTTACAAGTTATTTGATAAAGATTTAGCTCTCGCATCTATTTGGGTTTTAACATTTAGTGATTCTATTGCAAGCATCTTGAGGACATACTACAACGAAAGAAAAGATTTGTACAAAAAAAGGTTGTTTGGTAATGTTATTGGTGCAATAATATCTTGGTTAGGTGCGTCAATATTCATTGGACCTGTTTATGGTTTGTTTGCTGCAATAGGCGGCAGCGTTGCTGAATATCTGGAATGGGAGATTAATAAAAACAGTGTAAACGATAATTTCATAATTCCTCTTGCGGCAGCAACAACGGTTATTATTGTAAGAAAAATATTTAATATCTGAGCTTAACACTCTTTCTGATGAAGTGTATTAATTGCGGTAAGAAAGAAGCAAAGGTTGAGAACCTTTGTGAAGATTGTTTCTTAAAAATTCATCCTATCTTGAAGAAAGTTAAACCTTTCACGATAAACAAATGCGTGAAATGTAATTCGCTTTTTGATGGAAATAAAGCTATTAAAAGTTCTGAGCAACTAAACAAGTTAATATTAAAACATCTGTCTTTAGATAACTCCTATACAATTAAAGATATAACTGTTTCCTTGGAAGAATTGGAAAAGTACTTTTTAGCAAACATAACTTTCAAAGCAAGTGTTGACTCAAAAGAGTTCGAAGACAATTATGAAATTGAGATACCTATCCAAAAATTTGTTTGCTCGTTGTGTTCAAAAAAAGCGAGCAATTATTTTGAAGGCGTATTCCAATTATTAAGTGATGATGAAGAGATTGTTGAATTTACTGAAAAGTTGTTTGAAAAAGATAATGTTCCGATTAGCCAGAAAAAGAAAACCAAGAGAGGTTTTGACTATTATGTTATTGACAAGAAAAAGATGAAACGAATCGGTGAAAAACTTGTTGAAAGATTTGGAGGTTCCATAAAAGAAGCTGCGAGCATACACACAAAAGATAGGCAGACTAGCAAAGATGTTTATAGGTTAAACATAGCTTACAAGCCGTTAAGGATGAAAAAAGGTGATGTGTTTTTCTATAATGACAGGATATACCAATTGTTGAACGCTGGCAAAACGAACAAAGTTTTAGACATTCTTAATGCTAAAGAAACACGAATCAAAAATGACAAGTATTTCAAATTGCCAAAGTTTAAAGCAAGGGTTGTTTCAAAGAGACCGTTAAAAGTTCTAGATGAAAATTATGAATTAATTAGAGTTAAAAACCCTTTAAGTAAGAACATAAAACTGAATTCAAAAGTAAAAATTGTAGAGTTTGATGGAGACTTTTATATTGTTAATTAATTATGTTCTTAAATTAAAGAAACATGTTCTACTGATTCTAAAAACAATTCATCGCATCTTGGCAAATCCTTCTCATTACACTTATAGGTTATGTATAAGGTGTTGTTGTTGTAATCAATAAAAGCATTCTTTATAATCTTCCTATAATTGCGTTCGATGATTACATATTCTTGTAAAAGCATTTTGTGATTGTTGTGCATTGTTACATCAGACTTTCTTAAAAATATAGAACTGTAACTTGAGTTCATATTCTCAGCAATATTTTCAACAGTTTTATCTAAAGGTTGTTCAAACTTTGATATTTTTAGGACCACGATATCTAAAGTTTCGTTACTCAAATTAGTATAAATCAAATCGTTATCAACCAAGTTAAAATTTATCTTATCAGTGCTTACGAAAAAACCTTTATCCAAAAATGCATTAGGAGTTTCTATATTCTCAAAGTTTTTGTCAACTAAAGAATCCGAATTTTGTGGATTGTTCTCAAACACAAAAAGCAAGATTATCAATGAAACAACAAGAATTGATAAAATCACTATTAGAAAAATTAACCTGTTTTTTAATTGAGAAATGCTTTTTTTATTATCTTGGGTAACCAAATCAACAAGAGTTGGATCAAACCCTTCTTCTACCAAAGCTTTTTTTATTTGCTCTTTCGAAAACCCTTCAGACAATTTTTGTTTAATCCACTCATCTATTTGAGGCATAGAGTAAATTAGAACATGGTTATTTATAAATTATTCTGGTTTAAAGCAGGTATTTTAGAATTCAAAAATGCAACAACACCCGATGTATGGGATAAAGAAGCAATAATATTTTCTACGTTGGCTCAAAAAGTTTACAAATCAGAGGATTATGACCTCTTAAGTTTTCATTACTCAACAGATTTGTTAAATCTCAAGAACGTGAATTCCTTAAAGATATTACATCTTCACGGCGTACCCTCCAAAAGGAGAATTATAGACTATAATTCTTTAAACAATGCTGATGCATTTTTAGCTGTTTCAAAATATGTTTTAGATGGTTGGGATAGATTATATAATGTCTCAAAATTAAAGAAGGATATTGCCATTGTTCTAAATGGAATAGACCTCTCAAAAAGCACAATTCCACAAAACAGGGATGTAGATTTACTGTTCTTTGGAAGACTCATAAAAAACAAAGGAGTTGATACACTTATAAAAGCAGTTTATACACTAAAAGAAAAATACAATATAAGTACAAAAACCGTAATAGTTGGTTCAGGGCCTGAAAAGAAGCATTTAGAAAATTTAAAGAAACAGCTGGGGCTAGAACATGAGATAAGTTTTCTTGGTTCTGTGAGCGATATGATCTTAGAAGACAATTTATCGCGAGCCAAGATTTGCGTATTTCCATCATATGCAAAAGAAGGTGTTATGTGTACAGTACTTGAAGCGTGTTTATCAAAAAGTTGTGTTGTTGTTGCAAATTCGTGTAGTATTCGAGAGTTCATAAAAGATGGTGAAAATGGAATTCTGTTTAAACCACAAAATGAAGAAGACCTAGCACTCAAAATAAAGGATTTGCTTTTAGATAAAAAAAAGAGAGAAGAGTTATCGGAAAAAGGTTTTCTAAGCTTAAAAAAAATGTCTTGGGAATCTCAAAGCAAAAAAATTTATGAATTTTATAAAAAAATATTAAAAAACAAAATAAATGAAACGGAAAAATGTCAACAAAATATGGTGTCAGGCCTTGTGCAATTGTGATTCACGAGAATAAAGTATTGATAATTCGTGTCGATTATGGTAATGGAGAATTCTATTTGTTTCCAGGAGGGGGTTTAGAAAGTTTTGAAACAATGTCTGAGTGCGCTGTAAGAGAAACTCTTGAAGAAACTGGTTACTCAATCGAGGTCAAAAAGTTGGTTTATGTGAATGAGTATATTAATGCAGAAAATGGTAATGATAGAAGTATAAGTCCTTTCTTCCTTGCAAAACTTAAAGATACTAAACAGGTGTGTAAACCAATAAATGATAATGGAAAAATAAAAGAGATACTTTGGGTTGATTTAAGCAAAATAAAAGAGTTTGATTTAAGGCCAAAATCTATTCGAGATAGTTTGCAAGAAGA
This sequence comes from uncultured Methanosarcinales archaeon, assembly GCA_964416905.1. Lineage (GTDB taxonomy): Archaea > Nanobdellota > Nanobdellia > Woesearchaeales > JASKKU01 > JASKKU01. Next base: position 20,604 of record CAYQFL010000002.1, on the reverse strand, counting down.
TTTCAAAACCAACTTTGTTAATGCGAAAGTGTATAGTGTAGATTTTAAGAAATAAACAAATCAAATCTTATCAAACAACTCTATTAACTCATCAAATGAGAAACCTTTAGCTTTATCGTTCTCAAACTGTATAGCATAACCATGGTTAGTTTCTTTTAAATCTTCGATTGATAAAAAAAGCCATGGCTTGCCTGAGAATTTCACTGCAACAAAAGGGATTGCACCGAATTTCTTACTAAACTCTACTAATTCATTTATCTCTCTTCTAGGAAAATATTTGTAATCGGAGTCTATGTTCTTGATCTCTATAGCGATTACTTTAAAGCCGTTGCTTACTAAAACATCAGGCATAGGATATTTTATAGAACCAGAACCTGCAATCCTAACACAAGCCCAACCAGCATCCCAAAATTTATGCAATAATTCTCTTTCTGCGTTTATACCTTTTCTCTTACGATTCATTGTTGTTTAATAGTTTAAAACAGGAAATATTTATATAATTTATTTATAACCTTAGAAAATATATGAGCAAACTTGTATCTTTGTTTGGTTTAAAAAAAGAATTCAAGGAAAAAAGCGACTTGCGAATAAGCGAGTTTGCTTTAGTCGAGCTTAAGAGATATCTTGAAGAAAAAATCGAGCAAGTCGTGGATTTATCTATAAGTCTTGCTAAGAATTCGGGTAAAAAAACCATTACAAATAAAGAAGTAGAATTTGCGATAAAAAAGACAATTAAGAAAAAAAGGTGAGATTATGAATTATGAGGATGCTTTAAAAAGAGCTTACGATAAAATACCTAAAAAACTGAAGGAGCAGGCCAGGTTTACAATACATGAAGCTCAAATAAGAATTCAAGGAAATAGAACTTATGTCAATAACTTTAATCAAATATGTGCTGATTTGAGGAGGGATCCTCAACATCTTCTTAAGTTCTTACAGAAAGAGTTAGCCACTCCAGGAGAAATTAAAGGAAAAGCTTTAGTTTTAGGCACCAGGATTGCTCCGGGTAGAATTAACCAAAAAATTGAGCAATACATCAATTCTTATGTCATATGCCCTGATTGTAAAAGGCCTGACACTGAGTTGGTTAAAGAAAAAGGTTTCTGGTTTATGGTGTGCCAGGCTTGTGGTGCTAAAAGGCCTGTAAAAGGCATTTAAGTTTAAAAATGATAGTGGAGATTAAAGAGGACAAAGATAGAAAGATTATAACAATTGTTGACGATGAGCTCATAGGCAATATATTCAATGAAGGCGAGTTAGTCATAGATCTAAGCTCAAAATATTTCGATGGAGAAAAAAAGAGCGAAGCAGAGATTAAGAAAATATTAGAAGAAAAAGAGGTTTATTTGGTTAATTTTATAGGTAAACGCAGTGTTGTTCTTGGTAGAACTTTAGGGCTCTTGGAAGATACTAATACCATCGCTGGTATAGAATATGGTTTTTTCCTGAAAATGCGTTAATTCTGCTTGAAAAAAGTTGAAAGCCCTTGCTGTTTATCTTTCTCCTTTCCGAATAAAGAGTATATTCTTGTTTTGACGATATCTAAAGAATCTTTAATATAAGGATCAACGCCGTGCTTCTCCGCAAGTTTTAAAGACGGCTCAAGGTATTTTATAACAGAACCTTCGGATATGGTGAAAATAACCTTGCCTCCACATTTTGGACATTTTCCTGACAACGGAACTCTTCTGAATTTCTCGTTACAATTAACGCATCTGAAGACCTGCATAGAGAATTTTCTCAAGTTACCTTTCAGATCTTTCATGAAATGTTTCTCGATAATAAGGCTCGCTACATCTGAAGCGTTCACAGCCCTTATTTTATCAGCGATTTCCATTTCCTTATCCAACTTATCCATCATGGTCTCAAGAGTTTTGTATGCAGAAGCTATGTTTGTATAATTTATATTTGAAACCGGGTGAGTAAACCAAAAGTTCTCGTATTGATTTTCTGTGCCAATACGGTCTTTAACTTGTTCTACTTTAACTTCGTAAGGCATCTTGTACTGTAAAGTTGCTTCATAGAATTCTAAAGGATACCTCCTGGCAACATCTAAGCCTAACACCATGTCATCCACTTCAGATGGATTTAGAATAGTAGTCAATACAAGAGGTGCATCCATGGTCCTGGAACCTCGCCTATCAGGCAAAAATCTTTTAGAGAAATTTAAGAAAGCGTCCATCTGCAATAAAATACAACCCTCATCGCCATCACAATCTCTCCTCAAAGCTGCATGGAACAATGGAGAAGCAATCAAGGCTTGGATGTCCGAGAAACCTATAATCCTGCCGACCATACCTGCCGAGATGTGAGGTGCTAAACCTATGACAAGTTTACCTATAAGGTCATCTCTCTTTTTCACGTTATAATACCTTGGTAGTCCATAAACTTCTTCAAGCAAATCATCTATAAAATTAGCAACTCTTATGAAAACTTCATCAGCCCCTTCAGTAAATCCTGAGCTCAAAGGTAAGATGATGTCTTGAGGGAAAATCTCCAAAACCTGATCTTCATTCTCTAGAGGTTTATCATAAATGTCCTTTTCGTAACCAAGTTCTTTAAGTTTCTCAACACTAGTATGAATCTCTTTTGGCTTAAAGTGAGTTATAGGTAATTCAGTCATATCAAATCTAATAGTTCCGTCTTTGTTAACATAGATATTGTGTTTTGCTCTAAGAATACCCTTTACAAAGTGTTCTGGGACATGGTCTCTATTAACAGTACCTCTCACCCCTTTAATCAACGGAGGCATATGTCTAATACTAAACTGTTTCCTAACATTTGCAACTAACTCGCGAAGTTCAACCTTCTTATTGATATATTCTTTGTTTGGTGTACCATGAACCTTGCATACTTTATCTTTCATCCAGGTTTTACAAGAAGGACAATAATACATCTGTTCGCAAGGCGTTCCGCATTTCTCGCATAAAGGTAACACTGTTTCGTTTCCGCAAGAAGGACATTTAAAATAAGCAAAATCTGCTTGCACATAACCCTTCTCAATAGCCGCATTAAAGGATCTTAACCTGTCACCCTGATCACTAACAGGAAATAGCATCTGTGGGCTTCCTGTCATAACTCTCATTTTTGCTTTCTCAGGCCTACCCATTCTTGCGCCAATAAACACACCGCACTTGTCTCTAATGACATAGTTGGAAAGCTTATTCAACAAATCAACAGTGGTTTTAAACTCTGACAAAGATAGAGATGATATCTTCTCAATTTGATTTTGTATTGAACCAAAATAGTCTTCAGAATCTATGCCTAAATTAATCAACAATGATTTAGCAATGTTACCTTTAATAACAATGTGTTCTTGATTTACAAAATCGTGCTCTAACCCGATAAGCTCAAGGCATCTCTTAACTCGAGTATTTTTTTTATCTGCCTTAATCACGATTTTAAAACTAGGTTCTTTAGTTAATTTACTTCTTTCAAGCAATGCGTTAAGTATCAGTATAATATCGGAAGGTTTTATTTGATTCCAATAAAAGATGTATTCTGGGTGTAAAGGTATGTCAAACTCTTTAGATGCTTTAATACTTTCTTCAAAACTTGGTACAAATAATGGAGGAAAATCCATATTTTTCAGCGTTTCTTGAGAAAAAAATCCGTTCAAAGTTTCTTTTAAATCTTTACCCAAATCATTTATCGCTTTTTCTAACTCTGCAAACCACCATTCAGGACAATAACCTGCAGGTACAAGATGATAGTTGTTCTCACTAAAATCTCCATAATTATACAAAATATCTCCTAAGAATAAAATTTCTTTAACTTGAGGATAAAGTTTTTTAGCTTCTTCTCGTGTTTTAAGTTTCTTAACAGAACCATTTTCCAACAAAACAATTGGCGGTTCTATGGAATCACAAGCGTTGACTCCTGCACCTTTACCTGGAAGCTCTGGCTTTAACTGAGTTCCTGTAGCGATAAAATCTGAAACTACAGCCATTGTAGCTGGATGCAAGCCAGCAGATGAAAAACCAGTGTTACGAGCTCGCCCATATCTTACTCTAAAACCTCCGTCTCTCAAGGGATAAGAAAAGACTGGCCTGCCTGCAACTAATTCAGAAATGAATATGTAATTTGGTTTAAGCTTCTCATTAGAATCTTTGTCTTTATCACCGCTTGTTTTTTTCTGTGCTTTAGATTTAATCTCGTCATGCAAATCTAAAAAATCTTTAAGCCAGAACCAATCCAAATCAAAATCCTTACCCCATTTCGCAACTCTTTTCCACAACTTTGGCGCTTTCAATGCAATCATGGCCATAACCAAAACCATGCCACCTCTAATTCTATTAGTTTCAATCCTGTCTAAATCTTTGTAGTTACTGACTTCAAGATTCTCGGTAGGATCTCCTGAGACCTCTACAGGGATGTGTCTTACTAAAAAATCTATTTCTTCTCTAGCAGGCAGGTATTGAGGTACAGTGACCCTCTCTGCATAATCATAAATTTCTTGGATATATCTTTTAACTTCTGTGTCTGAAGGGTCGTAAGGTGCAAAACCCATCTGTTTTCTAATATAATCACTTAACAAAACACAGAATGCGGCACCAGTACCGCCTGCGCCTCTAATAGGTCCAGAGAATTTAACTGAAAAATATTCTTTACCATCTCGTCTCTTCTTAAACTCTAGTTCTGTAAAACCTTCTAAAGGAGCTGCAACTATACCAACGGTTTGATAAGTGAATCCTGTTCTGATACCAACTTCGATTGCTTCTCGTTCTGTTTCAAACTTGCCAAACTTCTGTTGAGCAACCTCTAAACCAATTGTTAAAGCCACTCTCCAATCAAGAGGTTCATATTTTTTCTCAAGTTCTTGTATTCTTTTGATAATCTTCTCTTCGTCTAAATGTGGTGCAACCACAGAAATCAAACCAAAAACTCTTTCAGCCATATTTTTAGCTAACTTGATCTCAACTTCTCTGACAGGGTCCAAACCCTTCTTACGGGCTTTATTAGCTAACTCATACGCAAAATTAGTTTGTGAAACAAGACTATCAAAATACTTTTTTACTCGTTCTGATGCAAAAGCCATTTTTTAATACCTATAACTTAGACAAATCTTAACAGATTTATTTTTCTGCTTTTCAAATTAAAAACAGGAACTCTTCCTGGTAAAGGATCATGACCTATCTTCTCCTGGAACGGCGTTTTCAATTGCCAGGTTCCGCCTGAAACTAAAACTATGTTGTTGTATACGCCAACATTTGGTCGATGATTGTGACCTACAACAAATATGTCGGGGACTTCTTCTATAATTAAAGGGTCTTTTTCAGGATCTGGTACAAATAATGTTGCGCCATGTGATGGAGATAAATGTCTTTTATTTAATAGAAACTTCATAACCAAATCAAACCTATCAAAACCACCATTAACTCTAAGATAATCAATGTTTCTGATGTAATAATCAAAAGAATAACCATGATAAATCAAAACTTTAAAGCCAGGAAAATTGTTAACCTTGTGGATTCTAAGAGTTGCTGGGTTACTTACATGAATTACATTTTCTAATTCATAAAGAGACTTGGCAAAATCTTTATCTAAAGGCGGCTGAGGTTCTGCAAGCCTAACAGCATCGTGATTGCCTGGAGCGATTATAATGGTTACATCCTTTCTTATTTTAGATAAAAGATAAGCTGCGTAATCATATTGTTTTTTAATGCTAGTAATCTTTAGTTCATCTTTTTGTCCCGGATAAACTCCAACACCGTCAACTAAATCACCGGCGATTATCAAATACTTTGTCCTTAAACCCATTTCTTTCTGTTTATCACTACCATATTTGCCATTTATCCATGAGATAAAATTCAAGAATTCCTTCTCTAAAAACAACCTTGAACCAACATGTAAATCACTAATAATGGCTAAATTAACATCTTCTTTAGCTTTCTTAATTGGAATACTGTTTGGAACACCTGCTTCGATAATACTCTTGGCGTAAATTACTTTGTTTTTTAAAAACCCTCTAACGCCTACTGCCTGATCTAAGACTAACTCGTTAGCAATTTCTAAAAGCTCCCTGTTATCTTTAGTAACTATAACTCTTACAACACCGGTATTGTCTTCAACATCAAGAAAAATTGCATTTTTTGTATCAACTATATTAGATATTAAACCTATGATAGAAACTTCACCATCTCCTTTAAGTTTACTTATTGACCTTAAACCTTCAAGCTCTGGCCTTGAAGATAATATCCTTACAAAGCTCTTAAGTCTATTTCCATAATAGTTCACAAAATTCTTAACATCCAATTTTTTATCTAAAGCGGTGTATGATGAAACTACTTCTACATTTGAAGGCAAACCTTCAAACTCATGATTAAAAACGCCCGATGTTAGTAATTCGTTCTTTTTTTTAGTATCAGCATTTTTAGAATCGGATAAAGAACCACTATTAGTAACAGCGCTATTACGTCCAGACTGTTTTTCAGAGGTATTATTCAAGTTTGATTCTTGGGTTATGTTTGAGACATTTGAATTATACTGTAAAGACTCAACTGCTGACGTGTTCAGATTATCTATAAGAGTTATATGTAAATCACTATGTTCATCAAAAAAAGGTCTGTGTTCACCATGATTATTTTTTTCAGGGAAAAATCTTTTGTTTTTATCAAGAAACTCCAAGAAAGAATCATACATTTTTGGATTGTTGTTAACCTCTTTTTCAACAACAGCCTTATCAAAATCAAACCAGTTTAAATCATTAAAATCTATAGAATCATGATTTTTTAAAAGAGATTCATCTACATACAACAAGTTTTGATTTTTTGACAAACTCTCAATAAAGCTTTCATAATCAAAATCGCTTTCACTTATAACATCGAGAACTTCTGGAGATAAGAAAAGGCCTTTGTCAATAGCTGAAGAAATTATATCTTTTAATTGTTTTGCACTCAATTCCTTAGCGTCAATATAAAGATCTTCACCATCGTTTTGCAAATCATCAGAATTGGATGAACTTTCCAACTCTTCAAGATTCTTTATGCTTGATTCAAGATCCTCTTGATTAGACTGACTCAAGTTAATAAAACCATCATTATCTTTATGAGGGTCTATTAAAGAATCGACATTTTCTTCAGAAAAATCAGCCATAATAAGAGTAAAAGAGCAATAATTAAAAAAGATTTACTTTTAGCGAGAATTGTTTTAGAAAATATATCTTGGAAAAGATGTTTGCCAAGTACTAAATGTGTGAAATCAATAACCTAAGGATTCTTTAAGCAATGCAACAACTCTCGGTCTTAAAGATAAATCGAAAGCTATGTTAATATCCCTGGTTCTACCCAATCTCCCTCTGGATTTAACGATACTTTGTATTAAACCAATGGTATCAAATTCTGACAGAATGTCTGAAACTCTTCTTTGAGTTAGCGGTCTTAAATCTAAAGATTTGCATACCTGAATATATTTCTCATAGACCAAACCTGTTGTAATAGTTTCATCTTTGTTCTTTGTATTATCTAAAAGAATGAGGCTTAACAAAACGCATTGATGTTGTTTAGGCTGAGAAGATACAAGGTCTAAGACTCGATCTTTTTCCAATTTCTCCTGTGCGGCATCTAAATGCTTTAAGGTTATCTTTTGTGAGCCTTCTCTATCAGCAAGCTCGCCTGCTACCCTCAACAGATCTATTGCTCTTCTCGCATCGCCATGATCTCTAGCAGCAATAGCTGCACATTTCTCTAGAACTCCCTGTTCTATGGCATCAATCCTAAATGCTTTTTTAGCCCTGTCTTCAAGGATATCTTTTATTTGATTTGCATCATATGGAGGAAAAACAACGCTCTCTTCTCCTAAAGAGGATTTAACCCTTGGGTCTACTTGCTCTAAGAGTTTAACATAATTTGAAATACCTATCAATGAAATTTTAGATTGAGATAAGTAAGAGTTAATTCTAGTAAGTGTGTATAGCACATCATCCCCCATCTTAAAAATCAATTGATCAATCTCATCCAAAATGATAATTAATAGCTGTTTTTTCTCATCAACAGTTTTGTAGAATATGTTATAAACTTCATCAGTTGGCAAACCTGTTGAAGGTAAATCAACACCCAGTTCTCTACATAAATAAGCAATCAATCTATATTCAGTGTCAGCTCGACCAAGTTTGCAGTTGACATAAACATAATTCAAAGGAACATTTTCTTCACGAGCGACCTCAACTAAATCATAAACAACTCTGCTTACAGTCACAGTTTTACCAGTACCTGTTTTTCCATATATAAAAATATTAGAAGGTTTGCTAAATTTAAGAGCAGGTGCAAGAATTTCAGCAATTTCTTCGATTTGTTTATCTCTATGTAAAATATTTTTAGGTGTGAAAGAAATTTCAAGAACTTCTTTGTTAACAAAAATCGTGTCTCTTTCTAAAAATTTCTTAAAGAAGCTTTTCAAAGGTTTATCCATAAAAACAGTTAATAACAACTTTATTTTAAACTTTTCCATTAGAAATAACGCTCAGACCCCTTCATTTCCACTGGAAGACGTAAATAAAAATAAATTAAAATGTATTCGAATAAAATAATATAATAAAAATAAGAAAAAAATGTAAAAACAACATATTTATGTTATTATTATTATTTTCAATATAGAAAAAATAAATAAATAAAATAAACAAACTGTAGACAATAATATATATTCTCTAGAAGTAAAATATATACTTCAATAAAACGAGTCAAGGATGTGCACACGAAACAAAGGTGGTTCCATAGGAAGCGAAGGGGTTGCTGTGTTTAATTTTACTTTTTTTACTTATAGTTTTCTTCTAAATCTTTTTAAGCGAGTTTTATAAAAACTTTTTTAAATCAATTCATATCTAAATGCATATATGGTATTAGAGCTGAATCTTTCCGCAGAGAGGATAGAGAATCATTACTATCTTATTTTTGTATTTAGCATTCTTTATGCGATTCTATCAGTTTTGATTGGAATTTACACTTTTCCACAGAATCCATCTATTGTTGCAATATCCCTCATTTTGATATCATTGACACCTATCTTTTACAAGATCAGTTCTCTGGAAGAAGAGGAAGATGTTGTTTTGGATTATGAATCGCAGATTTTGCAACACCATATGAAAGCTTTGAAAACCTTTCTCTTTATGTTTTTTGGTGTTACTCTTGGATTTTTTATTGTTGCTTTATTCTTATCTAGTTCAAGTTTTCAACAGGTTTTTGAACCCCAACTTAAAGTTTTATCAGTCATTAATCCTAAGCTTACAGGAAGTTTTTATCAAACTATAGTTAGATTTGGAGTTATCTTTTCTAATAATTTTAAAGTTATGGTATTGTGTTTAGTTTTTTCTTTATTGTTTGGTATAGGTGCTCTTTTTATACTGATATGGAATTCATCAGTTTTAGGTGTAGCTCTTAATTCTTACTTTAAGTTGAAAATTTCTGATTTTCTTTCTTCATCCCAAGTGTTAACTTTTTTTGATTATCTTAAAGCATTTGTTTTTAGTTTCTTGAGATTTTCATTACATGGCGTACCTGAGATTGCATCTTATTTTGTCGCAGGTCTTGCTGGAAGTATAATTTCTTTTGCAATACTCAGGCATCATTTCTCTACAAAGAAATTTGAAAATATTGTTTTTGATGTAAGTGATTTAATAATCATAAGTATTTGCATTCTTCTGCTTGCAGCCTTTCTTGAAGTATATATAACACCCGCTTTGAATATCTAGAAATGTGTTTTTCAAATAAGTTGTGGTTTCATAACACTTTGAATTTGTTAGGCCTTACTTCGTATATTTCGCCTTCCCTTAACAGTTTTCGTATAATTTCTTCACAATCGTCAAGTTTTGATTCTAATATTATCCTGTCTAAATCAGCACCCTCGCCATCGTCAAATTTTTCAATTAAATCATAAACTAATTTGTCTTTGTTAACTTGTTTTTTGTCATTGTTTGTTGGATCAGTATCATTAATATTTTCATCATTTTTTGACTCTTCATCTTTTAAAACAACTTCATCTACTAAAATTTCTTCATTTTCATTAGCATCTTTTACTTTAACTTTATCATTAGTAGTTACTTTTTGTTCTTCAACTTCTTGTTCATCAATCTTGGTATTAACTTTAGAAGTATTTGTTTGTTTATTTGTTATTTTTTCAATTTGTTTTTTTCTATAACTAAACCATTTTTTTGTAGTTTTTTTGACAATCTCTGCAGCAATGTATCTAGATTTGTTAAACTCTCTAACTTTTCCAATGATTAAAACAAAATCACCTATGTTTATGTTTTTATCAAAAGATTGTGGGTCGAAAACCATAACGGGCATTATTGCAGTGCCGTCATCAACTTTTAATAGAATGTTGTTTGTCAGTTGGTTTTCATTTATATCAACAATTATTGAGATGATGTTCACTCGGTCTATTTTATTTTGATTAACCATTATATAATTAACATTATCCTGAGTAATCAAATCAGCATTTGCTATTGTTGCTAAATCCAAAATTTTTGCAGGAGACCTCTTTTGAAGATTCATTTTAATTTTGCACTTCTGTTTGTTTTAAGTTTTCTATTTTTCTTTTAGCAATGGCTTTTATACCAAATTGTAGAAGTATTGCAGCAATGATCATAATTAATCCTGAGATGAAATATTTTTGAAAAACCTGATTGAATATTTGTGATATAAGCTCAATAACTTTTGCTTGTGTGGCTTGATCAATCTCTATAGTTATCAGTGAGCTGAGCCAAGTTATGAATTTTTTATTCAAGACTATTTGTATGATTATTTTTGGCGTTATTAAGATAATCCCAATCTCAAGAATATTTTTTGAAAGGAAATGTGTTGTTAATAATAAGCCATTATTTAAGAAGATGAGTAATAATAAAATTCCTAAAATGAGTATTACCTTATCTTGTGAAAAGATGTTTGTGAATTTTGAGACGTTCTCCTGAAGATTCCTTTTTACAATAGATAGTGTTTCATTTATTTGACTCGCTATTTCTTTTTTGAGAATTGATTTACCTTCTTCGATTTGCGCTTCGTTTAAATCCAAATTTAAATCTTGCACTTGTTTTTCTAAAACTAAATCGGTAATCTCTCCAGCAATTTTTTCTTTGTTGTTTTCAAGAGCACTAAAAACTTCACTCTGTATAATTTGTGAAACTAAAATTAATATCAAAACATAAAAAGCACCTTGTAGAAATACATTAAGAACTCTTTGAGCAAAATTCAACTTTATCTTTTTTAGTTCTTTTATTGGATTCATTTTGTAGATTTTGTTTTCATTTCCTGTTTTTTATGTTTTAGTTAAGTTGTTTTTGTGATTAAAACAGTGTTCATTAATTACACTTTTTGCACATGACCTCTCCTAGGTTCAAATAAATCGCCGCTTCTTTTTAGTTTTTCAACAATTTCTTCAACTTGCGAACTAGGTATGTTCTTTTCTGCAGCTCGTTCCACAATTTCTTCGATAGGTATAACTTTGCCTAAACTTTGTTCTAGCTCGTCAATTATCTGTCTCACGATAGTTATCTTACTTCTCTGACTCGAACTGATACCTGTTGTGATTAAATCGATGTCAAATTTCTTGGTTTCTGGGTCAACGCCAACTTCTTGTAAGCATGTTGTTAAGATTTCTATGGCTCTCATCGCATCTTCAATAGTTACTTTGTTGGATAATCTTAGTTTTGCACTCGCTTCAGATAATCTGACAAGTGCTTCAAGCTGTCTTGCAGAAATAGGTATTGGTTTTATCGCATCTTCGTCTGTTGAGCCCGAGTTTCTTAGTTCAACATAAAATTCTTTTATCTTTTTTATAGCAGCGTTTGTTAGTCTTGGTCTGAAGTTCTTTTTTGCATATGCAATATATTTCCTTAGCAATTCTGTTGATATCTCAGCTTTCTCTTGTTTTGGTTCCTGGTGTAATTTTAAGATGTGTTCAGCTAATCTTTCGTCTTTATCTTTTGATGGAATATCTCTTACAATAAATATTAAATCAAACCTGTTGATCAAAGTAGGAGGCAAATCTATTTGTTTAGCGATAGGCATCATAGGATCGAATCTTCCTAGTTTGGGGTTTGCAGCGGCAAGAACAGTTGTTTTAGCGCTTAAGGTTGCTTGGACGTTAGCTTTACTGATGCTAATTGTTTGCTGTTCTAAAGCTTCGTGCATTGCAGACCTGTCTTCTTTATCCATCTTATCTAACTCGTCAATAGCACACAAACCGTTGTTTGCCAAGACTAAAGCACCTGCTTCAAGAGCCCATCCCCTTAAGAATTCGTCCTTTACAACAGTTGCTGTCAAGCCAGCTCCTGATGCACTTTTACCTGAAACAAATTTCGCTTTAGGAGCCACAACACTCATTCTTTTAAGCAGTTGAGATTTACCCGCACCAGGGTCTCCTATTAATAGAACATGAATATCTCCTCTAGACCTGGAAGAATCGTTTCTTACTTTTTCTACACCACCAACTTGCTGTAACAACAAAGCCAGTTTTAGATTCTCATAACCATAAATTGAAGGAGCAACAGCCTTTACTAAAGTTTCAAAAACATCTTCTCGTTTAGCTATCTCTTTTATCTTGTTTTCATCTTCTTCCTGGATTTTTATCTCAGAATAATCCTCTGCAAGAGGCATAACGAAATTAGTTTCAATCATTAAGTCAAATCTTACAGATTTGCCACCCGTTCTTGTGTAAATTGGAATCTCCTTCAAGATTCCAGAAACTCTTATTTTAGAACCAGGATTGGTCCTCTTTTCACTGATTGGACTTACAAGGTCATCTTCTAGGAATACACTAATTCTCTTCGGTTGAGCATCTCCTTCTAATTGCTCAGGAATCTCTTCAAGAACTATTCTTTGCGAATCAACCATATCCATATTTAAAAGTTTGAACTTACCTTTTCTTCCACAAGTGCATTTTGTAGGCTCTTTGAATTTATCTCCTGTTTGAAATACTGTGATTATATTACCACATTGAGGACATTCAAATTTTGCGGAGATTACTCTTGGCCTTACATCTGATTTTTGTCTAACAATTCCTTCAACAACAATGAGCTTGTTTAAATGAGATGATCGGATATCTCTTATCAGAACTTTGGTCTTTTCAGGAAGGTTGTAAAACCTTACCTTGAACCTTTGCACTTCTTCCGATGGAAAATATTCTAGAGATTTACAAGCTAATTCCGCAGTTTCAAAAGCTTCACTCGGATTTTCTAAAACATGTTCTGCAAGCTCTGGATCAAACTTGACTAACTCTTGAAAATTGACATTTACAAAATATTTACCTTCTCTAAGATTGTCTATAATATCTTTTTTATGTTTTAGATCTAGAAATTCTTTGAATTTGTCAATCTGTTGCTCAATGTCCATTACTAAAAATGTTATTAACTTTTAATTAATAAAACCTTTGTTTGACTATTTTAAAATTTTACGTTTAATAATCAATATGCGATTAGCTTAATGATGTTTAAAAGAAAAATTAAGAAATATATAAAAATTAATCGACGTGTTGTTTTAGCTTTTCAACCAGTTTCTTGACAGCAATTTCAACTTCTTTTTCACTTTTAGTTCCTGTACAAACTATTTTTCCATTTGAGAACAGTAGGAATGTTGCAGGAGTTTCTGGGTCATTCAGTTTATAGACAAGTCCTGGGAATTGTTCAGGTTCGTATTCTGTGTTCCTCATCTTAATAGCTAGTTTGTTAAGGTTTAAGTCCATGCCAATACTTCCTGAAGCAACAATGTTCTGAATAGTGATTTCAGGTTCGATTTCAACAATAACTCCAACTTTAGCTACAGTTTCTTTTATTTTGTCAATAGCTCTTCTTACTTCTTCTAAAGATCTTGCACCTGTGCATACAATATTGCCCGAGTTAAAAATCAAAGCACTAGTCCTAGGTTCTTTTATCCTTAGAACGAGACCTGGGAACTGTTCAGGATTATATTCTGTGTTTGCTAAAGTTGTAGCCATCTTTTCTAGAGGTACTTCTTTACCTAAAGATGAGCTGACTACTATATTTACTACACTAATTGAATTTTCTTTATCTTTTTTTGTAGTCATATTACCCCCTCATTGCTCAGCTGTTTATTTTTATTTATAAATGTTTCTTTTTTAAAGGCCTTTCAGTTTTCTTCTAAAGATATTTTGAGTTGTTTGAAACTTTCTTTCAAAAATAGAAATCTTTAATAAATATTAGTTTTCCAAATTCAGAATCATGAAAAGCTATTATATTATTTTTGATAAAAACGGTGAAGTGTTTTTTTTGATAGGTAAGAAAGAGAATTGGTGTCTTTTCTCTTCAGAAAATCAACAGATGCCTTTGTCCACACCTGTGCTTGATGAGAAGCAAAGGCTTGAATACAATGGAAAACAGATTTTGGTTTATGAATCAAATATGAATTTGCCTGTGAGTATTTCATCTGATTACAGAAGTTATCTCTGGGCAACTAAACAAAGTGTTCTTTCAAAGCTCACTGGCGAAGATTTGGAAATTTTTAATTTTGTTTTGAATAATTTAGAGATGTAGGTTTTTCATATAAAGCCTCTCTCCTGTTGATTTCTGAGATACACTCTCTTAGACTACCAAGCATATACAAACAATACTTTTTTATTTTGAGAACTTTTACTCCTATTATTATGAAAGTTTTTTTAGAAAAAGATGGCAAAGAATTAGATATGAATTTTACTGGAAAAACTGTTCGAGATTTGCTTGAGCAGCTTAATTTGAATTCGCAAGAAGTAGTTGTTGTTAAGAATGGAGAAATCGTTTTAGGAGACGAACCTTTGGACAACTCTGATGATATAAAAATCTTATCAGTGATCTCAGGTGGTTAGATGTTATGCAAATGCGGTAATAAAGCAGTGATTGAAACTAAGGAAGGTCCTCTTTGTAAACAACATTTTGTTGAGTATTTCGAGAAAACGGTTTTTGATACTTTTGAACGATTTAATTTGCTTTCGGGAGTTAAGAAAGTAGCTATTGCAGTTTCTGGAGGAAAAGATTCAACTGTAACTTTGTATTTGACAAAGAAATATGTTGAGACAAAGCATTTGGAAATCTTTATTGAGGCTCTATGTATCGATGAAGGTATTCAGGGTTACAGGGAACACACAATTAAAGATCTTAAACGAGTTTGTTCAGAATTAAATGTTCCTCTAAGAATTGTTTCTTTTAAAGATGCTTTTGGTTATACTTTGGATGAAAGCTTAAATAAGATACAGGTAAAATCTTGTAGGTTGTGTGGTGTTTTTAGAAGGTATTTGCTTAACAAATATTCTAAAGATTATGATATAATTCTTACAGGTCACAACATTGATGATGAAACACAATCTTTATTGATGAATATATTTAATGCAAATGTTGATTTGATAGCCAGGCAAGGGCCTATCACAGGAGTTATCAAATCTGAAGGTTTTACTCCGAGAGCGAAACCCTTATTCTTTTGTAAAGAGAAAGAAGTTTTTGTTTACGCTTTAATTAAAAATTTTAATCTTACTTTTGTCGAATGTCCTTATGCATCAAGTTCTTTCAGGGAAACCGCAAGAAGATTCCTTAATGATTTGGAACTTGAAGATTTTAATATAAAATATTCTTTTGTAAATTCTTTTATGAAAATCTTACCTTCTCTTAAAAGCAATGCATTGGAAGGAAGTGTTAATTCTTGTGAAATTTGCGGTGAGCCAAGTTCTGGAAACATATGCAGAGCTTGTTTTTATAAAAAGCAGTTAGATCAATAATTTCTAACGAGTTTTTTAACTTTTGATTCAAACAAAAAATTTATATTGTGCTGTTTACAAAACAGCATTTATGCGAAACTTTCATAATATAGATTCCTTAGAATTGAATGATTTGATTAATTTTTATCAGTCTTTGGTCCATAGATATTCTGGATTAATTGAGTTTATTCTTTTATCAAAAGTCTTGGGTTTCTTGTTGTTTTTCATGATACAGATTGTTTTGTTTGTAACTAAGTTTGAAGCACCTTTGCTTTCATTAATTTCTTATATTTCCTTGCTTGTGGGAATTGTCTGTTACGTTGTTCAGCTTTTATTTGAACATTATTTGGTTGTTTTAGAACGAAAAATTTCTCTCAAATCCAGAAACGCTTAATTTTTCATTTGATTTTTTACAAAATTTTTTAAGTTAGTTGAATCTCTTATTTGCCATGCTGGATTTTGTTAAACCTCATAATAACGAGCAGGATTTTTCAGAGCTTGCGGAAATTCTTGGGCTTAAGTTATGTTTCGTTTATGATAAATTAACTAAAAATACAACTAAATTTCCCACAGCTTTAATTGTTAATAGAATCCCTGATAAAAAAGATATAAAAGATTTTGATTTTTTGATTTTTGATTCTTCAAAGCAACCAAGGAGTTTTGCCAGTGTTAAACAACCAGCGATTATGATTAATTGTGAACTTGATTCCTCAAAAGATAACCTGATTCGCATAAACTCAGGCATTACAGATGTGATTGCAGCTATTATGAGCAAGAATAACAAGATATATGGAATTAACTTATCCAACTTTTTTTACAATTCTTTACCTAAAGACATTTTGTTAAGGAGGATTGCACAGAATATCAAACTTTGTCGAAAGTATAATGTACCTTTTATACCTTTAACTCTTGCAGAGGAACCTTTGGATTTGAGAAACCCTTCAGATATAAAATCTTTCTTGTCTTTATTTCAAGTATCGCCTGATGAAGTTAAGAGAGCTTTATCTTTTTTTGATGATATAATCTAATTCTTTATTGTGTCAATCTTCTAAGAAACTCATTTAATTTGTTTTCAGTAATTATACTTTTTTCTTTTAACAAATACAAAGCATCGATTAATTTGTTTTTTATAAGAACATCATTCTTTGAATTGATATAATCAATAAAGTCTTTGATAAAGCCGTGTTCTATAATCTCAGAAATCAGAAACAAAACATCTTTAGGATCATTGTTTTTTAGTATCTTTAAGGTTTGTTTGAAAATATTTT
The DNA here is from genome assembly GCA_964416905.1 of uncultured Methanosarcinales archaeon. Taxonomy (GTDB): domain Archaea; phylum Nanobdellota; class Nanobdellia; order Woesearchaeales; family JASKKU01; genus JASKKU01. The sequence goes on along the minus strand of CAYQFL010000002.1, from coordinate 3,667 downwards.
TTTCATGAATGTCTGTTTCAACTTTTGTTGTTTGTTTTTTTTCACTTTCTTTTTTCTTTGAATCTTGTTCAAATTCTGAAAAAATGCTGTAATCTATTTTATTTTTAGAGATGTCATCTTCGCTTATTTGCTTAGTCGTTTGCAATAGTCCTGGTTTTGCACTACTCAATAGCTCTTCATTGGAACTGTTTTTATTTTGGTTTAGAGCTTCTAATAAATTAATATTCTTTGCTTCGCTCTGTTGAATTAATTGGTTTTTTGATTCACTGTCTTTTTTGTTTTGATGCTGCTTAATAACCTCGTTTTTATGTTTTCTTAAGAGTAATAATAATGAAATCGTTATTAATGCAAGGAGACCGAAAATGAGAATAGACAATATTATGAGAATGTCTGTATTGATGTTCATTTTATCAAGTTTCACGCTTTCTACTGTTGCATCTTTTTCTAAAGAGATTTCTTGATTTAGGTTTCGATTTTTTTCTTTAAAGAGCATTTGATTTATTTCGCTTAAATTTATTTTAATTTCTGCACTTTCAAAATCAAGCAAATTATTGTTCTTATAGCAGAATACATATACCTTATTAGCATCTTGAAAGAAACTCAAATTTACTAAGGTTTCATGAAGCAATCCATCTTGAGATTCTAAATTAAGTAGAGTGATACCTTTTTTTAGCGTACAATTTCTGCTATCGTCCGTTTCAACTTTAATAAGAATTCTTCCGTTAGCATAATCTGTATGAACATTTAGCGCGAAACTAAAATTTGTTTGTAATACAACTAAAAGTGTAAGCACTGAAATAAAGGACAACAATCTGTGCGATTTACTTATAGGTAACATCCATATAAAAAAGGAGTCTTTATTTTTTAAACTTATTTAACTACACAGAGATTTTGAATCAAAAACTCTTGAAAAAATAAAACAAAAAGGGCTTAGCTTGATGTGTATGAACTTACTCTTCAACAATCTCAATAGCACCTGTTGGACATATGTCTTGTGCGTCAGCATTGCATCCTTTCTCTTCAAGATTGGTAACTTTTGGATGAGCTTTGTCTCCATTAAGCTCCCAGTTATCTGGGCAAACCGCGCTGCAAGCACCACAACCAATACATTTGTCCTCGTGGAAAATGATTTTGAAAGCCATTTTAAGCAAAGGAGTTTTAGTGCCTTTAAAAACTTTACCAACTTTTGAAATTTAAAAAGCTTTGTTTCAATACTTAACTTTCTCTTTTTAAATCTTTGACCAAAAAGAAAACTTTTTTAAAAGAAATGTTCACCCAAAACTTGTATGCCCTGGTAGCTTAGTGGTTGGAGCGCACGGCTGTTAACCGTGAGGTCGGGGGTTCAAATCCTCCCCGGGGCGCTTTCAAACTCAAGTTTCTCTTTAACCTTTGTTTGTTATGTTTCTTGTCATTTAAATCTCTTGTTCGATTTGAATTGCGCAGACTTCTTTATTTGTTATATCTAATAGACTTATTGTATTAGGGTCAGAAAAGAACTTTTCTTTCGCGAACTCTTCAACAACATACTCAAACTCAACGTCTCTTATTGTAAATCTGCTTTCCAGTTCCTGTAAGAATTCATCAAACTCTTTTAAATCAGAAAAGACCATTTCTGCAAGAATATCAAAATGGTTATTAATCCTCCACAAGCTATTGGTGTTGTGATTCTTTGCAAGGTAGTTTAAAACTTCACTTCTGTTGTTACCTGTGGTTTTTATCATTACAAAAACATGTAATGAAAATCCAATCTCTGTAAAATTAAGAATAATTGTAGGCCTGATGATTTGTCGTGTTTTTAGTAGGTTTATTCTTTCAAACAACGTTGATACAGGTATTGATGTTTTTCTGCTTAATTTGGTTAGTTGCATCCGGGAATCTTGTCTTAAATATGCAATAATCTTTTTATCTTTTTTTAGGAGTTTCATATAGCTTTCTTAGTAAAAAGAGCTTATATATTTTTCACAATATTTTCTATACTGTATATATTGTATATATCTTTGTCATTATATGTTTTGACAACTTTGGCTTATATAGAAAGCTTTTTAAAGAGAATGTTTTACCATCTTGGTTATGGGTCGAATTAAAACCACGCAAATCAAGAGAATTAGTGTTGAATTGATAAAGAAGCATAGAGATATTTTTACTGAGAACTTTGAAGAGAACAAACAGATTTTGTCTAAGCTTTTAATTAATGATTCCAAGAAAATCCGAAATTCTGTTGCGGGTTATATAACCCGTTTGATGAAAAACAAGAAGATTGCATTGAAATATTAAGTTGTTTATTTTTTAGGATTCTTTTTAGTTGAGTCCTTAGGCTTTTTTTGATTTTCTGATATTTGCATTTTTATTGATATTTGATTGTTCTTTAGAAAATGTGGGCTGGGATGGGTGGACCATTGCTCATCCTGCTCTGTTAGCCCCAAGCTTATATCCTTTCCACTTCCTTCAAGCACCAACCTTGAGGGTTATGGCTGCTTCCTCCCGGACCTGACCAGGTTCCCCCCAAGGTCGGTCCTGAAGGGCAGAAATTCATCATAAGCTTGGGCAGAGCAGGACAAGTTCAAGCCGCCCCATCCCTTTTCGACCCCGCCATAAGCCCGTTTGCGGTGCAGGCAGGGGCTAGCTGCCCGGTCTAGCCCAATACAGAGATTCTTTTTACCTTATATAAATCTAACGAAACTTTTATTTAAACTTAACAACTGTGAATTTTGATTTTTTATCAACGAAATATTTAAGAATCAATATGAATTCCAGTAAAACGGTGTTTTCAAAATGGCTGATGAGAAACCATTACAATCTTTTGCAAATATTGAAGTTTACAGTAAGTTTGCTTTAGTTAAAGTTAACCCAAAGATATTTCCATTATCAATAGTTGTTTCAGCAGCGTATGATTTAATGGATAAGGGTTATTTTGTTATGAACGGTGATCCGAAAACAGAGATTGTTGTGGAAGTTAGATTGCAGAAAGATTCTGATAAAGAGACCTCTTTGCTCGAGTTGGCTAAAGAGTTTAATAATCAAATGATTAATTATGCTTTTTATGAGATTCAATCTGCAAGAACAAAAGGCGTTCGCGAAGTAATTACTCGAGCCGCTTTATTTGGTGAGCCTTCTGAGGTTGTGGATGAATATCTAGAGGATCAAGCAACATCGTGTCCTGTCTGCGAAACTGAAGGAAGCGATGATGATGTTTGTGAACCTTCTCCGGACGAATCTTTGGATGTTAATGATATTGTTGATAGCTTTGATTTTGATGATCCTGAAGGTATAGCTATCCCTTGGGATGAAAAGTATGGTAAAAGCTCAGAGGAATGAAGATGATATCGCGCACTTTTTCAAATAATCGAGTTGTGTTGAATTTTAAAAACTCGGTTTATCCTTTTGAATTAGTTGTTGAAGTTTTAAATGAATTTAAAGAGAGTTGTTGGGTTGGTATTACTGGCAATGACCAAGGAGATTTCACAGTTTACCTTGAACCTAAAGACCCTTCAGCTTCTGTTGAAGAAGCATACGGTGAGTTTTTTAATTATTTGTTAGGTTTAATGCGCTCGGTTAATGAGCAAGGACTTTTGGATGAATAGATTTTTAATTTAAAACCTTTAAAAATGAGCAAATTCAAACTGAACAGAGATTATACACGAATTAATATTCGTGTTAAGAATTATCC
>CAYQFL010000001.1:39519-181715 GCA_964416905.1 uncultured Methanosarcinales archaeon | reverse complement strand
TCCTTACTTTTTAATTCAGATTTAAGAAAGCTATTCCCAAGAGGCGAACCTGTTACTCTACAAATACAAGAATTTGAACACGAACACAGTTTCTTTAAGAAGTTCAGGTTGAAAGAATTTATTTTTAATGATGAGTATGATTTGGCTTATAGTCCAATCGATAATTCATTTTCTTTGATTAGGCCGATATCAAAACCCGCTTCTGTTTTTAAAGATAATGTTAAAATTGATCTTTCTAAGGGATTCTTAGGTGAAAAAGGTGATAAACTGGTTGCTAATTTTGAAGTTGACCTTAGTTCTTATGATCCTTCTAAACAGAAATTAGTTATTCTTGTTAAGTCTTCTTTGAGAGGAAGATATGACTCCATATCAGAATATAAGCGGAAACATATTAACTTGGACTGGCTTAAGCTGTTTAAAAGCGTGTTTTTTGTATCTTCAATTTATTCCCAACTTGTTGATGCTTTGGCATATGAATGTTCTAAGGCTGATGTCTCAATTCATTTTAACTATAAGGGCTTAGAGTTGACGCACGATGCAAATCATCCCCGAGAGTTGACAACAGACTATTATACCTTCTATGAAATAACTCAGGATGCTTTTGTTAAAGACCTTATAAAGAATAAAGGTAAGATCTCGTTAGATTTGAATTTTACTAGAGTTCATTCTTTAAAAGATATCGCTTTGGGTGTTTTAGTTGATGAATCAATTGATGTTTGGGAATATCCTCTTGAGAAGATATACCACAATTCTAAAGAAATTACTGAAAAGAATCTTGAAATGTATGAATTAGTTCCGGGTGAGTACATTGATTTAGTATTTAGACCCATAGCTAGTCTGCTTCCAAGAAATTCAAAATCCCGGTTTGTTTTTGAAGTTGATGGTTATTATGTGCCTTTCTCAAAGGGTTGAAGAATGAACTATAATTCTGTTGCGTATAAAATTGATTTAAATTCAGTATATTCAAATCAATTTCCAAAATTAGAAAAATCAACACTTTTACCTGACCAAAACCTGTTATTTCTGGATAAGGTTTCAGATTATTATGTTTATTCTTCTCAAGATGTTCATACCCTGTATCTGTTTTCTGAGATGATAAATATAAAATCTAACTTGGATTTTAAAAAAAAATCATTTTTTGGGAAAAATAGACTCACAATCTCATTAACTACAGATTGCAATTTAAATTGCAAATATTGTTATGTAAATCCTAAATTGAAAAAAGAGAAAAAAGTGCTAACGCTGGAGGTACTAAAACCTTTTCTGAATTTTTTTTATGAAATAAACCGGTTTTCGGAGGAGATTAAGATTAATTTTTATTCTTCCGGTGAAACCCTGTTATATTTTAATCAATTCAAAGAGATTGTAGAATATATTTTCTCTTTATTTTCAAATCAAAAAAAACAAATAAGCTTTAAAATGGTTACTAATGGCACTCTACTGAACCGAGAAATTATCTCTTTTTTGCAGAAATATAATTTTTCAGTGACACTCTCATATGATGGACCTGGTTTTAATGAACTGAGATCTTCAGATTTTCTTGAGAAGAAGGTTTTAGATGCTTTAAATCTGCTTATGGATTATAATCTTTTACTTAACATCAATGTTGTGCTTCGAAAAAAACACATCGAGAATTTTGAGTCTGTTTATTCTTTCTTTTCGCGATTTCCTCTGGTAGAATTTATTAAGTTAAATTTAACTGAGTTTTCCAGTTTAAATAGCTCTGAAGTATACACTTATAACGAATACCTAGCCTTTCTTAAAAAATACCGTCTTCGGGAACTTAAGAATGGCAATTTAAATTATTTACGCACCTTGCTTACTCCCACAGTTTGTGCTACGGGCTTTTCAATTGCAAACGATGGCAATATTTATTCTTGCATGTTGCCTTTCTCCCATTCTTTTCAGTTTTCAAAGAATGAGGTCAAAAAATATTTTATTTCTAAACTTAATAATGTTAATGACTGGTCTATTTCTTCTTTTAAGTCAAACTATGTGCAATATAAAACTGAATGTTCAACTTGCTTTTATAGATATCTTTGTATGCCTTGTGAGCCGTTCTTAAAATGGCTTGGAGGTTTTTTTTGTTATAAACGCGACGTTTTGAAATACCTTCTGATTTATTTGATTTCAGAGCTTTTAGAAAATCGAAAAACTAATTGAATAAAGAAGATTACCCACCAAACTTACTCTCATTTATTTTATATATGAATGCATAACTTGGAAAGAGACTTTTGTTGGCACAATGAACTTTGAATAATATTGTATTGTTGTCTAAAATTTCTGAGAGAAGAGCTTTTATATCATCCAAGTAATATGTTGAACAAAAGTCTTCCGTATCATTTTTAGGAGTGTTTATTTTTTCACAAATCAAATTCCCTGCATCATCTTTTAATATGACATATATTGGAGAATCTTCTGGTTTTAGGTTGCATTTGATTAATGCTTTAGATTCATTATTTTCATATCTTTCTTTAACAAGCTTTTTAAATCCACTATAAAACTCAAGATATAATTTTGTTTTATTTAGCGTTTTGTTTTGAATCACATCTTTATACTCTTCAATTTGGCTATAAACCGAGAGGTTGTCAGGTAAATTCTGAATCATTTCTATGTTTTTGCTTGAATTTTGAATAACCGGAATGTTTTTCCCTTTGAAAACAAATTCAGATAAACCTATAATTATTAAAGAAACAACCATAACTATTAAAGCGTAGGTAGTAATGTCAAAACCATTTCTTTTTTGATTAGTCATCCTTTTTAAATTATGCGGATAGCTTTTTAAGTTTTACTAATTACTTCGGGGTTATGGATTGTCTGTTTGTTTTAAGGTCTGCCCCGTCCGGGATTCGAACCCGGGTCACAAGCTCCGCAGGCTCGCATTCTGTCCAAACTAAACTAACGGGGCTTTGTTTTAAAAGATATCGTCTTTAAAATAAAAAGATTGTGTTTTGTTTTTTGAGTTTTAATCTTTGATACACTTTATACTATGTTTTAATTAGCTCTTTTGATTTTTTTGAGTTTTTGTATTGCTTCAGCGGATTCTTCCCATCTTAATAGAGCTATTTCGTTTTCTTTGCTTTTGGACAATCTTTCTAGAAGATGAGAACTAATGAATCCTGTGGTGTCAGTTATTCCTATTTTCATTGTTAGAATGAAAGAATAACAGAAAAAATATTTTTCTAAAGACAATTTTTATAAAGCACAGTTTATATTTTGCGAGCATGATCCTTAAAGAAAACCAAAAACATTGGTTTTTTACAATCATAGGTTATCTTTTATTACTGGCTTCTGTTTTTTTAACAACACCTCGTGTGAATAATTCTATTTCTATGTTTTTGTCACCGTGGAAATCCTTAATTTTATTGTTTTCGTTCTTTTTCATAATATTTTTCTTAATTCACCTTACTTTTACTCAATTAATAAAATTTGATGTTAAAAACCATTTTTTAGAAATGTTTTTTATGGGTTCTTTGATTGCTCTCGCAGTTTTCCAGTTCTTTGTTTTGTTTCCTAAAGTTATAACTGGTAGGTTTTTATTATTGCCTTTGTTTATTCCACATACAAATTGCGCGACCTTTTTGGGATGCTTCACTACACCCGTCAGATCCCAAATTTCAGCGCTCTATCCAATTATAAGCTTATTTTATCCTATAACACCTCAGATTATCGCTTTTTTGACTAGGATTTTTGCTATTTTGACAGTAGTTGTATTTTATAAAATTCTGAGGAGATTTGTGCCTTTGATATTGTCATTTTTGACATCCTTACTTTTATTGTTTAGTTATTATTTTGTGTTTGATTCTCTTTCAATAGAACCAATAATGCTTGCATTATTGTTTAGCTACCTCGCTTTTTATTTCTATATTCTTTCTCAAGATTCAAAAGATGTTGTTATTAAAAGACGTTATTTAATCTTGTCTTTCGTGTCTGTCTTGATTGCAAGCAGTGGTCGGTTTGAGCTCGCCTTGATGCTCGGATTGCCATATCTTTTTGTATTGCTAATCACAAATTCAACGAAAGATTTAGGCAAATATTTCTTTATCTTTTTAGTTCTCCTGTTGATTTTTTCATATGCGCCTCTAAGTGTTTATCGCCCTGAATATAAGGATCCTGGTTTGAAGCGCGAACATGAGAACATGTTTTCTGGATTTCTTACGAATTTTTACTACTCAGTTTTTGTAGATAATCATTTGTCTTTAAGACATAACTATATTTCGTTAACACATTATTTGACCATCTTTTCGATTATTGCTTATTTTTTTATTTATTATTCTATCTTAAGAAAGAAATTCATCAAAAAATTTTCCAAAAAACTCTTGCTAAACCACAGAAAATTTCTAATTTTTATTGTTTATTTCTTATTTTATAGCGGTCTTATTTTATTGCTACACCGGGAGGGTTTTTCAAGTCCACAAAAATACAATATTAATTTTTATTTAAGTGAGCTAATTATTTTAAGTTATTTTGTGTATATTTTCTCATGCTTTATCTTTGGATTTAAAAGGATAGCGTTAAAGGTATCCTTTGTTATTCTGTTATCACTTTTTTTACTTTCTCTCGAATTATCTCCCTCATATTATGTCTTTGGGCACCCAATAACCTCAGATGTTAGAGCTGTGGAAATGTACCTTTTAGAAAATGTTTCTCTAGACCCAAATTGTTTTATAATAAAACATGTAGCTCAACAACCTCTAATTGATTATTATAAAGGCTTGTTAAAAAATGACGTTTTCTTAGGAGAAGGACCTTTTTTCTATGAAAACTTAAATGCTCGGTTAAAAAGCCATGGTTGTTACTATTATTATGATGCTTTTCATTCAGATTTAGAATATCAGGTTGAACCTGTGCAGAAGTACAATCTAACAAAAATAAAAAACATTGCATTATCAAACAATTGCAATGTTTCAACAGTGTTCGAACATCACTTCTTGTTTGTTGATCCTAATTTTACCAAAACTGTTTCTCTTCTAAAAATAGTTTGTTAATTTTTCTTTTTCAAAACCTTTATATAACAATCTTTTTATCAGATATTACCATGGATTATGTCGGTCAGCTTATTGGGGGAAGCTTCGATTCTTTGATTTTAAGATTGAAAAAAGATTCTTCGGTTCAATTAGGCGAGATTCTTGTTTTTGAAAATTCTAATTCAAAGTTCTTTGTTCAGGTTTATGATTTGACATATAGTAGTCAGATTTCTCTTTCGAATCTCGAGATGATTTCAGGAATGGATTTAGAACACAATTTTGATGTTGATTTCTTTGATGAGAACCTTCAATTGTATTCGGTTGCATACTGCAAGAACCTGTTGTTTTTTGATAAGAATAAAAAACACACAAGCGTGACAAAATCTTTACCGCCTTTGTTTTCAAAGTTTAGACGACTTAGCTCAAAAGACCTTGAGATTTTGAGTAAGCCAGAAAACGCGACTTTTATAGGCTATCTACGTTCAGGTTCTAAGCACACAGAGGTTCCAGTTTATTTTGATGCAGCAAAAGTGTTTCAACATCATGTTCTTGTTGCTGCAACGACAGGTAGGGGTAAATCTAATTTAACTTCGGTTTTGTTATGGAACCTTTTAGGAGATTCGAGGTTCGGTTTCCTTGTTTTAGACCCGCATGATGAATATTATGGCAGGTCCAAGTTTGGATTAAAAGACAACCCTGAAAATGAGTCTTTAGTTTATTATACTAACTATGATGTTCCGCCTGGAGCGAGAAGCTTAACATTTAACATAAAATCATTAAAACCAAATCATTTCTCAGCTGTTGCTGATTGGAGCTCAGCCCAAAGAGAAGCGATGATGGTTTATTATTCAAGATACAAACAGAATTGGATTTCTCAAATTTTAACTGAAACTGAGCCTTCTATAAATTCAGTGCAACAACCAACTTTGTTGGTTGTTAAGAGAAGACTCGCTAATTTGCTTGATGTTTCAGAGAACTCTGATAGCGGAGAGCTTGTCTTTGATGGAATATTCACAAATTCACAAAAAGGCGAATCAACAGTAAATGAAATCTGTAATCTTTTAGAAAACGGCAAAACTGTTGTCATAGACACTTCAAATATATCCAGTTCACAAGAGATTCTTATCGGCTCAATGATTGCTTCAACCTTATTTTCAAGATATCATCTTTATAAGAAACAAGGAACCTTAAACCAAAAGGCGCAGATTGTTATTCTATTGGAAGAAGCTCCGAGAGTTTTAGGCAAGGAAGTCCTTAAATCAGGACAAAACATTTTCTCAACGATTGCCCGAGAAGGAAGAAAGTTTAAGATTGGACTTTATGCGATAACCCAATTACCTTCTCTGATTCCTAGAGAGATACTCGCGAACATAAATACCAAGATTATTTTAGGTATTGAGATGAAACCTGAGAGGCAGGCAATTATAGAATCCTGTCCAAATGATTTGTCTTCTGATGAGAAAAGTATTGCTTCCTTAAACATTGGTGAAGCCATTTTATCCTCAAGTTTCTTTGGTTTTGCAATTCCTGTAAGTATACCTCTTTTTGATAAGAGTTTTAACAATTCAGAAGAAAAAGGCGAATCGCAGCTAGATAAAAAAGATATTGAGTTGTTTTAAATTTTGCTTTTTGAGTTTCAGGTGATTTTGATGAAGTTTAAGTTTGCCCATCTTGCAGATTGTCACGTTGGTTCCTGGGGCCATCCTCTGATGAAAGAATTGTCAATAAGCGCTTTCGAGAGAGCAGTAAAAACAGTGATCGATGAACAATGTGATTTTGTGTTGATTGCAGGAGATTTGTTTGATACGCCTTTACCGAGCGTAGATGTTTTTGAAAGGGTTATTAAATCATTAAAACAATTAAGGAAGAACAATATTCCTGTTTATGCGATTGCAGGCAGTCATGATTTCTCTGTAAGTAATAAGACTTTTCTAAGAATATTATCGAGCGTTGGTCTCATCAATAACACAACTGTTGTTAAAAAACTCGATGAGAATGAATTAAGATTAGATTTTGTTGTAGATGAGAAAACAGGAGTTAAGATTGCAGGGCTGCTTGGCAAGAGAAATTCTTTGGATTTGGAATTGTATAAAATTTTAAACCGAGATTCTTTAGAAAAAGAACAAGGTTTCAAGATTTTTATGTTCCATAATGCAGTTGATGAACTTAAGTCAAAAGAGTTTTCTAATGTTAAAGGTATTCCTTTATCATTGTTCCCTAAGGGCTTTGATTATTATGCTGGTGGTCACATACATTACGTTTTTGATGAGGATGTTGAAGGTTATGGAAGATTCGTTTTTCCTGGACCGACTTTTCCAACGAACTTCGAAGAGTTAGAGAGGTTACATAAAGGCAGTTTTTTTATTGTGGAAGTTGATGATGGAACTCTTACTACGAGGAAACAGGATCTAATTATGAAGAATGTTCGATGCTTTAAGTTTGATGCAACGGGTTTATCTGGTCAAGAGTTAACACAAAGGGTTCTTGATGAACTTTCAAATGAAGAGTTTTTTGATACTATCGTTTTGTTGAGGTTTGAGGGCAAATTAACAACTAGTATTACTGAGGTTGATTTTAATAAGATAACCGAAGTTATTAAAAACAAATCCGCGTATTATGTGATGAGAAATACTAGTAAACTGATGAGCAACGATTACGAAGAGGTGTTTGTTGAGGTAAGAACTCCAAAAGAGATTGAGGAGGATGTTATTTCAAACAACATCGGTAAACTTTTTGAGGATACTGAAAAGGAGAAGCAGTTTGTTTACTCTCTTTTGGACATTCTTGCAAAAGATAAAAAAGAAGGCGAAACCGAGAAAGATTATGAAAAAAGACTTAAAGAGGAATTAAGCAGAGCGCTTAATTTCTGATTTGAATAAAAAAGTTCTAATAAAAAATTAAAGAAAAATTTTTTCGGTTATTGATACTTTATTGGATTTAGGCCTTCAACAATTAACTCGAGGTTTTCTGCTTCTGAGATCTGCGTTAGATACTCACTAACTTGTTTTCGTTCTTCATAACTTAACCTTGAGTAATCTAATAACATTCCATCTATAGTCCTTAATCTATAAACCTCTATTTGAGAATCATACTTTTCTAACAAATCTCTGTGTATTTTTAGGTAAAGCTCGTTCGTAGTAAGTTCATCCTTAGATTCTAGTCTAATGTAAATCTGTTCGTGATTCTCGATTATCGAATCTAAATCCTCTTTTTCATCCTTCCTTTCATTTTCATCCTTTTCAGGATTAACTTCTTCAACCATTTTTATCACCTCGTTTTATTATGTTTTATCTTTCAGTTTTTGTTTCTAGAGTTGCATTAGTTTTTTGAACAACCGTTTGTGCTTTTTGTACGCTACATTTTTGATTTTGCCAATGATTTTATCCACTCTAATTAAACCAAAACCAAAAGCATACTCTTTAGGAAAATCAAATTCCTGGTTTAATTTTTCAGCAGAACTTTTCATTATTTCTTCCAAGAAGCTCGGGTCTTTGGTTATGGATAATGCTAAAGCTAACGAACCAGTAATATGCGGAGTAGCCATCGAAGTTCCACTATAACTATCATACTTGTTGTTCGGGATCGAAGAATAAATCATCTCTCCAGGCGCGCATATATCAACTGTTTCATGAAGATTACTGAAATAAGAATGCTGTTTGTTTTCATTAATTGCTGCAACTGAAATTACTGAATCGCCGAATGCTGCAGGATACTCAGGCAGATACTTGCCCTCATTACCTGCGGCGGCAACAAGTATGGCTTTTTTTGAGGCAAGGTTGCAAATTTCTTCCAAAGCTGTAGAAGCATATTGGCTTCCTAAACTCATATTTATCAAATCAATTTCGTTGTCTATGCAATATTCTAACGCTTTAATTAGATTGAACTCGCTACCAAAACCGTTTTCATCAAGAATTCGTAAAGCGAACAGTCTTGATTTGTAAGCTATACCTGTGTTTCTGCCAGCAATTGTTCCAGCGACATGAGTGCCATGCCCATTATAATCAAAAGGGTCTTTTGTACCTCTCACGAAATCGTAGCCTTTGTTCAGGCCAAAGTTGTCTTTCAATTCTTTGTGATTATAATCAACTCCCGTATCAATTATGGCAACATTTACTCCCTCGCCTTGAGAAACTCTTTGAGCATAATACGCGCCTATCATGGAAAGGTTCCATAACTCTTCTTCTAAAACTGATTTTGCCACTGTAGTTTTCTCACCAGGTTCTATTCTGTAATTTGATGCAACATCGATTAAACTTAAAAGGTTTATTTGGTTCCTGTATTCTTTTATCAAGGTTGAATCTTTGTCTTCATAAAAATGTTTAAGCAAATCTCTGCCTTCTCTGTCAGAGGTTTTAATTGCGATATAAGGAACGTGCTTATATTTGTAAACAATTTCGCCGATCTTTTGCAAGAATTTAATCAAAGGTCGGTTTACTTTCCTGGTCCTTACAAGCAAATCAAAGTTGTCATGGTAATCTTCAATCACTCGTTTTATTATTTGCGCTCGGAATTGTTCTTTGTCAAAGGCTTTAAATTTTTGTTTGCGTTTTTCAAACTCTTTGATTACAATCTTGTCTAGGTCCATATGCTAAGGTTTGATTTTGGTTTTTAAGATTCTGATTCAAAAGTTTAGAGAGAATTTTCTAAAACAATGGATGAATTTTGAAAATTTTTTATCTTTCAAATGTTTTAGATTTAGAACTGAATTAATTCGAGTTTTGTTGTTTCCACTAAAACTCTTTTGATTTTTTCTTTACCTATATTTTCACTAACACCTTGGAAAATATCTTTATTCAGGTTTCCGCGTAAGTTTAATTTGTCAATTATTTGTTTTGTTTCTTCTTCACTTAAACCTTTTATTATGATCTTTGCTTTGTTTGTTTCGTTTATTTTTGATAATAATATGAATCTGTCTAAAGATTTTATGATGAAATTTAACAGGTCTTTTGTTATGTCATCTAAGTTCAGGAAAAGGATTTGATTGTTTTTCTGAACATTTGTTTCCTCATTTCTTTGTTTAAAGAGTTCAATATTTTTTATTAACCACCGCAAATCTCTTTTTAAAGCTTGATTTTCGTTGATTGTGTTTTTTACAAACTCCTTAAGATTTTGTTTATTGTTCTCAATCAAGATGTCTCGTGAAAGCGATGCGAACTCTAAAGCTAATTTTATGTTGTTTGTAAATTTAAGTCTAATTCTGTTTTTACTTTTGTTTGTGTTTGTAACAAATATAAACGGAATTTCACTAGTGTTTGTTACATGAGTTCCAGTGCATGCAGATACATCGAAGTCACCAATTTTTACTATCCTTATTGTTTCTTCATTTATTCTATTCTTGTTGATTCTTAGTTCTTTTATTTCTGATGCTTTTGTGATAGGAATGAATTGACTGGCAACAGGTAACTTTTTTTGAACGATTTCGTTAGCTTGTTGTTCAATCTCTTTGATAAACGAAGGGTCAAAAAGCTCAGATTCAAAGAAGATTTCGCTAACGTTTTCATCGAGATTTATTTTTATCAATTTAGCATCTTCGAATTTAGAAGAGATAACCTTAAACAAGATATGCTCTGAAGAATGAGCTATTGTGAGTTTTTTTCGTCTATCCAAGTTTATTTTTACGGTTACTTTTTCAGGTAGGTTTTCAAGTTTTGGAATTGTTAGAACGATAAAATCATTTTCTTTTCTTGAATCAAGAATCTCAAATTTAGTGTTATCTATAATGATGCTGCCTGTATCTCTTGGTTGGCCACCCCCTCCAGGATAGAATATGTTGTTTGAGAAGAACAAATCGATTTTTTTGGGGTCTTTTGCGTTTGTTATGTATTTTGTAACTTCATATTGGCCAGTTTCAAGGTAAGGGTTTTTGTAAAAATCGTATTCTTTCATAATCGTAAGATAAAAGAAGCAACTTAAATGATTTTTGGTGAAAAGTTTTTGTTGATTTGTTTGTTAGAACCTTTTGTTTTCATTATTTCTATTTCCAGATTGCGCGATAAATCTCTATTTTTATGTTACCTTCATAGTAACCTAAGCTGTCTGTACTCGGAGATTCTATTCTGAATTCTAAGGGTGTTTGACCATTTGGTTTTATAGAAACTTCGTTTTCAAATGATAATCTTGAACAAATCTCGCCCTCGCAAAAGATTTTGGCTTTAACTGGAAAGCTATGTGAGTTTGTTAATGTAATACTTCTTTTTGCTACGCTTCCTGTTCTTACAGTTCCAAAAGTTATTGCATCAGGATGCCCTAGTTCAAAACCTATTTTTTTATTACTTATGGTAACGTTAGTTTTTATGTTCATAATTTCAACAGGTTCCTTGAACTGGTTTATTGCAAAGATCATTATTGACGAAATTATTAAAGTTATTACAATCAAAATAATAAATAATACCGTAACTTTTGAGCTACGAGTTTCTGAGTTCATTTTTGAAATCATAGCTCGTCTTCTTTGATTTTGTGATTTCTCTTTATCAAAACAATTAACAATACTAAAATCAAAGCGTTTGTTAAGATTACTGTTGTAATAATTAGTTTAACACTAAAACCAGATATAGGTGTTTGAGTTGTTTTCTGCGGCTGAGTTTTTTCAGTTACCAGAATCTCACCATCAACTTCTTTTGTTTTCCCATCAAAGTGTAGAATTATTTTAACAGGATATTCCCCAACATCAAGATTTTTGGTGGGAACTACGGTTTTCAGGCTGCCAGAAGAACCTGCATTCAAAGTTATTGGTGCAGTAGAGTAGGTTAACTCTTTCCCGTCAGGAGTGTAAATTATGATTTCTGCATAAACTACTTTAAAATCGTCAAGGTACTTGTTTTTTAAATTTATTGAAAACTCGTCAGCAAAGTTTACTGCTATGTTTTTGGTGTAACTATTAATATCAATATCGGGATAGCCTACCACTAGGGTTGCGTTTTTGGTAATTGTTTTTTCATCATATCTGGTTACTGCTTTTATGATGTAATCTCCACCAATTAAATCTCCTGTTTCAATGTTTACTGTAACTGTTTCTTGGGCACCAGTGAATAAATCCTTTACTTCATTAACAGGATATTGTCTAATAATACTTCCGTTTTTGTTTAGAAGGTATACTGTGCTTTTGATTGAGTTAATGATTTCTTTTCCTTTTGACGTGTACGTTAACAAAACTGTTGTACTAGGAGTACCAACATTTATTGATCGCGGACTAACTTGTAATTCAAGGTATTTTCCTGGGTAAGGTATTTCTGTACAGAACTTTGCGCCAACTCTTTCAGTTGCGCTAATACCTGAGCTTGATTTTGGTAAACGTTTTGCCCAGACAATTGCACACACTTTTCCGTAAACAGTGTCTTCTTCAGGTAAAGTTAGTGTGATAGGCACACTTACTTTTGATGCCGCAGGCACTTTAACCATGTTTCCTTCTGGAAAAGTTACTGAATTGCCTAATGTATCGCTTGTAGTTAATTCAACATTGATTTCAAATCCTAAAGTGTTCTGGATGGTTATACTTGATTTTTCAGTTTTGCCAGGGATATACTCAAAAATCTGTTCTGATGGGCTAATGCCAAGAGAATATGCCTGCTGAACTGTTAATATTATGAAAACAAAAGCTGTTATGAGCAATACGATTCGGTTCGTTTTTCTTAAATTTGGTTCTACTTTCATTTTTTCACAATCTTTGATTGTTTAGATGTTTTGGTTAAAAAATTTAAGAGTTTTTGTTAATACTTAGTTCTCTTTTTCCTTTTTTGTCCTATTTAAAGTTTTTCATCTTTTCATCAAAACGTCAAATATTAAAATAAAATATTTCGTTGCTCTTAATAAAAAATTTTATAAAGGGCTTATTTTTCCATATGATGTTAATTGAGCCCCGCCTAGCTCAATGGCAGAGCGTTCGGCTGTAGATTCTTCAAGACGGTTCTTTCGAATTGGATGACCTGAAGACAGCCGAAACCGAAAGGTTCCCGGTTCAAGTCCGGGGGCGGGGACTTTTTACAATCTTTTTACAAATCTTTGTTTTGTGTTATGGTAAGCCAAGATAATGGTGGAATCTTTTGTGCATTTAAACAAGTAAGTAGTTAATGTTGTTTTTAAAAGATAAGTTTTATAAATGGATTGGATTTTCCCTCACATGAAAGCCTTGGTAGTGTAGAGGCCTAGCATTCAGCCCTGTCGAGGCTGAGACCCGGGTTCGAATCCCGGCCAAGGCGTTTCATGAGCTGGTAGCTCAGCTTGGAAGAGCACCAGGCTTTTAACCTGGGGGTCGCGGGTTCAAATCCCGTCCAGCTCACTCATACGCTCTGCTGGTGAAACTATGGTAAAATTAGATGTTAGCAAACATTTTCTATCCTTTAAGCATGAAAAACTGAGTAAAAAGGAAGTTAGTGAACTTCTGAAAAAATATAATGCTACTGTCTGGGATTTGCCCAAGATACTTATTTCAGACCCAGCAATAAAAGATATGAATCTTAAGCATGGAGATGTTGTTAGAATATACCGAAATTGCCCATATCAAGGGCGTTCAATATATTATAGGGTGGTTGTCCGTGAATAAGGCTTCTAGAGTTTTACTTAGGTCTTTTTTTAAAGATGAAGGGTTAGTAGATTCCTCAATAAAATCTTTTGAATGGTTTGTTGAGGAAGGAATGCAGAAAATCGTTGAACAAACAGGAGTTATTGAACCTACAATAATTCCGCCGAATGTCGAGGAATTAAAAGTCGTTCTTGGTAAAGTCCGGATAGGTAAGCCTCAAACCATTGAAGCAGAAGGTTCCGAAAGATTACTTTACCCAGCTGAAGCAAGAATCAGGAATTTAACGTATGCCGCACCAATTTATCTTACATTCAAAACCTACGTTGATGGTAAGTTAACAGAGACTGTAGAACGAAACATCGGTATGCTTCCGATTATGCTAAGGTCAAAATATTGTTTGCTTAGAGGTTTAAGCAAAGACGAATTGATTGAAAAAGGCGAAGACCCTTATGATCCTGGAGGGTATTTTATTATTAATGGTACGGAGAGAGTGCTTGTTGCTGTTGAGGACCTGGCAGCAAATCATTTTACTGTAGAGTCTGCGTCAACAGGACCAAGCAAATACGTTGGTAAATTGTTTTCTTCCTTTGGTTCTTATAGGATACCAACAACTGTTGAGCAGTTAAGCGATGGCATTGTTTATGTGTCTTTCTCAAGAGCAAACAGAATTCCTTTTGTGCTTTTGTTGAAGGCGCTTGGAATTACTAATGATCAGGAGATTATGGAATCTGTTTCCAAGGGCTATGAATTCCCTGAGCTTATTGCAAACTTGTATGAAGCTGTTGAAGTCAAAGATAGTGAAGAAGCTTTAGACAAGATCTCCAAGTTGGTTGGAATAAACCAGTCAAGAGAGATAAGGTTAGAAAGAACAGCAAACCTTATTGATACTTTATTCTTACCGCATATTGGCAGAGATGAAAACGCCAGGCTTATGAAAGCACAGAATTTGTGCAAGATGGTGCGTTCCTTCTTGCTTGTAGCTCACGGTTATCTGCCTGAAGACGATAAAGACCATTATAAAAACAAGAGATTAAAGCTTGCAGGAGAGTTGTTATCTGACTTATTCCAGGCTTCTCTTAATACGTTGATAAATGATGTTTTATACAATTTCCAGAGAATTGTAAAGAGAGGTAAATTCCCTTCATTCAGCGTTGTGGTTAGAAACCAATTGTTGACTTCGAGGATTTATAGCGCTATGGCTACTGGAAACTGGGTTGGCGGCCGAACAGGTATAAGCCAAAGAATGATGAGGTTGAATTATGTAGAATCACTAAGCCATCTACAGAGAGTTGTTAGTCCTTTATCATCTTCTCAGGAGAATTTTGCAGCAAGGGAATTGCATGGTACGCATTTTGGCAGACTTTGTCCTGTTGAGACTCCTGAGGGTACAAACATAGGCCTTAAGAAAAATTTAGCAATCTTCTCAAGAATTTCTGAAGCTGCTGATGAGGATTCAATTATAACCTCTTTATCCGAAATGGGTTTAAAAAAGTTAGGGTGATTTAATATGGCTGATGTTTATCTAAATGGAAAATGTATTGGGGAAGTTGAGGATGCTATTGATTTTATCAATAAGTTTCGTTCATCAAGACGCGAAGGCAAGATAGATCCTAGAGTGAGTATTTCTTACGACGAAACGCACGATGCAGTTTTTATTGAATCAGATAGTGGTAGAGTTCTCAGGCCTTTGATTGTTGTTAAGGATGGTAAACCATTGCTTACAGATGAACATATCAAAAAACTTGAGAAAGGGGAATTATCCTGGAATGATCTTGTAAAACAAGGAATTATTGAATATTTAGATGCTTCTGAAGAGGAAAACGCTCTTGTTGCAATAAGTCCTGAAGATTTAACTCCAAAGCATACACATTTAGAGATTGCGCCTTTCGGTATTTTTGGTTGGGCTGGTTCTTTAGTACCAGATATAAACCATTCTCCTGGTGCGAGAATGTCCGTCGGAGCAAAGAACCAGAAGCAAGCTGTTGGTATTTACGCTTTAAACTATAACATTCGTTTTGATATGGATGTCCATACATTACATTATCCTCAAAAACCTATTTTTAGGACTGCTACTGAAGAGGTTTCCGGCATAGATTATCATCCTATTGGACAGAACATTGTTGTTGCCGTAGGTACTTATTTAGGTTATAACATGGAAGATGCTATAGTTGTTAATAGAGGTTCAATTGACAGAGGCTTTGGTAGAAGCCATTATTATCGTGTAGAATCAAGCGAGGAGTTGAAGTACCCTGGCGGTCTTCACGATACTATTACAATTCCAGATAAAGATGTTTTAGGTTATAGGTCCGAGTATGATTATAGATATCTTGAAGAGGATGGTGTTATAACGCCGGAAGTGCATGTTGCAGAAGGCGATGTTTTGATTGGTAAGGTTAGTCCTCCAAGATTCTTGTCTGCAGGCGAAGAATATGAATTGTTGTCTGAGGGAGATAGAGAATCTTCTGTTTATCTAAAGCACGGAGAACAAGGTGTAGTTGATTCAGTAATCATTACTGAAAGTAGTGAAGGAAACAAGATGATAAAGGTTAAGATAAGAGACCTTAAGATTCCTGAGCTTGGTGATAAGTTTATTTCAAGACACGGTCAGAAAGGAGTTATAGGTTTGATTGTTGACCCAGAAGATATGCCTTTTACAGAGTCAGGAATTGTTCCAGATATAATGTTTTCTCATAACAGTTTGCCTTCAAGAATGACGTTTTCGCATATGCTTGAAATGATTGCTGGCAAAGTAGGTTCTCTTAATGGAAGGTTTGTGGATGGAACGCCTTTTGAATCAGAAACCGAATTTGATTTGCGTAAGGAACTTCAGTCCTTGGGTTTTAGAGAGAACGGTGTTGAAACAATGTACAACCCTGTTACTGGAGAGATGTATAAAGTTACGATTTTCGTTGGTTCAATGTATTACTTAAGATTGAAGCATTTGGTTTCCAATAAACTGCAAGCTAGAGCAAGAGGTCCTGTACAGATCCTTACAAGACAACCAACCGAAGGCCGATCTAGAGAAGGCGGTTTGCGTTTGGGAGAAATGGAAAAGGATGCTTTTGTTTCACATGGTGCAGCGATGGTGCTTAAGGAGAGATTTAGTGCAGATAACACTTCTGTTCCTGTATGCCAGAACTGTGGTAACATTGCAGTTTATGATGTGATTAAAGATAGGGCTTATTGTCCGATTTGCGGAGATAAATCAAATGTTGTTTTTGTTGAGACAAGTTATGCTTTTAAGTTGTTCTTAGACGAGCTAAAGTCGATGCAAATTTTGCCTAAGTTGGGCATAGATAAAAAGGTATGATTATAGGTGGTTTTTATGAAAAACGAGCTTCGTGAATATTATATTTCAAGGATAAACTTTGGAGTTTGGAATCCGGCTCAGATTAAACAAATGGCTGCGGTTAAGATTGTTACTCCTGAGCTGTATGATAAGGAAGGTTATCCTGTTGACGGTGGTTTAATGGATACCCGTATGGGTGTTGTTGAGCCAGGATTGAGATGTAAAACCTGTGGTGGCCGGATGAAAGAATGTCCTGGTCATTTCGGTTATATGCCTTTAGCTAGACCTGTTATCAATATCCTTTTTGTTAACGAAATTTATTCTCTGTTGAGATCAACTTGTAGAAATTGTGGCAGAATTCTTTTAGATGAGGCTGCTTTGAAGAAGTATTCCGATGAGCTTGAAAGAGTGGAAGAAGAAGGCGGTTTAGAAGATAGAATGGCTACTTTATCTAAAATCGTTTCTGAGATAAAACGTGCTTCCAAATGCCCTCATTGTGGAACTAAACAGGACAAGATTAAGTTAGAGAAACCATACACTTTTTTAATCAATGGTAGAAGAATGAACAGTGTTGAAATTAGGAGCTGGTTGGAGAGAATCCCTGATTCCGATTTGAAGTTCTTCGGATTAAATCCTGAGACTTCTAGGCCGGAATGGCTTATTTTAACCATATTTCCAATCCCTCCAGTTACTGTAAGACCTTCGATAACTCTAGAAAGTGGAGAGAAAAGCGAAGACGATTTAACTCACAAGTTAGTAGATATTGTGAGGATAAACCAGAGATTGTTTGAGAACATTAATGCGGGAGCTCCAGAAATTATTGTTGAAGACCTCTGGGATTTATTGCAATATCATGTTGCAACTTTTTATAATAACAATTTACCTAAACTGCCTGTTGCAAGGCATAGAAGCGGTGTTCCTTTAAAGACGCTTGTTGATAGAATATCTTCAAAACAAGGTCGGATTAGGCATAATCTTTTAGGTAAGAGAACAAATTTCTCTGCAAGAACTGTAATCTCTCCGGATCCTTTGATAGAACCTGATGAGGTGGGTGTTCCTTACAGAGTAGCAATGAAGTTGACTGTGCCTCAAAGAGTAACTGAATGGAACATTGAATACTTAAAAGAATTCATAAAGAGAGGACCAAATAAGTATCCCGGTGCGAATTATTTAATCAGGCCAGATGGTAAGAAAAAGAAAATTACTGAAGAAACCAAGGAAGCTTTATTAGAGGAAATTCAGCCAGGTTATGTTGTTGAGAGACATCTTCTAGATGGCGATGTGGTTTTATTTAACAGACAGCCATCCTTGCATAGATTAAGTATGATGGCTCATAGAGTTAAGGTTCTAGATGGCCTAACTTTCAGAATAAATCCAGCAGTTTGTAGACCATATAATGCAGACTTTGACGGAGATGAAATGAATCTTCATGTTCCACAAACTGAGGAAGCAAGGATTGAAGCAGAAACTATGATGTTAATTGCACATCAGATGATTTCGCCAAGAGATGGTCTAACAATCATAGGCGCAATCCAGGATGCAATAAGCGGTTGTTATATCCTAACAAAAAGGTTAACCAAGATTGCCAAAAAAGAGGCAATTGATTTATTAGCTAATGCTGAAGTTTTTGACGTTGGCGAGATTGCCAAAAAAGACTTTGTTAGTGGAAAGGAAGTGTTTAGCGTATTGCTTCCTAAAGATTTTAACTTTCATGGAAAAACAAAAGATAAAGACGAGCCTGAGCTTGTGATTAAGAATGGAAAACTTATCAAAGGTGTTCTTGACAAAGTAAATCTTGGTCAGGGTGGAGGTTTGTTGTTGAGGGCTTTTAGCAAACAATATGGTCCTGAAGCCACGTTAAAGTTTATGGGCAGAGTTATTCGATTGGGTATCGCTGTTTTGATGAGATATGGTTTCTCCATTTATGTTTCAGATACAGATCTTCCTGAAGAAGCTAAACAGAAGATCCAAAAGCTATTGGAGGACGCAAAGAAAGATTGTGATAACTTAATAGAGCAATATAGAAAAGGAGAGTTGGAACCATATCCTGGAAGAACTGTTGAAGAGACTCTTGAAAGTTTATTGCTTAACAGGTTAAACCAGGTTAGAAATGACGCTGAAGATGTTGTCAAAGAAACGCTCTCTTTAGAGAAGAATAATACCTTGCTTTTAGCATTGAGTGGTGCGAGAGGCAGTTTATTGAACTTGATTCAGATGTCTTCTTTTGTAGGTCAGCAGGCTTTAAGGGGTAAGCGTATTGATAGAGGTTACTCTGGCAGAGCCTTATCCTGTTTTGAGAAAGGCGATTTAAGCCCAGAAGCAAGAGGTTTCATAAAGAATGGCTTTAAACAGGGATTGAAACCTCACGAATTCTTCTATGCAGCTATGACTGGAAGAGATTCGTTGATGGATACTGCTTTGAGGACGCCAAAGTCTGGTTACTTGTACAGGAGATTATCTAATGCTTTGACTGACCTTATTGTTAGACCTGACGGCACAATTAGAAACGCTTCAGGTGTTATTGTCCAGTTTGAGTACGGTGGCGATGGAGTTGATGTTGCAAAATCTTTTGCAGGTAAAGTGGAAGTAGATAGCATTATCAAATCAGTTGTTAAAGGTGAAACGCATGACTGATTCTCAAATTTTTGAAAAATATAAAGAATTACTTCCAGAGAATGTTTTGGATGAGATTAAGGCTAAAGTTCCTAAAAAAATCTCTAAGGAGAAATTAACCAAGATTTTGGATTTGGCTGTTGAAGAGTATGAGAACAGCAAGGTTGAACCTGGCGAGGCTGTTGGATTAATTGCAGCTCAGTCTATTGGAGAACCAGCTACTCAGATGACGTTGAACACAAAACACTTCTCAGGAGTTGCAGAAATGAACGTTACTCTTGGTTTGCCGAGGATTATCGAGGTTGTTGACGCGAGAAAAACCTTGTCAACGCCATCTATGAACATTTACTTGAAACCTCCTTATGATAAAGCAAGCCGTGAAGAAGTGAAAGTCTTTGCTAACAAGATTAAAGAAACGCATTTAGACGAGATTACTACTGAGATTAATGTGGATCTTTCAGAACAAACTGTGGAAATTGTTCTCGATATGAATAAGGTTAAGACCTTAGAGTTAAAACAGAGTGTTATCAAGAAAGCTGTTAAGAAACAAATCAAAGGGCTTAGTGAGAAAGATATTACGTTTGAAAAGGATAAGATGTTTATCAAAATCCCGGAATCTGTTTCGAAAGAGCATGATGTTGATCCAATCTTTAAGATTAAAGAGCAGATTAAAGAGATTATTGTGGGAGGCATCCCTAAGATTAAACAGGTGCTTCCAGTTCTTGAGAACGGCGAATATGTTATTAAAACCGCAGGTTCTAATTTCAAAGCAGTCTTAGCTTTAGACTTTGTAGACCCTACAAGAACTATAACTAACAACATCTTTGAGATTTATGATGTCTTAGGAATAGAGGCTGCGAGGCAGGCCATCTTTAATGAAATCTATTCAGTCATCGAACAGCAGGGTTTGAATGTTAATGGCAGGCATATTCAGTTGATCTCTGATGCCATGTGTGTTTCAGGTAACATTTCAGGTATTACAAGATATGGTATTGTTAAGAATAAAAGCAGTGCTTTATCTAGGGCAGCTTTCGAGACACCTATCAGGCATCTTACGGAAGCAGCTCTATCTGGAGAGGTTAATGAGTTTAAGAGTGTAAATGATAGGGTTATGCTTAACGAAATACTGCCAGTAGGTACAGGTCTTGTTGATATAACCATGGACTTGTCAAAACTATCAAAAGCAGGTGATGAGAATGAAGAGTAAAGATGTAGAGAAAATTATCCGTGATGCGTTGGATAAAGAAAAGCTAGTATTTGGCTATAATGAGACACGTAAGGCATTAATAGCTGGAAACGTTAAAGCTGTTTATGTGTCAAAGACATGTAGCGATGACGCAAAGAAAACATTGAAGCAATTGTGTGATTTAGCGAAAGTTGATTTTATTGAATTGGATATGAATAGCAAGAACTTAGGAATCCTTTGTAGGAGACAGCACACGGTTGCAACTGTTGGCGTACTAAAGTGATTATAATAAGACCTCAAATTTTTGGTAGAAATGGCGCGGACTAAACTTGATCTCAATTTGCTGAGGAACATAAATGTTTTTGAATCAGTTTCTCAGGCGAGGGTTAAAGATTGCTTCGAGGATTTAAACGGCAATTTGATTTTTATTGTTCATCCAGGAGAGGCCAGCAAAGCTATCGGAAAACGCGGAGTTACCGTTAACAAGGTTTCATCGTTACTTCGCAAGAAGATAAAGGTTGTTGAGTTTGTACCTAGTGTAGAAAAATTTATAATTAACTTGATTTATCCGTTAAAAGTAAACTCCATCGAGTTTGATGATGGTGTTGTTTTAATAAAAGATAATGATCGACAGAAAAAGTCGATGTTGATTGGAAGAAACGCCAAAAATTTGAGGTTTTTGGAAACAATCGTTAAGAAGTATTTTCCTCAAGTCAATGAAATAAAAGTCATTTAGGTGAAAGATTATGGCAAATAAGACAAACGGATTGTATGCTGCTAAAAAGGTTGCAAATAGAAGGAAGAAATTCAGATGGGCTAGTTCAGACTTTGTCAAACGAGCTCTAAACCTTAAAGAGAAATTTGATCCTCTCGGTAAAGCTCATCAAGCTAGAGGACTTGTTGTTGAAAAAGTCCAATTGGAAGCTAAACAGCCAAACTCTGCTATGAGAAAATGTGTGAAAGTTCAATTAACTAAGAATGGTAGAATCGTCACAGCTTTCTTGCCAGGAGACGGCGCAACAAAGTTTGTTGACGAACACGATGAAGTTGTAATCGAGAGAATTGGCGGAAAGATGGGTAGGTCTATGGGAGATATTCCTGGCGTTAGATTTAAGGTTATAAAAGTTAATGACCAGTCTTTAGAAGCTTTGAGAAAAGGTAAGATCGAGAAAGCTAGGAAGTAAGCCTAGCACTTTTTCTTTTTTGTTCAATTTGATTTTTTGTTTTCTTAATACTTTTGATTTCCAAGTATGTCCTTCTTAAGAATATCTGTTTTAGTAATTATGCCTTCTAATTTTCCACTCTCGCTAATGATTGCGACCATAGGATATTGTTCTAAGAGTTTGTAGATTATAGAGATTTCCGTTTCCCTATTTAACATAGGCATAGGGCCTTCCATAACTTCTTTTACTTTTGTATCATTATTGATTTGGGAAAGTTTTCTTAAGATAATTTCTTCAGAAATGTAACCAGAAACTCTGTTATCTTTGGATACAACAGGCATTTGAGAAAACGCGTGCTTAACCATCTTTGTAAGGGCTTGTTTTACTAAAGAATCTTCTTTACACGTAACTACCTTTCTATTCATAACATCTTTTGCTCTGAGCTGATTGTGTTTTATTAGATGGTCTAATGCAGAAAAAATCTTAACAACAGTTTCATAAGATGGCGAAACTTTACCTTTTTCTATCTTCGCAATTATTGATTGCGAAACGCCTGCATGTCTAGCTAACTCTTTTTGACTTAGCTTTAATCTTGTTCTTAGAAACCTGATTTCTTCAGTTGGAGGGAAATACATTTTAAATGTTTGTTATTACCGAATTTGATTTTGTAACTCTTTCTCTGTTTCCTATTTTGTATTTTACCAAAGTGCTCTTTAACAGGATTTCGCCAATAATGCTTAGTTTTGTAGCGCTTCTATAGATGATTATTCTTTCTTCAAGAGGTTCTAGATAATCAATCTTCCATTCGAGCAAAGTACCTTTCTTTTCATGTTTTATTATTCTTGAAGGTTCAAGTATTCCAATCTGCTTAATTATTTTAACATTTAGTATTGGCGGTACAAGTTCTTTAATAACAACATCTTTGATTCGTTTACTGGACCTATTCTTGACTATTATCTTTGTAGTTACTTTGGTTTCCTCGTCGCTTTTGACAATCTCAACCTTCTTTTCGCAAACAATTGGACTTCTGAACAAATAATAAGTTAATAGAGTGAGGGCAATTAAGAGAATTATGATGATTAAGCTAAGATAATTCTCAGTAACAACGATTTCTGTCTGTTCTCCAGGCAATAATTCAATGTTCCAACCGAAGTATAATTGGCCATCCTCTTTAATCAAATATGCTTTTGGTTCTGTTTTTGTGAACAGGTTTTTGAAATAATTGGTTTCTTTCTTGTAAACAAAATTTATTTTATGATTGCCTTTGTTGAGAATGGTTGTTTTTTTAGATACGATTAGATGCTTCTTGGTTTCACTTGTGTTGATTATCGTATTGTTGTAAGCTAAAACATTAATTTCAATATCATCTACTGAAGCAATTATCTTTCCATCTTTGTCTAAAGCAATCATGATTTTTTTAGGTCCAGGTTCTATTTGTGGATCTAACTTAGCATCAATAAAGTAAGTTTTTCTAGTTTCTAAAGGACCCAAACTTACATTTTTTTGAATGTTAAGACCTGCACCCAAGACGATGATTCTTAGATTGCTTAGGTTTAATACATTGTAATTGTTTAACAGGATTTTAAACCTAAATGGTTCTCGTGGGTCAATGGAATAATCAGGTTCTAAACTGACAGCCATCTTAACAGTAGGTTTATACCCTTCACCATCACTTTCTACTTCACCATAAGTTATATAGATGCTGCCTGGGATCTCCTCATCCCCAGATTTTACTTTGAAAGGAATAGCATAATGATCTGCTGGAATTTCGCTTTTGGCTTTTACATATACATGAAAGCTTCCTTTTTCGCCAGGTTCCAGTGTTAGTGTGTAGAATGGTTGTGATATTATGCTCCATTGAGGTTGTATCCCAAAATCAAGAGAATATTCCTTAGTTACATTGCCTGTGTTTTCAATCCAGATAAGAAACTCAGCAAACTCCTTTTCTTGAATAACGGTTTTAATCTTTTCAATGCTTACATTTGTAGCTAAAACGTTTTGAGATATGATAATTGCAACGGTTAAAAACAGCAATACTTGCACGAATATTTTCCTGTCTAGCTTCATACTTCTAAAAAGAGACGTTTTATTATTTAAATTTTCTTCTTTTGTTTCGTTTGATTTATTTCGTTTTGTTAAGTTTTTATTATACCTTCTGTAGAATGTTTTAAAAATAATGGAGTTCTCTAACTTTGAATGGTTTTAGAAGTTTACACTGTTGGTGGATTTAAGGAAATTGGAAGGAATATGACTTTGGTTAGGTATAAGAATGAAGCCGTTGTTTTAGATTTGGGTTTACACCTTGACAATTATATCCCTTTAATGGATGAGGTTCAGGATACAAAAATTCTGGCTATAGATACTCTGTTAAGTTCTGGTTCAGTTCCTAATGTTAACAAAGTAAGCCATCTTTTAAACCAGGTTAAAGCGATAATCCCTTCTCATGCTCATTTGGATCATGTTGGTGCGATTCCTTTTCTAGCCAAGCTGTTCAAGAATGCAACAGTTGTTGCAACACCCTATACTGCATCTGTTTTAAAAGAGCTTGAACGAGATATTTCTCCAAGGTCGAGAGTTAGAATAAAATATGCCAAGCTTAATTCAAAATATGTTGTATCAAAGAATATTGTTGTGCATTTTATTGCAAGCTCGCACTCAGTTCCGCATACCGCTTTTATAGTTGTTGAAACTCCTGAAGGTTCTGTCGTGTATGCTAACGATTATAAAATAGATTTCTCCCCAATTTTAGGAGAAAAACCCAACCTTAAAAGATTAGCTAAGTTTAGAAATGCAAAGTTGCTAATTATTGATTCCCTGTATGCTGATAGATTAGGTAAAACGCCTTCAGAATCTGTTGCAAAAGCAATGTTAAAAGATGTTTTAACAGAAGTCGACACAATGCATTCAGCAATCTTTATTACAACATTCTCGTCACATATTGCACGGTTGAAAACTATTGTAGACCTTTCTAAAAAGCTTAAACGAGAACCTGTTTTTATAGGTAGAAGCCTTTTTAAGTACATTAAAGCAGCCGAACAGATTAACCTTGTTAATTTTTCTAAGAAATATAAGTTAATTAGGTTTAATAGGCATCTTGTTAGAATGCTGAGAACTGTTGAAAAAAATAAAAGCAAATACATTATTGTCTGTACAGGTCATCAGGGCGAGCCCAACTCAATACTGTCAAGGATTGTTTCACAGAACCTGTTTTCATTTGATAGGCGAGACAGCGTTGTTTTTTCAAGTAATATTATTCCTAGACCTGAAAACATTAGGAATAGAGAAAGGCTTAGGGTTGCCTTAGAAAACAAAAATGTTAACGTGTACGAAGATGTACACGTTTCAGGTCATGCTTCAAGGCAGGACCATAGAGAGTTGCTTGAGTTACTTTTACCAAAAGCAGTTATTCCTGCACATAGTGAAGAAGATAAAGTGTTAATCTTTAAAGAGTTTGTTGAGCACAATTTTAATACAGAAGTAATAACTGCTTCTGAAGGTGACAACTACCAGTTTTAAATTCAAATCAGAATTTTATTAAAGTTGAAAGTTTTCTAAATAGATTATGGCTAAGATAAGGTATGATGTTGATAAAATTTACAGGAAATGGTTTCAGGTTGCTCGCAAAGTTTTCTTTTCAAATCCTGAGCTTTCGCGAGAGATTGTGAAAGACATTCTGTTCTTTTCAAGGAAAACTAAAACAAAGATCCCAAGAGATGTTAAACGATTTATATGTAAAAAGTGTTTTTCTGTTCTTATACCTGGAGTTAATTTAAGGGTCAGGATGCACGAAGGTCATGCTGTTTATTTATGTAAAGAATGCAAGACTCTTTATAGGTATCCTTATATTAAAGAACAGAAACAGAAACGTAAAAAGTAAAAATATCGCCCAGACTACTCTCCAGATATCATCTTATGTCAATCTGGCTTAAGGATCTGGGCGTTTTAGGTATGTTGTTTTTAAGCTTTTTAAACTTTGCTTAAGCTGTGCTTTTAAACTCGCAAAAAAGTTCTATTGAAAATATATATTTTTTAGTAACATTTAAATACTAGTAATACTTATACTTATTTATAAATTTTATAAGTTGCTTAGATAATCTTAGCTTATTTTGAGAGGGAGGTAATAAAATTGGGTAGGCATTCAAAATCAGATTCTAAATATTTCCAGGAAATTCCAAAAGGTGAGGATGGAAAGACCTGGAAAAAAACAAATAAGTGGAAACCTGGTTATATGTATTTCTGAATTTTTTTAGATATCTTTTTATTTTAGTTTTTATTTCTACCCTGTATGCTTGAGCTTAAATTAAATTTGGATGTTTTAGAATCTACTTTACAAAGTAGTGAGTTTAAAACAGTTTGTCTTCAATTTCCCGACGGCCTTAAACCAAAAGCAAAACAGATTGTTGATTCTTTGAAAAAAAAGTTTCCTGAAATCAAATTTTATCTTTGGGCAGGTTCAAATTACGGCGGTTGTGATATACCATTATATTTCAAAGAATTTGATCTTGTTGTTAATTTTGGGCACGCAGAGTTCAAGTAACGTTTAGTATACAACCTATTTTAACAAGAACAGCTCTTTTAAGCTCTTGTATTTTCTGCCTTGTAAAAGCGAGAGAATGATTAGAACAGCAAACATCCAAGCATAAGTGTCATTATGAGATAAAAATATGCTAGTAAACAACAATAAAAAGAACCAATCTTTTTTTAAGAATAATATTAACAGAATTATTGAAATTAAATTGAATAAAATATTCTGCTCTGAACTAATGATTGTTGAGAAAATGATTAAGAGTATTAAGAGCAATGCTGATGTTTTCTCAATAAAATCTAACGGTTTATTTAACGCAGGAAATTCTTCTTGACTCTCTTTGTAGATTATGAAACCTATAAAAAAACCGAGTATTAAAACAAAAATTTCAATCATTTTGAGTTAACCATTCAATTAAATCGTTCATTACTTCTTCTTTTACTTTTTTTATAAATCTAATGGATGCAGCGTTTTTATGACCGCCGCCTTCAATGTTCGTGTAAGGTTTTTTATCTTTCATCTCTGATATAAACTCATTAATGTCTTTTTCAATACCTGATGTTCTTACTACCATAGATTCATCGCTATAAGCTATCACAGCAACTTTGTTGTGGTCTTTCTTGAGTTCATCGATAATCAAGCCAGTGCTTTTGCCTGTTGGTGGATATGTTCCTCTTTTTATCATTGATTCAAAATTGAATCTTGCAATTATTGTATTGTTTTTTTCAGAAACTTCTAAGAACTTCTTTATGGTATTGAGCCTTGTTCTTTCCATTTCGACAAGTTCTGGGTAAATTAAATCAACAGTTCTTTTCTGTATTTTGTTGTTGAAATCAAACAGGTTTTCAATGAATGTTTTTGATTCCTTTTTTCTAATGGATGAAGTTAAGTAATCTATGACTTTCGATAGTTTTTCCAAGAATATAATGTCACAGTTCTTACTTTGGGCCAGGCTTAAATACTGCTCGAATTCTTTTGAAGATGATCTGTCTGCTACACCTGAAAGAGCTGCCAAACAATCCAAGTTTTCAATATCCGGATTTATCATGTTGGCTAATTCGCAGCCAAGCATACCTGCAGTAATGTTAGAATCTCCATTAACTTTGTAAGGGTTTATATGCACTTTAGCTAATGAATCAACTTCAAAAGCATTATCTTTAATTGCAGGAACATGGTGATCAATCACAATAACTTTAAAATCATATATTTGCAGTTTCCTTAATCCAAGCAAATCTTCGCTTGTGGAACCATTATCGATTAGTATTAACAAAGGTTCTTTTTCTACAGGTTTCTCCAGGAAAGAGCTTATGTCTGAAACAGCTTCGTCTAAATCATAAAAAGGTAGAGTGCAAGGGATCCTTTTTAAAAAGGTTCTTATCGATTGTTGATTGCGATTAATCTTTAAAGCAAGAGAGTTTATTGCTTTCTCAACAGCAATTGCTCCAGAATAACCGTCGCAATCAAAATGGTGCCTTATTAAGATAGGTCTTCTTTCAAACACAGCTTTTTTTATTTCTTCAATGGCTTGATTAAATAAAGGTCTTAGTTTTTCATAGATATCGCTTTTCACAATGAAGTTGTTGTTTGTTGGTTTTGCTATGTCATTAATTTTTGTTGAGAACTTGTCTATGAAACTATTGTTTTCATTTAGCTTTTCAATTCTTATAAGCTTAAAACTTTCCTTGTTTTTCTCAGGAACAACGATTGCTTTTACAAAATCATCTGAGGTTATGTTTTTGCACAAATCTTTGAAATCAACAATTTCTAACTCTTTTTCACCGTCAAAAAGAATTAAGATGTTTAGATTCTTTAGTCTAACTATCTCGGAAACTTTCCCGAGTATTTCTTCAGGAGCAGGAGCTGGATAGTTTCTGTCATTCTGTTTTTTGCTTAAAATGTTCCTCTTCATTTTCACAACTTTTGTTGTTTTAGATAACTTTAAAAAGCTTGCTCATTTTTGTTATTTTCTATCTGTTGTTTGAGTTTAACTGTTGAGTGATGTTTGAAAAAATTTATAAAGAACACATAATCACCATTTATATAACATAACTGTTTTTTTATAAACACTGTTTTTTGATAGTTTTTTTATAAAATATGCTTTGGAGGGGATAGATTTGGAAAAAGATGATCTGTTTAACATTATTTTTCGCGAGAAGCCAACAAACTTGTTGATTGTTCTATTGAACTCAAAATCAAATATTTATGCGTCTGTTGTTGCTAAAGAGATTGATTGCACTTATTCTCATGTTGTCAAACTTTTAAAGATTCTTGAAAAACATGGTATTGTGGAGTTTGTTAAGAAGGGACGATTGAAGTATCTCTCTCTGACTCCTAAAGGTAAGAAATTAGCACAGGCTTTAGATGCTGCTAAAGAAGTTATAGAGTCAGAATAAAATCTTATATTTTCCTTGTCTATTTATTCTTTAATTGTTCTTCGCTTAAATCAATCGATTCGTTCTTCAATTGCCATGAAGGAAAGCACTTCTTGGGCGTGTTTTATGAAATCTTGCTCTTTTTCAATTGGTATGAATGCACCTGCAGCGTTCTTATGACCTCCAAATTCACTGCTATCAACGCGTTCGCTTATTTTTTCAATCACTTCTTTCAGGTTTGTTTTTGGATAGTTGCTACGCAAACTAGCTTTTATTAGATTCTCTTCAGGAATATGAGCTAAAGATAAGATTAGAGTTTCTTCAGGTAATTTTAGTGACTTGGAAAGTATTGATGCAAAGGTGCCGATCATAGTGTGTTTTATATTTTCTCTACCATTTATGATAAGATAGTTGTCTCCTTTTAATACAACATCCGGGTTATCCTGGTTTGCTCTAAACCATTTCATCATACGGATGATTTCTTTTTTGTAATCAAGAAGGATTTGATTGGATTTCTTCTTTAGCCTTTCATTGTCCAGGCAAACTGCAATTCCAACAGATGCTTTTCCTAAACGACCGCATGCGTTTAAGAATGTTGCAACTTCTCTAGCATCTCTTAGCTGGGAACCCTCAGGCTCTTTGCTTATTTCGTAAACTAAACCAATAATATCTTCGGGATTAGCTTGCTGAGTATTTGCGAGTACCATTACTAACCCAGAAATTAACCTTTTACGCTCTTCCTCATTTAGGTCAACAAACTTTCTCCAGGAGCCGTCCTTATTTTTTAGAGGTATGTTCAAACTCTTGAGGAATTGGATAGAATTGCTTTCTGAACCGGTTAATCCTGGCAGATAGGGGTCTGTGGAAAATTCAAGTAGTTTGTGCAAAGGTCTTGAGTAGGAGCCATACAACTTTAGCCCTTGTTTAACTATAAGATTTTCTGTCTCGATTGCATGTTCGCAAATTTCTTTGTTTAACCCTTTGAAACCATTTTCTTCTTGAATATCTCCAATTGCACCTACGATAGCTAAGTAGGATAAATCTTTGTTTTCGGGACTGATAAAATACGAGAACCAATAAGATACCCCGCTTCCAGAAATTTCGGAATTTCCATCTATTTCGTGATTGTGCGGATTTACGAAGAAGATGTTGTTTGGAAGTTTTGACCTTTCAAAATCGGTTTCGTGATGGTCTAGTATGAAAACAGCTTTTTTAGAGCTTAACGAGGAGATTATTTCATTAAGATTCCCTGAACCAAGGTCAGAGAAAATAACAACTTCGGAATTATCTTTTTTAATTACATTTAACAATCTAGAACTTATTTTTTGGACGATTGATAAATTATAAAGGATTCCTTCACGGTTTAACATCTTTACAAGAATTGCTGCTGCAGAAATGCCGTCAGCATCTAAATGAGAGATTAATCTTACTCTGTGTGGTTTTATCTCTTTGAACTTTTGCGCCGCTTCTTTAATACTTTGTAGAAATTCCCGCTCTTTTTCGTTGCTGCTAATCATTTCAGTTATGCTTTCGATTGTTTACTTTAAAAGGTTTTTTATACTTTCGTAGTACTTTTTAATATTATATTTTGTTGAGCTTATTTTAGTATTTTTATGCTTTAAGCATCTATTTTAATCTTCAAAAACTATACTCTAAAAGAAAAAGAATTAGATAAAAAATAAAAAATTATGCTGAAACCAATTCAGCAAGTTCTGGAGTATACTTCCAGCCTTTTGGTAATTTACCTTTAGCAATATAGTATTTTGCAAGTCGTCTGATCTTAGACTCAGTTATCTGAAGACCTCTCTTTGCAGTCATATCTTTGTGATTTAGTTCTAAATGCTTCCTTATTGCGTTTGCTTTTCTCATCAGATTTAATAAATCTTCAGGAAGCTCTGATTTAATTCCTTTTTCATCTAAAATCTGCGTTATCTTTTTTCCGCAAGCTTCCTTAACATCAGGAATTCCGTAAGAATCCCTTAATATTAAACCAATTTTTGAAGCGGAATTTCCTTCTTTTGCGAGCTTTACAATCAATCTTTCTATTTCTTTAGCAGAATATCTTTGCCAATGTTTGGCTTCTTTTTTTAACGGTTTCTTTGAACTAGCTTTACCTTTTTTCCTAGAATACATTCGTGCCATTTTATTCACCTGGCATGGTCTAGCTATAGTCTACCAGACCATCCGAGAGAGGGTAAACTCGGTCTGTTTATAAATATTTCTTAAGTAACTTTTAACGAAACATTTAAATAACTTTTATGTTTCTGTCTATCTAAAATCAACATCGTTGACTTAAATTTAACGAAAATGGGGACTGCTACAAAACCACTAAAAGCAAATAGAGGTTGAAAAGAAAATGACAAAAAAATTAGAACAAAAGAATTCTCAACATAAAACTCAGGGAAAGAATAACGAGGAGAAAGATAAAATTGAATCTAAGCAAACAAATGAAGATTCTTCAAAAAGGATTCAGGAACTTGAGAAAGAAAAGAAAGAGCTTGAGCAATTAGTCAAACGAGTGGCTGCAGATTTTGATAATTACAGGAAAACAGTTCAGCGTGAGAAAGAGCTTTTGATTAAAAATTCAAGCAGGAGAATCATTGAGAAGATATTGCCTGTGTTAGATAACTTTGAATTGGCGCTTAGGGATTCTAAACTAAAAGAGGATGACCCTTTTGTTAAAGGGGTTGAATTGATATTTTCACAGTTATTATCTTTATTGGAACAGGAAGGGTTGAAGCCTTATAATCCTTTAGGCGAAAAATTTGACCCAAAGACCTGTGAGATTCTTTTAGTTAAATATGATGATAATGAAGAGGACCTCAAGATTATTGATGTGGTCCAAAAAGGTTACTTCCTTAATGATACTTTGATCAGACCAGCAAAAGTTGTTGTTGTAAAACGAGGTGATAAACATGAGTGAAAAGATATTGGGAATTGATTTAGGAACTACCTTCTCGGCAATGGCAATCCTTCAAGCAGGAAAGCCAGTAATTATACCAAATGCTGAAGGTGAAAGAACTACTCCGAGCGTAGTTCACATTAAGAATGGGGAGATTGTAGTAGGTACGCCTGCAAGAAGGCAAGCTATTATTGATCCAAATCATACAGTAATGAGTATTAAACGAAAGATGGGGGAAGATTATAAAGTTAATATTGATGGTAAAGAGTATACTCCTCAACAAATCTCAGCATTTATTCTTCAAAAGCTCAAGAGAGATGCTGAAGAGTACTTGGGAGAGAAAATAACAAAGGCAATAATTACCTGTCCTGCTTATTTCACAGATGCCCAGAGACAGGCTACCAAAGATGCAGGCAAAATTGCAGGACTTGAAGTTTTAAGGATAATTAACGAGCCTACAGCAGCTGCGTTAGCTTATGGCTTGGATAAAAGCGAAGACCATAGAATTTTGGTGTTTGATTTTGGTGGAGGAACCTTTGATGTTTCCATTTTAGAATTGGGTGATGGCATCTTTGAGGTTAAGTCTACAGCAGGTAACAATCATCTTGGAGGAGATGATGTTGATAGAGCTATCATGGATTGGTTGATTGAAGAGTTTAAGAAAGAAACTGGAGTTGATTTAAGTAATGATAAAGTTGCTTTGCAGAGATTGAAAGAGGCATCAGAACAAGCTAAGAAAGAATTATCTAGTAAAATGGAGACAGAGATTAATCTGCCTTTCATCACAGCTACAGATAACGGCCCGTTGCATTTAAACAGGAAACTCACAAGAGCTATGTTTGAAAAATTAATTGAGGATATTCTTGAGAGATTGAAAGCACCTTTGGAAGAAGCCTTGAAAGACGGTGGTTTTAAACCTGAGGATATAGACAGAGTTATTTTAGTAGGTGGTAGTACAAGGATACCAGCAGTACAGAGATTAATAAAAGATGTGCTTGGTAAAGAACCTGATAAAGGTGTTAACCCTGATGAAGCTGTAGCTTTAGGAGCAGCAATCCAAGGCGGAGTTTTATCTGGCGAGATTAAAGATTTGTTGCTATTAGATGTAACTCCTTTAAGTTTAGGTATTGAAACTCTTGGTGGTGTTATGACGGTAATCATACCTAAGAACACAACGATTCCCGCAAGGAAAAGCAAGATATTTACTACAGCAGCGGATAACCAAACCGCGGTAACTATTAGAGTGTTCCAGGGAGAAAGACCTATGGCTGAAGACAACAAACTTTTAGGTCAGTTCGATTTGATAGGTATACCGCCAGCACCGAGAGGTGTCCCACAAATTGAAGTGACCTTTGATATTGATGCCAATGGAATAACTCATGTTTCTGCAAAGGATAAAGCAACAGGTAAAGAACAGCAGATAAAGATTACAGCAACCACTAATCTAAGTGAAGAGGAAATAGAGAGAATGAGACAGGAGGCAGAGAAGCATCGCGCGGAGGATGAAAAGAAGAAACATAAAGCGGAAATCGTTAATAATGCGGATGCTTTAGTTTATTCTCTGGGTAAGACCTTAAATGACTTAAAAGGTAAAGGCAAAGATGATAAAGTTAAGGAGATTGAAGATAAGCTTAACGAACTGAAAACAAAGGTTGATGCAGTCATAAAGAAAAACTTGGCTGAAATCACAGATTCCGAGCTTGACGAAATCGATAAATTAAGCAAGGAAGTAAACAAGATGGTTTCAGATTTAGCAACAGAACTTTATGCAGCAGCATCTCAGCAAGCTAACAAGGAACAAAGTGATAATGCTAATGACAAAGGCCAAAACAAAGATGATGAAGGAAACGTAAAAGACGCTGATTTTAAAAAGGAAGAGTAATTCCTTTTGTTAGAATTTATTTTTTGTTTTTATTAAATATTATATCCAAAACCTGTGCTCAAAATGGTCAAAGATTATTATAAAATCTTAGGTGTAAGCAAGGACGCTACAAAGGAAGAGATTAAGAAAGCATATAGGAAATTAGCAAAAAAATATCATCCTGATTTAAACAAAGACGATCCTTCTGCTAGTGAGAAGTTTAAGGAAATAAACGAAGCTGCATCTGTTCTTCTGGATGACCAGAAGAGAAGGCAATACGATTTATATGGTACAAATGCTGACTTTGATTTCTCTGGAAGCAATTTTGGTTCTGATTTCGGTTTTAACTTTGATTTTGACGATATTTTTGATATGTTTTTTGGAGAATCTCATCGAAGGAGAGGTTCTTCATCAAGAAAAGTCGGTGAAGATATTCATATGGAGTTAGAAGTAACTCTTGAAGACGTTTTTTATGGTACTGAGAAAAAGGTTTCTTTTAAGGCCTACGATGTATGTGATTCATGTAATGGAAAAGGTTATGTGAATGATTCTGATGCTGAAATCTGTGATGTGTGTAATGGTTATGGTTATGTAAAGAACGTTAAGAGGACTGTTTTTGGCATATTCTCAACGACTACTGTTTGTAAGAAATGTAATGGCGAAGGCAAGGTTATAAAACATCCTTGTAAAAAATGTAAAGGTACCGGCAGAGTGTTGACTGAAAAGCATATTGTTGTGAAGATTCCTCAAGGGATTAATAACGGCGAGATTCTGAGAATTAGAGGAGAAGGCAACGCTGGAGTTAAATCCGGAGTTAAAGGAAATCTTTACATCAGAGTTTATGTAAAAGAACACGAATTGTTTAAGCGTAAAGGCAACGACCTTTATGTTACTTTACCAATTTCTTTTATAGATTTAGCTTTAGGTACACATGTTGAAGTGCCAACTCTGTCAAAACACAAAATCACTTTAAAGATACCTAAAGGCACAGAAACACACACCTTGTTTAGAATAAAAGGCGAAGGTATTAATGGTGCAGACCTCTATGTTAAAGTTGTTGGCTCAATAAAACTTGATAGA
This sequence comes from uncultured Methanosarcinales archaeon, assembly GCA_964416905.1. Classification (GTDB taxonomy): domain Archaea; phylum Nanobdellota; class Nanobdellia; order Woesearchaeales; family JASKKU01; genus JASKKU01. The sequence goes on along the minus strand of CAYQFL010000001.1, from coordinate 147,239 downwards.
AATACAGAGAAAGCTTTGAAAAAGATTAAAGATTCAGTTTCAAACCCGTATGAAGATTTCGTCAAAAAATATTCTAAGTATTTTAACAAGAAATAAAGGATTAATTTAAACGAAATTTACAAAAATAGGTATGTGAAGTTCATGAAGATATTGTTTTCAGCTTCTTGTACAGTTACTGATTTTATCTTTGCGATTTCTTTTATTGAATAAGAAACGTTCCAAGGATAATTTCTCTCTTCTTTTTTTGGTCCAAGAAATGGCGAATCTGTTTCAGTTAAAAGTCTGTTTAAAGGGACAAGCTTGACTAATTCTTGAAACTGTTGGTTTCTTACAACTATTGGAGGTACTGAGAAGAACCAGCCTCGCTTAAGTGCTTCAGTTACGAGTTTTTTCTTGCCTGTGAAGCAATGAAAAACAATCTTTCGATACAACAGATTTTCGTTTGGAATGACTTTATCTAAGAGTTCTACAACATCTTTTTCAGCTTTTCTTGTGTGGATAACCATTGCTTTGTTATGCTTTATAGCTATCTTTATGATCTGTTCAAAAACTTCTTTTTGTTTTTCTAGAGAACCATACGTGCTGTCTAAACCCACCTCGCTAATAGCTACAGCTTTATCAACATTTTCTTCAATAAATTTTAACTCTTCTTTTATCTCATCATTTGTTTTTTTAACGACTTCTTCAGGATAAAGTCCTAAGGCCGGTAGAACCATCTTATTTTTTTGGTTTAACTTCAATCCAAACAAATTGCTTTCTTTATTTAATCCTGCATGAATTATATACTTAACATTTCGTTTTTTGCTCTCTTCTAGAATAAATTCTATGTTTTTGTTGTCTTTTTCAAAATCCAGATGAGCATGACAATCGGTTAACATTTTCTTTAACAAAAGGATAATATGTTTATCTATTTTTTGAAAAAGAAGGCTAAGCCCTTGCCGGGACTTGAACCCGGGGCCTCATCCTTACCAAGGATGCGCTCTACCGACTGAGCTACAAGGGCTTATGAAAAAAGTTTTTCTGTTTTATTTATATTATTTACGATTTCAAGTGGTTTTACGTTAAAAAAATTTTTAAAAAGCAAGCAATACAACTTAAAAATCATGAAAGCTAAAAAAGGAGATTTTATTGAGCTTTTTTATACTGGTTATTTGATGGATGGAACTGTATTTGATACTAATGAAGCTTCTGTTGCAAAAGAGCAAGGTTTTGATTCTTCCAGGATTAAACCTTTAAGGTTTAAGTTGGGAGAAGGTTTTGTTGTAAAAGGTTTTGATGAGGCTTTAGTTGATAAAGAAGTTGATAAGGAATACGAAGTTGAACTGGAACCTGAGCAAGCATTTGGCAACCGTTCAAGAGATTTAATAAGATTAATTCCTTTGAAAAAGTTCTTCGAATACAAATTGAATCCTGTTGTAGGCTTACAAGTGGAGATTAATGGACAAGTTGGTGTTGTGAAATCGGTTACTGGTGGAAGAGTTTTGGTTGATTTTAATCATCCTTTAGCTGGTAGGAAGATAAAGTACAAATTTAAGATTGCAAAAATCTTTGATGATGTTAAAGACAAAGTAAATGTTTCTTTAGAGCTTTTGACAGGAAAAGCGCCAACAAAAGTTGATTTAGCTAATGATACAGTGAATGTTGAATTGGATTTAGAATTAAATGATGAAATTAAGAAATTTTTGACAAACGAATTAAAACGACTTGTTCCAGAGCTTGAGGAGAAGGACATAAAGTTCTCTTCTAAGCCAAAAACAGAATCAATGGATAACAAAAATTAAATAGGTTTTTATTCAAGCGTTCTTTTTTATTTTGTTGTGTTTACACGCGAGTGAATATAAACCCTTTTAAACTTCTTTAACTTATTTCTCGTCATGGTTGTTGAAGTCAAAACCGAAGCTGATGCAATTTTAGACATTATTAAGAACTCTGGCGAAATTAGTGTAGATCAATTATCTAAAAAAACAGGGATACAAAGGGATATTCTTGAGCAAATTCTGCATTTCCTTGAAGAAGAGGGTTATATCGCTTTTGATTACAGGCTTACAAATACATTTGTTAAATTTGTTGACGATTCAGTAAAAAAAGAAAAACCTAAATCGACTTCTTCAGAAACTGATGAGCAGGATAATGATTTCGATTATGAATTTGCTTCATTTGACTCAGAATCTCTGAAAAAACATTTCTCGGAAATAGAATTAATGGTTCACAAACTGATTTTTTTAGAACTCAGTCTTGATTTAGTCCAGTGGAAGAGTTTGTATCTCTATATCAAAAAATTTCTTTTAGTATTGCCACAGGCAACATCTTCTTTAGAGGAGCATGATAAAGTTAGGATTAAAGAGTTAACAAATGAGATTGAATCATTGCTTGAGAAAGCCAAGCAAGCAATCAAAGATCAAGATGTGATTAATTATTTTACAATTTTAAAGAAGATACATTTAACTCTTACAGTGTTTTATAGATTATTCTCTGAGAAAGGATTATCTTCTTTGAATTCTCTGTTAACTCTAATACTTCAAGTGACTCGCAATTATCTGTCAATTAATTCTAAAAAAGAATCTTTGTTTAATTATGTGAACAAAGTGCTTGAGGGTATTAGAAAAGAAGATGCCTATTCTGTAGAAGAGAATTATAATGCCATTGTTGGACTTCTTGAGAACGAGAATTTTTATGAAGTTAATCAAATGAGTGATGAGCAGAAAAAGGATTTTAATGATGCATTAAATGTCCTCCAAAATCAAATTGAAGACACAAAATCTATTGACAAGTATTTTGAAAAGTTCCTGAAACAAAAAGACGATTTGCTAAAAAAGTTTGATATTAACAAGTTAGATCTTAGTTCGGAAGTTTTGGGAGAAACAAAATCTCTTGAGAAGCGTAGCTCAACAGCCGATGATAAGACTCTTGAGCAGCTTAAGGCAGCATTATTTAATGAATTAATGGAAATTAATCAAAAGCTTGATACAGAAATTTCTAAGAGTCAAAATAATGCTGCCACTAGAAATCCTCAAGTTAAAATGAGTGTTGATACAAAAACACAATCAGACCTAAGTGAATTGCAGAATGAAAATGATGAACAACTTTCTAAAGAGCAAGAATCACTTAAAAAAATCCAAGTTTCATTAGTTAAAATACAACGCTTGTATGATGAAGGAAACCTTGAAGAAGCACTTGCTTTACTCTCTCAGGTAAAAACAAACTTGTCTTCGATAAGTAACAAATATTTTGTTTTAAAGAAGGTGGAATTGGCTAAAGAGATTTATTCCCTTGAATCACAACTAATAGAAAAATACCTTGAAGAGAATAAAGAAAGAATAAACAAAATCTTTAGCGATATTTATAATCGCATTAATGAGCTTGACAAATTTATTGCTAATGCTGATAGAAATTCGTTTAATCAACTTTATGTTAAATTAAAAGAACTTGTGAATTCTATTCCTGATAGGTTTTCTTTTGAGAAAAACCAACTTAGGAGCTTGTTGCTCAAAAAACTAATTGAGATCTACTTGGCAGAGTTGAGAAACAACCAACAGATTATAGACAAAACAAAAACTGAGTTTTTAAAACTCAGGAATCTGTTTGAGATTTCTGAGAAACGGCAGGATTATGTACGGATGATGCTTATTTATTCAAAGATGTCAAATCTTGTTAATTCTTTAAGAGACAGCGAGTTTAAGCTTGCTCTACTTAAGGACTTAGATTTGCTTTATATTAAAGTTTTAAATGCTGTTGAATCTGACAGAAAGAAGGAGTATGAAAAGTTTAAACGTTTGTTTGAGTTATTGGTTAGAGATGTTGAGAAGAGTATTGCTGAGAAAAAGTTTGATGCAGCAAGTGAACAATTCCATAAATTGGTTCTATTAATGAAAAAGTCGCCTCAAGGATTCTTTGAAGAGAACGCTAAACTCAAAGAGCAGATGACTCAGCTATATCAAAAAATGGTCTCGGAAATGGAGAAAATAAAAAACAGTTTATTGAAGGTTTAAAATGGTTCGAGGAGAGAAGCTTTTAGAGGAATATGAAATTCAGTTTAACAAACTGATAGTTAGTGTAAGGATTGTTGATTATGAAGATGAGTTTGTTCCATTTTATCTGGTTTCTATTCTAAACTTAAGTAAGGTAACTGAGGCGCTTCTTGAGAAAATTAAAGAGGATTTTGTATCAAAAGTTAATATTGGTGCAATAAGTTTTTCATTCGAAGGAGGTTATAAATCTCTTGAGGAGAGTTTTATTAATGAGCTTAAAGTTTTAATAAAGAAATACTTTCCGCATATAGATAAGCCCACTTCGGATTTTTTAGTTAATCATCTTATACAGGAAAGCATAGGTTTAGGCAAAATAGAAATCCTTCTTCATGATAAAAATTTAGAAGAAATTGTTGTTAACAATGCTAAAGAGCCAGTATGGGCTTACCATAGGAAGTATGGTTGGGTTAAGACAAATATATATGTGGATAGCGAAAGAAAGATTAGACATTACGCAACTTTAATTGGTAGAGATGTTGGGAAAGATATAACTGTGCTTGAACCATTAATGGATGCTTCTTTGAAAACAGGAGACAGGGTTAATGCGACTTTAGCGCCCATCTCAACTAAAGGAAACACTTTAACTATAAGGAAATTTGCTGATAAACCCTGGACAATAACCGATATGATTCTCACTAAAACAATCAATTCAGAGATCGCAGCATGGATCTGGCTGGCTATGGAATACGAGCTTTCCACACTTATCGTAGGTGGAACTGGTTCAGGTAAGACATCTATGCTTAACGCATTGAGTAATTTCTTCCCTGCGAACCAAAGAATTATTAGCATTGAAGATACCAGAGAACTATCTTTGCCAGAACATCTTCATTGGGTGCCTATGGAAACAAGATTGCCAAACCCTGAGGGTAAAGGCGAAGTTACGATGCTGGATTTGGTTGTCAACTCTTTGAGGATGCGTCCTGACAGAATTATTGTTGGAGAAATTAGGAGGAAAAGAGAAGCTGAGGTTTTATTTGAAGCGATGCATACAGGTCACTCAGTTTATGCTACTTTGCACGCAAATAACGCAAAGGAAGCAATATCTCGTTTAACAAACCCGCCAATAGATATTCCCAAACTTATGTTATCTTCACTAGGTATGCTTGTGGTACAGTATAGGAATAGACGGACTGGAAAAAGAGTCACTTTGCAAATAGCAGAAATTACAGAAACAGGAGATGAGCGTGTGATTTTTCAATATGATTTAAAGACAGGTAAGTATGTCCAACTCAATAAACCTGAAAGATTATTAGAGACAATGCAATTGTATGCGGGACTTAAACCTGAAGAAGTTTACAAAAACATAGAGGAAAAAAAGAAATTTTTAGATTGGTTGGTTGAAAAGAAGATAACAGATGTTAATAAAGTAGGTTTGCTTGTTTCTAGGTATTATCGAAATAGAAAATAAAATGGCTTCCATAAATTATGCAGATCTGAAAAGGAAATTAATTTTAGCTAAAATAGATTTAACTCCGCAGCAGTATGTAAGAAAGGTCAGGAATGCTTCTTTGATGCTTTCTGCGATGATTGTTTTAGCATTAGCTTTTTTCACGAGTTTCAATTATCTGTTCTTATATCCTTTAGCGTTTTTTTTGTTTTATTTGATTTTTTTTAAATATAATTTTAAAGCTTTAGACCAGAAGATTTATCGTTTAAGCAGAGAACTGGATAAAGAAGTTCTGTTTGCTGGAAGGTATATCTTATTGAAAATAAGCGCTGGTGAACCTTTGATGAAGGTTCTTTATGATGCAGCTAAGAGTTATGGTGTAGCTGGAGATTTTTTTAAAGGTATTGTGATGGCAATTAATACAGGTACTCCTGTTGAAGAAGCTTTAGAAACTGCTAGAGAGGTTACGCCTTCAATCAAGTTTAAAAAGATATTGTATCCTATAGTTGTTTCAATAAAAACCGGTGCGGAGATTGGCAAGACTCTAAAAGAAACGATTGATTCAATAAAAGAAGAGCTATCAATAGAAATTAAGGCTTATGGAAAAAAGTTGAACACTATTGTTTTACTTTACCTGGTTTTAGCGGTTGTCTTTCCTTCGCTAGGTCTTGGACTATCAAGTATATTCCTTACTTTCCTTGGAATAGAGATTAGCCCCTTTTTTTATGGCGTTATTTTGTTGTTTTTAGCATTAGTTGAATACTTTTTCATTGTTATGATAAAAGTTAACAGACCAACTATTAATCTATGATGCGAAAATGGATTTTAAACGAACTTTCAAAAGTTTTGGCGAGTCTCTATTTCCGACTCGTTTAAGAAAAGGATTAATCGAAAATTCTATCAAAGCGGGTTTTGATAGTCCACCGTATTTTATTCTAGGTATACTATTTCTTTTGGGTTTAGTTTCTGTAATTTTTGTAGACTTGTGGTTTGTGTATAATGTTGATTTGACAACTGTTTTTGGATTTTATGATGTTACCTCGATGGTTGTGCTTCAACCTTTGTCTATATTTGTAGTTACAATCTCGTATTTAGCGCTGTATTTTTTTATCGTTGTTTCAGGGATTCTACTTTTCTTTGATTATCAAGCGTTCCAAAGAACCAGGAGAATGGAAGCATTATTGCCAGATTTCCTAAAGTCCCTATCTGAAAATCTTAAAGGCGGTACAACATTAGAGCAAGCTTTGTGGAATTCAATCAAGCCAGAGTTTGGGGATTTAGCAAAAGAGATGCAGTTGGTTGTAAAGCGAATTTCTATAGGTGAAGATACTGCGTCAGCACTCATGACTTTTGCTAACAAATATGATTCTGCTGAGATCAAGAGGACTTTCTCAATTATAGCAGAATCTTTAGAAAGCGGTGCGAAAATAACACCTATCGTAGATATGATTACATCTGAATTAGTTGATACTTTTCAGCTAAAAAAAGATATTGCAGCAACAAATCTTAGTTATGTTATTTTCATAGTGATAATCGTTGTTTTTGTGGCACCGTTTCTTTTTGCGTTATCAACACAGTTCTTAGTAATTCTACAGAGTTTTATTTCAAAAATAAGTCAGGCGAACTTGTCTTCGTTAAGTGTTGCTGGAGGCTCCGGTATTACACAGATGTTAAAAGGTATAACTGAAGTAGATGAGCCAACCATGACTCCGGAAGAATTCATTAATTTGGCTTATGCAGTTTTATCGATAACATCGATTTTCTCTGCTTTTATTATTTCTCAGATAAAGGATGGTAATCTAAAATCAGGTATAAAATACATCCCTGCTTTTTTAGCAGCTTCTCTCACACTTTTTACAATATTGGTAAAGGTATTAAGTTCGTTCTTCTCAGCATTAATATAGAATAAAAAATTAAGAAATAAAACTTATTTTAGTATTATTTTACAAGTTTTTCCAAAGGTCTCTTTTATTTTGTTTAACTCATCAACACTTATTTCTTTCTTTAGCTCAGTTTTCTCGTCTCTGATTTCTGAATCTAATTGGTCGAAGCTAATTTCTTTAAGTTCCCATTTTTTCAAATCGCTGACAAAACAATTTTTTTCTTTTATATCTTTGATAATGTAAACTTTGTTTTTTGTGAACAACACTTCACCAACCTTGTCTTTTCCATAGCTTACTCTGATTTTTGCTCTTTCAATATCAAAGAATCTCTTCTTTTCGAAGTAATCTTGTAGAGCTTTTATTGCAGAATCACCTTTCTTAATTAGCAACTCAACATCCTGTTTCTTTAGTTGTTTTTTACTATTTTCTGCGCTTAGAACTTCTTTTATGGTCTTGAAGTATTTCTCTTCAATCTCGCCGCTGTCAATTAGCTCTTTTTTGAAGGTTGTTAATAGGGATTTATCGTCAACTTTTTTGAACCCAAAATAGAATAATAGTTTACGCATGATGAGTTTTATTGAACTAATCAATTGAGATAATGATTCTTTGCTTTTTATGTTGTCGATCTTGCTAAACAGTTTACCAATGTTCTTAAGGTAATTCTCGCCCTCTTCCAACAATTCATCAATTTCTTTTCCAGTGATTCTACTCTTTTGTTTGTGTTCAACAGCTTTTCTTAAAGAGATGACTCTTTCTAAGATTAATATCTCTTCTTCTTTCAATAATTTTTCTTTTTCCACAAAGATTTCGCGCATTAGTTTAGGCGTTTCTTTAGGAGTGGGTGGCGCAATTCCGTAATGCATTAATGCTGCTTGGGAAGGAGTTAGTAATGCATAGTAAATATCTTCCATACCTATCTCAGTTATTTTTGTTTTAACGTTTTTGATGATTCTCTCACCGCTGCTCATAAACATATCAATAGCTTCTCTGCTTGGCTTTATCTTTCCCATAAGCAATAACTGCTTCCAGGGCATGAATATACCTCTGTCATAGAAAGGCACACCATATCTTAACAAAGTAAATATTACAGGGTTGGCATCTCTAAGAGATTCCCAGAACTCAGTTAATATGTAGACTTGAATATTCAATTTATTCAGTATCCCTGTGGCTTCTCCTGCTTCAATGCCCATACCTAAAATGATAGCTCTTAATTTCTCTTTCAATTCGCCTCGAGTCATCTTTTTTACATCTGTGTCGTCAACCACAACAAACACATCAACATCAGATTTCTCTGTGGCTCTTCCTTGAGTTATTGACCCGGATAGAACATACGAGACAATGTATCTCTCAAATTTGCTTAGAACCATGGTTTTATGGACTTCAGCAATTTTTATGGCAGAAAGCATGCCTTTATCATAAATGGCTGCACCAGTGGCAATCATCTTCACGAAATCGTACTTGGCTTCATAACAGTTCTGCCATAGTTCACTGATTAGCAAACAAGAAGGATTTAACCTTTCGTCTATCTCTTTAGCCATGTTTTGAAAGATTGTGTTAAGTTTCTTTTCCAGTTCCTGAGGAGTCATCTTCTTGGTATCGTTATCGTTTATTAGAATTAGAAGGTTAATTTTGTTGTCTTTTTTCTCTCCTTTTTCGTTTTTTTGCGGAGGCAGAAGAGATATGCCTAAAACATAATCGCTGAATTTCTCTAAAACTTTTTCTTTGAACTTATCAAGCATCTTTTGCATCTTTTCTAACTCCTGATTTATTTCCTCAGGGACAACCTTTTTTTCCATTTTTGGCACCTTTTAAGTAATTATTATTAAATTATGATTTATGAATGGAACAGTTTTTAAATATCTTTTGTTTAGTTTTATGTAAGGAGTATGAATCATTTAAATGATGAAAGGGTACTTAGCGAGGTTTTTAATGTGCTTGCTAAGAGAAAGAGATACTCTTCATTTTCTAAAGAGACAATAGAATCTGTTTTTTTTGACGTTGTCCGTAAAAACCCAAAGCTATATGAAAAGGTATTGAATGTTAAAAATCTGGAGAGGTCTAAGGTCTTCAAAGAGTTTGTCTCGCTTATAAAAGCGAAATTGTATAAGAAGTCTGTGATGTATGTTAAAGATAAAGGAACGCATATTTCTTCTTTAGAGCGAGGTTCTTTACCTGATTTTGTGATAGAATTCCTTAGGGAACATAAAATAAAGAGAATTATTGATTTAGGCTGCGGGCTAAATCCGATTTATTTCCCTTTTAACGAAATTAAGGTTAATTATTACTTTGCATGCGATTTACGCGAGGACATAGTTAGTGCTGTAAACGATTTCTTCTTGAAGAACCAGATTAATGGCGAGGCTGTTCAGATGGATTTCTTGGCAAAACTTGATGAATTGCCTAAAGCCAATGTTGCATTTTTGTTTAAGGTGCTTGATTTGATTGAAGATAAAGGGCACAAGCACGCTGAGGAATTAATTGTAAGCCTTGCTGTTAAACATCTCATTGTTTCCTTTCCGCTTAAAACTTTGTCTGGTAAATATATGAGGTTTCATAGAAGGACGTGGTTAGAGAAAATGTTGTCAAGATTGAGCTTTGATTTTTATTATAAAAAAACAAAAAATGAAATATTTTATTTTATCGCAAAAGCTTGAATCATAGCTTTAATTCTTTAACTAGTTTGTCGAATTTATACTTAGACTCTTCCAACACTGATTCATCAGCTATTCTCCAAGCGATTACAAAATTGTTGTTAATTTCCTGGCATTTAATTGGCGTATCTACTATCGTTAAGGTTGCTTTTTCGTTCATAGTGTCACAAACTTCAGTAAAGGATGGCACATTTTTTATGTAAACAATGGCATACCAAGTTGAGTTTACTTTAGCAATTATACCCAGTAGTTCTTTCTCCCCACTTTTCTTTAACGCAAACGCTTCAATTTCTCCGCTTTTTTCTAGGTCTTGAAGTGAGTTATATCCTAGATAAGGCTCGCCCGCGCTTTTTAACTCTTCAATCTTGGTATTTATTTCATTAATTCCGTTAAATAATTGTGCTCCATCATTAAAGATATTTGTCTTTAATAGTATGCCTGTTTTATAGTTTAAGAAAACTTGAGTGTTCTTACATTGATGTAATATGTTATCGTTGTTTGTAATCTCATCACATATTGTTCCATTTGAATTAAATAAGAGTACTGCATTACTTATTGCCTCTTTGCTTTTTAAAACAGTTCCTATGAGATAATAATCATCCGTTTTCGCTGCACAGAATTTTCCATATAACGCTCTCTGAGATGACATGAAATCAAATGTGTTCATACCGGTTGCAGTTTTAGTATTCATGATGTCAATTACGTAACCTCTTTGGTTTGTGAAATCTGCGGGGTCGTTACAATAAAGTATTAATGATTGTTGATCTTTTAGCTTATCATAAGTTAGCGCTGAGATGAGTTTTATTTCATTAATCCAGTTTCCATCTTTACATACAAACGTTTTGTCTTTCACAAAAACCTCTGAATCATTTATGCATTCAAGTTCACTTTCATCAAAACATTTCTCTTCAGCATCGCATAATCCTTTTAGCGATAAATGTGGATTATATCTTTCAAAACTGCAATCACTATCTTGTTCATCAATTAAGCCGTCACCATCGTTGTCAAAGTTATCGTTACACATTCTTTCAGTTTTGAAGTTACAGTATTTACCATCGTAAGTGACTTTGCCGTCGCAATCAATATCATAACAATCAGAGCAATTCGTTTCACTAAAACATCTGCTTGTGTCAAACTTATAATTCTCAAAATAACCTTGCTCATCAAGATAATTCTCTGCGATATACTTAGTTCTATTGTCTCCTTCGATGTAAAGATCGTACCAGTAATCGTCATTTAAACCATTCCCGCAATTTTGCTCTTTTTGTTTTGTGAGTTGAACTGTTGGGCAAGCATCATAGCTGATTTCAGTACAACCCTCGCATTCTAAATATGAAGCATCACCGATATAACCTTCCTGTTGAGCACAAAATGCTTTTGATGAGAATATATGTTGTTTTGTTTTCTTGGTTCCGTCAGGATGAACATAACTTTCAGGAGTTTTAGCTAAATCGCATTTTTCGACATAATCCAGTACATTGTATTTTTCAATTTTATAATCTGGGCAAAGGCTTGGTTGAGATGTGCACATACTAAGGTCAGGTTTACAATCATTACCGCAGATTGGTCTTTCTCCCTCACTATTTGGATACATATCAAAATCCAAACATGTAATCTCGTCCGCAGTTTTTATTTCACCACCTACATTGAATTTTTGTACTCCCGGATCACAAGGCTCATACGGGTCTAATTGATAGTTGTCGTTTATGCACTGATACCTTGCACATTTTCCACTTATACATCTTAGTTCATAATCTGCACCTTCAGGAGTTTCAGCGCATACTTCATAGTTGTTCTTTGTATAAAGTTTGAGTGTGTCGTCAGGTGAACATTCGTCGCCAGATGTGCTAGCACCAAGCCTTGTACACTTCTTAGATAAACCCACTTTTTTAAGGTCTATAACAATTTCACCACTATTAGCAACACAATTTTCATAACTGCTATCACATAATTTTATTGTTGGATAAAAAGCAGAAGAACCTGAACAGCCATCAAATAGTCCCCGTTGAGAACAAGTAAGGCCCACTTCGTTGTCGTTTATATTTTCAAAATACACATAATCCTTCATTTGAAAATCCCAGAAATCACATTCTCCCCATGTTTTGTCTCCACATCCGTTATTATTAAACAGGTTGTCTGCCAGGTCGCAAAATTTAGCTGAAGTGGCTTGGGTAGACGAGCTGCTAACAGAATAATCAATTACATTGTTCCACTGGTTAGGGTTTATGCTCACATATCCAATTACCCTAGCGTTCACATAACTTGCATTTAGTAAGCTTACAACAATCACTACTAAAAGCAGTAAAAATAATCTACCCGCATTTAGATTCGCCTTTAAATTGGATTTCTTTTCAAAAAAATTCATGTTTTTCACCTAAAAAGGCAGTTAAAAATTTCGACTAAATCCTTATTTCCTTAACTAGTTCGTCGAATTTGGCTTTTGAATAGATTAACGTTTGTTCTGTAGGTATTGTCCATGCAATCACAAAGTTGTTTGTACCTATTTCTTGCTTGCAAGTGACAGTTCTGGTCATATCTCCGCTTGCGATGTTTAAAGTCATAGATTTACAAATTTCAGCAAATGAAGGTACATTTTTTATGTAAACAATAGAGTACCAAGTTGAGTTTACTTTAGCGATAATACCTAATAATTCTTTATCTTCATTTTTCTTCAACGCAAATGCTTCAATATCTCCGGTTTTCTCTAAATCTTCAAGTGAATTGGTCACCAAGTATTGTCCGCCAGCCTTTTTTAACTCTTTAATCTTGTTATCGATTTCATTAATTCCGTTAAATAATTCTACTTGATCACTACTAAAGATATTTGTTTTTAATACTATACCTGTTTTATAATTCATAAACATTTGGGTGTTATTGCATCTTTGAAGTTGCTCAGCATCTTTGTTAATTCCATCACATATTGTTCCAAGTGGGTAGAATAGTAAAATGCTGTGATGTATTTCGTTTTTGTTTTTTAAAATCGTTCCGAGAAGATATTCGTCATCACTTTTTGCAGCGCAGAACTTTCCATAAAGTGCATTAGCTTGTTCTTGTGTTCCTATGAACTCGGAAACCGTCTCCTGAGTACCTCGTATTTTAGAATTGAGTTCGATTACATAACTTTTTCCAGTTGTGAAATCAGCGGGGTCGTTACAATAAAGTACCAGGGATTGTTGATTTTTTAATTTAGCATAACTTAAGGCCGAGATAAGTTTTATTTCGTTAATCCAGTTTCCTTCGTTACATATAAATGCCTTATTATTCTTTGTAAATACTGCTGAGTCATCTATGCATTCAAGTTCACTTTCATCAAAACATTTCTCTTCAGCATCGCATAATCCTTTTAGCGATAAATCTGGATTATATCTTTCAAAACTGCAATCACTATCTTGTTCATCAATTAAGCCATCGCCATCGTTGTCAAAGTTATCGTTACACATTCTTTCAGTTTTGAAGTTACAGTAATTGTTTCCGAAGGTAACTCTGCCATCACAATCAACATCATGGCAATCAGAGCAGTTTGTTTCACTGAAGCATTTTGTTGTGTCAAACTTGTAATCCTCAAAATAACCATATTCATCAAGATAATTCTCTGCGATATACTCAGTTCTATTGTCTCCTTCGATGTAAAGATCGTACCAGTAATCGTCATTTAAACCGTTACCACAGTTTTCTTCTTTTGGTTTTGTGAGCTGAACGCTTAGACAATTGTCATAGTTTATTTCAGTACAAGCATCGCATTCTAAATTAGATGCATCGCCGATATAACCTTCCTGTTGAGCACAGAAACTCTGTGTTTTGAAGATATACTGTTTCTCTTTTTGAGTTCCATCTGGATGAAGATAATACTCTTCTCCATTACCCCACTCACACACTTCAGTATAACCCACGTCTGGAAAGCTTTCTAACACATTATTCTGGCAAAGCACCTGACCTGGCTCAAGGGTGCATTCAGAGATATCTGGTGTGCAATCATCTCTGCAAATAGGCTTTCCTCCTTCAGTGCTTGGCACCCCTGAGAAATCTTGGCAACTAATCGCAGTACCAGATACTTCTCTTCCGCTTAAATTAAAGAGTTGTGCTTTAGGATCACAAAGCTCGTAAGGGTCTAACTTGTTATTCGGGATACAAACATATTTTGTACATTTCCCCCAAACACATACCAGTTCATCATTGTAAGGATCGCATGGTTGGAAGTCATTAACATGGTAAAGTATAAGGAAGTCTGAAGGCGCACAGTCCGCTCCACTAGTTAACGCAAAAAGCCGTGTACAATCTATATCATAACCTTGTTTATTGAGGTCTATAAGAATTTCATTAATACCTGCAGTACAATTTTTATCGCTTTCATTGCTATCACATAAGCGGATTTTTGCATTTATTGAAGAATAATCGGACGGAGAACAAGTATCAAATATGCCTCGTTGAGAGCAAGTAACCTTTGCCGTTTCATTATCAAGTTGTGTGAAGTAGAAGAAATCTCTCATTTTAAAATCCCAGAAACCGCATTCATCCCATGCCTTACCTGCGCAAGCACCACGATGATAAATGTTGTCAGCAAGTTTGCAGAATTGAATTGATGAAGCAAGGTTGTATTTGTTACCAATAATTGAATAATCTACAAGAGCATTATCTTGATCTGAATTGACATTAATATAACCTAGAAACAGGTTTTTATTTATCTTGTCTTCGTCAGGTTCACTGGCGGCATCAGAATCGTCATCACCGCAACTTGTAATTAGCAAGCTAATAGCAATTATTGCTATAATCAAAGAAAGCTTAAACACTTTAGGCATTATACCTTTTGTAAAAATTGAGCTTTTTTCAAAAAATCCCATGGGTTCACCACATCTTTTTTAATTTATCTTTATAGATTTTACTAATGTATCAAACCTGTCTAAAGAGATTTTAATAAGGTTTTCTTTATTAGGCACCTCTTTATGAATTGCCCAGTGAATTATGAAGTCATCGTCGTTTACATTTTGACATATTCCTGCAAGATTCTCTCCGATTTTAATTGTTTGTTCAGAATTTATAATGCTACAGGAATCCTCAAAACTGGTACCTACATTTGTAAGTAGGACCACTGCATAAATTGTGCCGTTGATATTTTCAACGATCCCAAATAATTCTTTTTCACCAGATTTCTTCCAAGCAAGCGCTTCTGTTAACGAACCTCTCCAAAGGTTATCACTCGCGAAATTGTTAATTCCTATTATTGATAGATAATCTTTTAATGCTTTTATCTTTTCATTGATAGCTTCTGTCTTTAAAAGTTCTTTTCCATCAATATCTTCGTTTGTTTTTATTACAATTCCATACTTCTTGTTTATTGAAATGTTTTCATCGCACTTAGAGATTTTTGTTGTGGAATCATCATTAATTCCATTGCAACATGAAGGATTCGTTGAGAACAACTGCATTGCAAATGCTAATCTTGAAGGATCATTTTCTAGTCCTTTAATCCTTGTTGAAATAGCATAATCTTCATTGCTTTTGAACGCGCAGAACTTGCCATAAAAGCTCCCGTAAGATTTCATAAAATCGCCAACCTGCACATCTCCGCTCGGAAGCTTACTTTCTAATGAAATTACATACCCTTGATTATCTTCAAAGGCGTCACCAAAATCATTACAGTATAATGTGAACTTTTGTTTATTTATGGCGTTTTCATAAAGTAAGTTAGCTTCTGCTTTTATTGCTGAAATCCATCTACCAGCACTACAGATTACTATTTTATTATTTACTGATTGTTTATAACCCTCAGGCAGGCATTCGTTGAAATCATCATCAAAACATTGTTTTGTACTACTACAAAATCCTTTTAAGGATAATTCGGGGTTATATCCCTCTGAATTGCAGTCGTTATCTTCACTATCTATTAAACCATCACCATCGTTGTCAAAATTATCATTACACATTCTTTCAGTTTTGAAATTGCAAAGTTTTCCATCGATAGCCTCTTTGCCATCACAATCAATATCATAGCAATCAAAGCAATTTGTTTCATTAAAACATTTGCTTGTGTCAAACTTAAGTTTCTCCTTATCAAAATAACCAAATTCATTAAGATAATTATCTATAATATATTCAGATCTATCCGCCCCTTCAGGAATGAAAAGGTCATACCAGTAATCTTCGTTTAAACCATCATTACAAGTTTTTTCAGTTTTATCCTCTCCACTGATGGCTTCTTGTTCACAATTCTCATAATCTATGGCTAAACAACCTTTGCATGAAAGCAGGCTGGCATCACCAATGTAACCTTCTTTTTCAGCACAACTATGTTTATCTTTAAATTGTGCTGTTATTTCAATTTCATTACCATTTAGGTATTTTGTTATTAAAGGTTCTTCTCTTATATCGCAAAGTTCGTCATAATTCTCCTTTGAATCTAATTTGTAGTTCCCGCATAAACTAGATAATTGCTCGCAGTTTCGAGTGTTAATCACGCAACTTTTTAGGCACGATGGTTTTAAGGAAAGATCGTTATCTTTTGGGTTCATCCAAAGTAATGAGCATGTAATGTCGTCCTCTGTGACTATGGTTCCAGAAGCGTTATATGTTTGTGGCGCTACAGGGTCACAGCTTTCGCTGCCATCTATTCTGTTATTATGATAGCATACGTATTTCACGCATCTGCCCATGATGCAAACATCTTCTCCAGAATCATCACAAGTTTCATAATTGTTAGCTGCTCTTAGAATTAGTTTGCTTTCAGACTCACAATTTTTGTCGCTCTCCTTTTCCTCGTCAAGATAAACACAGTTTATATCTAGTCCTAGTTTCTCTAAATTTATATGATATGTTGAAGAATCGCACGGAACGTTGCTTTTTGGGTCACACAATTTGATTGTTAGAGAATCGGGAGTGCTTGAAGAGCCATCACACCATCCGTCTATTGGGCCTCTCTGATTACAGTTTATTATAACACTCTGATCTTTTAGTTCATAATTTGAAACTTGAAAATTAACAATATCATCGTTGCCTGGAATGCCACCACATTCGTTGTATCCCTTACCTTTACATTTTTGGTTTCCAAAGAACCATTCGTTTAATTTTGAGCAGTACTGGCCTGCAGTAGATTCTTGATAAGAATCATAAGGGATTAATTCCACAAGAATTTCCTTATCATTATGTCCTATGACTTTTAGATAACCTACAATTGTTCTAAAGTCTTTTTTATCAACACAGAAGTTTCCAACACATTCTTTACCGGAATCACAGAGTCCAAACCCTTGCGGATCGCAACCATTAGGGCCACATTCCGCACCCAATTCTTCTTTATCTTCAGGAGAGCATTGACATTGGTTTGTGATTGAATTGCAGAAGTAATTTAGTCCAAAGATCTCATGACAATCATCTGTTTTGCAACATTGGTGACAAGCGTTATCGCTATTGCAACAGAAAGGTGCTGATGAAGGGCAACTTCTTGTGTCAGTAACTTCATAAGAAGTACAGGATCCAGCTTTGCAAGTATAATCTCGATACTCTTGACCAGTTTCCCCAGAACAGTACCAACCATTATAGTCGTTACAATCCTTCACAAACACTTCTCTTTCAATATCTACTTCACCAGGATCTCTACAGTCACCATCTTCATTAGCATCATAGCATACACCTATACGTTTAATTATATTGTCACCCTTACAATCATAATCTTCATAGTCTTGTTCTTTGATACATTTATCAACTATGCATCTTGCATTTGAACCACAAGATGTTCGTGTTTCTTTGAGGTCACAGTATGCTACTCCATACTCTGGCGCAACACAAACACTTTCAACATATACAAGTTCATTATCATCACAATAACTTGAATCAGCACAAACTGAACTAAACTCCTGCATTTTACACTCGCCATCTTCACAAAAATAATGTTCTGTAATTACCATAGTAAAATCTTCGTTACATCGACTACGTTCTTTAGGGTCAGGGCAACCACACTCATTATCATCGGCTGCAGACACAATTGTTAAATCTCCAATTATGCTTATTAAAAGAAATAGCAGTGTAACAGAACTTGCTAACAACAAAAATTTATTAGTTCGATTGGAAATTGAAAATCTCATTCTACAAGCCTCAGTTTTTGAATAGTCTTAATTTGAGGAATTTCATTTATAAAATTTTCACTTTTATTTTTGATTTTTTGAAAAGAACTAGTTGAAATGCGTGTCATAATACTTTTTAACACACTTTTGGAAATACATTTAAATAAGATTCTTCTACCTTTATGATTTATGCAAAACTTTGATATGGAGAATGTCAGGAAACGATTGGAAAAGCAACAATACCGCTTTTCAGGTAGAAATACCGCTGTTAAGATATGTACCTGGACAAAAAAATCTCTTTTGGATGAAGATGTTTGTTATAAGCAGACGTTTTATGGAATTCAAAGTCATAGATGCTGTCAGATGAGTCCATCAGTTAATTTCTGTCAAAACTCCTGCATTTTTTGCTGGAGGAGTTTTACCGATACTGAAGGATTTCAAGAAATAGCAAAAGATATTGCTGATGACCCAGAAAAGATAATTGATGAATCTATTTTAAAACAAAGAGAATTGCTTTCAGGATTTGGGGGTAATAAAAAGGTTAATCGAGAAAAACTTAAGGAAGCACAAGATCCTAAACATTTCGCGATTTCTTTGACAGGAGAACCGACTTTGTATCCATATCTCAATGAATTCATTGAGAATTTGCATAAAAGAGGAATCACAACTTTTGTTGTTACAAACGGATTAAGGCCCGAGGTCTTAAAGAAAATAAAACCAACACAGCTCTATGTTTCAGTTGACGCGCCAAATGAGGAGCTTTATTTGAAAATTGATAGACCAAAAGTTAAAGATGCATGGTCTATCTTTAATGAAACCTTGTCAGTAATTGCTGAGAAGAGGGATGAAGGTGTTAGAACCTGTTTAAGGATAACTCTCATAAAAGGTATTAACGATGTTTTTCCTGAACAGTATGCTGAATTGATTAAGAAAGCGAATCCTCTATTTGTTGAGGTTAAAGCATACATGCATGTGGGTGATTCTGTTAAAAGGTTAAAAAAAGAGAATATGCCCTTACATGAAGAAGTCAAAGAGTTTAGTGAAAAAATTGCTCAATTCTGTGATTGGAAGGTTGTTGATGAAAAGAAGGAATCCAGGGTTGTTCTTTTGATGAAAGAAGAGGATTTACCAAAAAGATTTCTTGAACTTAATTAGTTGATTTTTAGAGATATCTTATTTTTATCATCATATCTTTTTAGACGTTTTTACATATATAAAAAAGATTAAAAACTAACTTCTTTTCTTTGTTTTTATGAAGGTTTTTGTTAAGACTTTTGGATGCAGTGCAAACCTAGCGGATTCGCATCTTATGGAAACCTTAATTCATAATTCTAAGAACTATACTTTAGTAAACAATATCGAGGATAGTGACGTAGTTATTATCAATTCTTGCACGGTAAAGCAGAATGCTGAAACTAAGTTTTGGAAGACAATAAGGGAATCAAAGAAACTCGGTAAAAAAGTCGTTGCAGCAGGTTGCGTTCCACAAGCTGATAAACTTGCTGTAGAAAAACTTGTTGAACAAGGAATTCCTGTTTTAGGCGTGAGGGATGTTGATAAAGTAATTGAAATTCTTGATGCTTTAGCGAAAGGCAAAGTTCTTGTAATCAATGATTCCATAAATAAAAGCTATCACGATTTTGAACTTCTACCAGATAGTGTTATAGGCATAGTTCCAATAAACGAAGGTTGTTTAGGTAACTGTACTTACTGTAAAACCAAGTTCTCGAGAGGAAATTTGCTTTCCTATCCGCCAGATAGAATCCTTTCACAGATTGAGAATTTTTTGTCTAAAGGCGTTAAAGAAATTTGGATTACTTCTCAAGATTCTGGCGCTTATGGTTATGACCTCAAAGGTGAAAAATATCTTTTGCCTCATCTTTTGAAAGATATATTGGCTATTCCAAAAGATTTCAAAATAAGACTTGGGATGATGAATCCAAATCATGCTGAGAAGATTATTGATGACATTCTAGAACTTATGGCTAATGACGATAGAATTTTCAGGTTTTTGCACATACCTATTCAGTCAGCTAGCGATAAGGTTCTTAGAGATATGAACAGACTTTATGATTCAAAGACAATTTATGATTTGTTCTCAAAGATTAGAGCTTTTGATGAAAAATTAACTATAAGCACAGATGTTATCTGCGGTTTTCCAACGGAGTGTGAAGAAGATTTCGATGAAACCTTTAAGTTTGTTGAAACGTTTCAACCAGAGATTTTGAATATCTCAAGATTTTGGCCAAGACCTGGAACTAAAGCTGCTGAGCTTAAGCCTTTGTATAATCAAGTACCGATACAAAGAGCGAAAAAAATTAGAACTCTATTTAGAGAATACAGCTTCAGAAATCAAAAGAAATGGCTTGGCTGGCAAGGTTATGCTCTGATTGATGAGGTTGGTAAAAACAACTCTCTCATTGCAAGGAACGATTACTATAAGCAGATTGTGATTAAAGATTTTGATAAACTTAAATCTGATGAGTTAAAAGATGTTACATTTAATGAAACTGCTAATTCTTTCTTAGGTAAACGAATTAAGGTTAAGGTCGTTAAAACAACCTGCTTTGATTTAAGAGCGGAAGTTTTGTAATGAATCCTGCAAAAAGCACTATATCTTTAGCGGGGAAAATTTTATAAAGGCTTTAAAATAGTAATGTTTTTTGAGGTGGGGTTTAATGGTACAAAAAAAAGGAAAAAGTAAAACAAAAGCCAAGGTTTCAAAATCTAAGCGTTCTGCTCAGCCAAATAATCTTCTAGCAAGACAGATGTTTGAGCTGGTTCTAGTGGTCATCATCGTGGGACTTTTAATTTACATATTTTTAGGAAGTAATAAAACATCTATGGAAGGTCAACAAGTTTCGGATTATTTTGATGAAGTTAAACAGGGAATTTTGAATTGTAGTGTTTATAATATAAGTTCGGGAAACGAGACCTTGAATATAATTGACGCAAATTGTGTGTTGCCTTATTATCAGTTAGGGTTGAACAACGGGTTTACTTATGCAATTGTATCAATTATGAATAGAACTCAAAACTGTAGCATTGTACCTTTATATTATGAGAACTATACAGTCAATATAATCGATGTAGCTTGTGTAACAAATCAACAGTAGATATAAAAACTTTTAAGAATGAGAAATGAGATTTGGCGTCCAAAATTTTTTGTTTGGAGATTTTAGAATCCGTAAGAGAAAATCCCATCTTTATTTGTTTTTCGTTCTATTTCTTATTTTGCTTGTGTTTTTTGTTTTTTTAATCAATAACAATGTTGTTTTTGCGTTTGTAGCTCAAGGCACGAATGTTAATGTTAAAAGTACAACCTTGGGTTTGCAAGGCTCTAACTTGGATTCAGCAACAACTAAAGCGAGATTTCTTTTAACGGTTTTTCAGCCGGGTGCTTTAGCTTTCGGGACATCGCTTGAAGCAAACATAGGTTTTTTTGAGTTGTTTGATGTTTGTTCACCTGACGGCGTTTGCGGTTTGTTTTTAGGAGATGTCCTTTATTGTGATCAGGGAACCTGGAAAGATCCTGATTTGCAGGAAAGTTATTGTACAGCAACTGGTTGTGAGTATACTTGGATGGATGGAGTTGTTTCTGGAACACAATGTTGTGGCGATGATGCGCTTGATGACGATTCTTATTATTATAACTCAAGTTTAAGTACTAGTACTTATGTGCAATGTGAAAGGTGTTTAGATGGTTCTTTTGTTACAAATATAACTTTGATAGGTAATGGTGTTTTGTTAGGTTCTGGCAGTGTTAGAAATTGTTATTATGGTGATATTATCTGTAATGTTAATAGTGCACAGAACGGTTCTAATGCAAGCGTTTATGGATGGGGTTACGTAGATAATCAAACTTGTTATTATGGTGATGCGGTTTGTAATGATGGTTCTTATGCTAACAGCACCAGTTGCCAGCTTTCTTGTGCAAATGGTTGGACCTGGTGTTGTGTTGATGATTCAACTTATGTGACAGATGTTGCCTGTAATGCTACATCAGGGTGCGAGGCAACTAATCATGATAGAGATGAAAGCAGTACTTATTGTGAAGAGTCTTCTAGGGGATGTACTGCTTACATCTGGCTTTCTGGAGTAGACCAATGCTGTGGTGATGATGGCACAAATGATGATTTTGAGAATCCCGGAGCAGGTAACAGTTGTTGTTACGATGGCCAGGTTATTTTACACGGTTCTTCATATCAATATTTGTTCTGCTGGAATGGAGAATTGTATGATTGTAACAATAATGTTAATTTGGGGTTTGAAACAGATGTTGCTGATTGTTCCGAAGCGGATTCTTCAGGCTGGTTTTGTGATGCTGATGGGGATCCTGCTTATTGGCAGGACGGATTGCCATTAGGTTGTGCTGGATGTGATTATAACGCGAATTGTTCTCAAGGATACTGTGATGCTGAAGATGGTACTACTGAGCCTTTATATGGTTTAGATATTGACCCACACTATTGTTTTAACTGTTCAGAATGTGCAGGGTCTCCAGGAAACTTTGTTTGTTCATCAGTGAATACAAGTCTTTGTCAGTACGATTGTGCAGGTCCTGGCGGAGAGGATTGTGATGATATTGAGCCCATGACTTGCAGACAAAATTCTGATTTGTATTGTGATTATGGTTGCAT
The DNA here is from genome assembly GCA_964416905.1 of uncultured Methanosarcinales archaeon. GTDB lineage: Archaea > Nanobdellota > Nanobdellia > Woesearchaeales > JASKKU01 > JASKKU01. The sequence goes on along the minus strand of CAYQFL010000001.1, from coordinate 124,599 downwards.
TTCTCATGATAGGGATGAAGGTGAAAGTTATTGTACAACGACAAACGGGAATTGTGTTGCTTTAACTTGGATAAATGGTGGAGAAACTTCCTCTTTTGGTGAGTATTCTGCCGGCAATGAGTTGGAGTGTTGTGGCGATGATTCAGGCGAGTATCTTGTAAATAGTTCGATGGATTCAAACTATTATGCTGCGTGCTGCGATGATGCCTCAGATTGTGTTAATTCAAGTAACTCTTGCGTTCCTACAGGAACCGTTCAAAACGGATTTATTTGTTTTAATGCAAGATGGGACCATTTGCCTACTCATGATACTCCAAGGATTTTCTTGCATGCGAAAGTAACTGATGATCTGGTAGGATATTGGACTTTGGATGATAATGTTAATGATGACTCAACTTACAACAATGATGGTACAAATTATGGTGCCACTAACACTTTGTTAGGCTATTCAGCAGGAGCATTTGATTTTGATGGTAATGATTACATAGATTTGCCTGCAGATTTAGGATATAGTAATCAAGTTTCTGCATTTGCATGGTTTAAGGCTGAAGGAGCTCCACCTGGCGGTTATCATATAGTGTTAGGTGGTCAGGAATTAGAAATAAGCGTTCCAACAACTGGCGAGGTAAGGACTGGAGTGACAACAAGTAATGGTAGATTTGTTTCCAATCATGGTTCTGGATTAACGGACGGTGATTGGCATTTCATAGGTTTTACATTTAATGGAACAAACAAACGTAGTTTTATTGACGGAGTTGATGTTGGGAATCTTTCTGTAACCGGGAATTTAATTAATTCTTTCTCATATAGAAGAATCGGCAGATTTGGTTCTTCTTCAACATATTATCTTAATGGAAGTGTTGATGAAGTAATGATATTCAATAGAACTCTTACTTCAAAAGAGGTTCAAGAACTTTATAACGGAGTAGCTTATACAAAGAATGACATTACTTGTACTCCTGTTAACGCAAGCGATGTTGATGGCGATAACCTGACTTATATTGTTAATTGGTATAAGGATGGAGGTTCTTTGCTTGTGTTAAATATGCCTTTCGATTCTAATGTTAGCAGTGTTTCTGCTGGTAAAGTTAGAGATTATTCTTCTTATAGCAATAATGGAACTTTGGGCGGCGGAAATTCAAATAATGCGCCAACATACAAGAATGGGAATAATTGTATGGTTGGTGGTTGTTATGAGTTTGATGGGAATGATTATATATCTATTCCAACAACTGCTGGCGGAGATTTTGACATAGATACCTTTTCTGTAGCTGCTTGGATTTATCCAACGGTTTCAGATGCAAATAGCAGGAGAATATTTCAGAGAGCTTCAGGAACTTACGGTATGTATATAAATTCTGGAAGAGTGTATTTTTATGTGGATACTACTAATGATGGCGGTAGTTGGAAATCGGTGAGCTTGCCGGTTACTTTAGACTCCTGGAGCTATGTTGTTGGAGTTTATAATGGTACTAGCATAAACCTTTTCGTGAACAGCAATTCTAATTCGGTTGCTCAATCAGGTGCTGTTGATGATGGTGCAACAAATGTTGCATATATTGGTACACATGATTCTTTATCTCAGTTCTTTGTTGGAAGAATTGATGATTTTCAAATCTACAACATCGCTTTAACATCTGAGCAAGTTAAAGAAAATTACGAAGCTGGATTAAATCATCATCAACCGTTTGTTTTAGATTACACAATGACTTCAAAGCATCACAATTACAGCTGTGATGTCACTGTTAATGATGGTTACGGAGATTCGCTTACAAAATCCTCAGCTCAAATTGAGGTTCAGAATACACCGCCAACAAAACCAGGCTTAATTTATCCAGGTATGAATGATATCTTGACAAACAGGCAGCCGCAATTCCAATGGTCTCCTGTTGAAGATGATGATGGTGATAGCATAACTTATAACTTGGATGTTACTTTCGACCAATGTAACACAGTTAATTCTGAATATTGTCCCGGAACAAATATTCATGAAACAGGATTGACAACATTGAGTTATACACCTTTACAAGAACTTGACATAGCAGTTTATAACTGGAATGTCAGCGCTTATGATGGAGAGAATTATAGTGCTTCTTCTGATTTAGGAACATTTAGCATTGAGGCATTGATAAACATTAGTTTGATTAATGATTTGATATCTTTTGGTAATTTGGAGGTCGGCAAAAGTTATAATACGACATCAGGTAGTCCGCAGCCATTTTCTATAAGAAATAATGGAAATGTTAAGGTGGATATAAAAGCCAATGCGACACAATTATTCCAACGAGCAGCTTTAGACACCGATGCATTTAGAATTAAAACTAGAAATTTAGAAGCTAATTCAATAAACATTTCAGGTTCAGCAATTGATTGGATTAATCTGGCTAGCTATCTTAAGAAGGTCATTGCAGATTTGGATTATCATGATAGCTCTGATGAAGCTTATTTGGATATTTTAGTTACTGTTCCGCCAGATGAACCTTCGGGAACTAAAACCTCAAACATAATCTTCCAAGGAGAGTTGAGTTAAAACTTTCTAGGAGTTAAAAAACCTTAAATATATTGTAGTGAGTTTTGAAACTTATGGCTCTATTCGGTAATCTCTTGAACAAACGAAAGAAAAAATTTAATTTTGTAAAAGTCTGGGAATTCACTTCTCCTTCAGATTTGTCTGTAGGTCCTGTTGTAGCAAATCTGGATCCTAAATCTAGCGAGATGGTTGTTGTCTTTGGAACTAAAGATGGCAAACTTTTTGTTATAAATGACCAATCAAAGGTTAAATGGCTCTTTGATTTGAAGGAAAAATTAGGAAAACTAGAATCTTTGTTTATGGACGAATCATCATCGTACACAATTTATACAAAACCCATTATAAAAGATATAAATAAGGACGGTTCTAAAGAGATTATCTTTGGATCTGAGAGCGGTACAGTTTTTGTATTAAGTTCTGATGGCAAAGTTGTTTGGAAGCTTAAGGTTGATGGTAAAATCATGTCAGATTTCCTAATCACTGATATCAATAACGATGATTTTGATGAGATCATCTTTGGAACCACTGCAGGTTATTTGTATTGCGTAGATTACACTGGTCAAGTCTTATGGAGATATTATGTTAGGTCGCCTGTTGAATCATCTCCACAACTTTTAGATAGTTTCGAGGGCAACCTGATTGTTTTTGGTGCCAATGATGGTAGATTAATTGCTGTTGACAAAAATGGCGTTTTCAAGTGGGATTTTAAAACTAACGATAAAATAACATGTAGACCAGTAGTTGAACATATTACTAATTCTAAAGAGAAATTCATCATCTTTGGCTCATATGACAAGAATCTTTACTGTTTAAATTCTCATGGAGATTTGTTCTGGAAGTTTAAGACTAATGGAAGGATTGTTGCTTCTCCAGCAGTTGGAGATATAAACAAAGACGGGTTCATGGAGATTGTTTTTGGTTCTTGTGATAACAAAGTTTATGCGCTGGATTATAAAGGAAATCTATTATGGGATTTCGAAACTGATTTCTGGGTGGTTTCTACACCAATTATTACAGATTTAGATGATGATGGGAAACCTGAGATTGTTGTTGGTTCTTTAGATTATTCGCTGTATGTTTTAGATTCCTCAGGTTCTTTTGTTGTTAATTATGTTCCGGGTATTTCATCAATAACATCCCAGATGGGAGATGGAGACCTTTCACAGACTTCTGCTCAGAATAAGGGAAAACTGCTTTACAAATATTCTTTAGATGGTTTGATTGTAGGTACCCATTTGTTTGTTGATAAAGATAATAAAAAATATCTTTTGATTGGAATAAAACAAGGTAAAGTTGATAATTTATCGTTAAAAGAGGTGTAAACCATGGTTAATATATTATCTAATAAAGATGAAATTAAAAGAATTAGAACTTATGTTGAAGGTCTGGATGAAGTCATGCAGAATGGTATTCCTGAAGGTAGTGTTGTGTTAGTTGCAGGTACCTCAGGTAGTATGAAATCATCTCTATCTTTCAGCATACTTTATAACAACGTTCTGCACGAGAATAAGACAACAATCTATTTTTCATTGGAACAGTCTTATTGGTCTTTGATAAACCACGCAGTGAACCTTGATTTTGATATGTCTAAGGTTAATACAGTGATTATCCATGATATAAATAATCTGGATGATAAAATTAAAGAGATCAAGGTATCAAAAGGCGGCAATTTTGTTATTGTTGATTTAGGCGCGTTGAGAAAGCAGATTAAGGATACAAAGATTGGTGAGCAGGGTGATTGGATTAATGTTATTAAGAACATTATTCGAAGGTTTAAAAACGAAGCAAAGCTAGACATTATTGCTCTAGACTCGTTGTCAGCTTTATACATATTAAGTAGGTTTGAAAACCCTAGATTAGAGTTATTCCATATATTTGAGTTTTTTAGAGATTCGCAGATAACTTCTTTCTTGATTTCTGAGATGCCTTTGGATAAATCTAGGTTTAGTGAATATGGTGTTGAAGATTATTTATCTGACGGTATAATCTACTTAGAGAGAACTGAGCAATACAGGAAAGTTATTAGGTCTATACAAGTAATTAAGATGAGAGCAACAGATGTAGATTTGAATATGTATACGCTTTACTTCTCGAATGGCAAGTTTAAAGCGATGTATGGTGGTAAAGCGCCGTTAGTTTAAAATTTGATTTATTTTTTTATCTATTTCTTCTTTAGAAATGCCTGCTTTCAGGAAGAATTTCGCGATGTTTTTTAGGTCTCTTTTCAAAAGTTCCATGCCTAAACTAGTGTTCAAAGGTGTTGCGTGAGAGAAATCTATAAAATAAGGTTCACAGTCTTTTATTAAGATGTTGTATTCTGATAAGTCTCCGTGAACAAGGTTGTTGTTTTTTAATTTCAAAATGAATTCAAATGTTTTTGTGAATATTTGATTCAACTCCTCATGGTTTTCAAAAGCATAATCCTTTAGCTTAGGCGCAGACCATTCGTCTCCTATGAAGCTCATAATTAAAATGTTGTTCTTTTGCGCAAAAGGCAGTGGAGCATTAATGTTCAGTTCTTTGACTTTTTGAAGGTTTAAGAACTCGCGTTTAGCCCAATAAAAGATTATCTCTCGCCGTTTTTTTGTTTTTATAGCTATTCTGTTGTCGTTTCTTAGATAAAACTCCATCTGGTTAAAATCACAGGTTTCTAACCTGTAAATCTTAAGAGCAAAAACTTTTTCATCCTCTTCAAGTTTGAAGACATTCGCTTCTTTTCCTATAGAAATCGGGATTACTTTTGGTTCTCTTAATTGCAATGTCTCAAATATCTTGTTGAGATTCCTTAAAGTGAAAATGTCAAAAACATCGTTGTATGTCTTGAATTTCTCGCGAGGTTTTTTCATAAGTTCTAGAATCCTTTGTTATTTTAAAAATCTTATCTAAAGTTTAATCTACTTTCTTGGTGTAGATGTAACCTTTGGCTATATGGGTTTCAGTTGTCAAATTTGAACCTAGAAAAGTGTATGTTATTTCAATATCTCCTTCGAATTCGTTAATGTCATCTACAGGGCTTGTGTTTGTCAAGGTGAATTTTAAAATGGAGTTTTTTGTTAAGTTTGCCGTGCATAATTCTGGGACTATTACCATTGGACCCCCAGGCTCATATATAGTTGTTGTTTCTTTGGGTATATATCCACAATACTCTCCAGAACTTGTAGTACAGCCAGAGTTAGTCTTAGTTGGGTCACAGGGATAATGCGCATCATTATTTGGTTCCCAGGACCAGAACAGATTAAACCTGTTTAGCTTGTCTTTTATAGTTATGTTATGGATTTGTAACTGTGTTTGCGCATCGTTTGCTATGGCCATCTCTAAGCTACCATCATTGTGCCAAACTGCGCCCAAGCAGTTCATTGATGAGTAAATCTTGCAGGTTTCTGTCTTTAAGCTGGTAAGGTCTGAGCTGATTATGTTGTATCTTAATAACGCAGCAATCACTCCTAGAACTAAGATGAATACCCAACCGTATGTTAACATGAATTCAAAGCTTGCCTGAGATTTTTTTCTTATCATTTTATCTTGAAATCTTTAACCGGCCCATCGTTGTTCTTAAATCCTTATTGGGATCGCTACCATTAAAATAATAGTTTATTATTATCCGTGCTTTAAAGTTTTTTCTACCTTCTAAGTATGTTCCAAAAGGTTCAAGAGTAAAAATCCTTTTTGAGGCTGTAGGGAATTCAGTGCTTTGAGCTAAAATATCAGTATCACAAAACTCTCCAGTTTGGTTATCTTTTCGGCATTCACCAAAAGAGATGTTGAATAAGCTAACAGGTTGGTTTGTTTGTTCGGGTATTAAGGTTATGTTTTTTATATAAATATTTGCGGGAGAAATGCTTCTTAAAGATAAAATTATGTTCCCAGAATCATGCCAGGCAGAGGCTAAGCAATCAAACTGGTCATAAATTTCGCATTCTTGACTTAGGGAATACAAAGCAACATTGAAGATGTCTGAATAAATTAAGACAGAAATCACTATTATGGTTACAAGAAATATCCAACCATAAGTCATAAAGAACTCAAAGCTTGCTTGAGCTTTGTAGTGTTTTTTTGAAAGAGTCATCTTAAAGAAATTAAATCAAGAGCTTTTTATGTTTGTGCAGTAACTCCTGAGTGGTTTCTAAAAAACCGAAACCTTTATAAATTTAGCGCGCCTCTTATTTATAAAGTTTGCTCTTTTCCTCAGGTGATTTAAATGGATGGTTATATCAAAAGATGTCCCGAATGCGGGAGTATCAACTTGTTCTATAATAAAGAAAAAGGAGAGATTATCTGTAAAGATTGCGGTTTAGTTATTGATGATAAGGTTATTGATTTAGGCAAGGAATGGCGTGATTTTGATGATGATTCTGTATCTAGAAGGCGTACTGGCGCACCTATGAGTTATTCCAAGTATGATCAGGGTTTAGGTACTGCAATAGGTTCGGCGGCAGATCTTAGTAGGTTGAAAGGGGATTCAAAGAATAAATTCATAAGACTTAGACGATGGCAGAAGAGAATAACCACAGCTATTGAAAGGAACCTTAAGCTTGCTCTGGCTGAACTTAAGAGGATTACTTCCTTTCTTAATCTTCCTGAATCTGTGCAGGAAGAAGCTTCAAGAATCTATAGATTGGCTGTTCAACGTGGTCTAGTTAGAGGTAGAAGCATGGAATCTGTGGTAACAGGCGCACTTTATGCTGCTTGTAGAGCTCATGAGGTTCCTAGGACCTTAGAAGAGTTAAGTGAAGCGAGCGGGATAGACAAGAAAGAGATTGGTAGGACTTATAGGTTTATTACCCGAGAGCTGAATATTAGAATAATGCCTTCTAACCCAAGAGATTATTTGTCAAGATTCGCTTCTTCTTTGAAATTATCTCCAGAAACTCAAACTAAAGCGTTAGAATTGTTAGCGAAAGCTCAGGAGAAAGAGTTAACTTCTGGTAGAGGTCCAACAGGAATTGCTGCCGCAGCATTGTACGTTGCTGCATTGTTGAATGGTGAGAAGAGAACACAAAGGGAGGTTGCTGATGTTGCTGGTGTTACAGAGGTTACAATTAGAAACAGGTACAAAGAATTATTGAGAGAGCTTGGCTTAGAGGAGGATGTCAAGAAGATAAAAGGTAAGAGAAGAAAAAGACAATCTTATCAAGACGAAGAGTAGTTATTTTTTCAATATGATTTTTGCCGACCTTCACATACATTCCAAGTATTCGAGGGCTACTTCTAAAAATCTGAATTTGGGGATGCTTGAGAAATATGCCAAAATTAAAGGCCTTAATCTGTTAGGCACCGGAGATTTTACGCATCCTTTATGGTTCAAAGAGCTAAAACAGAACCTTTGTGAAGATGAGACAGGTATTCTAAAAAGCAAAACAGGATTTAAATTTGTTCTTCAAACAGAGGTTTCTTTAGTTTATAACGATGGAAAAAAGCTTAGGAAGATCCATTTAGTGCTTTTAGCAAAGGACTTTAGCACAGCTTCACAGATAAACGAGCTTTTAAGCAGATATGGCTCTTTGAGTGCAGATGGTAGACCTACTTTAACGATTGATGCGCCTTCATTTATAGAGTTTGTCAAAGAGATAGACCCAAAAATAGAGATTATCCCTGCTCATATCTGGACTCCGTGGTTTGGTGTCTTAGGTTCAAAAACAGGATTTGATTCTTTGGAGGAAGCTTTTGGGGATAAAGCTTCGAAAGTTTACGCTTTAGAGACAGGTCTTTCATCTGACCCGCCTATGAACTGGCGGTTATCTTCTTTGGATAGATACACCTTGGTTTCAAATTCAGATGCGCATAGCGCTTGGCCTTGGAGAATTGGCCGAGAAGCTAACATGCTGGCTTTGGATGAAAACTCGTTAACTTATGATAAATTGATTAATTCTATAAGAACGGGCGAAAATTTCATAGGCACTATTGAAGTGGACCCATCTTATGGCAAGTATCATTATGATGGACACAGGAATTGTAATATTTCCTTGTCACCTAAAGAATCCAGAAAATATAACAATCATTGTCCTGTTTGCGGTAGACCTTTAACAATTGGGGTTTTGAATAGGGTTGAGTCTTTGGCAGATAGACCTGAAGGGTATGTACCAAAGAATGCTAAACAATTTAAAAGGCTATTGCCTTTAATGGAGTTAATTTCTCATTTTTATAATGTGTCTATAAGTTCTAGGAAGGCATGGGATGTTTATCAAAAGTTGATAGCGAGATTCGGTACAGAGAATAGGGTTTTGTTGGAAGCAGATTTTAATGAAATTGCTGAGCGAACTGATGTTAAGTTTGCTAAGTTAGTAATACTAAATCGAGAACAAAAGCTTAGCGTTAAGCCTGGTTATGATGGCGTTTATGGTGAGTTAATCTTAAAAGAATTTGACGATGCAGTTATTAAACCAGAAAATCAGGCTTCTAAAAGCAAAAACTTGTCTTTACAAGATTTCTTGAACAAAAAATAGTTTAATGTTTTTTTTCTATGAACTTTTTGTAAATTATTTTTGCAATTATATCTATGGCTTCAACGCTTATTATGAATACGAAGATAGTTTCTATAATGCTTATGATTAGAAAGTTCCTAAAAAAAGATGCTGGTAAGTTGGAGATTAATACAGAATCTCTAGGAAACAGATAATTGCCCTGCGGAAAGAACGTTCTGTGAAATATTTCAAAAGAATATGGAAAGGTTATTGTTATTACTGTTAGCAAAATTGTTCCTAACACTAAACTCATTAATCCAAGTTTTTGTATGGAGCTTTTCACAATAACTTTTTTTGATATGCTTCTTTTTTTGAAAACAATGCTAAGGGTGATCAAAGAGGAGAAGCTAATAATTAATATGGTTAAATTAACATTCCACAATTTGTTTATTAACGTTCTCACATCCAACATGTGTAACATTTCTCTATCTGAAAGAATTTGCATTAATGAATTGTTATGATAAGAAAGAAAAGAAACTATGTTTTTTGCAAAGCTGATGTTTATTTTAGGGTTTGAAATATAGTATGTGTAGCTAACTTTAGAATTAAGTATTGTTATTAAAACAAGTTCTGAGAAAAAAAGCATAAGAAAGAATAAAATAAAAAAACCCAAACCAACGAATTCTGCGCGTTTGATTTTTATCCTCTATTAAATCAAACACCTTTATAAATCTTTTCTGGAACGGAACACTCAAACACAAGTTTTTTTGTTCAAAAACAGAAATTCTTTTTTATTTTTGTTCCAAAGATGCTCAAAAATTTTATTTTTTCAGATTACAACAAATCAGGGTTTATTTTTACTTTAGCGGGTTTTTTGTCTTTTTCTACGATTATGATGTGCTTTGATTCCAAGCTTTTGATTATTCTGGAGAATGTAGTCTTAGGTATTTCTAAATCATATCTTATCTTGGATTGTTTCTGAGAGAAGTTGTGAGCAATTAGGTATTCTACAACAGCTTTCTCCTTTGGCTTTAGGGTTTTCATAACTTCACTTAATCTCGAAGGTATAACGTTTGGTGTTTCAACACTCTCTTTGTGATACAGTTCGCTATTATCTAAATCATGTTCGATTTCTATGCTATAAACCTCTTTCGTATCTTTGTTCAAGGACTTATTTTTGTTTTCGTTCGATTTTGTTTTCTTTTTGAGAAGTAGTGCAAAAACAACTGCTGCAGCAATGATTGATAATGCAATCGTGCTATTCCTCATAAACGTGTTATACTTTGAAACGACTTTTTTATCTAAGGTTATTATGATATTTTTTGCTTGTCCTTTTATCATGTTAAAACTGGTTATTCCTGCAGCATCATTGAAAAATGCAAAAGCAGAACAATTCCCAACAGGAACTATTTGATTTGAAGTCATTCCAAAGAAATCAGTTTTTGTGTTTACCTTTAGGAATCGGTTTTCTAAACATTCTATCTTAACTTCAGCATTGCTAATCAAATCTCCGTTTAAATCTTCGACTTGGACTTTTACGCTACCAACTGGAAAAAGATAGATTGTTTGAACATTGCTGTTCCATCCTTTCTCAACGTGATGTTTTACAAAATAATCATATGATGGTGTTTTTTCGTCATCAACGCTTATTATAAAATCCCATGTTGTGTCTTCCAAGTCAAGTTTTACAATGCTTTGATTTTCTAAAGTGATTTTGAAATCTCTATGATTTTTCTCGCTTTGTGCAGATATTTCAACAAAACCATGGCTTATATCTCTTCCGGTTTTGAATTCTTTTAACTGGAAGGATAACTCTTTTGCATAGACTGTGTGTTGAAAGGATAATGTTAATATAATTAGAAATGCTATGATTACTAGTGATTTTTGTATAAATCCTTTCTTGTTAGTTTTTTGTTCTTTATCTTTATTTATTGCATGCATGCAGTTAGCTATCATCTTTCTTTATTTTAAAACTTTTCTTATTTTTTATAGAGTTTTGTTCTTTTTGTAAACTGGTTTATAGAATTGGTTTTGAAGGTTTCAATTGTTTTAGTTTTATTAGATAAAAATTTAAATAGTTGGTTTGAAAACGCACTATTATGATTGTTACAACCTTTGGTGGTGGCACAGGTTCTTTTCATTTGTTACTTGCTCTCAAAAGATTGGAAGATGTTAAGATTAATGCAGTTGTTTCTGTTACAGATAATGGTGGCAGTACAGGTATTTTAAGAACGCTCTATGGGATCATCCCTCCAGGAGATATTAGAAATTGTTTAGTTGCCTTATCAGATGATACTGTTGTCTGGAACCAGCTTTTCAATTACAGGTTTGATACTAAGTTAAACGATCACAGCTTAGGTAATCTAATTCTTACCGCTTTGACTAAAATTTATGGTTCTTTTGAAGAAGCTTTAGATGTGGCTCATAAAATCTTAGGTATATCTAATCATCGAGTGATCCCTGTAACTTTAAATGACGCTCACCTTTGTGTTGAGTTTGAGAATGGTAAAGTTTTGAAAGGAGAAGTTGAAATAAGGACTTACCTGTATGAGAATCGTTCAGAAAAGATTAAAAAATTCTTCTTAGAAAGTCCAACACCAATTTATCCAAATCCCGAGGTGATATCTGCAATAAAAAAATCAGATTTTATCATTTTTGGACCAGGAAGTTTGTACACAAGTATTCTTCCTAATTTCCTTGTACCTTATGTTGCTAAATTTATTAACGAATCTAGCGCAAAGAAGATATACATTGCAAACATTATGACTGAACCGGGAGAAACTTCTGGTTTTACTATAGAAGATTGCGTTAAAGTTCTTGAAAAACACGTTAATCTTGATTATATTATTGTTAACTCAAGCAAGCCTTCCGATGAAATCCTGAAAAAATACAAAGAAGAAAATCAGGAATTGATGGTTGCGAAAAGCAAAGATCCAAGGTATGTGTTTGTTGATCTTTTGAACGAGAAGGATATTTTAAGACACGATCCTGTAAAGCTGAGTAGAATTTTAGATTGGTTGTTCATAAAAGACAAAAATCTTGATTAAATTATCTTTTTAGCTTAAGTTCTTATAACTTATATGGTTTTTACTGCTTCTTCGAGTTTTTTAATTTTTTCATGAGTTCTTTCTAGTTTTTTGTTTGCTAAATCTACGCAAAGCTCTAAATATTCTTTGCTTACTAGAAGCGTTCCATCTTTGGAAAATGGCACAGCTAAGCTTTCTGTTGACAAAATCTCAATCACCTTCTTATTTGGTTTTATTGAGATTATCCCGGATCTTTTAAATCCGCATTCTCTTGCGATGTTCAAAAGCTTTTTTGCACTATCTATGCTATCGCAGGCTACATGAAGGATTGCACTCTCCATTTTGAGTAAACATAAATCTTCTGGTAGCTCTAAGTTTAATAGATCTTTAACAGAAATTTTGTCGTGAGATTTGAAAATCCAAGCATTGGGCGATTTTGTTTCTTTATGTTTTGTTACAGAAATTCTTCCTGAACAGGAGCTTGTTGTAACATAATTGTTCTTTTCATTTATGATTTCGCAAAGTTTCCTTATCTTTTCATCTATACTTTTCTTATGTGATTTATCTAGATTATGCATCTTCCAAAGTATGCCTTTTTTAATATCATCAAAGCTCATAATCTTATTGGATGATTTTCTGTTTTTAAAAGCTTTGAGTTTTTATTAATCAAACAACTTATTTGAGTTATTTTTGTTTATGTTTTAGAATTCAATACAGGATTTTTGCTAGATTATGGCAAAATTTAAAAATAGACAGCTAATTGTCTTTGGAAAATGGCTTTGGGAGATAACCTGATTGAAAGGGGAAAGGAAAGAATTAAAGCACTTCGTGAAAAAGGTATAAATCCTTTTCCATACACTTTTGATAAAAAATATTCCAGTACTCAAATTAAAGAGAAATACAAAGATATTGCTCAAGGAGGATTTTCTGAAGAAGTTGTTAGTTTTGCTGGCAGAGTTATAACTCGAAGGGTTTTGGGAAAAATTGCGTTTTTAACTCTTAGAGATGAGTTTGGCGATTTACAAGTAGTTTTCAAGAAAGATACAACAAAAGATTTTGATAATCTTTCTTTGTTAGACATTGGTGATTTTTGTGGTGTCTATGGTAAAGTTTCCAGAACCAAAGCTGGAGAGCTGAGCATTTTTGTAGAGAAATTTGAGATTCTTTCAAAATCTTTGAGAGGTTTGCCAGAAAAGTATCACGGTATAAACGACCCTGATTTGAAGCAGAGATATAGATACCTCGATTTGATTATGAACCTTGCTACAAGAGAAGTTTTCAGAAAGAGACATGAGATTATTAAGTATATAAGACAATTCTTGTATGAACGAGGTTTTATTGAATTAGAAACACCTATTTTACAAGCGGTTTACGGTGGCGCAAATGCCAGACCGTTTATAACTCACCATAATGCTTTAGATAGGGACCTTTATCTAAGAATTTCTTTAGAATTATATCTAAAAAGGTTAATTATTGGTGGTTACGAGAAAGTATTTGAGATTGGTAAGAATTTTAGGAACGAAGGAATGGATACGATGCATAATCCTGAGTTCAGCATGATTGAACTTTATCAGGCTTATGTTGATTATAATGAAATGATGAATTTAACTGAAACTTTGATTAAAGCTTTGGCTAAAGATGTGGTAAAGAAAGATAAGATTAAATTTAGAGGACATGTGATTGACCTTAGCAAGCCTTTTGCCAGATTAACTATGTATGATGCGATAAAGCAATATACTGGTTATGATGTAGAAAAGATGAGTCTTGAAGAACTTAAAGAGATTGTTGATACTTTAGATGTCGAGCTTGCTGGAGAGATTACTAAAGGTTTATTGATTAATGTTATCTTTGAAGAGCTTGTGCAGGAAAAGCTAATACAGCCTACCTTTATATTAGATTATCCTAAAGAGGTGTCTCCATTAACAAAGGTTCACAGGAGTAAACCTGGGTTAACAGAAAGGTTTGAGTTGTTTATTGCAGGCGAGGAGTTCGCTAATGCTTACTCAGAATTGAATGATCCTGTTGATCAAAGAGAAAGGTTTGAAGAACAGGAACGAAATAGGAAACTTGGTGACGAGGAAGCGCCGCCAAAAGATGATGATTTCTTAATTGCTTTAGAGCATGGTATGCCTCCAACAGGCGGTTTAGGTATAGGAATTGACAGGTTAGTAATGTTTTTAACTGAACAAGATTCGATAAGAGATGTCATTCCTTTTGTTGTGTTAAAGGAGTCGAATGAGTAAACTTTAATGGATTTAGTTGATGCAAAATGGAAGACCGTAAGATAATTGGTTTGACTGAGAAGGTAGAAATTGTTGGGGAAAAAAACTCAAAGACCGTGCGAGCAAGGATTGATACTGGTGCAGCAACCTCTTCTATAGATGTTAGTTTAGCGTCTGATTTGTTTTTAGGACCGATTGTTAGAGTCAAAACTATTAAATCCAGCTTAGGTAAAGATAAACGGCCGGTTGTTCGCGCTAAAATAAGGATTAAAGGTGTTGAGGTTTCAACTTATTTTACTGTTGCTGACAGGGCTCATATGAAGTATCCTGTTCTTATTGGTAGAAATCTTCTAAGGAAACTGCCTGTGCTTATAGATCCAAATTTAAATGAAGATAAAAAATAAATTAAGTGATAAAATGAGATGCGCTTTTTTTAGCTTAGGAAGTAAGAGTTCTCAATGGACTTATGAAGCCTTGAAAAAATTCTTTGATGAGGTAATTCATTATAATCTTAAAGGTGTAGAGATTTCCTTAGGTGGTAAAGATTCAAACATTTTTGTAGATGGTAAACCCATAGAGAAAAATTTTGATTGTGTTTATATTAAAGGTTCGTATAGATATTCCACAGCTTTAAGGGCATTATCTGAAGCTTTTTTTAATCAAGCTTATCAACCAATCCATCCCGCTTCTTTTGATATAGGTCATGATAAGATTTTAACTCATCTTGTATTAGAAAAAGCAGGCGTTCCAATGCCGAAAACGTATTTGTTTTCAAATTATGCATCTGTTAAATCTTTTATCAAGACTGCACAGTATCCGTTAATTGTAAAATTGCCTCGAGGAACTCAGGGAAAAGGAGTTATTTACATCGAAAGTTTTGCTGCAGCATCCTCTTTTTTAGACGCTTTAGCTCAGTTAAAGCAGCCTTTTTTGATACAAGAATATGTTGAAACTGACGGTATAGATTATAGGCTTTTGGTTATTGGCGAAAAAGTTTTTGGTTACAAACGAATTGCTAATGGTGAAGAAAAAAGAGCTAATGTACACCTTGGCGGTTCTGTAGGACGAATTGAGGTAACACAAGAGCTTAAAAAAATAGCTTTCAAAACAGCCAAAGCAATGAACGCAGATATCTGTGCAATAGATATTCTTCCAACATATAAGGGCCCTTTGGTTATTGAAGTAAATTTAAGCCCAGGATTACAGGGTGCAACTCAAGCTACAGGAGTTAATCTCGCAGAAGTTATTGCAGAACAATTGTATAGGAATACTGTGCGTTTCAAGGATAAACAAAGTAAAGAAAAAGCAAATTTATTTTCTGAGTTGGGTATTAGTTTAGATGGAGAAAACAATAACAAGGTGGAGATTATATCCGAATTCGAGTTTAAAGGGAACAATGTTATCTTACCACAGTACATTGCAAAGGCTTGTAGGTTCAAGCCTGCAAAAAATTACAAGTTTGTTGTTGATAATAACAAATTAATTATTTCTGATTCGGAGTGATTTTTGTATTTATTTTATTGCTTGACTTTCATTTTGTTTTGTATCTTTAAATCTAAAAATATTTAAACTTCTCTTGATTTATAATGACTAATTTTGATTTTTAGAGGTTTTCAAATGAGAGAGAAACTACCTTTCATAACAAGGTTTCGTATTTCTAACAAAAGGGTTGTTTTAAGATGTGATTTTAACGTTGGTCTAAAAAATGGAAAGATTGTTGATGATACAAGAATTAGAGCAGCATTACCAACAATAACTTACATCTTAGGTAAAAAACCTAAAAAGTTGATAATAATATCTCATTTGGGGAGACCTTCCGGGTTTGACAAAACTTTATCTTTAAAGCCTGTTGCAGAGAGGTTATCAGAATTGTTGAACAGAAAAGTAATCTTCAAAAAGCTCAGTGATGAATTAGAGAAACCTGAGAAAAAAGGCATTGTTCTTTTAGAAAACATTAGATTCTATAAGAAAGAAACAGAGAACGATGAGGGTTTTGCTTATCTTTTATCAACCTTGGGTGATGTTTTTGTTAATGACGCTTTTGCAACGATGCATAGGAAACACGCATCAACGTATGGCATAGCAAAACATATAAAATCGTGCATAGGGTTTTTAGTTAAACAAGAGTTAGAAAACCTGGATTTCTCAAACAAGAAGAAACCAATAGCTGTTGTGCTCGGTGGCTCCAAACTTTCTACAAAGCTACCTGTTATTAAGTCTTTGATTAAAAAAGTTGATTATATCATGCTTGGGGGCGCAATGATTTTTACGTTCTATAAAGCTAAAGGTTTTGAGATTGGTAATTCTTTATGGGAACCTGAGATGGTTGAGGAAGCTAATGCTTTGCTTAAATCAAAGAAAATTGTTTTGCCTCAAGATATAGTTATTTCAAAGAGCTTAGATGAAGCCAAGAATCTTAGAACTGTTAATGCTGCAGCTATACCTAAATCTTTTTATGGAGCAGACATTGGTTCTAAATCTGTTCTCTTGTTTCTAGAATATGTTTTGAAATCAAAGACTGTTTTCTGGAATGGTCCGCTTGGAAAATATGAAATTGCTGAATTTAGAACAGGTTCAGAAGAATTCGCGTCTTTGCTTTCTTTAACCAAATCATGTTACAAAATTGTTGGTGGTGGTGATACGCTCTCTTTGTTAAATCAGCTAAACTTGTTAGACAAATTTGATTTCGTTTCAACAGGAGGCGGCGCAGCTTTAGAATACATTGCAAAAGGAACTCTGCCTTTTTTGGAGTTTATCAAGAAATCTAAAAAATAAGCTTTTTTAATTTATTTCAATTATTTTTGTTTTAGATAGTTTTCCGCTAACAATTCTTATATCTTTCTTCTTAAAATGCTCTTTTAGAAGCGATATTAGTTCTTTGTTGGCTTTTCCTTTTACTGGATTGGATTTTAAGTCTATTTCATAAAGTCCTAACTCTTTGTTAAATGCGACTTTTTGATGTGACTTGTTTGTCCGGACCTTTACAGTGATTCTCATGTTAGATTTTTGTTTTTTATTCGTAATCCCGCCAAACATGACTACATTTCGTGCATTTTAAGAATTTAGTTTCAGCTTCGTCAGATGCTCTTGTTTGTACTAACCAGAAGTATGCTTTATTATTTCCGCATTTAGGACATTCTGCATCTGTTATTGGTAAGTTCTCTTCATTGTTTTTCTCAACAATTTCGATTTCTTTGCTTTTCTTGAGGGATTCGCTAATCTTGGTTCCAGAACTCTTGTCAACATCAACTTCGTAACCACATTTTAAACAAACAAGTTTCTTTTTTTTCCCCACAGTTTTAGGAACAAGTAATCCGCCACATTTCTTACAGAACATGTTCATTAGAATCACCTTTTGAACATTTTTTGATAAAGTTCAAATAACCAAATCTTTGGATAACCTAAGTACGGAATTCTGAATACGGCTTTACCATGAATTCTCTCTTTAGTTAGCTCATGCTCATCAAAATTTTGACCTGGGTTGTGATCGCCTTTAGTTTCAAAGTATGCAGTGTTATTAATAACAGTTTTGTTTACAACTCTGTGAATTATTGGATATTTTAAAAACAAGGAATCAAATACAACGACATCACCAATTTGTATGTTATCAATTCCTGGATCATATATTATCATAATGTCTCCTTTATGGAATCCATCACTAAATGGAAAGTTGCAGAACACTTCTTTTGTTATGTTTCTTTTCTCATACCAATCGCCACAAACGCTCCAAAAATTATCGAATGTATCAGAATAATTTGTTGGCGCTTTTCCACAGATAACTCCTTGTTCATTTAGCCTATGATCCATGCTTCCTGAAACAACTGCTACCAATGGCAAATCAGTATTTAGCGAAAGTTCAAGTACTGGAAAGAAAATGAATTTAACAATTAAATATGAAACAGCAAAAGCCAGAACCCAACTAGTGATAGAATCGCCCTTCCAGATAAAGTCCCAACCCTTTTTAATTTGTTTAAGAGTTTTTTTAATTCTCATCTTAAGTGTTTTGTTTGGAGAAAGAGTGCAGTTAAAAATCTTTTGAATTTTTGAACAAATTTTTCTTATATGGATAGTCTAAATATTTCTTACGTTTAATAGTTTGTTAACTAAGAATTTTTTTGATGCTCTATAAGTTAAAAAATAGAACCTGAGCTTTTTTATAGATCGTTTTTTTAATACGTTTCCTAAGATATCAAGGAGTAAATGGAAAGAAAATCCAAGAGTTGTGAACAGCAATATTTTGTTGTTTAAGAGGATTGCTAGAGCTAAGGTGCTCCCAACAAGTTCAAAAGAATGTAAGAACACAAACACTTTCTTTTTGTACCATTTGCATGATAAGAAATATTTTATTCTTTTTCTTAAGAATTGAATTGGATGAATAAAATCCATGGGGTGAAAGATAAAATAGTCAAGCAGGTGGTCTAAATCTATTAATATAGCCGATATCAGAAAGGTTATGATTAGTATGATGTTTTTAACTGCTAAAAATACGATTACTGCAAAGATTGTTGAATATAAAATATGTTCCTCGAGCTTCATGATTTTTTAACCTTTATATTCATTATTTAAATTTTTTGAATATTTTATTCGTTTGTGTTTCATTCTTTAGAACATTTTCTTTAAGTTTGTACTTTGGAGTGATAAGTAATCCTTAAATAAAATGTTTTGTCGTAATAGCTTGAACAAACTTGGGTTTTGTGAAACGGATAACTGCGATTCTTTCGAAAGAGGGCGCTGAGGTAGTCATATGAAGGTATTTATGCTTGGATGGGAATTTCCACCGTATAATGTTGGTGGATTGGGTACTGCATGCTATGGTTTAACCAAAGCACTCTCTGCTCTAGGGGTTAAGGTTATTTTCGTTGTACCAAAAGCCCCAGCGGAATTTGATTATGATTTCTTAAAGGTTATCAATGCAGGCATAGATATCGAGCATCTGGAGAAATATATTCCTATTGATTCAGGCATAGTGCCTTATCATGAATCTTTGCCGAGTTTTGCAGTGTTTAAGAATGATACGGTTAAAGGCAAGAAATTCGAGCTTTACAGTAATAGAATCTTCGAAGAAGTCAATGCTTTTGCTGATAAGGTTCTTTTAGTTGCAGATAACTTTGATTTTGATATAATTCATGCGCACGATTGGATGACTTATCCTGCGGCAATAAATCTCAAGAAGAAAACAGGTAAACCTTTGGTTTTGCACATTCACGCTACCAGTTTTGACAGGGGAGTTATTGGAATTGATCAACGTGTTTATGACATAGAAAAGAAAGGTTTTGAAGAGGCTGATTTGATTGTAGCAGTTAGCGAGTTTACAAGGAGAACTGTAATTGAAAAATATGGAATCAATCCAGATAAAGTTGAGGTTGTCCATAACGGAGTTCTGCTTAATAACAAGGAAAAGTTTTATGATGTCAAGATATTTCCAAAAGACCACATAGTTTCTTTCGTAGGAAGAATCACTATTCAAAAAGGCCCTTTGTATTTTGTTGAGGCAGCTAAGATTGTAAGTGAATATGTCCCAAACGTTAAATTTTTGGTTACGGGCAGCGGAGACATGTTGCCTGCAATGATTAATCGAGTTGCTGAGCTGGGGTTATCTGATAAGGTTATATTCACGGGGTTTTTGAGAGGGAAGGAGTTAGACAAGATTTATGCGATGTCAGATGTTTATGTTATGCCTTCTGTTTCTGAACCTTTTGGGATAACTCCTCTGGAAGCAATAGCTAATGGAACTCCAGTAATAATCTCAAAACAATCTGGAGTCTCAGAAGTTCTTAATAACTGCTTAAAGGTTGATTACTGGGATGTCAATAAGATGGCAAATTACATTATTTCTATCTTAAAGTATCAAGAATTAAGGGAAACCTTGAAAACACATGCATTTTTAGAAATTACCAACATTAACTGGGATAGAGCTGCAGAGAAACTTAATAAGATTTATGAAGAGGTGTTAAATGGTAGAAGTTAATTTTTATTTTCAGGTTCATCAACCTTACAGGGTAAGGGATTATAGAGTTTTTGACATAGGCAGGAATCACGATTATTTTGATAAGAAGAAGAACGCAGAGATTATTAAGAAAGTTAGTAAGAAATGCTATTTACCAATGAATTCTTTGCTGCTGACTCTATTAGAAAAGTATCCTGAGTTTAAGATAACTTTTAGTTTCTCAGGTGTTTTTTTAGACCAACTTAAAGAATACAGTCCGCATACTTTAGATAGTTTTAAGAAATTAGTCTCTCACGAGAATGTTGAGATTCTTGGGGAAACATATTATCATTCCTTAGCATATCTTTATTCAATAGCTGAATTCTTTGAGCAGGTTAAATTGCATTATGAGAAAGTTAAATCTTTATTTGGTAAAGAACCTGTTGTATTCAGGAATACTGAGTTAATTTATGAAAACAATCTTGCTGAAGTTGCCAAGAAGATGGGCTTTAAAGCAGTCATTACAGAAGGTGCTGATCATATCCTTGGATGGCGTAGTCCTAATTATGTTTATTATGCGAAAGGTTCTAAGCTGCCTTTGCTGTTAAAGAATTATCAGCTTTCAGATGATATCGCATTTAGATTTTCAGATAGGAATTGGAAGGAGTGGCCGTTAACAGTTGAAAAATATGTGGCTTGGGTAAATGCTATTGATGGTCAGATTCTAAACTTGTTTATGGATTATGAAACCTTTGGTGAACATCAATGGAAGGATACAGGAATTTTTGATTTTATGAAGCATTTACCTAAAAAATTGCTTGAGGAAGGCCATTCATTTACTACACCATCTTTAGCAATCGAAAAATTCAACCCTGTTGGCGAAGTTGATGTACCACATTTAATTTCCTGGGCGGATATAGAAAGAGATATCTCTGCTTGGAGAAGTAATGCTATGCAGGATTCCGCATTAGAAAAGATTTATTCTATCGAGAAAGAGATTAAAGAACTGAATGATAAAAGTTTACTTGAAGATTGGAGAAAGCTCCAGACTTCAGATCATTTTTATTATATGTGCACTAAATATTTTTCGGATGGAGATGTTCATAAATACTTTAACCCTTATGAAAGTCCTTATGAAGCGTTTATTTTTTTTATGAATATTTTTCAGGACATAAAAGAAAGAATAAATGCTTTGAAGAGAGAAAAAGCAATAAAAGAGTTCAAATCCGATTTAAACCCGGAAAAAAAGAGTAAAACTGAAAAGAAAAGTAAGCAAAGAGAAACTAAAAAAGTCAAGTTGGCAAATAAAAATTAGTTTGAGATTTTGTTATTTGTTTATGTTTATTTTTTACTTTGAAAAAAAAAGAGGGGGGTAAGAATGTTATTCAAAAAAGGTGCCAAAAGGTCGAAAGCCTCAGTTAAGGCTAAGGCGAACGAAGATAATTTGTTTAAGGAGATAGATCCAGAACATTATTTTTTAGTTAGAGATGGCTTAGTATTGAAGAATTTGCTTGAACTTGTTGACGCTTTAGAGTTTATGGATGAGGAGACTTTTAGATATCATGTGAATGATGCAAGGAACGATTTTTACAACTGGATAAAGGATGTTTTTGATGAAGAAGAGTTGGCAACAAGAGTGCTTTCAGCTAACAATAAACCTGAAATCCAGGTAGTTATTTTAAGAGAGATGGTTAGGCGATTGATTCCATTATACGAGAAAAAGAAAAAGAGAAAGAAGGCTGGAACAAAGAAAAAGAGTACGGCAACTCAAAAAAAATAAGTGCTAAAAAAAGTAAAAATTGATAAAAATATTCGAGGTTAAATTATTATGAAGCTGTTTGAAGTTTCCTGGGAAGTTTGTAATAAGGTTGGCGGAATAAATACTGTGCTTAAATCGAAGTCAGAGTTTGTACAGAAGAAATTTGGAGACGACTATTTTTTAATTGGACCTTTTTTCAAAGAAAAAAGTAGAGGCGAGTTTCTTCAAAGACCTGTTCCTGATAGTTTTAAGACGGTTTTTGAGAGGTTGAAAGAGCAAGGAATTTTTTGCAGGTTTGGTAATTGGTTGATTCCCGGGAGACCTAATGCTATCTTGATAGAACTTTCAGAATCTTTTTTGGGTAGAGCTCCAGAATTTAAGGGAAAATACTGGGATAAATATAAGATTGATTCTTTGAATAGCGATTTTTACGATTATGATATGCCCATACTTTGGTCAACTGCAGTAGGAATATTAATTGAGGAGTTCTATAACGAGAACCCTAAGGAGAACTTTGTTGTTCATCTTCACGAATGGTTGTCAGCAGGTGCAGCACTTTATTTGCGTTTAGATAATTCTAAAACCTCTTCTAAAATTCCGTTGGTTTTCACAACTCATGCCACAACTTTAGGCAGGGCTGTTTCAGGTACTGGTGTAAATTTGTATGATATTATTGAGAAGATTAATCCTGATGAAGAATCTTATAGATTAGGAGTTCATACCAAACATCAGACAGAAAGAGCTGTTGCAAACCTGGTTGATGTTTTCTCAACAGTTAGCGAAATAACCGGTTATGAATCAAAGTTGTTTTTTGGTAAGGAACCTGACATTATCTTGCCTAACGGTATTAATCCTCTGGAAACTTCTATTGAAGAATTGTTAATGATGCATAGGGAATTCAGAGATAAGATGAGGTATTTCTTGACATATATGTTTTTCCCGTATTATCCAATAGATTTGGATGAAAGTTTAACTTTCTTTTTGGCAGCAAGGTATGAGTTTAAGGCTAAAGGCATTGACTTATATCTTGATGCTTTAGCTAAACTTAATGAGATGTTGATTTCTAAAAAGAGTAAAAAAACGATTTTCGCGTTTCTGTTTGTGCCCGCAGGCGGTCGAGCCATCAGGGAAGAAATTGTTGAAAATCGAGAGTTGATTAACGATTTTGCTGATAAGTTGTTCTCGTCAAAAAACCAAATTCTAAATAGGCTATTTCAATGTGCTTTGGCTGGTAAAGACATCTGTTTGTCGAAACTGGTTTCTCCAGAAATCTTAAGAGAATTAAAAAAGTTAAGGCTATACTTTAACAAAGAGGGCAATCCGCCAGTGATTACTCATTATATAAATTATGAAGACAAAGATCCTATTTTAAACAAGTTAAAACAGCTTAACTTGTTGAACCAGAAGGAATCTAAAGTTAAAGTTATATTCTATCCAATATATCTAACAGGTAAGGATGGCTTGCTTAACTTGGATTATTCTGAGACAATAATCGGTTCTCACTTTGGCGTGTTCCCATCGATTTATGAACCTTGGGGCTATACTCCTGTTGAATCCGCAATGAGAGCTGTTCCGGCAGTAACTTCAGATTTGTCAGGTTTTGGAAGATATTTAATTAATTCTGGAAAAGAAGATAATGGTATCTTTGTTTTGAGGTTGGCTAATAAAAGTTATGATGAGCAGGTGAATGAACTTGCTAAGCTTATGTTTAGGTTTTCAACTTTAAAGCGGGACAAAAGGGTAGATTATAAAATAAAATCATATAAAACCGCTTTGATGTTTAGTTGGGATAATTTGGTTGAGAATTACTTTAAAGCTTATGACTTAGCACAAGATTTGGTTAGTCAGAAATAAAAAATTGAATATTAAAAAATGGAACTAAGAAAAGATTATGTGTTGGACAGATATGTTATTTTAGCTACAAATAGAGGTAAAAGGCCCTCGCAGTTTAAGGTTGAAGACGATAGTTTAAGCAACCTTCCTGAATTGGATGAGAATTGTCCTTTCTGCCCGGGAAACGAGGATAAAACTCCTGAAGAAAAAGGCAGGGTTGAACATAACGGAACATGGAAGTTCAGATGGTTTGATAACAAGTTTGCTGCAGTGGACATAAATGGAGACCACATTGTTAGAACCGATAATGAGTTCTTTACTTTTGCAAATGCTTTTGGAAAGCACGAAGTTATAGTAGAAACTCCTAAGCACAATAAACAGTTATGGGATCTGGATGAACATGAATTGTCTGAATTGATTTCGGTTTACAATTTCAGATTAGAGGAATTAAGCAGAATTCCAGGCATTAAGTATGTATGTTTATTTAAGAACCATGGTCCAAAAGCTGGAACTTCTTTAATTCATTCCCATTCACAAATTATAGCTTACAATGTTGTTCCGTTTTGGGTTAGGGAATTGATTAAAGCTGTTGCTAAATTTGAAGGTTGCCCTTTTTGTAGGGTTATTGAACGCGAGAAGAATTCTGATAGGAGAATTCTAGAAACAGACAATTTTCTTACTTTTACTCCTTACGCTTCTCAGTATCCTTTTGAAGTTTTGATTTTCCCAAAGAAGCATATTAGATTTTTGAATGATTTGAGGGAACATTTTGATGAGTTGGCTTTGCACTTAAGGCAAATTCTTTTAAAATTGAAAGAGTTAAATTGTTCATATAATATTGTATGGCTGAATTCAACCTTTGATAAAGATTTGCATTTCCACATAAGGATTATCCCCCGGATTACAACTCCTGGGGGATTCGAGTTTTATGGCACGCATATCAATGTTGTTGCTCCAGAAGATGCTGCACATTTTTATAGAGGGGGTGTTTGAACATGACTAAGATTTATTATGGCGGAGAAGATAAAGTAATCAGTTCTGAACCTGTTGATCCAGATTATCGGTTGTCAATATTTACTAATAAAGCCTATTTTACAATACCTATGGGAAAAAGAAGCAGGTTTGATGGTTTCTTTGTCAAGCAGCAGGATTTTTTTAAGATTCTTGACAGCATAGAGTTTGAAGGTTTAGATTTCCATCCAGATAAGGTTGTTGTAATAGGTAATTCTTTTACAACATACTTTGGATTTATAAGTAATTCTTTTTACATAGATTCAGATACAGGTTCTTTGTTGTATGAGTCAAACTCGTCGTTAACAATGAAACTTTACTTTGATGTTAAGAGAATGTTTGATGACAGGGAGTGGGGAAGAATTTATGATTTTAAGATGATCAAAGATAACCTCTGCTTGATTCATTTTGTTAAGAAGACTGATGAAAAAGAAGACCCTGATTCAGGCAGGAAAGAATTCGAGAAATATGTTTTCATTAAGTTTAATGGTTCTTGCAAACGTACAGATTCCTGGAAACATAGAAAGTATGATTATGATGCGGAAAGAAATTCCCCAATAACTGAAAGATATGTCTTTAATGCTGTTGAGCTGAAAGCTAATAGGTTTATGATTCTTGTTTCTGACAACTTTGAACAGGGATATAATCAGATAAATGCGCGGTTTAAGGTTTTTGATAAGATTGTTAAGGATGAGATTGCTTTTAATTTGAACAGAGTTTGTCGCTTTGAGGAAGTTAATTTTGCATACAGCAGAGCTCAGCATTCTTTATTGTCCTTAGCTACACATGATTACTTAATGGCGGGTTTGCCTTGGTTCTATCAGGAATGGACTCGAGACGAAGCTTTGTCTTTGAAAGCATTGGTTTTGAGCGGCGAGTTAAACAAAGCTAGGAAATATATGGAAAACCTCATGAAGAATGTGTATTACAACGGAAAGATTTACTCTAATTTAAGTGAGAAGGGCATTTTTTCAATAGATGCTTTGCCTTGGTTGTTCCACAGCATTGCCTTTTTAGTCAGATTTGCTGAGAAAGAAAATCTATCGGCTTATCTTTTCTCTAGGAAGTTTATTAAAGAATTTGAGACAACTTTGCTTAGAGTTCTAGATTTGATTGACAAGTACTTTGTTAAAGGTGACTTGATTTATGCAGATAAACAGGAAACTTGGATGGATTCCAGTTTTGGTAAGGATGTAAGAGAAGGTTTCCTTTTAGAAGTTCAGGCTATGTACATGTATCTGCATAGGTTGGCTTATGCCCTGACAGGTAAGGAATACTATAGAGACATGGAGAATAAAATGAGGATTGCTACGGTTAACAATTTTTACGATGGGAATCTTTTGTATGATGACTTAAATAACAGATTCTTTAGACCAAACGTGTTCATAGCATATTATTTCTATCCAGAGATGCTGTCTTATTTGCAATGGCGGAATGTTTTTGACGAAGCCATTAAAAGATTATGGATGCCTTGGGGAGGTTTTGCCACTATTGACAAGAAGTCAGAATTGTTCTGTTCAAAGCATACTGGCGAAGATGTAAGAAGTTATCACAGAGGCGACTCATGGTATTTCTTAAACAACTTGGCGGCAATTGCAATGTACAGGCTTGATAAATCAAGATACGCGAATTATATTGCAGATATCATTGCAGCGAGCACTAAGGAAATACTCTGGTTAAATTCGCTAGGCGTAGCAGGTGAATTGAGTTCTGCAGGGAAACAAACTAGCCAGGGCGCATTTAACCAAGCGTGGAGCAATGCAACTTTCATAGAAATGATTAATGAGTTAATGAAAGACCTATAAAAAAATATTTTTTTATTTCTGGTTTTCTAACTCTCTTAGAAATTCTTCTTTCAGGAGTTTTAACGGCCCTTCTAATGCTGGATTTATTATCACAAATTTTTGAATTAGTTTGTCTAAAATTTCACTAATCTTTACAGTATTGTATTGTTGATTTGAGGTATTGTTGATTATCCTAAAGAAATTTTCAGCAGCAGCTTCAGCTTGCGTTATAGCTTTTTTCACATTAGTTGTTTCATCAAAGATATACGAGTTAGAGAAATTTGTTTCTTGCTTTGAATCATCTTCTTGGAAATCAATCACTTCAATATTAAAATTAATGTTATCAGTTTCGGTTTTTGTTTCACTTTCAGTATCTTCACTAAACAAGTCCATAGATAGCAAGTCAATGAACTCGTCATTTTCGTTATTAGTACTATTTTCTTTATTTTGTTCGTTTGCACTTGTTTGTTCACTAATGATTCTGTCTGCAATTTCTCCTTTCTTTGCAGAGATGATGATGATGTCTTCAGTGTAAGCAAACTCAAATTCTGTGAAGCCAAGAGATTCTAAGTATAACGCAATCTGTATAGCCCTATTTATAATTTCTTTTGGAGCACTTAATTCGTAAGCCTTATGCTCAACAACTTCAGCCTGTTCTATGTCTTTTGTTTCTTTGTTGAAGATATATGCAAATTTCTTATTCCCTATACTGGTATTTACTTCTCTTGACACTCTATCAAAGGTTATCGAATCAAAGTAACCCTCTCTTATACTTTTGCTGTATCCGTAATTGGTTTTGATTTCAATTGTTTTTTCAGAAGCAGAAACTAGTCCAGAAATCTTTGGTTTCACTAATTTTTGTACGATTATTCCGCCTTTGCTTTTTTTCTCATAGAAAGCAAACAGCTCTTTTTCTAAGTACTCTACAAGGCTTTTGAAATCTTGAATGTTTATTATTGTAGGTATCTCCTTGTTTAGTTGTGAAGGTAAACAGCTGGGCCTAATTACTAATTGTGATATTGTCTTTTCACCGAGAAAATCGTTCTCAGATACATTTAATGCAGAATATATGCTTTCCAGTTCGTCAAGCGTTTCTTTATTTAAAGCAACTTTTTTCTTATCATTATCAATTCCAGAGTTATCAATGGCTTCTTGAATAAAATCATAAGGCAGGACGAACCCTTCAGGAATCGGATAATCTTTCGAGATTATGGATAAATTCTTAGCTTTTTCCCCAACAATATCTGAACTAAATTCAGAGCATCTGTTTAAAGAGATTATCTTTGCCATACTTTTTTAAACGTTTTTTCTATTATAAAACTTTTCTTTTTATCAAGCCTCATAAGTAAACATCCACGATATTCTTGTAAATCTTCATTCGAGCCTTTGTACTTATCTTTATGTTTAATCTCTTTTTAGTTTATCATAAGCTTTATAAAGCCTATTGTCCCAAGAAGACATATATTTTAGATTAGAAATGAAAATCGATGAAAAATTACAGGACAAGGTAATATCCTATTTATGTGGAGAGGATACTCTGCCAATTATTCACTTCCTTAAAGGCAAGTATAATGTTTCAGAGTTTGAGATAGCTGAGGCTCTAAACCTGGATTTGAATGTTATGAGGAATCAATTGTATAGGTTGCAGCAATATAATCTTCTTAAATTTAAGCGAAAGAAGGATAAACAAAAAGGTTGGTATATTTACTACTGGACTCCTGATTTGTCAAATATTCCTTATCTCTATCTTAAAATCTTAAAGGATCAGCTTGCACGTATTGAGTCAAGGTTGGAAAGAGAGAAGAACAATTTTTTTTTCTCCTGCCAAAATCGGTGTATGAGGTTAAGTTTTGAACAAGCTATGGATTTTAATTTTACCTGCCCCGAATGTGGTTTAATTATGGATGAAGTCAAGAATGAGGACATTATAAAAGAACTTGAGAAGAAACGCGAAGAACTAGTTAAGGAGATAGATGAGTTCGAAAATAAAGTAATCCCCGAATGGAAACGTAAGCAAACTGTGGCTCCTGAGAAAGAATTGCCAAAGAAAAGAAGATCAAAGTCTACGGATTCGGAAGAAAAAGATTCTGGTAAAAAAGAGAAAACATCAAGTTCTAAAAAGAAAAAGGAAACTAAAGCAAAGCAAAAGAGTTCTTCTAAGCAATCTTCAAAAAAGAAAGATAAAGTGAAGAAATCTAAAGCTAAAAGCGTTAAGAAAAAAGAAGTGAAAAAAGCTAAAGCTGTAAAGAAAGCAACAAAAACTGATTCTAAAAAGCGAAAATCAAAACCCAAAACTAAAAAATAAAACAAAAATCATGATATTCTAATATTTCTCAAAGAACCAAGAATATTTTCGTTTCACTTCTTCAATGAACACTTCAGGCGGATAAATGCCTAATTCGGAGATGATGCCTGAGATTAGTTTGGGCTCCACTTTCTCAAATAAATCGCTATGTATTCTTATTTTTTTAGGAGCATCTTCCCAAATTGCTTCTCGCCTTCCTTTTTCAATAGGAGTTTCATATCCAAACCGGCTTTCAGGATCATACTTCCAAGAATTCGTGCAGGAATAAACCGGGACATCGTACTTATTGGCGATTATGGCAAAAAGCTCAGAACCTATCTTGTTTATTACCTTACCATCATTTGTTATAGCATCTGCGCCTATTAACATAATGTCTGCCTTTTTTATTGCAAACCTTGTAGCAGAGTCTAAAAAATAGGTGACAGGAATTCCATGTTCGCTTAACTCCTTTGCACTTCTTCTTCCTTGATAATGTGGTCTAGTTTCAGTTACATAAACTTCAAATTTTATGTTCTTATCCCAGGCTTTTTTTAGTATTCTCATAACTGTTGAAGAATGGCAGTGAATGTAAACAACAAAATTTTTCTTTATTTTTTTAGAACCAATTTCAGCAATAATTTCATCACTCTCTGAAAAGTGTTTTATTATGAAATTCGACCTCTTAACAAGTTCTTTAATTAGTTCATCAGAATCCATCTTTTTGAAATTAGGGAAGCTCTTGAAGTCAAGCAGATAGTTTAATGAATGCACCATTGCTGGTTCTGTTGGCCTGGTTTTTATTAGAATCTCCTTGCAAGATTGTAGCTTATCGATAATCTTTTCCTTGTCCCAATTGTGTATTTCTTCAATAACTGATAGAATTGCATTTACGCTTGCCTCAGCAATAACTTCAGCGCCTTGGATCTCTAATGTTTTTATTTTATTAACAACTTCATCAAATTTCATTTTTACAAATAAGTATTATTTGTTTTTAATGTTTATGTTTTTTGATTTTTTAATTATTTTGAGTTAATAACCTAAAAATAAGAAAATATAAATCTAGAAATAAAAACAAATAGAAAGGTTTTACTTTTTCTTTTTAGTTGTTTTTTTCGTGGTTGCTTTTTTCTTAGTTGTCTTTTTCGTTGCAGGCTTCTTTTTGGTTGTTTTCTTTGCTGTGGTCTTCTTAGCTTTGCTAGTTGATTTCTTAGTTGTCTTCTTTGCTACAGGTTTCTTTTTGGTTGTTTTCTTTGCTGTAGTTTTTTTAGCTTTGCTAGTTGATTTCTTAGTTGCTTTTTTTGTTGTAGTTTTCTTTTTGGCTGTTTTCTTAGCTTTCTTTTGAATCATCTGTTCAATTTTTTTCTCTTCTTTAATTTCTTGTTCTTCAACCCTGTAAAGCTTGTTAACGATCCTTATTAGATTTAAGTCCATTCTGGCAATTTTTCTTTCCATTAATACGATTACTCTTAGAGAGTAAACTACTGCAAGCAACACACCAATTATAATACCCAAAATTATTTTTATTATATTCATCTCAGCCGCGCTGACTGCCATTTTAATTTCCTCCTTGTTTAATTCTATTTAACCTCGTATTGAAAGGTATGTTCTCATTCGGGAGTTTTTTATATTTATTGTTTTTTATTAACTGAGAAATGGTTGTTCGAGGCATTTCGAACTGTGAATAACCTTAGAACTCAAAAATTATTTAAACTTTCCATGAATTCTAAGTATTAATGAAACTTCTTAAACCTAGTTTGAGGGAAAAAAAGAGATACGTTCTTTTTCAAATAAGAGGTTCTTCCTGGGAAGAGTCTAGAAATGAGATTTTAGCAAAGATTAAATCTTTTGCGGGCGATTTTCTTTTTGGTATTTCGGGTATTATGGTTGTTGAGAATTTAAGCAAAGGCAGTTTCTTTGTTCTGAAAGTTAATCGTAAATACATAAACCTTCTTAAGGCATCCATAATCTTTATAAATGAAGCAAATAACCAAAAGGTACAGATCGTAAGTTTGCTTGTTTCAGGCAGCTTGCTCAAGATTAAGCGGAGAATTCAAGAGGTGAAACTAAATGGATCTAAATGATCATCAAATGATGGGTTACGATAGGGCTATAACTCTTTTTAGTCCTGATGGCAGATTGTTACAAGTAGAATATGCGAAAAAAACAGTAATGCAAGGTTCTACAGCTTTAGGCATTGTCTATAAAGGCGGTGTAGTGTTATTGGCTGATAAACGAATAGTTAATGATTTGGTTATTGAAGATTCTGTAGAAAAGATATTTGTAATCTCAGACCACATTTTAGCTACAGGTTCCGGAATAATCTCAGATGCAAGAGTTCTGGCTTCAAGAGCTCAGGTTTTTGCTCAACAACATCAGCTTTATTATGGTAACCCAGTAGATGTGCTTTTAGTTGTAAGAGATTTGTGCGATTTAATGCAATATTATACTCAATCAGGTGCAGCAAGACCTTTTGGAGTATCCCTTTTAGTAGCGGGTTATGATTTTAGTCCTCAGTTGTATGAAACTGATCCTACAGGCATCTATTTCAAATATTATGCGAAAGCCGTTGGTGAATTCAGTGAGGAAGCTGATAAACTCTTGCAAGAAGAATACAAGAAGGATATGTCCTTTGATGAAGCTGTAACTTTAGGTTTAAGCATACTCAAGAGATTGTTGAAGGACAAGTTTAACATCAAACGCATTGATGTTGGTTATGTTGATAATACTAAGAAATACACTTTGCTTAGCAAAGACAAGATAAAATCTTACTTGAAAAAATAAATATTTTTGATTCATTTTGATTTTATCATTTTTTTAAATCTGCATATGCAGTTTTGGTCGTGATACTATGAATTTTGATCCCGAAAAGGGTTCGGTCAGTTTTAATCTGGCCAGGTTAAAAAAAGGAGAACACACTTTTGAGGTTGTGATTGATCCGGATTTAGCTATTAAACTTAAACAAGGAGAACCTGTTGATGTTGAGGATGCAGTAAAGAGCTTGCATATTTTTTCAGACGCTCATAAAGGACTGCTTGCTTCTGAACATGTTTTGAAAGAGGTTTTTGGAACAGATGATCCAGAAGAAGTAGCTAAAGTAATTATCAAAGAAGGAGATATTCATCTTACTACAAAACAACGCGAAGAGATAAGAGAAAAAAAGCTAAAACAAATAATTGATTTGATCCATACGAATGCAATAGATCCAAGGACAGGTTTGCCAATACCGCCTGCTAGAATTGAGGCAGCCATAAAAGAAGCTAAAATCCATCTAGATTTAACTAAAAAAGTAGATGCGCTCTTGAACGAGGTTGTGAATAAGATTAAGATAATCATGCCTTTGAGGTTTGAGAAAAAGGTGTTGCAAGTTTCTCTACCTTCAACATATGCAGCTAAGGTTTATGGTGTTTTGAAAGAATTAGGCGAGCTTGGCAAAGAGGAATGGTTGTCTGACGGGTCTTTCATTTGCAATATGACTATTCCTGCTGGACGAGTCAACGATGTGATTGATAAGTTGAATAATTTGACTCATGGTTCTGTTGATGTCAAAATTCTTGAGTCAAAGTGATTTAGGTTTTATGTTTATATTTTAGAGAGGTGAATATATGGGTGTAGTAAAAGTCAAAGACAAAGAAATTGTTATCCCAGGACAGCTTCTTGCTGAAGGCATGGATTTTGTGCCAACTGGGGATGCATATCGAGAAGATGACAAGGTCTATTCTAAAAGATTAGGACTTGTTGAAATAAATAAACGAGTTATAAAAGTGATCCCATTAAGTGGATCGTATGTGCCAAGAGAAGGAGACACAGTTGTTGGTGTCGTGAGTGATATCTTGGTTTCTGGATGGAGAGTTGATTTGGGGGGAGCTTATAGTGCTGTTCTGCCTATAAAGGATGCGGTTAATGAGTTTATTAAGCGAGGGGAAGACTTGACAAAGTATTTTGATATCGGGGATGTTCTTTTTGCAAAGATTTCAAGAGTTACATCTCAGATGTTGATTGATTTAACTCTTAGGGACAAAGGTTTAACAAAACTTGTTGGTGGAAGAATAATTAAATTTCCTCCTGTGAAAGTGCCCAGGATAATTGGTAAGAATGCGTCAATGATTACTATGCTTAAGAAAGCTACTCAGTGTAAAATTTATGTTGGAAAGAACGGTTACATCTGGATTGATGGTAAACCTAACCAGGAGCTTTTGTTGACAAAAGTCATAAAAAAGATAGATGAGGAAGCTCATACCTCTGGTTTAACGGACAGAGTTAAAGAATTCTTAGAGAAAGAAACAGGTCAAAAATTGGGGTGATCATATGAGTTTTGATAAAAGAGTTGATGGACGAGGCCTTTTAGACCTTAGGCCTATGGAAGCCAAAGTAGGCGTGATTGAAAAAGCTGATGGTAGTGCTTATTTTAGAATGGGCGACACTGTTGCTTATGCAGCAGTTTACGGTCCAAGAGAGTTAGTTCCAAGATTTAAGCAAAATCCTAAGAAAGGAGTTTTGAGATGTAATTATAATATGTTGCCCTTCTCAGGTGTTGGAGAAAGGATAAGACCTGGAGGCAATAGAAGGTCTAAAGAGATTTCAATGGTAACTGAAAAGGCATTATTGCCTGTAGTACTTTTAGATCATTTTCCTAATTCGGTTGTGGATGTATTTATAGAATTGCCGCAAACTGATGCAGGATCCAGGTGTGCAGGCATTACTGCAGCGGCCTTAGCCTTAGCGGATGCGGGTATCCCTATGAAAGATTTAGTGAGTGCTGTAGCTGTAGGCAAAGTTGATGACAAGTTGCTTGTAGATTTAAGATATGAAGAGGAAGCTTTTGAAGGAGAGGTTTCAGATATACCTTTCGCTTTTATACATAATACCGGTGAAGTATCTCTTCTTCAGATGGACGGAATTATTGATGACGAGAATTTGATTAAGTTAGTGGATCTTGCAAGAGATGCTGCTTTAAAGGTTTATGAAGTCCAAAAACAGGCTTTACTTGAGAAATTTAAGAAGGTAGGTGATTCCAATGAGAGGAAATGATGAGGCACATCATATTTTAAGGTATTTTGAAAATAATCTTCGTTATGATGGTCGAGGATTGACTGATTATAGAAATATTGAGTATGAACTTAATGTGGTAAAAACTGCTGAAGGCTCAGCATCTGTAAAGTTTGGAGGTACTCATGTAATTGCAGGAGTTAAGCTTTCGATAGATCAACCATATCCCGATACACCTAATAAAGGTAACCTGATGGTTGAAGTGTCTCTATCGCCTTTAGCTTCTGAAGAGTATATGCCTGGTCCTCCAGATATTGACGCTGTTGAGTTTTCAAGAGTTGTTGATAGAGGTTTAAGGGAAGCTCCAGCATTAGATTTTGAGAAGCTTTGTATTAAAGAAGGTGAAGCAGTTTGGAATGTTAGCGTTGACATTGTTGTTATTAATGATGATGGTAACCTGATTGATGTAGCAGGATTTGCAGCTATGCTGGCTTTAATGAATGCAAGATTCCCAAAAGTTGTTGATGACAAGGTTGATTATCATGAGTTGACTGATGAGAAGTTGCCAATTAAGCACATAGTTCTTCCGACGACAGTATTTAAGATAGATAAATATCTTTTCATTGACCCAATTGTTGAAGAGTTTGAGTTGGCAGAGGCAAGGCTAACTTTAACTAGAAGAGATGACGGAAAAATCTGTGCCATACAAAAAGGCGGAGATTATCCATTGAAGAAAGAAGATATTGAAAAGATGCTGGTTCTTTCAAAAGAAAAGTTTGAGGAATTGCTTAAGATTGCTAAGGGGGTGACCCAATGAAAAGAAAGTATACACGATTTGAAGTTGCAAGAATTCTAGGTGCTAGAACCTTGCAGCTCTCAATGGGCGCACCAATGTTGATAAAACTTTCAGAAGAAGATTTGAAAAAGATAAATTATGACCCAGCAAAGATTGCAAAAATGGAATTTGAGAAAGGGCTACTTCCTTTCAAAGTAAAGTCAAATGCCATCTAAGAAACATAAAACTAAAAGCCCAATTTTGCAGGTTTTTTTGTTGTCGGTTTTATCGATTTTTATTTTATTTATTTTAGTTGCAGGATTCTCAATACATCAGCAAGCTCAGCCCGATTATCTTGATCTGCCTCCAATCAAAGTTGAAGAAGGAATCCCTTATTTTGAATTAGAGCACATAGAGTATTTTTTTAAGGGTTTAAAGTTCTATAAATTACACAGTAATCTTTTTGATTTGCAACCTGCTAAAGTTAAGCTTGTGATTTTTGATTCTAATCAGGTTTTTTACGCTACTTTCACTTCCAATTTTTTTAAGGTTGGTGAAGAAGCGACTTTTGATGATCCTGATTTAGTAATCTATCTGAAAGGCAAGACTTTGGTTAATATAATTCAAGATGTAGATAACTTAGGATTGATACACAAATTGATTGAACAAGGAGACATTCGATTAAACTACAACTCTAATAAATTTACATTGTTTATGAAAGGTTTTCATGCAACTCATCTAAAACCTTAAGCCCATAAACTCTCAAGAATTTCTTGCTTGTTAAATTCTTTTAGATCAGAATAACCTTGGCCTGTGCCTAGGAACAGAATTGGTTTACCCGTTATGTAAGATACTGAGATGGCTGTACCGCCTTTTTCATCAACATCGCTCTTTGTTAAAATAATTGCATCTATACCAATTTCTTCATCGAATTTTTTAACCTGTTCGATACAATCGTTACCAGTTATGCTTTCGCCGACAAATATGTTTAAATCAGGTTTAATTACTCTTTTTAGTTTCTTTAATTCATCCATAAGGTTCTTGTTTGAATGTAACCTTCCTGCCGTGTCTATTAGTACGACGTCTATGTTTTTTGATTTAGCATAATTGACTGCGTCAAAAGCTACAGCTGTTGGGTCTGAGCCATATTGGTGTTTGATAAGTTTTATGTTAAGGTTTTTGGCATGTTCTTCTAACTGGTCTATAGCAGCAGCTCTGAACGTATCTGAAGCTGCAAGTATACATGATAAGTTATTCTTTTTTAACAAGGCTGCAACTTTAGCGATGGTAGTAGTTTTACCTGAACCGTTGATTCCGAAAAAAGCTATTTTGAAAGGCTTTTCAGAATTCTTAATCTTTTCAATTAAATTTATTGGTTCAAAACTTAGAACTTCATCAATTGCATTCTTTAAAGTGTCCTCTATAGTCTGGCTTAACTTTCTCCTTTCAATAGGTTTATTAACTATTTTATCCTTAAGTTCCTCTTTTATTTTTTCAACCACTTCTAAAGCTACATTGTTCTCTAAGAGCACTAATTCCAGGTCAAAGAAAAGGTCTTCAAACTTATCTTCACTAATTTTTGTTTTTTGGAAACCTTCTTTTATCTTTGAGAAGAAACCTTTTTTACGTTCATCTTTTTGTTTATCAGAACTTTCTTTTTGCTCAGTTTCTTCAATCTCTTCAACACTTTCTTCTTGCTCAACATTTAATCCTTTGGATTTTGTGCTTTCCTCTTTTGTTTCTTCTGTTAACTCTGGTTCGTTAACAGGCTCTGCTTCTTCCTCAACTTTCTTTGAGAAAGCTTTTAGGCTATCCTTAATCTTTTTTTTGAATAACTTGAACATTTTTAATCACGATTGCTTTGATTTTCAATTAACGGAATAATTGCATCAATTTGAGTTTTGATTTCTTCTGCACCAGCTATTAACTTTTTTTGTTTCTCTTTTAAGAAATCTATTGCTTCTTCAACACTTTTTGTTACAATTACTCCTGCACCAACATTCATTTTTACAGAGTTGATTTTGTTAATCTTTCCTTCAATCAATATGCCGTTTAAAACAGGGAATAAGACCTCTTTTTCGTCTTTTACGTTTTGTAACTCTTCAAGACAATAAATTGAATAATTCACTTCGTTTAAGCTATCTACAACTTGATTATATTCTTCTTGAAGTTGATTAATAAGATTGAAATAATACTCCTCTTTTGCATTTGTTTCGTTTTTCATTCTCTTAAGAATTGGTCAATCTCGTACAATTCAACAGGGGAACACAAGTTACCAACAATATAGCCAGAATCATTTAATGCAATACCTGAACTTATGAAATTGTTACCGAAGTTTGTAGTCATTTGAACGGTTTCAATCTTTAAAGTTTCTTGGATTAAACTTGTTTGTTCCTCATCAATTAAAGGACTAACAATACCTTTTTGATTATTTATTCTGGCAAGAGAACCGATTAAAAGGTCTTGGCTTAAATGGACTCCTTTTAGTTTAGTTTTTTCTAGTATTTGTTTGACAGTTTTTTCGTTAACCTCTTGCGAGAGTATTATTGAGTTCTTGTTCATT
This sequence comes from uncultured Methanosarcinales archaeon, assembly GCA_964416905.1. Classification (GTDB taxonomy): domain Archaea; phylum Nanobdellota; class Nanobdellia; order Woesearchaeales; family JASKKU01; genus JASKKU01. The sequence continues at coordinate 87,499 of CAYQFL010000001.1, read as the reverse complement.
AATATTAGGTTCCCTAACGCAGTAGCCTTGTCATTGCTAATTATTATCCCTGTTTCGTGTTTTTTGCAGATTTCCTTTAGCATTTCAATTTCTTCTTTGAACGCAATTTCAGGGATTATCATAAAATCGTCATTTCCTGCAATAAATATGCCTAAAAGATCTGTGCCAGAAATGGTTAATGAATAAAAAGGTACACTGAAGGTTTCTTCTAAATCCCGTTTATACTTCTTGAAGTATCTCGGAGAGATTATACCAAATTTGTTGTTAACAAATAACAATGAACCTACATTAGGATTTCCATTAAATGATGTTTTTAAGGCTTTCATAATATGTTTAGGTTTTCAGCTTTTTTTAAAAGCTTTTTTATTGCATTCTTTAGTTTTTATCCTGCTCGTTTTCTGAGAAAAAGACGGGTACGCCGAGGGGGGGATTTTCACACCCCTTGTTGAGCGTTTTGAACCCCCGTGTCCAAAGGACAGAGGATTAGCAATCCTCCGCACTGACCAGGCTATGCGACCTCGGCGTAATGATAAGGTTTTGAATATTTCTTTTTAAATTTTACTGATTCTCCAAGTTGCTTTAATTGTGAAATTAAGAAAAGTATTAAATACAAAAACTACTTTCTTAAGACTATGCTCTTTGATAGACTCAACTTTTTTACTGCAGGGGTTCCTTTAAGTTCTAAACCTGGAATTATAAATGGATTGTATCGATTGAAAGAATTGGGCTTAGATGGCATGGAGATCGAGTTTGTTAGAGGAGTTCGAATGAGTGATGATCTTGCTAAAGAAGTTAATCATGTTGCTAAGAAGCTAGGGCTTAAGCTTACGGCTCACGCACCTTATTATATCAACTTGAATTCCAGAGAACCTGAAAAAGTTGAAGCGAGTATTAAAAGAATTTTAGACACAGCATATAAGCTGTATTTGTGCGGCGGACATTCTATAACTTTCCATGCAGCGTATTATATGAAGGATCCGAAAGAGAAAGTTTACGAACAAGTAAAACTCGCATTACAGAGAATTGTTTCCGAACTTAAGGAAAACAACATTAAGGTTCAGGTTAGGCCAGAGCTTACTGGTAAACCCACACAATTTGGCGATTTGAATGAGTTGATAAGATTAAGTAAGGAACTCGATTTAGTGCTGCCTTGCATTGATTTTGCTCACTGCCATGCAAGGAATAATGGAAAATTCAACACTTTTGAAGAATTTGTTGAGATGTTTAAAACAATTCAACAGGAGCTTGGTAAAGACGTTTTGCATGATATGCATATGCACATTTCAGGGATTCAATATTCTGAAAAAGGTGAGAAGAATCATCTGCCTTTATTGGAGTCAGATTTTAATTACAAGGACTTGCTTAAAGCAATGAAGCTTTTTGATGTTAAAGGTGTATTAATTAACGAAAGTCCGAATATTGAAGAAGATGCTCTGTTGCTTAAGAGAGAATACTTGTCTTTGGATTAAGGTCTTTGAGCTTCAGTTTGTTTTATATTAATAATAAAAATGAAATCGCGGTTTTTTTTAATAGACTTGAATTATAGAGTTGTTGAAGGCAAAACTTATTTAGAGCTCTACGGAAGAATTAAAGGTAAGAAAGTAACTTTGCTTTACTCTAAATTTTTGCCTTATTTTTATGTTGAGTTTGAAGATGAAAAGAAACCCTCTCCAGAGGAGCTTTTAGGGATAAGCATTAACGATTTTTATGTTGTTAATACTATTAGAGAAAAAAAGCTTTTGCTTAACGAAGAAAAGAATCTCTATAAGATTTATGTAAATTCTCCAAGAGGTGTTAAGCCAATCAAGGAATTAATTAAGCAAAAGTTTCCGGGTTTTGTTCACAGTTATGAATCAAACATACCTTATGTTAAGAGGTTTTTGTTTGATAATGATTTCGTTACTTTTTCTTATTACAATGTTGATATAGATGAAGAGACAATGCTTGATTTCTTCAGGGAATATAGAACTCCTGTTTATCTTCTAAAATCAATCGAACTGTCTCAAGATTCTGAACCTTACGAACCAAAAACCTTAGCTGTTGATATAGAAACCTACTCAGAGAATAGAGAAATAAATCCACAGAAAAATCCAATTCTGTTTATTTCACTATACGGCAAAAACTTTAAGAAAGTACTAACTCATAGAAAAGTTGAGTTTAAAGCTGACTTCGTTGAAGTGCTTGATTCTGAAGAAGATATGCTTAGAAAATTCAATTATTATATTAAAGAGATTGATCCTGACTTGTTAGTAGGATTCTTTTCAGATGGATTTGATTTGCCTTATTTACATAAGAGAGCTAAAGTTTTGGGCATAAATTTTGATTTTGGAGTAGACCGTTCAGGAATAGTTATAACGGGTTCCTCTCTTAAACAAGCTAAGATAAAAGGAATTGTTCATATTGACGTTTACAGATTCGTAAGAGGTGTGCTTAGGGCTTCTTTGAATGTAGAATCCTATTCTTTAAACGAGGTTTCTAGAGAGTTGTTAGGAAAAGAGAAAGTTGATGTTAATCTCGACAATTTATCTACTTCCTGGGAAAACAATAGTGACTTAGATGCTTTTGCTAAGTATAACCTCAGGGATTCAGAGTTGTGTTTTTTATTGATGAAAAAATTGTTTTCAACTATGGATGAATTGGGAAAGCTAGTTTCTTTACCAGTGTTTTTTGTTTGTAGAAGTAATTACTCTTCGTTAGTTGAAGCGTATTTCCTTAAAAGAGAAAAAGAATACAACATGATTTCTCCAAACAGGCCTGATGAGTCAGAAATTGCTAAAAGGCATAGTCGAACTTATGAAGGCGCTTTTGTTTATCAACCTGAGCCTGGTTTTTATGAAGACATAGCTGTTTTTGATTTCAAAAGTCTGTATCCAACGATAATTGTATCTCACAACATCTCTCCAGAAACATGTAATGCTAAATGCAAAAAAAAGATTTATTCCCCGGATAAATCTGTTTGGTTCTGTCAGGAGAAGAAAGGTTTTGTTCCTTATATTTTAGAGGACTTGATAACACGTAGGTCAAACATAAAAGAGATAATGAAAAAGGCAAAGGATGCCGATAAAGATATTTTATACGCAAGACAGTATGCGCTTAAAACTGTAGCAAATTCAATTTATGGTTATTTAGGTTATCCCTTATCAATGTGGTATTGTTATGAATGCGCAAAGAGCATAACCTCTTTTGGACGGATGTACATTAAGCAGATTATTGATAGGTTTCTAAAAGCAGGTTACTTGGTTCTTTATTCAGATACCGATTCCATATTTGTTACTATAAAAGGTAAATCTAGAGAAAAAGTGCTTAATCTTGTTGAAGGGATAAACAAGAAGTTGCCTGGTATAATGAAATTGGAATTGCAAGGATTCTACAAATCAGCTATTTTTGTTTCGGCAAAAGATTCTTCAACGGGCGCGAAAAAGAAATACGCTTTGTTGGAGGAAAATGGTAACCTCATAGTTAAAGGTTTCGAGACAATTAGACGAGATTGGTCGCCTATTGCAAAAGAGATTCAAGAAAATACCTTGCAGATGATATTAAGAAATGAACCGAAAGAGAAGATTGTAGCTTATCTTAAAGATATGATTAAAAAGGTTAAGAATCACGAAGTTGCTTTAGATAAACTAATTTTAATGACTCAACTAAAAAAGAACCTTGACCTTTATGAATCTAAAGGACCGCATGTTGTCGCGGCAGAAAGGTTAGTGCAAAAGGGCATAGATGTTTATCCTGGCATGATTATTTCTTATATTGTTTCAAAATATGGTTCTAAACTGGCTGAGAAAATTAGATTGCCGAACGAATGTAATGTTAAGGATTATGACCATCAATATTATATTAATAATCAAATAGTTCCTGCAGTTAAAACTATTATAGACGTTGTTGGTATCTCTGAGGAAGATATTCTCAACGATTCAAAACAGAGTTCTCTCTCGGGTTTCATACCAAAATGAATCAAAAAGAAAAAAGGAGGCGCTGGGACTTGAACCCAGGAATAGTCGGTCTGCAGCCGACCGCCGTAGCCGCTGGGCCACGCCTCCATGATTTATTAACTTAAAGACAAAAGAGCTTATTTTAATATTTTTTCTTTTTGTTTAAAAATTTATTAACAGCATCGCAGAATTGTCTAATCTTTTTTTCAGGGTCTTTGGCTTTTACAATCGCAGAAGCTACAAGTATGCCTTCAGAACCGAGCTCTAAAGCTTTATATACATCCATCATAGTGTTTATTCCTGCTCCGCATAGCACTTTTATGTTCGGATTTGTTTCTTTAATTGCCTTAACACTTTGTTTGATAAGCTCAGGTTTTGTTTTAGAAACAGAATTCTTTGTTCCAATTAATTCTGGTGGTTCTATTGCAATTACATCCGGATTTAATGTTGCTATTGCTTTTCCAATTCTTTCGTTTGTTGCGCAGACTACAGAGAACATTTTGTTTTCTTTACATCTTTTAATTGTATTTTCAATATCTTTTAGTTTAAGCTGGTTTTCAGAATGGTTTATTAGTGTTCCAGCTGCGCCATTATCTTTAATAGTTTGGATAAGAACTTTGCCTGTGTGAGCTCCAGCGTCAATATTATCAACATGTTGCGCAAGCACTTTTATTTTGTAATCTTTTGTTATCCTGAAAATGTCTGCCGCTTGAGCTGCAAGCATTATCTCGCAATTTTTGTATTCTTTTTGAATTTTAGCACAAATTTTTGCGAGCTTAACAGCATTCCTGCCAGAACCTTCTAAATAAGTTTTAAGGTTTATGATAAGCAGAACTTTGTTTCTTGTATTTTTTGTTTTATTTTTGTTCATGCTCCTTTTAATATACAAATAAATTTATAAATGTTTTTGGATTAGAAACAAAATATGGCTTTTGTAGTTTTTAATCAGTTTCCGGATTTTGATACAAACGTTTATCCAAAGATATCAACGTTTATTGCAACATTAAAAAGTTTGAATCAGGAAGTGTTTTTTCTAGATAAGAATAATGATAGCCACACCATTCAAGGAGTTAAAGATCACATCTTGACTACAAAGTATGGTCTAATAATCGGTTATATGAAAGAAGTTGAGCATAGAGACGCTCTCGTACGGTTTGTTAAGCAATTAAAGTTGCATATTCTTCTGGAGTTACCCGACTATATCTATTTAGATTCGAATAATTTCTTGGTTTATGGGGACACAATTTTTATAGGACTCAATGAAAAAGTTAACTCAGACGCAGGAACTTTCTTGTTTAGACGCTTAGTTGCCAAGAGGAAGTTTTTCAGTAAGGTTATTGGTATAAGATGTCCGGATTTTGATTTGGTTGATGTTTTTAGGATATTGTCTGTTGATAATAAAAAATATTTGTTTATGAACCCTGACCTTATTCTGAAGGATGCTTTATTATTTAATGACAAAAGTGCTTCTTTCTTTAATGTGAAAAAAATAAAAGCTAGATCCAATTTTTTTGAGGTTAAGCCTGAGGAATCAACATTAAAGCATTTGAGATTTTTTGTATCTGATAAAAATGTTTTACTTTTTGATGACGCTTTTAGATTGAGAAAGTTTTTTGAGGAAAATAAATTTAATCTTTTTTTAATGGATTCTAATCTTAGAAATTCAGGAGTTTTCCCATATAACCTTATTAAAGAATTTCATTAAGCGAGTTTTCTCAAAATCTTTTTAACTTAAAGCAAGTTCCTTGTTTCTAATGAGTTTGAAAGTTGACCCTTTGTCTAGAGATACGATCATAAACATTATTGTGGACACTCTGAAAAAGAACAAACAAGCTTTGATTTTTGTTAATGCTAAAAGAAGTGCAGAGAAAGTTGCGTTAGATATCTCGAAGTTCATAGATAAAAATAAGAGCATATTTAATCTATCTTTTGAAGAGCTTGAAAAAATCTCAGAAAGAATACAATCTGTTCTTGAAAGACCTACTGTTCAGTGTCTGCGTTTAGCTGAAGCTACTAAACAAGGCGTAGCTTTTCATCATTCGGGATTGTTGCCTGAACAAAGAGAACTTATTGAGAACAGCTTCAGGAAAGGTTTGATTAAAGTAATTGTGGCTACACCTACTCTTGCTGCAGGGGTTGATTTGCCCGCTTACCGTGTTGTTATTAGGGATTTAAAGAGATACTCCAAAGGAAGGTTATCTTATATCCCTGTCATGGAATACATGCAGCAGGCAGGTAGAGCAGGAAGACCAAAGTATGATAATGTTGGTGAAGCAATTGTTGTTGTTTCAAGCAATTCTGAAAGAGAAAAGGTGCTTAATGATTACATTTTAGGTATTCCTGAGGACATCTTTTCCAAACTCGCTGTTGAACCAATACTTAGAACTTTTGTTCTATCATTAATTGCCGGTGGCTTTTTCAGGAAAGAAAATGAGCTTATGGATTTTTTTGCTAAAACGTTCTGGTCTTATCAATTTAAGGACTTAGATAAGATTAAATTTATGATTCAAGAAATTGCGAAAGAACTTATTGAAAAAAGCTTCTTGGTATTAAAAGACGGGAGCTATGCTGCCACAGATTTAGGCAAGCGGGTTGCTGAACTCTATCTAGATCCTTTAACCGCTTATGATTTTATCCAAGGGTTAAATAACATTTCTAAGTTTGAGGCTTTCCCTGTGCTGGTTTTAATCTCGAAATCTTTGGAATTAAGACCTTTGCCTTCAGTTTACAAGCGCGAGATAGAGGATATCTTTGCATTAATTCAAGAGAATTATGATGATTTCTTGTTTGATGTCCCTTCCGAATTTGATTATGACTTTGAAGATTTCCTTAGAGCAGTTAAATTTGCAGCTTTGCTAAACGACTGGATAAACGAGATGGATGAAGAAAGTTTGTTAGAGAAATACAACATCAGGCCTGGAGAATTAAGGGTCAAACTTGAGTTAGTTGACTGGTTGATTTATGCTTTGATTGAATTGGCAAAAGTCCTGAATAAAAACAAGCTGATTAATAGCTTATTTAGATTAAGGCTTCGTTTGAAGTATGGGGCGAAAGAAGAATTAATACCTTTGCTTCAATTAAAAGGCATAGGTAAACAGAGGGCCAGATTGCTTTATTCTAAAGGCATAAAGAACCTTGGAGATGTGAAGAAAGCAGGGTTTTCAAAGTTGAAAGCTTTGCTTGGAGAAAAACTAACTTTAAAGATTCTTGAGCAGTTGAATGTAGAAGTGAATGAAGAGTTAGTTAATAAAAACCCAAAAAATCACGAACCGCGCAAAAAGCCTGTTAATAGAAATAGGCGGGAATCTAAGAACAACCTAGGAAACCATAAACAATCATCACTTAACGATTTCTGATGCCTTTTTTGTTCAAAACTAATAAAACAAGATAATAGATAAAAACTTACAAATAAATAACTTTATAAAACTCAGAGTTATCTAAAGAGTGACAACAGCTTTATGTTTATCTCTTTAGGTTTTCATCAATACAGTTTAGTGTTTAAGATGGTTAACAAAAAAACTCAGAATAAAAAATCAAAGAAAAAGAATGCTAATTTTTTCAGGAAATTAATACCCAAATTATCTTTTAATGTATTCTCTGAAAAGAAAATCTCTAGAACTTCACTAATTGTGATTCTTGTAGAATTCTTGATTTTTATGCTTCTTTTAACGATTTTCTTTCATTCAGTTATAAGGTACTCAAAGGTTTATTCAATAAATGCATTGGCTGTTAGCGGAGCAAACACTGAGTTTGCCAGAGGCAGTACTGCAAAGATTTATCTTTGGTTGAGAGATGGTAATGGCAATGTTTTTGTTGATACATCTCCGATGAGTAGTGTGGATTTGCAGGCGTCTATAAGGTACTCGAATCATTTAGCCTGCGAGTTTTTAAGTGAGGATTGTTCAAAGTATGATTTCTTTTACCGAGTTGATGCCAGCAGTTTCTTGGTTAGTGGGCCAAGCGCAAGCATGGCCATTGCAGTTCTTACAGTGGCTGCACTTAAGGATTTAGATATAGATGACGAGGTTACAGTCACAGGAACAATAAACTCGGGTTATTTAATAGGTCCTGTCGCTGGATTGTTTGAAAAAGTGCAATCCACTTTTGGCACAGATATAGATACAATCCTAATACCTTTTGGTCAATCTATTGTAGAACATAACAATCAAACGGTTGATTTAGTCAAGTATGGTAAAGAACACGGAAAAAAGGTAGTGGAACTTACTAGTTTGTATGATGCTCTTGAATACTTTACAGGAAAAAGATTTGACGAAGAAAATGTCGTAAACGCATCGGATTATCAATACGAGCAAGTTATGAGAGAGGTTTCCCAAAGATTGTGTGAACGTACAAGGAGTTTGCTTGAACAAGTCAATTCATCGAAGGTTGCTGATGAAAATAAGGATTATTTTGAGCTTGCTGTTGAGTTTTATAACGATTCGCTTGTAGCTAAAGAAAACGGCAATTATTATGCTGCAGCAAGTTTCTGTTTTAGTGCCAATCCTAGATTGTCTTATTTGCTCTTTAAAGACAAAAGTCCTCAAGATGTTGAATCAATTGCAAAGTTTGTTGAAGATAAGATTATGTTTTTTGAACAAAATCTCTTAAAACAAAAAGCTCAAACTCTTGGAGATTTGCAGATCAAGGGCGTAGTTAATTCTAGAATACAGGAAGCTAAGAAAGAGTTGCAAAATTATGAATCCAATCAGAGTAATATGTTTTCCTTAGCTTATGCTTTTGAAAGGGTTTATAGCGCAGTGTTGTGGTCGAAGTTCTATTCTTTGGATAAAAATAAGCTGGATTTTGACGAGAGTTATCTCGAAAGGCAATGTTTAGACAGGATTCATGAACTTAACTCTATGAAAGAATTACTTAAGTTTTATCTGCCGCAATCAACTATAGCATCTATCGATTTGGAAACACCTCAGAGTTATTTCGAACAAGGCAAGTATGACCTGTGCTTATTTGAAGCGCTTAAAACCAGAGCAACGATTAATGTTTATAACACTTATCTGTTTGTTAACAACGAAAGGTTTAATGAAACTATATCAAAGAAATTGGATGCAGCGTTAACTGAGATTAGGAAACAAACTGCTAAAGGTTATTTCCCGATTGTTGCTTACAGTTATTACACTTATGCTAAACAACTGGCTGAACAGGGAGATGTTTCTTTAGCAATCTTGTTCTCAGAGTATGCTATAGAATTATCAAAAATGGATTTGTTTATAAATCAACAAAAAACATTCCATCTGAATGTTTATATCCTTGCCCTTCTTTTAGGTGTTTCCTTAGGTGTTTTTGTCAGGGATGTAGTTTATGTGCTTAAATAATTAACAGATTTTGTTGAACAATTCAATAAACTGTGAAGTGTATTCGTTAACAGCTTCTTTGTTTTTAATTATAAACATGAGTTCATCGTTCTTAGTAAAACCATTCTCTGAAGGGTTTAAAGAACCAGTTATTGTTTTGTTGTCGATGATCCAGATTTTTAGGTGGATATCTTTACAGGGTTTTGTAAAGTTTTTAATCTTATAATAATCGCTTCCTTTTAGATTAATATTTTCTTTATTGATGATTCCTTTAACATCTAAAGTTTGAGATTTTTCAATCAAAAGTTCAGCAACATCATTGTCTGTTATTAAGAATTGGGCAAACCAGATTCGGTCTTTAGCGTTACTAATCTCATACATTAACCTCTCTTTACACAAATCTTTTCTGCAGATAAGAAGCTCTTTACGTTTAAAATATAACAACGCTATTAATTTGTTTACATAATCCTGTCTGTAAAAAGTGTTACCTAAATACAAGTATTCTTTGTTTAATTCTTTTACGAGTCTTTCAGACGGAATAACTAAAAAATCATTGCTTTGTTCGAATCCTGTTTGTGTTGGGTTGAGTGAGCCCAAGATGATATATCTATTATCTAATATACAGAATTTATGGTGCATCAAACCATAAGAATAAACTGGAATATACTTTACTGTTGTGTTTGATTCGTTAAGGTTCTTTACTAAATCCAACATGCTTTTGAAATTTGAATGGAATACTTTTACTTCTCCATTTTTTGAATATAATACCTTAATAACATCTGGGTCATTTAAGGAATAAAATGCGCACTTTACTTCTTTAGATTGATTTAAGATTGTTAGAAATTCAGTTTTACATCCAGGACAGAACCCAATAAAGTAATCTGTAACCTCATCTTGATAGTAAGCTGGGACGATTTCTAAAACATTGTAATGCTTAATTATGAGAAAAAGAACTATTGTTATCGTTAGACCTTCAACAATCCTGTTTTTGATTGGATTGTTGTCTGCCGATTCTTTTTTGTATTTTTTTTGCACTTTGATATGTTGAAAAGAAAATTGATGGCCTTTTTAAGTAGATTTCTTTAAGCTTTTGATAAATCTGTCCAAAATCCGGTTCTTTGAACGGAATGTTTTCTATTTTAGCGTACTCTTCCAGTTCAAATATTGAAACGTCATCCAACAGGTTTCTTTCTGGTGGAAAGAATAATTCTTTATCTTTCAACATGCTTTCTAAGAATTTGATTGCACCTTCTTCAACAGTGATTGCAGATATATTCTCTTTTGACTTTGAATCAACAAAGATTAATTTATTTGATTTAGAAAAGTATTTTTTGAGGATATGGATTAAGACCTTTTTTTCTATTCTGTCTTCTTCATAAACTTTTATGACGGACGCTTTTAACAGTTTGCCTTTTCTGATGTTTTTTAATATCTTTTTTTCCAAGAATGTTGTAAAACAATCCTTACAAAAAAAACCTGGATTAAAAGGCAGTTTTATAATTGCTTCTCTTTTCCTACAGAAATCGCATTTTTTCATTTTTTAACTAATGAGTATGAAAAATCAAGAAAAGAATTTATTGTTTGATTTTCTTGTGTCTCTCGTTGTATCTGTTGATAACTTCTTTATACTCTTTAAACTCTGGTAGTTCCTTAATCTTTAAGACGTATCTTGAGGGAATATTTGTGAGTATTGCTTTCACAAGCTTGAAAGTTGTCTTTAAATCGTTTTCTAATTCCTCAACGCTAACCTCTGGTTTTGACTCTTTTTCCTCACTTTCATCAATTTCTTCGTCATAGTCCTCTTTTACAAAAATCCCTTTGATTGCTTCCCAAATTCTTGAGAAGAATCCTGAAGAACTTCTTTCGTCCTCTAACTCTTCAAATTCTTCATTAAAACTCTCTTCTTCTGATTCAATAGGCTCTTCGTCAATTACTTCTTCTTCAACATACTCTTCACTCACAGTTTCGTTTTTTCTTCGTAAGAATAAGGACTTGATTCGCATAATGAATGAAATTGGCTTATTATCATCTTCCATTTCGTCGTAGATTTCAAGAGTCACTTTCTTTGAATCTTTGTTTTGCATTTCTTTTGGCTCCGCTCTCTTTCCTTTTTTGATTATCTGCCTTCTTTGACTTAAGTATTGATCTAGTTCTTTCCTAAAAATGAGCCTTTCTTGGTCTTTTTCGATATTTTCATCATACACCATTTTGCCTAATTTGAGATGTTATGAATATTTAAAATTATTTGTTTTGCTGTTTTTTATTAATTACGATGCGTACACAATACTTTAGAGACTAGAGGACAGTCAACACTTTTAAGCAGTTGCTAAACTTTTAAAAAGAAAGATTTATATATGTGTTTTGAGAGGTAGAGAGTGTTTTAGCTTAGATAGGCTTTGTTTTTATTTTTATGCTTTTGGTTTTGCTCAAAATTCGTTAAAGGAGGAGATGTTTTATGAAAAAAGCGATATATTTCATTTTAGCGTTTGCGGTTCTGTTTTTTATGACTAGTTGTAGCTCAGATAATGGCTCTACAACTTTCTCTTCGCCATACATTGGAGGAGACAATGGTTTAAAAATAGAGTTTATGCCTAACAATCCGCCGGATGAGATTTATGATAATGGAAACAGGCCTTTTAATATAGTTCTCAAGGTTAAAAATGACGGTGAATTTAAGGTTGCTAAAAATAATATTATAATAAAAGCAACAGGTTTTTCACCTTCAGATTTTGGTTCAACAGCCTCAGCTTTGACTGTTAATAGCTTGGATACAGATTTAGAACCTAAATCAAAATCTCAAGATGGTACAGTTAGGCCTGGTGGCGAAACATATGTTACTTTGCCAAGAACAGGAAATTTAGCTTATAAAAGTTCTATTAGCGGAAGTGGAGAGTTGAAATTACCTATAGGAGTTGATGTTTGTTATCTTTATAAGAGCAGTGCGACAACTTTATTGTGTGTTACTGAGAATCTGTTGAGACCATCATCTAATGATGTTTGTGAGGTAAACGCTGAGAAGCAAGTATTTGCCTCGTCATCTCCTGTTAAGGTTTCAAAAGTTACAGAATCTGCAACAAAGGATAAAATCAGGGTTGAGTTTGAGATAACCTTTAATGGCAAAGGTACATTGATTAGACCCAATAATGATAGGTTCTCTTCATCAAACTGCGATGCAGCAGATATAGATTTTGATAAGGTTGATTACGTTTATGTAAAAGTTGATCCGGAAAATCAGTGGGGAACTATTAGATGTAATCCTTTGAATGGTAAAAGTGGATTTGTCAAGCTCTATGATAAAACAACTGCCCTAGTGACTTGTGAGATACCAATAAGTTATACGCTCAAAGGAAATTATGTAAAACCATTGAACATAGATGTTTATTATCAGTATAAAGAACAATTAATCAAAGAGGTAGCAATTAAGCACGTAGAAACAGGTTAAATTTTGTTTTCTACTTCTTTCTTTTAAACCAATTGAAAAGTTTTGATTTTTTGTTATCGTTCTGTTCTCTTAGTTTGTTTTGAGTGGTTTCTTGTTTGTTTAGTTTTTCCAACTCAAGGCTAATTTGCGTTAACTTTTCTTTAAGCAGAGAAATCTCGATTTCTTTTTCTTTTAGTGTTTTTTCTAACTCTAAAGAATACCTTCTTAATTCTTCAATTACCTTATCTTTTAGATCATCATTTGTTGCCATGGTTGTTTTATCTTTTATGATTTATTCTTCAAGGATGATTCTGGCAATTCTGGCTAATAACGCTTCTAATTGGATGATTGTGTCTGAGCCTTCAGTTAATCTAAACTCAATCTCGCCACAAGCCTCAATACATTTTAGTTTCTTGATATCATCCAAATCTAAATTAGTTATGTATCTGTAAATCTCTTTTATAAGGTCTTGGCCAGATAAACCATTCTCAAGCAAAGTTCGAATTAGTTCTTTTCTGGCGTTAAGTATGTCTCTTCTCTGGATTAAATCAAAGATTTTCTTGATGTCAGTTTTGCTTATGTTAGCTGTTATCTTGTTAACAGTGTCTTCATCAATTTTGTTTGATATGACTGAACAGGCTTGCATGATATTTTCAAGCTTCCTGCAGTCGCCTTCGCTTACTTCATAAAGCGCTTCCTTTCCATCTTCAGTTACTGTTAATCCTTCGCTCTTGGCGATTTTGTCAATCAGTTTAAAGATATCTTCTTTTTTTAATGGTTTGAATCTGAAGAAAACAGTTCTTGATTGTATTGGTTCAATTATTTTAGATGAATAATTGCAGGATAAGATGAATCTGCAGGTTTTTGTGAAATCTTCCATTACTCTTCTTAAAGCTTGCTGAGCTTCTTTTGTTAATGCGTCACTTTCGTCTAAGTAAACTAATTTAAACGGAACATCGCTTAAAGCTTTAGTTCTTGCGAAATCTTTAACCTTTACCCTGATTACATCAATGCCACGTTCATCAGAAGCATTTAACTCTAGAAGATTTTCTTTCCAAGCATCGCCATAAAGCTTTCTGGCTATGACCAAAGCCATGGTTGTTTTTCCTATGCCCGGCGGACCTGAAAATAGCAAGTTTGGCAGATTCTTTTTTTCCACGAACGCCTTAACTCGTTTTACTATTTCCTCCTGTCCGATAATTTCATCGAAATCTTTTGGTCTGTACTTTTCAGTCCATACAGCGTGTTCCTGTGATTCTGTAGAATTCATACTTAGAATTGAAGATAGGATAATTTTTAAATATTGTGATTTTCATTAAAAAAGAAATGGATTTAATTTTGGATGCCAATTTTATCTTAGCACCTATGAGGTATTCGTTTAATTTAGAGCACGAACTTATGAGGTTGGGCTTCATAAACTTCGTTGTTCCTAAAGAATGTCTGTTTGAATTGTTTAATAGAACGGAATCTGAGAAGCTTTTTGCGCGAAAAATATTGCTTTCCTTAGACCCTAAAATTGTTGAATTTAAAAACAAAAAAGTTATAAATGAACATCATTACCACGACCTTGATAATACTTTAGATTGGAGCTCCAATTGTAAAAGCGGTTATTGTGATGAAGTGATTCTCAAGGTTGCGAAAGAACACGGCTTTGCTGTGGGAACATTAGACCAAGAGTTGATAGATAATTTGACTAAAAACGGCGTTCCTGTTGTTACTTTGAGGAGCAATAGGCTAATTGTGCTTTAATTTTTAGTTTTGATGATTTTAGAGATAGGCTTTTAAAAATAAAATAACAACCCTTAAAAATAAATTAGTAACCATACTTTTTTGGGTTGTGGTTTTCAGAGTGAACAAAAAAGGTGAACTAAATGTTTTATAAGATGGTTTTAAAGGATGTTATTCGTATTGACCCGTCTTTGTTTGGTTATCCGCTTGAAGAGAGCGCGGTTAAAGAATTGAATAACAAGTATGTGGGTTATGTTTCTCAAGACCTTGGTATAGTGATTGCTGTCGGCGATTTGCTTGAGATCAGTGAAGGCAAGATTTTACCTGAAGATGGCGGCACTTATCACAAAGTAACTTTTGAGCTTTTCACTTTCGTTCCAAAGATGAAGGAAGTTTTAATGGGTGTTGTTAGGAAAGTTGAAGAGTTTGGCGTATTTTTAGATATTGGTCCGATTGACGGAATGATTCATATTTCGCAAGCAATGGACGACTTTGTTTCATTTTCTAAAGATGGCGTATTACAAGGTAAAGAAACCAAGAGGACTCTTAGCGTAGGTGACATATGCAAAGCTAGAATTATTGCAATTAGCTTTAGGGATATTGAGAATATAAAGATTGGATTAACCATGAGGCAGCCTTATCTTGGAAGGCTTGATTGGATATATTCTCAGGAAGAGGGTAAACAATGAAAAAGAAATTTTGTAAAAAATGCAAATTGCTTGTAGTTGGAAATTCATGTCCAATCTGTGGAGGGAACGCTTTCACTGAAACATATTATGGATTAGTCTCAATTATTGATGTTAATCGCTCAAAGATTGGAAAAGAGCTGGAAATAAGTGTACCGGGAGAGTACGCTTTGAAGGTGAGATAAATGAAAGACATAAAGATTCTTGAAGAGAAACCTGAGAGTGTTTATAAAAGAAAGTTTTTTGTAGCGAAGGTTATTTTTGAAGGTGTTACTCCTTCTAGAGAAGAGCTTAAGCAACAGTTAGCTGAGAAGTTTGGATTTGATCAAAACTTAATGGTTATCTTAAAGATAGCGAATTCTTTTGGAGAGAGTTCTGCTAAGGTTTCATTTTATGTTTATGACGATGAAGATGCGTTTAAAGCTTTGGCTAAGGAACATCTTTTGAAGAGAGATACTAAACCATCAACGGAGGAAGAGGGTTAAAATGGCAAAGAAAAAGAACAAGAAACCAAACGTGACTCCTAAGGCTTATACTTTTTATGAAAACGGTAAGCTAAAGAAGAAGACCTGTCCTAAGTGCGGTCCAGGAGTGTTCTTGGCTGAGCATAAGAATAGGTTCTCTTGCGGTAAATGCGGTTACACAGAGTTTAAGAAGTAAGTTTTTAACGCTATTTTTTGTTTTTACTATTTCTCTTTGTATTTTTTGTTGAACACATCGTAGATAGTTTTGGCTTTCTCCGGTCCAATATTCTCTACTTTAAGAAGTTCATCTATGCTGGCATTGGCTAGATTTCTAATAGTTTTGAAATGGTTTAACAAAGGCTTTGATAATATTGAGCCGATGTTTGGTAACGAAGCCACGATATATTCCTGTATTTCTTTTATAGTCCTCGGCTTCTTTGTATGTAAAGCAATGCTTTTTTTGTTCTCAATTTGTTCCTTTTTGGCGATTAGTAAAAGATAAGCTGCAGTATCTTTAGGATTTTTAGTGAAGATTACAGGAATCTTGTAGTCCACAGCTAAAGAAATAAGTAAGCCCCTTATAGAATTCTCGTTGAGGTTCCTTACAGAAAACAAGTCTTCTAGCCCTTGAACAATTATCAAAGGTTTTTTGTATTTATTTCTTAAATTTATCGCCTGGTTAAATAATCTGCCGTCTATGAGCGAATTTACGAAATCTTCTTTTGTTTTGAATTCAATGCAGACATCTTCAGACACAACGTAATCTCCAATATCTAAGTTGGTCATTTCAATAGCAACATCATTGTTAGAGAATAGTTCTTTGATTACAGGAGAGGCTTTCTCACGATAATCTGCAACAATCTTTATTTTATTTGTTTGCTTTGCTTCATTTTTGTCTTCAGAAGATTTCTGAATGAACTTTGTTAGGTTAACATTATTATCCGTTTTTTTCTGTGAATTGTTGAAAACTAGTTTTCTTAGGCTTTTTTTAATCTCGGCAAGCGTCCTGTACATTCTTCTTTCTTTATGGTAAGCGCTCCATCTGTAAGCCTCATCTCTAGTTTTCCTTGCAACAAATATGTAAACATGACCTAAATCTTGTCTACCTGTTCGCCCTTTTCGTTGAATATATCTTATGGCGCTGGGCACAGGTTCATAAAAGATAACGTAATCTACAGAAGGCAAATCCAGGCCTTCTTCTGCAACGGAAGTGGCCACAAGAATATCAAACTCGCCTTTGGAAAACTTATTGATGATTTCTTTTTGTTCTTTCTGGGATAAACCAACACCGTTCTTTTTAGCTTGTCCGACAAACAGTTGTGTTCTGGCGAGTCCTTTTAATTCGTTAACAATTTTAGATACAGAATCTCTATACTGAGAAAAGATGATGATTTTCGAATCAGGATTATTTTTTCTGATTTTTTCTACTAACTCTTTCAGTTTTTCTAATTTAGGATGTTTTTCGCCATTTTCGTACATTAGTTCAATAAGATGATGCGCTGAATTAAAGTAAGGGTCTTTGAATAGATTCTTGGACGCTTTTATGTTAGTTTTTAAGGATTCGTTGTAAAGTTTATCAAAATAGTTTTTTACTGATGAAATGTCCTGTGTTTCAAGTAATTCTATAGCGTGTTCAACCTTCATCGCTTCAGCTAAAAGCGATAATGCTTGCAGGTTTTCAAAGCCTTTATCACCTTCAGAAACCTGTTTTCTTATCTCAGCCTGCAAACCTAAGAGCTCTTTTTTCCTTAAATCTTTTATTTTCTCTTTCTCAATTATTCCAAAATCAGCCACTTTTTCAAGTTTGCTTAGATAACTCTTTTCAAGAAACGTTTTGGCTTTCTCGAAATTTTCTGGTAAGTCTATGTAGACCCAATTTATCTTCTTTTCCTTAACATAGGGCTTTACATCAGGATCTTCATCAGTTCTTACTTCAACAGCTTCAATGAATAGGTTGTTGCATATTTCTTGTATTTTTTCAAGGTCTGAGCCCGGGCTGGCAGTCATTGCTATTATTCTGGAGAATCTTGAACTTTTATTGTACTGTTTGGCAATCCAGACGTAAGAATAATCTCCGACAGCTCTGTGCGCTTCATCAAAACCTAGTAATGAAACGTTTTCTAAACTGATTCTCGATGTTAAGATATCATTCTCAAGACCTTGCGGAGTTGAAAATATTACTTGTTTTTCTTCCCAGAGTTTAGCGCGTTTGTCAGGACTTATTTTTCCTGTCAAGACAGTCATGTTTTCTTCAGGAATGTCTGTGTGTTTTAGGAAAACTTTTAGGTACTGGTCCACTAAAGGTTTTGTTGGACCTAGAAGTACAACTTTTGATTTTGAATATAGGTTTAACCTCTGCACAGCCAACATTACAAAGATGTTTGTTTTTCCCAATCCGGTTGGGAGAACTACCAAAGTATTCTTTTGCGAACACGTATGAAAAATTGTTTCTTGATATAATCTTGGTTTGAACTTAATATTGTACATCGTTTTGTTAGCTTTTTGCGAAATTTATATAAATTTTGTTTAAGGTAGTGAAATCATGTTAGTTAAAATTTTGGCTTTTTTTGATCTGCTAGGGGTTTTTATGCTGATTTTGTCTTTTTTTAATATTCAACCACTAAGACCCTTAATAGGCGTAGCTACTTTTTTTATAACGAAGTTTATTATCTTTCAAGACGTTGCAAGTTTTCTTGATGCGCTTGTAGGAGTTTATTTGGTGTTTATGATTTTTGGTCTTTCAAGCACATTTCTTACAGTGCTTTCTTGTATTTACTTGCTTCAAAAGATTGTTTTCTCGTTTCTGGGCTGATTTTCTAAGGTTAAAGAACTCATTTTTATTTGAGATGACTCTAAAACAGAAAAATATTTAAATCCGTTGCAGTGATACTTAAAATATTAATTTGTTCTGGGTGTTTTAAATTGATTAAGGAAGAAAATGTTCTTAAAACAGGCACAACGACGGTTGCTTTAATGTGTAAAGACGGCATTATATTAGGTGCTGATAAGAGGGCAACCTCCGGTTATTTGATTGCTGATAAAAAAGCACAGAAGATACACAAGATTGATGATGCTTTGGCTTTGACCATAGCCGGTTCTGTATCCGATGCGCAGATGTTTATCAAATTGATTTCTGCAGAGATTAAGCTATTTAAGCTTAGGACTAATAGAGCGCCTACTGTTAGCGAAGTTGTTAATGTTCTTGGATTAATAGTTTATAATAAGATTAGGTCTCTTTCTGCGATTCCTGCAATTACTCAGTTTATTTTGGGAGGAAAAGATGTTAACGGTTTTGAGTTGTATGATTTGTACCCTGATGGTTCTATAACAAAAATAGATGATTTCTTTTCAACAGGCAGTGGAAGTGTTATGGCTTTAGGTGTTCTTGAAGCGAGATATAAGAAGGATATTACTGTTAGCGAAGGTGTCAAGCTTGCGTATGACGCATTGTATGCCGCATTAAACAGAGATATTGCTTCTGGAAATGGAATTGAAATTGTGAGCATTACAGATAAAGGTGTGAACACAGAGGTAAATAAGGTATTTACTATTGAAAGATTAGAGAAAGAAACACTTTAAAACACTTTAACAAGGTTTTTGTTTGTATCTTATTTTAAGCTATGATTTGGATATGTGAGTATTGTTTTCGTCATTTCAATGATGGCTTTGAATCTGTTAACTAATTGTTTTATGGATAGACTTTAATGAGATTTTGGTTTGTGAGGTTGTTGTAAATGAAAGATTTGCCAATTATTAAAGAACTTTTTGAGATTTTACCTGAGAACAAAATAAGTCAAGTGTTTTTTGAAGGAGCAAACATTGTTTTGTACACGAAGGATGCGGAGTTTTTTTTGAACTCAAACGGTTATCTTAAAGAAGCAGTTAACGCTCTAAAAAAGAGGATTGAGTTAAGGGCGGACCCTGCAATAATTGCAAGTCCTGAAAACGTTACGGATGTAATTCATCAATTGGTTCCTGAGGAAGCTCAAATAAATGATATTCTGTTTGACCCTGCTAGGTCAGTGGTTATAATTGAAGCACATAAACCCGGCGCAGTTATTGGAAAAGAAGGTTCCATATTAAAGAGTATAAAGCGGAAAACTCTCTGGACTCCAGGCGTTAGGCGAGCTCCACCAGTTAAATCCAAAATTGTTGAAGACATAAGAAAGGTTTTGTTTCTTGAATCAGAATATAGAAGAGACTTTTTGAATAAGGTTGGAAGGAGAATCTATGAAGGGTGGACTAAAAACAAGAAAGAAGAATGGGTTAGGATAAGCTTTTTAGGCGGCGCAAGGCAGGTTGGTAAGAGCAGTTTGCTTCTACAGACTCCTGAATCTAGAGTTTTACTTGATTGCGGTATAGATGTTACTGATTCTTCTAGACCTTACCCTTTTCTTGAAGCGCCTGAGTTTAGGATAAATGAGTTGGATGCGGTTATAATAACGCATTCTCATTTAGATCATATTGGTTTGGTACCTTACTTGTTTAAGTTTGGTTATCGAGGACCAGTATACTGCACTGAACCAACAAGGGATGTAGGAGCTCTTCTATTGATTGATTTTATTAAAGTAATGATGGAGAAACGGCAGGACCCTATATTTACAATAGATGATGTCAAAGAATTCATAAAACACACAATAACTTTAGATTATGATACTGTTACAGATATAACTCCAGATGTTAGATTAACTTTACATAATGCAGGACATATTCTTGGTAGTGCAATGGCGCATATTAATGTTGGCAATGGCCTTCATAACTTTATGTATACAGGAGACATTAAGTTTGCAAGGACTTTATTGTTAGATCCGCCACCAACTAATTTTCAGAGATTAGAAACTTTGATTATGGAAAGCACTTATGGTGGAAAAGATAATGTTATGCCTTCGCGAAAACAGAGCGAAGAGCTGTTGCTTAACGCAGTTAAAGAAACCCTTGATAAAAAAGGCAAAGTTTTGATCCCAGTTCTTGGTTCTGGAAGAGCTCAAGAGGTAATGGTTCTGATAGAGAATGCAATCAGGAACGGAGAACTGCCTGAAGTTCCTGTCTACATAGACGGAATGGTCTGGGACATCACTGCGGTTTATTCTGTTTATCCTGAGTTTTTTAATAAGAACCTTAAGAAGATGATATTCACTGAGGGACATAATCCGTTCCTTTCAGAACATTTTAAGACAGTGGGTTCAGGCAAGGAGCGACAACAAGTTATTGAAGGAGGACCGTGTATTATCTTAGCTACATCCGGTATGCTTGTCGGTGGACCCAGTGTAGAGTATCTTAGGAATCTTGGAGATAATCCAAATAACACCTTAATCTTTGTGTCTTACCAGGGCGAAGGTTCTTTAGGACGAAGAATTCAGAACGGCGAACGAGAGATATACTTTGCAACCGGTGGTAATAAACATGAGGTTCTTAATCTTAGAATGAATGTAATTACTATTGAAGGTTTAAGCGGTCACAGTGACAGGAAGCAGTTAATGGCTTTCGTCGGCTCTTTAAATCCTAAGCCCAAGAAAGTAATCCTAGTGCATGGTGAGGTTAGCAGGGCTTTGAATTTAGCAAGTTCTATACACCGCACTTACAAAGTTGAGACGAATTTGCCTAAGAATCTTGAGAGTATACGATTAAAATAAGTTTTACATTTTATTTTTCTTGTTTCTAATTTTGTATTCCTACTCTTAGTTGTGTTTTTAAAGTGTTTTTAAACGATTTCTGATTTATGAAATATATTTGTTAACTGATTTATTTAATTTGTATTTTTGAAGTATCAAAATCTATTTAAATATCAAAAAGGACATAATGTTGTTGTTTTAACTAGTTAATAACACAATATCTTGTGGTGTCTATGATGGCTGAAGAAATCTTAAATAACAATTTACCTAAATATGTAGTTAAGCGTGATGGTAGAAAAGCTGAGTTTGATGTAACGAGAATAAAAAATTCTGTTTGGAAAGCGATGCTTGCAGAGAACAAAGCTGATGAAAAATTGTTGAACGAAGTTGTTGATGAAGCTCTTAATCTTATTGCTATACAATTTAAGGATAAAGAACCTAATGTTGAAGAGATTCAGGATATAATTGAAATAGCTTTAATGCGGAAGAGGTTGTTTGATGTTGCTAAGGCTTTTATTTTATATAGAAAGAAGAAGACAGATGAAAGGAATGAGAAAAAGCTTGTTTTGAACAAGGAAAAACTTGATGAGATTGATAAATCATTTTCTTTAAATGCTTTGAGAGTTCTTGCTTCCAGGTATTTAATAAGGGATGAGAACAACAATATCGTTGAAAGTCCAAGAGAGTTGTTTGAGCGGGTTAGCATTATTTCAGTTTTAGCTGAATTAGTGTTTGATGATAAGGTTTATTCTAAAGAAGGCAATTTTAAGCAGGATACTAAAAGGATTGATGAGTTGATTGCTTTGTCAGAGGAATATGATTCCAAGTTTAAGATTGGAAGGTTTAGCTTAAATAAGTATATGTTTGAAAGGTTGTTAACATTATTTAAAGAGTTGGCTGAAGAAGGTCATATTATAATTAGTGTTGATGGGTTTCTTAAGTTGCTAAACGAAGGCTACTTTAATAAATATGAACAGATGATTGAGGAAGCGTTTGAACTCTTGACTAATAAATATTTCATGCCAAATACGCCTGCTTTAATTAATGCTGGCAGAAGGTTAGGTATGCTTTCTGCATGTTTCACGTTAGATGTTGAGGATGACATGGAATCAATTATGCAACTAGCTCACGATGTTGCAATTATTCAAAAATGCGGTGGCGGAACAGGTATAAACTTTTCTAAGCTTAGACCAAAGGATGATGTGGTTGACTCAACAAGAGGCGTTTCATCTGGTCCTTTGTCTTTTATGAAACTTATTGATTCAGTTTCAGATGTTATAAAGCAAGGTGGTGTCAGACGAGGAGCCAATATGGGTATTTTAGAGGACTGGCACCCTGACATTATCGATTTCATAAAATGTAAAGAAAAGGATGGTGTGTTATCAAACTTTAATATCTCAGTAGGTCTCTGGGACCATTTCTGGAATGCCTTGTATGAAAATAAAAAGTATCCTTTGATTAACCCAAGGACAGGGGAAGAGGTTAACAAGCAGGATGCTAAAGAAGTGTTTGAGTTAATATCTTATTATGCCTGGTCTATTGCTGATCCCGGAGTTTTGTTCTTAGATAACATTAACAAGCGTAATGTTTTGGAGCCAGCAAAGGGAGATAAGATTAAAGTAACTAATCCTTGTGGAGAAGAACCTTTGTATCCTAACGAATCCTGTAACTTGGCGAGCGTTAGCTTGAACAAGTTTGTTGTTGATGGTAAGTTTGATTGGGATTCTTTCCATAAAGTTGTAAGAAAAGTCACTAGGTACCTAAACAACATGATGGAAGTTAACAACTATCCTTTAGATAAAATTCATAGAGCAACAAAATTGACTAGAAGGATTGGAATAGGAGTTATGGGTTTAGCTGAAGCGCTTTTTATGATGAAGATAAAGTATAATAGTCAGGAAGGCTTTGCTTTTATGAGAAAGATTCTGGAACATCTGACTTATTACGCCTATGTTGAATCTGTTGAAATAGCTAAGCACAGAGGACCTTTCCCCTTATTTGATAAAACGAACTATGTTAATGGCGATTTGCCAATCGAAGGATTTTATCATAAAGAGTTGTGGACATTAAACTGGGAAAATTTAGTTAAAGATATCCAGAAGAATGGTTTAAGGAACGGTATGGTATCAACATGTCCGCCTACAGGTTCAGTTAGCATGATTGCTGACACTACTAGTGGCATAGAACCGATTTTTGCATTAGTTTTTGAGAAGAGGGTCACTGTAGGCAACTTCTTTTACGTTGACCCAGTTTTTGAGGAGGAACTTAAGAAGAGAGGACTTTATAGTGAAGAGTTGTTGAAGAAAATAAGCGCTAATGGCGGCAGTATTCAGAATATTGATGAAATTCCTGAGGATTTAAAGGAGATTTTCGTTACAGCAATGGACTTGCATTGGTTAGACCATCTGGTAGCACAAGCTGAAATGCAGTTATGGGTTACTGATAGTATTAGTAAAACCATAAATATGAAGAAATGGGTAAGCGTTGATGACATTAAGTATGCCTATTTGTTAGCTCATGAACTTAATTGTAAGGGTGTAACTGTTTATAGAGATGGTAGTAAGTTTGGTCAGGTTTTGAATGTTGAAGGAGATGATTCAAAGCAGAGATTCTTGTTGAGACCTTCAAAATATTCAAGCGATAAGTTAAAAGGATTAATCAACCAGAAGCCTAAACTTGGAGAGCTTTTGAATGTTTCAGAGATATTAGAGTCAGAAGGATCAAACAAGAGTTTAGATGTGTTTCTTTCATCTGCATCCGAGAACAAGAATGTTCAACAAAGTAAAAAAACAGGTTCTTTTAACCCAAGAGTTGTTTTAAATGAAGAAGGAAAAAAAGGCGTTGACATTTGCCCTATTTGTGGAAGCAAATTAACAGCAGAGTCTGGATGCAAAACTTGTCACAGTTGTGGCTGGAGCGCATGTACTATTAGTTAATTTTTGTTTTCTTCTTTTCTTTGATTTTTATGGTATTCTGGATTTAGTTTAAGGATGTTCGTTTTTGTTTTCTTTTCTTTAATGATTATTCCCTTTCTCAATAACGAGTTTACATTTCGTGATACTGAAGACTTTGGAAGGTTAAGCCTTTTTGTTAATTCTGCTTGAGATATTGATTTTTCTTTGAGCAAAATGTTGATTATTTGTTTTTGCCGCTCATTCAATTCTTCGTTGATAATTGTAAGAGATTTCTTCTGTTTGATTACTAGCCATATAATGATAATTATTGAGATAATTGTAGTTGTTATGAAAAAGAATAAGATATAATTTTGCTGGTTTTCATTAGTGGTAGAGAATTGTACCAAAATCTCTAATGTTTCTGAAGAATCTGAGCTTTTTATGATTAGTCTTTCTTTTTCGCTGGTTATTACATATCTGGTTGAAGATTTGAAATAATTCACTAAAGCATTCTTAGGTAGCATGAGTTCGTAAGAAATGGATTCAAAGAAACATTTTGAGGAAATGTTAACCAAGATTTTGTTGTTTCTAATAGAAGTGAATTTTAGAACATTATTCAAGTTGCTTAATTCTTCGCAATCAGTTTCTCCAGTTATTGTTACTTCTCCTTTTTGGTTGATGTCTATTGTTAAATCGCCGAAATATGCTAAACTAAAGTTCATTGAGACAAAAAAAATGATTGCAAAGGTTGTTATTGCTTTAAAATAAGGCTTCGTTCCCATCGTTCCGCTACCTTTCCGGCAAAATTATTTATATTGTTCCGGTTATATATGAACAGTAGATTTGAGATGTTTTAAATCTTTCGGAGGTGAATAACATGAAAAAGAAATTGAATATTGTTTTGATGCTGGTTGCATTGTTTGCGGTGTTTTCAATAGCAATAATGCCTTCAGTTTATGCAGAAGATAATGCTATTGAGGATGAAGCTTTAAAGGCATTCACAACAAGTTTTGGTGCAAAGGTTAGGTTGTTACAATTAAATAAGAATCTTGAAACCCAGATTATTAAGGGCGAGGAAGTAATAAATGCAATTAAGGAAGTTAAACCTGATTACGATTCTTCTGAGTTGGAGCTTATGCTTGAAAATATGAGAGCTTTAGCTGATCAGGTTAATGAAACTGTGTCAACAATTCCTGAAGAAGTAAACCAAGAAACTCTGCAAAATTTAGCATCAGATTTTGTGATTTTGCTTAATGAGAGCAGGTCTTTAATAAGACAATTTAGCACAATTTTGCATGAAGATTTTACAGGAGAAGAGCTTGCTCAGATTAGAACTAAAGTTAATGAAAACGCACAACAGAAAATCCAAGAAAAAATTAGAGCTGTTAAGGAAATGATTACACAACATGTCAGAGCTCATAATGAAAAAATTGTTAGAGCTATGCTAAATAAACCTGATGTAAGATTTGATGAATCAGCATTAACAAACAAGGAACAATTAAAGAATCAATTAAGAGAAGTTATAAGAAATCAAGCTCAACAGATTGAACAAATCCAGGAAAGAGTTAAACAGATGAGGACAGCTCATGAGCAGCAGCTTAACCAGTTGAACGCTAATATTGCTGAGCGAGTTAGAGAAAGATTAAATGCAGTTCAAAAGAAAATTTTAGATAAGTTGCATACAAGATTAGCTCAAAGCCCTGGACCGCAAGGTGGTGCCCAAGCATCTATGCCTCGTAGAAAGTGATGTGGCTAGCAAGTGATAAGAAAAGTTTTATATATTCTTTTTTTAATTTGATATCTGTTTATGAATTTGCATTTATGCAAAAAATCAAGAGGTGATTTTCATGAATCGTAAAAGTTTGTTAACCATAGCTTTACTTGCAGTGGTAATTAGTGCTTTGTTTTTGACGTCCTGTTCCAATAATACGCAGCAACCTGAGTCAAACGAAGTAAACCAAGAAACTCAAGATAGTGTGACTAACGATGTTGTTGATCAGGTTGACGACCTTTTATTGGATGAGAACGAAGATGTTGAGATAGGCGAGATAATATAATTTTTCTTTTTGTTGTGTTTTTATATCAAATTTTCTATTACTATTAAAAATAAAAAACTTTAAAAAGCAGTTCTTTTTGCTTCTAGGATAAGGGGCCCTTAGCTTAGCTTGGTAGAGCATCCGGCTCTTAACCGGAAGGTCGGGGGTTCGAAGCCCCCAGGGCTCATTCATAGTTCTTTATTTCTTTTTAATTTTTCTTTTAAGAAAAAGAACATTCTATCTTCTTTTAAACAGCTATAACCTTTAGAAATATGAAGGGTGGCAGCCGGGATTTGAACCCGGTCTAAGAGGGCCACAACCTCTCGTGCTGCCAGGTTACACCACCGCCACCATCTATTTTTGAAGAAAAATGTTTAAGTTATAAATTTTTCTTTCAAAGCATGTAACTCTTACAACGTAGTAACTTTTATAAATCATAATTTTTTTCTCTAAATTAGAATGGCTGAGTTTAGTTATTCTGAAGCAAGAGAATTCCTGGAAAAAAAGATCGAAGAACTTAGTGAAAAATATAATGTAAACACGCAGTCAGAAATCAAAGTTAAGAAAGATACAATGGGTATAACCGTAACTTTTGATATAAGCGGTCGTGCTGATAAATATGAGCTTATTAACTCTTTTGTTGAGAACATTGGCGATATGAAGATAATATATTCAAACGACGGGAGTTACTTGTCTTACAAAACAGGTAATATAAGTTTCCTAGATTTCCCTCATAGACATCTTATTTCATTTCATAAAAGTGGATTCCATAAAGAACCGAAATTTTCAAGTGATGAGCTAAATGCAATTATAGAAGCCTATGTGAAAGGTAATTTCCTAACGCAGAATAATTCTTTAGAAAGATTATTAGAGTATGGAGTTAAAATATATGATTCTAGTGAAAAAATTAGTTGGGACTATCTTGCGGGCTATGAAGATATTAAAGATGAAATAAGGGATACTGTTCTCTTACCATTAAAGCACCCGGAGATCTATGATGAAATTATTAAAGGCACTAGGAAAAAGTTAGAGAGCATTCGTCCTAAAGCTGTGCTTTTTGAAGGTCCACCTGGCACGGGCAAAACAACTACTGCACGAATTATTGCTTCTGAAACAGGTGTTCCTTTAATTTATGTTCCTATAGAAAGTATAATGACAAAATGGTATGGTGAAAGCGAGAGGAATCTTGCTGCGATATTTGATGCTTGTAGCGAACTTGAAAATTCTATAATGTTCTTAGATGAAATTGATTCCCTTGCAACTTCTAGAGACGGCAATATTCATGAAGCAACGAGACGAGTTTTGTCAGTCTTGCTCAGAAAGATTGATGGGTTGGAATCTTCTGCAGAGAACACTATTTTAATTGGTTCTACTAACAGGAAACAGGATTTAGATCCTGCATTATTAAGTAGATTTGATGTAAGTATCTATTTCAGATTGCCAAATTTGGAGGAGAGAGCAGCAATATTTGAAAATTATGCAAAGCATTTAAGCTATGATGATAGAATTTTACTAGCAGAACAATCTGAGGGTTTTTCAGGTAGAAATATTAAAGATTTGTGCGAATATTCTGAAAGGAGCTGGGCATCAAAACTTTTAAGGAACGAAGTATCTGAAAATCTGCCTCCTTTAGATGAGTATTTGAATTCATTACAGAAACGAAAGAGTTCATTTTAACGTTTACGCATTTTTGTTACTTTTAGTTATTAGCTACTTTTTATAAGTCTGTCACCGTTTCTCAAAACAAAAACTTTTAAATACTTTCTTTGTGCGCATTTTTTGTGATGCCGGCGTAGCTCAGCCTGGTCAGAGCGCTAGACTCATAAGTTTTATGAGTGCTGAGCTTTTTGCGATGATAAAAGCTCTAACTGGGACATCTAGAGGTCCGGGGTTCAAAGCCCCGCGCCGGCACTACTTTTTTCTAAAACACAAATAACTTAAATTAAGCAATCTTTCACATTTTAGGTGATTGTTTATGGAAAACCCTTTTCAACCTATTTTTATCTTGCCTGAAGGTTATCAGAGGATGAGTGGAAGAAATGCTTTACGTAATAACATTGCTGCAGCAATCGAGGTTGCTGAGACTATAAGAACAACACTTGGCCCTAAAGGTATGGATAAGATGCTAGTTGATTCTATAGGCAATATTACTGTCACCAACGACGGAGTTACTATCCTTAAAGAAATGGAGATTGAACATCCTGCCGCGAAGATAATCGCTGATATTGCTAAAACTCAAGAAGAAGAAATCGGTGATGGTACCACTACAGCAGTAATTTTTGCAGGAGAATTGTTGAAACAGGCTTTAGACTTGATTGATCAGAATGTTCATCCAAGTGCAATAATACATGGTTACAGGTTAGCTACGGAACAGGCTTTAATTTATTTAAACGAAATATCTAAAGGTGTTGATGTTAGTGATGATAAACTTCTTACAAAAATCGCAGTTACAGCAATGACTGGAAAGAGCGCTGAGTTAGCTAAAGAATATTTAGCTAAGGAAGTTGTAAAAGCAGTCAGACTTTTATCTAATTCATCTGAGTTAAAACGAGAAAATGTTAAATTAATTGCTAAAGAAGGCGATTCAATACTTGATACTAAAACTGTTTTTGGCATTGTTATTGATAAGGAGAGAGTTCATCCAGATATGCCTGAAAGAATCGAGAATGCAAAAATCGCGCTTTTAGATACTCCTCTTGAAATTAGGGATTTGGATATCGATGCCAAGATTCAAATAAGTGAACCTGAAAAGATTCAAGAGTTCTTAAGTATGGAAGAACAAATCTTAAGTGATATGGTCCAGAAAATCGTAGATAGTGGTGCAAATGTAGTCTTTTGCCAAAAAGGTATAGATGAGATTGCTCAGTTCTTGTTAGCAAAGAAAGGTATTCTTGCAGTTAGGAGAGTAAAACGTACCGATTTAGAACTTTTAGCTAAGGCAACTAATGCTCCTATTATAAACAATCTTATGCAGCTTGATAGCGATAGCTTAGGGTTCGCTGATGTTGTTTATGAACAAAAAGTTGGAGACGAAAATATGATCTTTGTTGAGGGATGCAAGAATCCTAAAGCTGTCACAATTTTAGTGCGAGGAGCAACAGAACAGGTTGTTGAAGAGGTTAAACGAGCTTTAGAGGACGCTGTTGGTGATTGCATTTCAGTCATAAAAAGTGGTAAGGTTGTAGCCGGAGCTGGTGCTTGCGAGATTGAATTAGCTTTAAGACTAAAAGAGTTTGCTTCTAAATTCAAAGGGAAGGAGCAGATAGTCATAGAATCTTTTGCAAATGCTGTGGAAATCGTTCCAAAAACTCTTGCAGAAAACTCGGGTTTTGATTCTATTGATAAGCTTGCTGAGCTTAGAGCTGTTCACAAAAAAGGGAAGATTTGGTATGGGTTTGATGTTAATTCGGGAAAAGCTATTGATTGTTTTGAAGCAGGAATCTTAGAACCTTTAAAGATTAAGGTTCAAGCATTCAATTCAGCTTCAGAAGTCGCAAACATGATTTTGAGAGTTGATGATGTTATTTCAGCAGGCAAGAGATTAAACAAAGATGATGAGCAGAACGAATCTGCCAAAAGAAATTAATTCTTTTTTACAATGTTAACCATTGTTGGTTTAGACCCGGGAACAACTTTGGGTTTAGCCATATTAGATTTGAATTCTGAAATTGTTTACTTAGATAGTTTTAGAGAACATGATTTGAAGAAGGTTATTGACAAAATATTTGAGTTTGGCAGACCTCTTGTGTTGGCAACTGATAAGTTAAAAGTTCCAACTTATGTCCAGAACTTGAGTTCTAGACTTGGTTTAAAGGTTATTACGCCAGGTTATGATTTGTTGTTAACTGAGAAGAATGAGGTTAATAAGCTTTATGATAATATCTGTAAAAATTCTCATGAAAGGGATGCTTTAACAGCTGCGTTCTTTGCTTACAAAGCATTAAAGTCTACAATTGATAAAGTAATCAGGAATTCGCCAAAAGAACATTTTGATAAAGTTTTGTTTTCTGTTATCAACAAAGAACAAAACTTGGCTTCTGTTTTAGATTCTTTAACTAAGAAAACAGCTGTTAAAAAGTTTGAAAACAAACCTATCAGAATAAGAACCAAGGATGAGATTCAAAGATTAAGTCATCGCATAACTGAGCTTAAAAGTCAGATAAGATTGTTAAAATTTGAAACGTTTGAGCTTAAATCTAAACTTAGAAAAAGGAATTCTGAAATAAAATCCTTGCTTGCAAATCAGAAAAACAAAGTTTATGAGATTGTTGAGAAGAAGCATTCTGATCTGTTGAAAATTATAAACGATAAAGAACAAGCAATAAGGTTTTTATCTGAGCAAAAAGAATCTTTGGAAAAAGAATTTTCAAAGCTAATTGATTTGTTGTCTTCAGGAGTTTTCATAGTTGTTCCCAAGCTGGATTCGTTAAAAGATGAAAACCAAATTAAAGGAAAGTACGTTTTGATTAACCATTTTTTGGGCAATGATAAACTGATTCAAACCTTAAACGAGAAAGGTGTTTACATCCTTACAAAAAACAGGAAATTAAATTCATTGATTTATATTGATAAAATCTATTATGAGACTGAAACTTTTGCAATACTATCTCTTAAAGATTTAGAGGATGCAGTTCAAAAGAAAACTAAAGAGAATGCTAATGTCTTTAAGATTATAGAGGAATACAAAAAACAAAGAAATAAAGATTTGTAGATGTTTAATCTTCTTGTTCTTTTAAGGATTTTATAGCTTCATCAAGGTCTAAGCTAACCTGCTCGCCTGAAGATAAATCCTTAATACTAACTTTCCCGTTTTCTTCTAAGAAGACTACTTTTGAGAATCCCTGGTCGTTAGCAAGCTTCAATTGTTTCTTTAAACTTCGTTTCATTAAATCAATATCCGTTGTAATGCCTCTTTTTCTAAGAACATTAACAACTTTTAGACAATCTTTTATCTGAGATTCGTTAAAGTAGCATACTAGAACTTTTTGTTCTTTACCAACAATATTCTTTTTTAATTCTTCAGAGTTGTTAATGATATCAATGATTCTTTCAATGCCAAAAGATATTCCTACAGCAGGAGTTCTTTGGCCTGAAAATAGTTCAATAAGAGAATCGTAACGGCCGCCCCCGTTAATTGAACCCATTTCTTTAAAGTTGTTTAATTTTATCTCGAAGATTGGACCTGTATAATAATCAAGCCCCCTCGCTAAAGTTAAATCAACAATTATTTTGTTATAAAACTCTAATTCTTTGGATAAGTCAAGAATCTCTTTTAATTCATTAACTCCTTCAAGTACAAGATTGTTCTTTGCGGTTTTTTCAAGCAATTCTAATTTTTTTAAATTGTCCTGTTCATCTATGGGAAGAATGCTTTTTATTTTTTCAAAGATGTCCTCAGAAAAACCGTTTTCAGCAAACTCTTTTTTGACTCCAGTTTCACCAATCTTGTTAAGCTTATCCAAAATTCGTATAACTGCTGGAATATCTTCCTTTTGGATGCCTATCTCTTCCAAACTGCCTTGGAGAATTTTACGGTTGTTAAGGAAAATTGTGAAATCTTTTAATCCCAATTTTGTTAACGCTGAGCTTGCTATTGATAGTAACTCAACTTCGCACATCATGCTTTCAGAACCAAAGATATCAATATCCATTTGCATGAATTCTCTGTATCTGCCCTGTTGAGGATTCTCATATCTCCAGACTTTGCCAAAAGAATAGGCTTTTACAGGCTTTTTTAACTCAGGATGCGCAGCAATTATCCTAGCTAATTGACAGGTTAATTCAAACCTTAAACCAAGTTTTCTTCCGCCTTTATCTTCAAAGCTGTAGATCTCTTTCTCAATTTCAGGACCGCTTTTCTTGGTTAATATCTCTAAATGTTCTATTGCAGGCCCTTCCCATTTCTTGAAGTTCGCTTTTTCGAAGGTTTCTTCAATTATTCTGATTACTTTTTTTCTTACTTCCATCTCTCCAGGTAGGAAATCCCGGGTACCTTTTGGACCATTTAATTCTTTCATACTTTCCTCAGAACCCTTTTTTAGTTTATTAAATTTTGGGTTAGTTTTGGGTGAAATAAAAAGAAAAAATTTAAAAATCTGGCTTTTACCCGTTCAAATCAGAAAATGTCATCAGATGTGAAGTTTTTTAATAGATGGGGTATTGAAGGTATTGAGGTTGAGGATCCTGGATTAAAAGGTTATATTACTCTTACTCCAAGATTTGTTCCAAAGACCGGAGCTAGATATGCGGGATGGAGATTCTATAAGTCGAGAATATCCATCGTTGAGAGATTAATCAACAAGCTTTTTGTTCCAGGACACAGAGGTAAGAAACATAAGTTAACCTCAGGTCATGCTGTAGGTAAAACCTCTAATGCTTATTATGCAGTGTATAAAGCTTTAGAGATCCTTGAGCAAAAAACTAATGAGAACCCTATAAAGGTTCTTGTTAAGGCAGTTGAAAACGCTGCTCCAAGAGAAGAGATTGTTTCAATTGAATACGGTGGAGCAAGGTATCCTAAAGCTGTTGAATGCGCTCCTCAGAGAAGGGTTGATCTGGCTTTAAGGAACTTTGTCATTGGAACTTACAATAGGAGCTTTAAGTCCAAGAAGACCCTTGCAGAATGTTTGGCTGAAGAGCTCTTAGCAGCATATAGATTAGATCAAAGTTCTTTCGCAATCTCTAAGAAAGTAGAGTTAGAAAAGCAAGCTGATGCTTCTCGATAAACTTTTTTATTCAGTTTTTTATTCTTCTTAGCTTTTTTCAATACAAAAGAATTTTAGATTACGCTGATAGTTGTATTGTCTGTGTTTTCGATGTCTACTTTAAACCCATAGATTATGAGATAGTTCCATAAAAGACCAGGCCTTTTCATTAACCTAACAGCAAAACCGTGTTTCTTAAACTTGTTTTCAAGTTCTTTTTCGTCAACTAAATAAGGGGGATTTGGTAAAAATCCGAAAAGGTCGCAAAACTCTATGAAATAAATCTGTCCAGAACTTGCGAGTTTTTGTCGTACTTTTACAAGAAAGCTATCTAAGTCAGGAATAGAATCGAGGACGGCATTAAAAATTAAGATATCTGCTTTTGAATCAAATTTTAATTCAAGCTTAGGATCCAGCAGTGTTTGAAACTGTTTAACTACTATTCCCTTCTTGTTTGTGATTTTGTTAATCCTCTTTTTAACAATATTCAGGTTCTTTATGGATTGATCAACAGCTATAATCTTGGTTGAATTTTTACTTTCTTTGACTAATTCTTTTGTAAGCGTGCCCACGCCGCAACCATATTCGACTACTGTTTTGTTCCTTAAATCCCCCATTAATGTTAAAATCTCTTTGCGCAGTCTTTTTGGCAAATTTATTGATTCTAAGAGTATGTATGCTCTGGTTAGATGTTCATTAAAAGCCGTCTTAATGTTTTCATTAGTATAAAACTGCATTAATAAATAGAATGGGAATCCTATTAACACGAAAGAAGCAGCTACTCCGAATAATGTTGTTGCATTTGGTTGAAATCTTATCCAGACACTTAGGATTATTAGAAGAATAAATGCTGTGATGATTGGACCAGCTTTAGCAAGCGGAGCTTTGAAAGGTCTTTCTATGTGTGGTTTTCTAAATCTTAAATAGGTTACCGCAAAAAGCATTGAGATGACTATCATAAAACTTAATGGCATGAGAATCTGAACTAGAGTTTGATAACCGGATTTTGTTAAGCCAATGACTGTGAATAAGCTCATGATAATGGTTTGAAAGATTATTGCTCTGTACGGTGTTTTATGTTTTTTGTGGACTTTGTTTAATTGGGGAATGAACAATTTATCTCTAGCCATTGCCATTAACAACCTTGGTGCACTTATTATCCAATCTGCAGCAGAACCAATAATGCTAAGGAAAATCAAAACTGAAAACAAAGTAGCGCCGTTTTCGCCGAAGAATCTATAACCAATATTTAAGTAAACCCATCCTGGATTCGTTGAAGATTCAAGAGTGTTGTTTACTAAGTTTTCAACCCCAAAGAACCCAATGATCGCAATTAAGGAGGTTATGGATATAAGAGAAAGAATTATTTGAGCTATAATGACTGCTTTTGGTACAACTTTTGAAGGATTCTTTGTTTCTTCAGACAGTGAGAAAATTCCTTCCATACCCAAGAAAATATCAGAGATAAAGATTAAGGTTATGAACAAGTTGGTAAAATTTAGTGGAGTATCTTGAGATAAAAAGAAAGGTTCGAAATTATTTAATGAAAAGTTTCCTGAGAAGAATGCCAAGAAGATTACCACTAAAATCAGAATCATCTGAATTATGCCGAAAGTCATGACAAATTTAGAACTGAATTCAATACCTCTAAACGCTACATAATTAAAGATTGCAATAATTGTTATCCCCAAGATGATTTTGAAAAGCTGACTACTTAAAGACAAACCTAAAATCACAACAGTTTGCTGTTGAATTATGAATTGTAACGCTGAAACTACAAGCATTGCCGTTGTCAAATTTCCAATGATCCATTCGGTCCAACCGACTAAAAAGCCAGCGAATTTGTTGTATGCTTGTTTAGCAAATTCGTAAACTCCACCTAAAGAAGGGAACATGCTAGCTAATTCTGCAAAGTATAAGATGATGATTAAACTTAATATGGCAAGGATTGTCCAAGCAAGAATAGCGCTTCCACCGCTCATTTGAACGCTAATTGCTGGAACAAAGAATATGCCTGAACCAACAACTGAGGTTATAGCGAGAATAATTAAAATAGGTAAATTAAGAGATTTTTTTAATTCAGATTCTGAATTTGCCATTTTATCTGTCCAAAAAAATTTACTTTGCGTTGATGTTTTAAACTTTATTCTTAATATTAGCCTTTTTATTTTTAATTCTTTTTAATTCTTTAAGGTGAGTGATTGCTTTAAGATATTGGAGAAATTTTAAAAATAATAAAAAAACTTTTTAAAGAACGCATTAAGATATGGTTTTCATAATGAGTTACACTTTGATTATTGCAGAGAAACCTAGTGCCGCTAGGAAAATTGCAACATTTCTGTCTTCTGGTAAGGTTGAAACTGTTAAGGAAGGTAAGGTTTCTTATTACAAGCTAAATCATAATGGACAGAATATTATTGTAGTGGCAGCAGCTGGACATTTGTATTCGTTGGCAGAGGTTAAAAAAACTACGACTTATCCTGTGTTTGATATTAAATGGTTCCCGCTTTACGAAATAAACAAACAGATGAAGC
Organism: uncultured Methanosarcinales archaeon; assembly: GCA_964416905.1. GTDB lineage: Archaea > Nanobdellota > Nanobdellia > Woesearchaeales > JASKKU01 > JASKKU01. The sequence goes on along the minus strand of CAYQFL010000001.1, from coordinate 52,179 downwards.
ATACGAAACAGTTTTTGAATGTTATAAAGAAATTAGCTAAATCTGCTTCAGATTTTGTTGTAGCTTGCGATTATGATGTAGAAGGAGAGGTAATTGGTTACAATATCCTTAGGTTTGCTTGCGGTCAAAAAGATGCAAAACGAATGAAGTTCTCTACTTTAACTAAGCAAGAAATTGTGTCTTCTTTTGAAAACGCAATGTCTTCTTTAGATTGGGGTCAGGCTTTAGCTGGTTTAGCTAGGCATAAAATTGATTGGTTTTATGGTATAAATCTGTCAAGGGCTTTGATGAGTTCTATTAGGAAGGCAGGTTATTTTAAGGTAATGAGCATAGGCCGAGTTCAGGGTCCAACCTTGAAACTTGTTGTTGATAGAGAAGAGCAAATCAAAAACTTCAAACCGCAGAAATATTGGGAGTTATACGTTTTGGGTGAGCTATCCAATACAGAAATAAAAGTTCAACATGTTAACAAAAGATTTGATGATAAACAACAGGTAGAACAGATATACAACAAAATTCTGAACAAAGATGGTATTGTTTCTGAAGTTGATGTTAAAACCAAAAAGGTTTTGCCACCAACACCGTTTGATTTGACAACATTGCAGACTGAAGCTTATGCAGCTTATAGATTTAGCCCTAAGAAAACATTGGAATTAGCGCAACAGCTTTACCTTTCCTCATATATTTCATATCCAAGAACCAGTTCTCAAAAACTGCCACCATCAATTAACTTTAAAGCCATTATTAAGAACTTGTCTTCTATAAATGATTACTCTGAGTTTTGCAAGCTTTTAAGCCAGAAAAATTTAAGGCCTCGTAATGGAAAGAAAGATGACCCTGCTCACCCAGCAATATACCCTACAGGGGTTATCCCTAAGAATTTAAGTCCAGAGTTAATGAAACTTTATGATTTGATTGTTAGAAGGTTTTTAGCAACCTTTTCTGAACCAGCTGTAAGAGAAACTTTATCATTGGTTGTTGATATTGAAGGCGAGCAGTTTACTTTTAGTGCGACGCATACTAAAGAAAAGGGATGGTTTAAAGTCTATGAGAAATTTTTACGTTTGGAGGAATCTCCTTTTATTGATGTTAAGAAAGGAGATGTATTCCATAATAAAAAAGTTGAAATTGAGGAGAAAGAAACTAAACCACCTAAGAGGTTTACCCAATCTTCTTTAATTAAAGAAATGGAAAAGCATAATTTGGGAACGAAAGCAACCAGGGCTCAGATAATTGATACGCTTTACCAAAGGGGTTATATTGTGGATGATCCTATTGTGGCAACGGATTTTGGCATAGCTACTGTTAAGGTCTTAGAGAAATATTCTCCTAAGATTGTCGATGTTAAGCTAACTAGTCATTTAGAAGAGCAAATGGAATTGATTCGAGAGAGAAAAAAAGATGCAGATGAACTTGTTGAAGAATCAAAAACTGTTCTGGAACAAATACTTGACGATTTTAAAGGGAAGGAAAAAGTTATTGGTACAGAATTAAAAGAATCTTTGTTTGAGACAAATAGGAAAGCTAACTCTTTTGGCAAATGTCCTTCTTGTGAAGATGGAACTTTGGTTTTGAGAGATGGCAAGTTTGGTAAATTTTTAGCTTGTAGCAATTACCCTAATTGTAAGTTCACGTTAAGCATTCCTAAGAATGCAACAATTAAACCCAGTGATAAGGTTTGTGAAGCCTGCGGTTATCCTTTGGTTAAACTTAGGTATGGTAGAAAGAAAGCTAGACTTTCATGTATTAATCCCAACTGTCCAAGCAAAATCAAGTCTGAAAATGAAGAGAAGCTTTTAAGAGAGAAAGCCAAGCAAAAGAAATGTCCAAAATGTGGTTCTGAATTAGTTTTGAGGAAGGGACCTCATGGTTATTTCTTTGGCTGTTCAAAATATCCAAAATGTAATTATATAGAACAGATTTCTAATGAGTAATTGTTAAAATTCTTAGAAAAACATGGGGCAGCGGGGATTTGAACCCCGGACACCATGGTCTTCAGCCATGTGCTCTCCCAGGCTGAGCTACCGCCCCTTAAGTTTATATTTTTTCAGAGGACACGACTGATTTATAAATCTTTTTGTTTATTTTTATACTTATGGCAAGGTCCTACGTTTTGTGTTTAGAACTCCCCATTCGATGCTTAGTAAGATTAAGCCTATAAGCATAAATGGTATCGATAAATCTAAAGGAACTTTACCTTTTTCAATTTCAACAATCTCTTTTAGACTTTCTCCTAAATCTTCTTTTGTTTCAGCTCTGAAAAACTTTCCATCGGTTTGTTCAGCAATCTGTTTCAATTGATCTTCGTCGAGCTTTGTGAACCCAGCAGGTATGAATTTACCGCCTTCTTTGGTACCTACACCTATTGTGTATACAGGAATTTGACGCTCCCTTGCATAATAAACTGCCTGTTCGAGGTTTGTTCCTACTGTTGACCTTCCATCCGTGATTAAAATGACTGCTCCAGGTTTTGTTTCAGATTGAAGAATGTTTACTGAGGTTATTATGGCTTCGCCTAAATCTGTTCCCGGGATGTTTAATACGTCCATAGAATCAATCTTTGATAATAATTTTTCATAATCATCAGATAACTCAGAAACAATTAAGGATGAACCTGCAAATGAGACTATACCTACTTTCGAATTTAATGATTTTATTCTGTTTACCAAGAATTTGCTGTGACTTTTCGCAACCTCAAATCTATTTGGATTTAAGTCATCAGCTAGCATAGAACTTGATGAGTCTATGGCTAGTACATAATTCCTGTTTGCAACATTCCCCTCATACCACACAACAGGATGACATAGAGACAATATTAAGAAAGTAAGTGTCAATAATCTTAGAAATAGAATATCTAAAGATAAATTGATTTTGTTTGTTTTTGGTTCGGTTTTATCTTCGAATACAACCTTTTTAAGGACTTCGAAGTTGGCAAAAAGGAATGCTTTCTGTTTTACTTTTATAGAAATAAATAAATGAGTTACTATGATCCACACTAAAATAATCAAGAACCATAAAAATTCTGCATTCTGAAATACAATTTGGACCATTTTTATATTAGCCTCTAGCGAAAAAGGACCTTATCTTTTTATCGAATGGTTCGGTTGTTTTAATTTCTAGGATTGAACCTTCAAGCGCTTTTATTTTTTTAAAAATATCTTCTTTTTGTTTGATTACTTCTTCCCGGAATCTTTCAGCCAGAATCCATGAGTTAAATTTGACAACTTCTTTGCTGTATGGACCGCTTAGCACTAATTCGCCTAACTCTTTTGGGATTTCATCATCTCTAGGATCTCGTATCATGATCCCTAAAATCCTTGAATACTTTGCAAACCCTGCAATTAATGAGTCCCAGTTTTCAGGGAAACCTATAAAATCTGAAACAATAATTATTACTCCTGGTTTTCTCATTGCACTTTTTAAACTTGAAATAGCTGCTTCAAAGTTAAGGTTCCCAAAGTAATTTTTTGGGTCTGATAGCAAGGAGATTATCTTGCTAAACTGCGATTTGCCTTGCTTTGGTGCAAGGAAAGCCTTAACTTCATCATTGAACATAATTAAGCTAACGTTGTCCCCCACTTGAATTGCTCCAAACGCAAGGTTCGCAACAACTTCTGCTGCAAACTCAGCTTTTAATTTATCTGTTGAAGAGAAACACATGCTAGTGCTGGTGTCAAACACAATATAAACATCAAGGTTCCTTTCTTCTTTATACACTCTTACTAGCAGGTGTTGAGCTCTTAAGCTTGCCCTCCAATCTATCATTGATGCATCATCAGAAGGCAGGTAATCTCTAAACCCATCAAAATCCAGACCTCGACCTTTAAAATGTGTTCTGTATTCGCCAGTAAACTCCCCGAAAACACTTTTTTGGCTCTGGATTTCTAATTTTTTGATTAAAGGCTTCAGATTTGCCTTTATCTCTTTTAGCATGAGAATCACTTAGTTTATTTTAAGTAAAATGATGCTTGGTTATTATGGCACTGGAATTTTGGTGATAATCTCTTCAATTATGTCAAAAGAGCTTATGTTGTTTGTTTCGCCCTCGAAGTTAACAGCTACTCTGTGATTTAAAATGTGTTTTGCAACCCTCTTTACATTATAAGGGGTTACATAATTCTTTCCGAAAACTGTAACAGCATCCACTTTACTGCTTAGATAAAAAGCAATTGATGCCCTAGGGGATGCGCCGTATTGTATGTATTTGCCTAATTTGAGCTTATACTTATCAGGATTTCTGGTAGCATCAACAATTTTAACAATATATTCTTTGATTTTTTCATCGACAAAGACATTCTTTAGCTTTTCCTGCAATTCAAGGATTCTGTCAGCAGAGGAAACCGCTTTAAGATCGTAATCTTCAAACTTTTTAGAAGTGATGTTTGTATCTAGAATCCGCCTTTCTTCTTCAAGAGAAGGATAACCTATGAAAATTTTAAACAGGAATCTATCTAACTGAGCATCAGGTAGTGGATAAGTACCCAAACTTTCTAATGGGTTCTCTGTAGCCAGAACAAAGAATGGTTTTGGTAATTCAAACGTTTCCTTAGAGATTGTTGCCTGTTTTTCCTGCATGGCTTCTAGCAACGCAGATTGAACTTTAGGTGGAGCTCTGTTGATTTCGTCTGCCAGAACAATGTTTGCGAAGATTGGTCCTTTTAAGACATAGAAACCTCTGCCCTCTTCATAAGTTGTAATACCAATGATATCTGTAGGTAGAAGGTCTGGTGTAAATTGAATCCTCGAGAATTGTACTCCCAAGACTTTAGCAATTGTTCTTGCCAAAAGAGTTTTTCCTAAACCCGGAACACCTTCAATCAGAACAGAACCATTTGATAATAAACATGTAATGAAACCATCAATAATCTCGCGCTGACCAATAAAAACTTTACTGATTTCTTTTTTTATTAAGTCTACCTCATTTTTGATTTTATTTGCTTCTTCTTTTGTTATTGATAAAACCATATGAGTGATATTAAAACTCTTAACCCTTTTAAATCTGTTTTTTAACGAGCGAGAAACAACAAATTTTTAAAAATGAGTTTCCCTGAAGAATACGTATGTTTAAACGTAAAATTGCGCGTTCTAAATCTAAAGAGGATCCTTTCAATAAATTCTCATTAGAGTTAGCGGATTTAAAAAAAAGGTCAAGAGACCTAGATTCTGAACAACTTAAAATAAACTTGTTTCATATTATTAGGAGATTTTATTCAAAACTGTTGCATGTTAAGTACTCAACAACTTTTGAGGAAATCAATCATGAAATAAAGAATAAAAAAACCATTCCTTATGCAATAAAACAAAAGATGATTTCCTTTAATGAAAGAATCACCTCTATAGAATATGCTCCTGAAGTGGTGGATAAGAACACGCTTTTATCAATCATTGATGAAATACTTGTTATTTTGAACCAGCTTCATTTACATAGGGAAGCGAACAAAAAGAGTAGTAATCCTTTACCTAAAAAGAAAAAAAGTTTAATTTTGCTTCTTTTGAAAGCAATACGTAAAAGAGTCACGAAGTTAGATATACAAAAAATGATCATAAAAGCTTACTCTTATCTGGATTTAAACAGAGTTCAGGACGCAGAAAAACTTTATAATAAAATAAAGCGAGCTTATGAATTACTTGATGAGAATGATCAAAAGGAAGTAAAAGGAGATATCTTAAACTTGTTCTTAGATATTAAACGCGCCAAGCAAAACAAATAAAGTTTTGATGTTTTAATTTATTAGAGTTTATCTCTTTCTTGGAACTACTGTTAACCAATATAGTATAATTACCAGCAATATGAACGAAATACTAATTATGGTTATCAAGATGAACGTATTGTTTTTCAAAGAGATCTCAAACTTAATAGGTCTTTGCTCAACTTTAAGTTCCTCTTTACTCTGTTTAGTACTTACTAAATATTTGCAGGCTTCAATAGTTGATTGTAATAGCTGTTCTGCAGAAGAATATTTGCCTTGGGAAATCAAGTTTTCAGCTTCTTTAACCATTTCATTTAGTTCTAAACATTGTTCGTTGGATTTAAGTAAATCCCTGGTAAAAGATACTTTTGTGTAAAGTTGAGAAGAATTATGTTCGCCTTTCTCTAAAGTTGCCATTATTATTTTGGCAGTATCGTTGAATGGCGGGTCTTGTATTTCTGCAGTTACAACAATATCAAAACCTCCATATATATTTTTAGTTGTTACTATTAATTCAGTTTTCTCTTGGCTTTCTGATTTGATCACTTTAAAGTAATCTTGCGTAAGGAAAATGTCAACGTCATCTCTGGAACTGTTTGCATAAAGCCTGACTTCGTTCAAGGTTTTGTTGCCATAGTTGTCTAAAGTAATTGGAACAACAATAGAATCGTTTGGATACAAAGTTATTTTTTCCGGAACAATCAGATTAAAAGATTCATATCTTGGAACTTCTTTTTCAACAATCTTTTCTTCGTATTGAATCTCGGTCTTAGTTTTTATTTTGTATTCAATCCTTGTACCAACCTCTGAAGGTCTTTCTAATACATTTATTGGGAACAAATCGTTTACTTCATCATTATGGTCATCTTTTACACTTAGATTTATGCTGGTCTTCCCGGCAAAGTAATCTGGTGTAGATAGGTAGAGCCAGCCAGTATTAGGCCAAGGCTCTTCTTCAGGGTCTGGGAAAACTTCTATGCCTGGAATGACCGAAGAAGCGTTATAACTTAACTTATCATCCTTATCTGGGTCATATACAAAATCAGGTAGATAAATCCATTGAGCTTCAGCTACGCCTTGAAATACATCTACTGTTGCAGGTTTGAAAGAAAAAACAGCACCTTTTACTCTAGGGCTCTCGTTGGTGCAATTAGTTCTTAGGTTTACTTTAATCTGCCAGTATTTTGAACTAGTGGATACATTTAAAGTCTTCTCATTAAGCTCTGAATCTTCACTACTCCACTCTGACCATGCAAGGTCTTCAATAAACTCTAATGGCGGATTGTTGGTAGAAAATCTGTACTGGTATGTAACATTGGTTGTGCAATTCGGAGAAACCATAATGTTTTCAGCTTGTATTCCAATACTTGGTTCAGTGAAAGCATCAGTTTTAAAGGAGATTATTGGGAAGATTATTGAGCCGTTGCTTGTATAATTGCCGTTGACTTTTTCTAATTCAAACTGAAGATTTTCATTGTTGAAGACAACATCATTTAAAATACTTTCATTAATCCAATCGAGGTCTATTGAAGAATTAAATACCCTTTTTAGCATTATAGGCTTCCTATTACGGTTGGTTACATATATGCTCCAGGATGTTGAATTTGTTTTATTATGCTCATCGGTAACATTAACCTGTAAGTTATGAGTGCCTTCAGAATACCAATCTGGTCTATATGTATAATTCTTTTGTGTGGAAACGACTTTGTTATCTAAGATATATGCATATTGTAGATTTTCGCCTTCAGGATCACTTGCATTCACTGAAAAGAATATGCTGTCCATTTCATACAATCCAAGAGAGGATTGAGACGGTGTTCTATTATTGATTGTTGGAGGTAGATTCTCAGGTGTTATGTTTATTGTTAAAACTTTACTAGTACTAGATTTTAAATCTGAAGCATTTAATAAAATCTTGTGGACTCCTATTTGACTGAGTGTTGGGACAAATGATGCATTATAATACGTGTTGTTTATTTGGGTTAAATTAAAGAGGCTTGTATCGTTTTGGGTTAAGTTTATTGTGTCGTTTTCCTCGTCATAAAGGTAGATTTCAACGATTACTAAACTATTAACTTCAGCAGTTATATCTAATGTGCTTTCTTCTAGGATTAAAGGGGGATCATTTTTCTCTGTGATGTTTATTAAAACTGAAGTGGAATTTGAGTCATTCCAGTTATCAGTAGCTGTCAGCGTTATATTCAATAACTGAGGTTCACTTTTAGTGAAGTTAACCTCGCCGCTTGTTTTGTTGATAAGTATACTAGAATCATTAATGCTAAAATATACTGCGTCATTCTCGGGGTCAGTAGCATTGAAGTCAATGTAGCAAGGTGTGTCTTCTTCACAACTGAAATCTTTATCTAAATCTATGAACTGTGGTGGATGGTTTATTTTAACTGAGAAGATTACGTTCTGCCAATCACATAATCCGTAAGGATCGCAAACGCTAATGTTTACTAAATAATCCCCAACTGGTATTGAAACATTTGTTATGTTGATTATGCCTGTTTCACTTATGTTTATTACAGTGGAATTATCTGAGAAGTTTAGAGGATCATCATCAGCATCCGTAGCATTAACCTTTAGATAATAACTTTTATTGATTCTTAATTCCTGAGGGCTTTCTATTTCTTGAAGTACTGGTGGATTGTTCACATCAATAATCTCTATAGCCATTAAACAGCTCGAGGAAGAATTCCAACTATCTGTTAATGTTATGTTTACAGTATGGTTGCCTACATCATCATTTGTTGGCGTGAACGTAGCTGATGCATATGTGTTGTTAACTTTGGCTATTGTGAACAGGGTTGAATTATCAGAAACGCTAATATTATCACCTTCAGGATCAAAGTATTCTACTTCTACAAAGGTATTGTTATTCTCATAAGTTGTTATATTTTCACATTTTGTGAAAACTGGTGGTTGATTTATTATGATTGTTAGGTTGAATATTGCACTTGTCTGTCTGCTAGTGTTATCTACAACAGTTATATTTATGTGATGCAATCCTGCATCGGCAATGTCCGGAGTAAAACTGATTTCTCCACTGTTTGAATCTATTTCAAACAAACTTGTATTATCATAAAAAGTGATGTTGTCTCCATCTGGGTCGTAGGCGTCAATTTTGTAATGGAAAGGAAAATTAGCAACAGCTGTTTCATTAGTTAAGTTTTCGATTCTTGGCGCATCGGGCACTGGGTTAACAATTATTGTTAGGTTTTCACTCTGGTTTTCTGCAATTCCATCAGTTACATTAAAGCTTACGTTTATGACTCCAAACCAGTCTTGAGGAGGTATTATTGATAAGTTCTTTGAGATATTATCTACAAAAACCCAAGGTACATCTGATGTGAAGTTTAAATCTGTGTCTGAAGCTCCGCATTCTTCTAAATCAGGGTCTGTAAAATAGTCGTACATGTTTAGGGCATTCAGGGCTGGGTTGTCTTCATCTAACGTTATATTTTCGGGGAATGATTCATTTTGATATGGGACTCTATTTACATCATTAATTTGGATAGTCCATAAGAACTCATCTTTTTCTCCGGATTTATCTTTGACTTCAATACTTAGTTGCCAAGTTCCGGCACTGCAGAAATCAAAGAACGCGCTATAATTAGAGCTTGTATTCTTAGTTTCATTTTCTGTTTTGACGATCAAGCTGTTTAAAGTCCAAGTGTAATTTAAAGTTTCATTGAAGACTCTTTGATCTACAAAAAGGTCGGGGTCTGTAGCATTTATTGAAAATAAGGCTGTCTCATTTTCAAATAGTGTAACTCCTGTTTGGTTCGGCGCTTTATCAACAATGACTGGAACATCATTTGTGTTGTTTACATAATAGATGATTTGTTTATTATTTAGATCGTCTGAATGGCACGCATCTTGTAGAAGATAAATTACTTTATGAATTCCTACATCGCTGTTGTCTAAGGTTATGTTAATGAAACCACTATAGTTCATGCTGTTGATAATCTTGTTCCAGGAATCTTCGCCAGGCGCAGGCGCCGCTTTTATCAATACAGGATCATTTTCCGGGTCGGCATAACATATCTGATAAAGAAAGTTATCGCCCTGTGTTAGGTTTATCTGCGATGGTAAAACGCAGGGAAAATAAGGTGTTTGATTCCCTACAGGATCAGAACAGGTTCCAAGATAATCCTCTTCAGTTAAAAATCCAGTTATGCTATTGAATCCATTAAAGAAACTATCCCATATGTCTGCTTTGACATTAGGGGGTAAGCTATATGTGAAAACATAAACTAATGCTAAAACTGCTACAAGCGCCGAAAAAAGCTTAAGATTATTCATTTTTTTGATTTTTCTCTTTTTCTGAAAATCTGCTTTATTTTTTCACCAATTCTTTTTAATTTAAACTTTTCCTTAAATGCATTTTGTATTAATTCAGGACTTTTGGTTATTGCTGGTGCAGTTACTTCTTTCTGAGGTTTGGACATTGTATTGATTTGTCGGTTAAGTTCTTTATACTCTTTGATTAGCTTTTGCAACCGCAACACAGTTTCATAAACTCTATTGTATACTTTGACCCTGTTCCAAAAGTTTAGTTGTGAGTACAACCTCTTTATGTTCTTATAGATTCTAATAGCATCTCTCAGTTTCCTTTGCTTGATTTTTTCGTTAATCAATAATAGTTCTCTCAATAAGCTAAGCAGTACACGTTTTTCAATAAGTTCAGATTTGGATGATTCTTCGATGTCTTTTTGAAGAGACTCAATTTCTTTATTGAGCTGCACTTCTAGTAAAATGTGTTTGTTTCTTTCTATTAACAATTTAATCTTCCTGATTAGTGAGATTAACTTCTTTCTGGAAATACTTTTTTGATCACTAAATTTGACTTTTTCAAATTCTAATGCTAAATATTGTAATAATAATTTATCGACTTCATTTAAATGAAGGTGTGAGATTACTTCTATCAGTTCATCGTAACTTTTATCTTCCTCAATCAATAAAAAGTTCTTAATTACCTCTTTGAAAATTTCGTTTGCTCTCTCAAGTATAACACTTAGTTTGCCTCTTGTTGCAAACCTTTCTAATCTGTTAACTTTAAAGATGAGTTCTGAATAAATGTTCTGCTCAGTGAATGAAGGGATTGATAGAGCTGAGATTATTTTGTTGACTATTTTAACGATGAACCTGTTGAATGAAGAAACTTTTTTGAATAAGAGTGATGCGAATGAAAGTGTTACAATTAACAAAGCTGAAATAATAATTATCTCATTTAGATGGTTTATGATAATCGTTTGAACTATTCCTGGAGTCTGTTCTTCTCTACAGGGTGGACAAGGTCCTCCACAATCTATTCCTTCTTCACCTTGATTTTGTAGTCCATCATAACAGGTAGGACATGGTGGGCAATACCCGCCACAATCTATGCCTTCTTCATTCCAATCTTGATAACCATTATTACACGAAGGGCATGGCGGACAAGGTCCTCCGCAGTCTACTCCAGTTTCGTTTTGGTTTTTTAGACCGTCATCGCAAGTCGGCGTATATACACAAGTTCTCCATTCAATTGGTTTATTGAAAGTAGTGTTACAGTTGTTGATATCGTAACACTTCCTTACTTGAATGCCTGACGGCATACATTTACCCCACTCAGTACAGTTCCACTGCTCCTGACATAATGGTAATAAAGGAGGTTCTCCTGGCAAAGATTTTTCTTCTTCATACTCTTTGTACTCTTCCTTTTCCTCACCAATTACGGTTAAATTTACAAGGTTTGAGTTGGTAGCGGCATCGAAGTTATCTATTGCAGTGAAAAATGTTATTCTTGAGCCTACAAAGCCTTTCTCAGGCATAAGAACAACAGAAGAATCATTAGAGATATAGATTGCTATTTCTGGTACTTCTAAGGCAGTATATGATAAGTTCTCGCCATCAGGGTCATAGAAATAATCATCCAATTTATATGGAGAATAAACGCTGTCCTTATACCAAGTTACATCTGGTATTTCGTATGCAAGGACAGGTTTTCTGTTAGTGATAGTTATTTCCTTTTGATCAAAAAAGTCCCAATAAATGCCTTCGGGATCATAACAGTGAATATGTGTATCATAATCGCCGGGCCAATCATATTTATGAGTGAGTATTGAGATATTGATTTTGGAAACATTCGTTATTGTTCCTTTTTCTTCGTGTAATATTGTGATTTCCTCTAAAGATTCATTTAGTGCTTTAATTTCAGAGGTGTTGTCTCCCCAGGAGATGTTGCACACGAATTCTTTGATTGTGTTGCTTTGTGTAAGAACAGTATCGTTAGAAGAAATATCTTGGTACACAGCAATGTAAACTGAAGAAATGTTGTTATTATAGAGGGTTTTCTTGTTATCATCGTCTTCATTTAAATTTATGGAATATTTTTTAGCATCTTCCTCTAGCATAGTAGTGTTTTCACTCTGGGTTATATCATAAAGCAGTACAGGTTTTGTATCGCTCCAGTATCTCTCGCTTATTTTTATTGTTTTAACTTCAAAGTCTTTGTAAATTGTCTTTGGATCCCAAAAGTAGCCACTACCGTTTTTTGGACGGCAAGTCGTTTGTGTATGGTATGTTCCTACTGGTAAATATGAATCAGTAATGTTTGTTAGGAATATAGCATAGGATAAGTTAGAGTCTGGGTAGCTTGCATTAAGGGTCATATCTTCATTGAGTACTACCATGCCACTTTCATTTTTAACAATGATTGAGCAATTTATGTTCTCAAAATCTTCAAAGTAGACTGGTAAAGTGTATTTGGCTCTGAAGAAAACAGGTTCTTGATAATATATGTCTGTGGATTCAGTGTTATCTCTAAAAGTGTATATCTTTAAAGAAATAGCTCCATTAAGCCCTTCTTTTACACGATATTCTCCAGGATTATCTATCGCTATAGTTAATTTTTTAGCCGTTTTATTATACTCAATGATTTCACAGTCTATAGCTTCTAAGCTATCACAGTCCTGACCGTTAAACT
>CAYQFL010000001.1:0-39419 GCA_964416905.1 uncultured Methanosarcinales archaeon | reverse complement strand
TCAATGATTTCACAGTCTATAGCTTCTAAGCTATCACAGTCCTGACCGTTAAACTCTATTGCTGGCAAAATATAAGAGACATTGAAGAACGTGACCTTTTTTTTAGCATACGCGATGCAATAAACGTCTTCTCCATCAATCTTTAGATACTTGTCTGTAAAAGTAACCTCTGAATCTAGGTCTGCCTGCTCAAAGTTTACAGCATAACCTTGAAAATCAATGATTCCAACATTTGGTTTGAACAATACAACATTGGTTAAGGCAGTCCAATCTGAGTAAGCATCAAGATTTGTACTATTCTCGTTTTTGAATTGGTCCCATTTTGGTGGAGAATTAATGTTATTTATAGAAAAAAAGTTGGATTGATTTATGTAAGGCTTTAAACAGGAGCTTCTATAGCTGACAAATTCAGACATAATCCTATAAAAACAGTTTCTATCTGGATATTTCGTAGTATCAATTAGAGCATAGTATTTAGTTTCGCTCTCCTGTGTACTCTCTATTGTTTCTTCAAAGTCTTTTCTTCCACCTAAGATAAACACATGATAAGCTACTTCTCCATCAATATAGTTTGTTATCTCACTACTAACATTTACAATACCACTTAAGATTCCATTAAAGTCTGCAAGACTGAAATTCTGAGTTAAATTCTCAGTTGAAGGTATTGAAATACAAAAATTTACAGTACCCCCTTTTCTATCTGTATTGTTCTCTATTGCAAATCCTGATATATTTATTTGATTCAGAATGAATGCTTGAATTAATGAATTTAGGATTATAGTTACAACTGCCAGAATCAAAAGGATTAATTCAAGTTTCTTCATTCAAGCATAACTCCTTAAAAACTATATTTAAAATTTTCTATTTGTGAGTTGTAAATGCTCAATTTGTTTCCTCTAAAAACTCACCTTTTGATTTTTTATACACTTTAAGGAACATTTAAAAATGAGATTCTTTTATTAATCGAATTATGCAATCCAAGATTACCCCTGATAATATTGGTGATGTTTTGAGAATTTTAGATGATTTTGTCAAACAATACAGATTGCCTGCTGTTAGCCAGTTTAATAAAAATCCTTTCAATGTGCTTGTAAGTACTTTGTTGAGCCTTAGGACAAAAGATTCTGTGACTATAGAGGCTTCCAAAAGGCTTTTTAATAGAGTTAAGAATTGCAATGATTTAGAGAAGCTTTCTGTGGACGAAATCGCTGAGATAATCTATCCTGTAGGGTTTTATAAAACAAAGGCAAGGCGATTGAAAGAAATATGTGTTGTTCTTAAAGAGAAGTTTAATGGTAGGATTCCAGATTCTTTAAATGAATTATTAACTCTGCCAGGAGTTGGTCGGAAGACTGCGAACTTGGTTCTAACAGAAGGTTTTAACAAATCGGGATTATGTGTTGATACGCACGTTCATAGGATATCTAATAGATGGGGTTTTGTTAAAACAAAGACTCCTGAGCAAACAGAATTTGCGCTAAGAGAAAAACTGCCTAAGAAATTTTGGAAGGATTATAATAAAATCCTGGTTGCTTTTGGTCAAAACCTGTGTTTGCCTATAAGCCCGTACTGTAGCAAATGTCCAATCAATGAATTTTGTATGAAAGTTGGGGTAAAAAAACATAGGTGAATCTTTTTTGTTTTGTTTTAGAGTTGCTTTTAGTTATAAATCAAAGCTTTCTTATTAAGTCTAGGTTCTCATTGCTGATGATTTCTCCATTGCTCGCATTAACTTTAATGTTATTCACTTTGCTGTTCTCCAAGAAAGCCAGAATGTTCCATGTTGCAACGTTCAATTCTCTATTCTTTGAAAGGGACGCAATTATTTTTGTATACCTCTCAAAGTTTTCGTCTGAATCTGAGAGCATTTTAATGATTTCATTAATGGATAAAAATTCATTTAATTCTATTTCAGATGGTTTCTCATTAGAGATAATCTGATCATCCTCTTCACTCAAGACCCAGCCCTTTTCGGTAAAGCTTGCTGTTTTAACAATGTTCTCATCTTCTTTATAGAATCCGGCGAGAGTGATGCTGTCATTTTCTGAGAGGGTGTGCATTAACAAATACAACGAGAACCCTTTTTTAGATATCTCTTTACTTAGTTCTTTTAAAGACTCTAATAATTTGTCATATTTTTGGATATCTTTTATCTTGCTCATGATTTCACTTCGGTTTTACTTGATTATATTCTTACGATTTAACCTTCTTATTTAAAATTATGGGTGCTCCAGTTTATTATAATAAGCTAGCGCCTTTCAGTGTAGCTAGTTCAGAAGAATCTATTTTCAGTACGGGTTTTTTAATTCCATATCTCTTAAGCAATTCAGAAAGCCTATCTTTTGCTTGTTCCCAGAACAATGTTTTAGCTTTGGTTACACCGCCACCAAGGACTATTGCTTCAGGGTCGTAAGCTAAAATTGTATCATAAATTGTTATTGCAACAATCTCTGAAAGTTTATCGAATATAATTCTTTTATCACTCTTTTTGCTTTCATAAGCTTCTTTGAATGAAGAGTATTTTGAGTTTTTGAGGATGTTCTTATACTTCTTTTCAAGTTCTTGATTTCCTAGAATAATATGACTTAGTTCACTAGCCAAACCCCTGCCGAGGTAAACCTTGTTATTAATAATCGCGCCGAAACCTATGCCTGTACCTAAAGTTATTCCTACGAGGTTACTGATTTTTAACTTGTGTGATTGATACAATGCAAAGCAATTGGCATCATTATTGACAATGATTTTTGTTTTGTATGTTTTTTTTAGGAACTCTTTAATGTTGAAATTCCTCGCGTTTATGTTCTCTGGAGAATAGAGTATTCCTTTAGAAAAATCGCCTGGTCCAGGACAAGCTACTTTTATAGCTTTTATGTTTGAATCATATAAGCTGTCAAGCGCTTTAGTCAAAATGTCTTTCAAGGGCTGTTGTTTGTTGTATTCTAGTTTGATTTTTCTTTTTAATTTGCTTTCTTTAAAAATTCCTGCCAGGATTTTAGAACCGCCGATATCTGCTGCTATAATCATGGTATAATGCCTGATAAACCTTTTTTGCGAACTCTTCAATTGAGTTTTTATATTTGAATTACTTTAAAAACGCTTATTTCTCATAAAGGAATCAAAAATATCTGATTTGAAAGGGTTCCCGTTTGGATTTTTGCCATAGAACATGTCAACAGATATAAGGAATCCCAGGATTGTAGGAATTAATGCTTTGTATAATGCATTACTTCCTTTAATTAATAATTCTGTTGACTGTATGGTTAAGGATTCTCTGGTATGTTTTACTTTTCTTTTTGTCAAACTTGATTCCTCGTCGTTTATAAAGAATATTGCAGCATCTTTTTTAATTATGTTTTCGAGATTATAATAAATCACATTTGGGAATATCTCAAATAAAGGCTCTTCTCTGGCAATATTGTTGAAAAAAATTCTCCAGGCGTTTGCAATGTTTGATGCTTTTGTAGTGCTAATGAACGCAATTTTCTTGTCATTGATTTTCTCTTTAAATTGTTGAATAAGGCTATCAAAGTTGATATTGGCGATGGTAAAGATTAGTTCTTTTAATTCGAATTTCTCGCAGAGGTTGTTGTTAATGGCTATATTTATGAAGCTTATAATCTCGTGCAAGAAGATAAGTTCCTTATGTTTTATGTCATTAAGTTCGATAAAGGTGCTTTTGTTAACCTTGCAAAGTTCTTTTATCTTTTTGCTTTTTGATAGAAAAATAACTTCATTCCCGTTCCTTATGCAACTTCTGTAAAAGTCTTGAGAATCTTCATAGCCTTCGAATGAAAAAATAACAATTAACTCCTCTTTAGGCGTATCCTCGGGAAGTTTCTCTGAACAGATTGCTTTTGAGTTTGGTATTATGCTTTCAAGAACTAGTCCAGGAATATGTTCAATTCCAAACCCGTGGAATATTATCTGCGGAGGCTTTTTTTCAAGAGCAACATCGCTTTCATAAACTACAGCTTCTTTAAGCGTATCTAATATGTTTCCAAATTTGTATTGCATAATATAATGTATTTAAACAATGAATATTTAAATTTTATTTATTCAGATATGACAAAACTTTATAAATGAGCCATATCTTAACAGCAAAAGATGGTTAGAATTAAGAGACTGATCTTGGATGGATTTAAGACTTTTGGTAAGAGAACTGTAATTGATTTTGGTAAGGATTTGAACGTTATTGTTGGTCCGAATGGTTCTGGTAAGTCCAATATAAGTGATGCCATATGTTTTGTTTTGGGCAGGAGCAATGCTAGAACCTTGAGAGCAGAACGTATAACTGATTTTATTTATCATGGTGGCAAGGCTGGTAAGCCTAAAAAAAGTTGCGAGGTTTCTATAATCTTTGATAATTCTGACGGGAAATTTCCTGTTGATTCAGATGAGGTTAAGATTACAAGAATTGTTCGGATGGAAGGCAGCAGCATCTATAAGATAAACGACAAAGTAAAGACCAGGCAGGAGATCATCTCTCTATTATCAAAGGCGAACATAAACCCTAATGGTTATAACATCGTTATGCAGGATGATATCACTGGATTTATCACATTATCCCCGAATGATAAAAGGCTAATTATTGAAGAGGTCGCAGGTATTTCAGTTTATAGGGAAAAGAAGGAAAAGGCTGAGAAAGAACTTCAAGATGTAGAGCAGAGAATTAAAGATGCTAGTATAATCCTTGAAGAGAGAAGACAATCCTTGAAAGAGCTTGAAACTGAAAGGTCAGATGCTTTGAAGTATAAAGAAATTCAAGACGAAATTAAAGCTTTGAGATATAATCTTCTTAGAGTAGAAAAAGAGAAAAAGCTTAAACAGATTGAAAAAATCCGTCAGGGTTTGGAGAGCGCAAACAAGGCTATTGATGAGAAAAATAAGCTTAAGGAGGAATATAAGCAAAAGACTCTGGCTAATAAGAAAGAGATTTCTGAGATAAGTCAAGAGATTGAGAATAAAGGTGAAAAGGAACAAATAGAAATCAATAGGCTCTTAGAAGAACTTAGAATTAAAAAGGCAACGAAGAACTCTGATTTGAATAATTATAAAGAACAGATTAGGAATATTGAAGCTAAAGAGGAAAATCTTGAGGTTTCAATTAAAGAGTTAAAAGAGAATCTTACTAAATTGCAAGCTCGCAAGTCTGAATTAGACAAGCTTTTGGCTTCTGAGACACAAAACCTTAACAAAATTAATACTCAATTAGATGAATTCAGGAAAAGCCTCAACTTAGAATCCTTAGATGACTTAAACAAAAGGCTTAGTCAAATTGATGATGAAACTGAGTCATTGAATACACAAATACAGCAAAAACGAGAGCAGTTGCAGTCGTTTATTAGAGAAAAAGATAGGGTTGCAATGGAGCTTGAGAACATAGACGCAAAGATTGCGAAGATTGATTCGCTGAAAAAACAGCATAAGAAAGAGATTGAGGAGATTGAAGAGCTCAAGAAACAGTTTAAGAATCTGACTTTTGAGCTGGCAAATTTAATGAATGAAGATTCTATGATTGCTAACAAGCTCATAAAGTATCGAAGAGAACTTTCTGAATTGAAAGAGCAGCAGGTTAAACTTAATATTAAAAGTCTCGAGATAAAAGAGATGATTAATAAAAACAGAAGCTTGAAAGGCATTCTTGATTTGAAGAGCTCAAATCCAGGAATCTTTGGCACGATTGCCGAGTTAGGTTCTGTTGATAAAAAGTACGAATTAGCATTAAGTTTGGCAGCAGGTTCCAGAATAAATTATGTTGTTGTAGACACTGATGAAACAGCGGCATTTTGTATAAAGTATCTTAAGAAAAACAAGCTTGGTGCAGTATCTTTTATTCCGCTTAATAAGATAAAAGCAAACTCTGTTCCAGAATCCCTAAAGGAAAAAGTTCTGGGTCTTC
Organism: uncultured Methanosarcinales archaeon; assembly: GCA_964416905.1. Classification (GTDB taxonomy): domain Archaea; phylum Nanobdellota; class Nanobdellia; order Woesearchaeales; family JASKKU01; genus JASKKU01. Next base: position 33,520 of record CAYQFL010000001.1, on the reverse strand, counting down.
CAGGCGTCATTGGTTTTGCTATTGACTTAATTAGGTTTGATTCGAGGTTTAAGAAAGCATTTGAGTTTGTCTTTGGGGATACTCTTGTTGTTGATAACATTGATACTGCTCGGAGAATAGGTGTTGGTACCATAAGAATGGTCACTTTAGATGGAGATTTGGTTGAAAGGTCAGGAGTTATGTTTGGTGGTCATATATCAAATAATAAAGCCATGCCTAAATTCTCGAGTGATGATACTAAACAGAAGCTTGACGAAATAAATCGTAAAATTGATCAGATATCAAACGAGATTTCTTCATTGGAACAGAAGAAGGATGAGATAAGAGAAAAAATTGACGAGATTAGAAACAAGAAAGCTGAAATCGAGGGAGAGATTGTAAAGAGGGAAAAGAGTTTGTATATTGAGGATTCTGATTTAGAAGCGGATGCCAAGAAGAAAGAGGAACTTATTAAACGACAGAATGATCTTGAAGAATTAATCGCCAAAAAACAATCTGAGATTAATCAATTGCTAAAGAAGATTGTGGAATTAAAAACTGAAAAGCAGAAGATAAAAGCTCAGGTTTCACAAATAAGCGATCCTTCTAAGATGGCTGAACTGAGAGCTTACGAAGAGAGCAGAGAATCTATTCTTAATAGAATAAATTCTTTGAAAGCTGATTTGTCTAAAATTGAGACAAACTTGGAGGTTGTTAAGAGAGATTTAGAGGAATCGAATAAGATTAAACAGGATTTAGATAAGCAAAAAGCAGAATTTGAAAACTTGATTAAACAGGCATCTAAAGAAATTGAAGAGTTAGACGAGGAAATAAAAGAAAAAGAAGAAGTCGTCAAGAAATTCTATTCTGATTTCAAGGTATTATTCCAAAAGAGAAGCGATTTAGAAAACCAGAATCAAGAGCTGGAGAATAAGATATACGAATTGGATGCAGAAATTAAAGGTTTGAATGATAGGTTAACAAACCTTAAGATGAAAGAAACCCAGTTACAAACAGAGATTGATAACTTGCAGAGAGCAATGGATGAGTTCGGGGAGATGGAAATCATTAATTCTTCTGAGAGTGAAATGAATAAAAGATTAGCAGAGCTTGTTTCAACGGTTGAAGGAATGGGAGCAATTAACTTGAAAGCTATAGAAGTGTATGATGAAGCAAAAAAAGAGTATGAAGATTTGCAGGAGAGATTGGAAAAGCTTAACAAAGAAAGAGAAGATGTCTTGAAATTAATTTCTGAGATTGAGGAGAAACGTAAGGAAATCTTTTTGAAAACATTTGAGAAAATAAATCAATACTTCCAGGAGATATTTAAGAAACTTGCCCCAAAAGGAGAAGCTTTCCTTGAATTGGAAGACCCAGAGAATCCATTTAATGGAGGTTTAAGACTCCAAGTTAGATTGAACAAGTCGAATTTTATAGAATTGCGCAGTTTATCTGGAGGGGAAAAAGCTCTTACAGCATTATCTTTCTTGTTTGCTCTTCAAGAGTATGAACCTTCAGGTTTTTATATTCTGGATGAAGTTGATGCGCCGCTTGACCCAATGAATTCAAAAGAGTTGGGCAAATGGATAAAAGAATATAGTAAAAGAGCACAATATATTGTTATCACGCATAATGATAATGTTGTATCACAAGCAAGCTACCTGTTTGGAGTCAGCATGGATAAAGATAAAAACTTAAGCAAAATAGTTTCTTTAGAAATCTAAAGAATATTTTAATCAATGAAGTTAGAAAGGATTTCTCTTATTTTTGAAGCGCTCTTCTCAAATGAAAAGTCTTCTAAAATAGTTTTCCGCGCTTTTTTACCAATGTCTTCTCTAAGCGTTCTATCTTTGTAGAGTTTTTCAGTCGCCTTTGCCAATTCAAGGTAGTCTTTTTTATTGATGATGAAACCGTTTTTGCCGTTTTTTATTGCGAAATTTGCAATGCCTACGTTTGTGCTAATAACTGGTAAAGCACAGGACATTGCTTCCAGTATAACAAAACCCGTTGTTTCTGTTAAGGATGTAAAGTAGAAAACATCCATTAGTTTGTAGTATTCTTCTACATTTGTCTTTTTTCCCAAGTATATAACATTCTTGCCTTTCCTGAACTTTTCTTTAAACTCTTCAAGTCCGTCACCAATTACTAAAAGCCGCATATCTTTATACTTTGGATAGAGAATCCTAAATGCTTTCAGCACAGTTTCTGGATCTTTTTCTCTTGAGAGCCTGCTGCAATATCCTATTACAAAATAATCTTCTAATTTGTATTTCTTCTTTTGAGAATGTTTGTTTTTCGGCGGACTAAACTTCTTGGTGTCTACGCCTAGAGTTGCAATAGTTTTTGGCGCAATGATTCCTCTTGAGGAAAGTTTTGCTGCGACTTCTTCTGTTGGAACTATTAACAAATCTGATAAATTATAGAGAAATTTACCATAGAGTGTTGAGATTATTTGCATAGGTCTCCTTAACCAGTTTAGAGAAATACTCCTTGGAATATATTCCCATTCTAAAACATGAACCAGATTCACTATAGGTTTTCCGAAAAGTTTGGCGCTGAGAATTGCTGCTGAACCAATAGCGCCTGAAACATTAACAAAGATTATATCGTTTTTCTTAACCTCGTTCATCACTTTAAAGAACTTGAACTTTGCAGCGCGATAGTCGCCAAAACCGAACCATGATAAAGGTATAGTTATAAGATTGACATCTTTTATCTTAGGGAGCTTCTCACCTTTGTATATTTGTCTATAATCTGGAGCAATAATTGTAATATCAAAATGCTTTTTTAGAAATGGGATGATCTCTAAAACGAACCTTGAAGTGCCATCAATCTTTGGAAAAAAACTGTCTGTTGTAATTAATAACTTTTTTTTCTCCATGGTATCATGACCTTTACGTTTTATTAGTATATCTTATAAAAGACTTCTGCAAAAAGGCCTTTGTTTTTTAATCCACCAATTATGTTCCTAATTAAAGTTGGTGCAAGTAAAGGATATATAGCGAGTTTCTGGCTTTTGAATTCTTTTAAAGCCTTTATCTTTAAACCAATCGTTTTGTCAATGTTGATATATAGTTTAGGGTATTCCTGTTTCTTTAAATCGAAAGGGTTCCATACATCAAAACAAAAGATTTCTCCAGGGTAATTTAACTCTTTAGCAGTTTCGAGTAGGATGGAACAAACATCTCTATGATCCTTGTGAAAATCATCTGGGCTGTGAGTAAAGATTCTGCTTGGCTTATACATTTTAATAAATCGTTTTAGCATATCTTTAGCTTTTTTCTTGTTTTCAGGGGCTGAAAACTTCTCCTCTTCAAGCCCAAAAAATCTCACTTCATTGCCTTTAACAATCTTGTTGGCTTCCTTTGCTTCTAACACTCTTATTTTAGATGTGACTTTCTCTTTAAACCAGGGGTTACCTTTTTCACCAAAAGAGAAAATTATTGTGTTGACTTCGTAACCTTTGTTAGCATAATTCGCAATCGTTCCGCCGGCTCCCAGGATTTGGTCGTCTGAGTGCGCGACAATGACCAATATGGATTTCTTTCTTAATTTCATCTTATCGAGTCTAAGAATTTGTGTGAATTAAAGAAGTTTTCTAATTTTGATAAATCTGAGTTCTTTATGCTTTTTTCAATAACTTGTTTAATTAATCTTGCCTCTTCGTTTGAGACCCTGGCAAACTTATCAGCTATAATTAATGGGTAAGGGTAACCTAAAAATGAAGGGTCTTTTGAGATTTTTGTAAGCAAGGAAAAACTTTTAATAGAGTCTTCCCTGAATGAATCTATTCTGAAACAAACTTTCGCTTTTTTGTTGAGCTGAGCAATGAAAATGCCTATCTTGGGCTCATTTTTTGTTTCGCCCACTTGAATCAGCCAAGAATCTTTGTTTGTTTCTTTATTTTGTTTTGCTATGAAATAGAGTAAGCTGGTTAAATGATTCCCGTGATTAGTGTATATTAATGAATCTTTAGAAACCCCAAAAACTTGGTTGTTGTTAGCTCTGCTAGAATTGTAAATGTTTTTGATTAATTCTTCGTTAGAGAAGGTTTGATTGGTAAGGTTTATTAAACTACCATCGCGTAAGATTACTGAGTTTTGTTTTTCTGAACAAATGCTATTAAGAAGCTGATATTCAATTTCTTTTCGTATTAAGTTTATAGTATCTTTTAATTCGTTAGGTGATAGTTTAGCACTTTCAAACTCTAAAATTTCTGGGGCATATTTTTTAAGTTCCCCTTTATAATCCGTGATTTTACATTGTATAACAGGGTTTTTGGTCTTTGTGTCTTTAATGTATGTTGCAGAAATGAAACCGCTCAAGATTTTGATATCTTTAGTCTTTTTTTCAACAAAATTAATTATGGCAACCTTTACGAAATCTAAGATGAAAAAATTTGTTTCAACAACTGAAGAATTTCCGCCATCTATGGCGACATATTCAACAGGTTCTTTGTCTGTATCTTGATTTGTTTTGTCACAATCTATTTTTTTGAAGTTCTGTTCTTTTAATTCTAAAGCAATTAAATCTTGATTGAGCAAAGCCATTTCATCAGGATTTAATCTTATGGAGCGCTTAAGATTCTCTTTTATATGCGTTATCAAGTCGTTGCTAATTCTCATATTTAACACGTTTAATTCATTTTGTTTTTAAGATTCTTAGAACCTATACAAGTTTAAGAACGATTTTATTTCAAACTTTAAGCTGTTTATTTCATCCTTTAACCTACTTTTGACATAAGCCATTTCAGTTTTAAATATGAACTTGTTGAATACGGTTATTAAGAAGAAATAAACTGGTTTGGCTTCCCATTTGTTTTCGTAATCAGTCTCTAAAACTCCTGTTAAGGATACCTTTACTTTGCCTTTTGACATAGGTATTTTATTGTCCTCATACTCTACAATAACATCTTCAACGTCTGAAAGTGTTATCTTGAGTTTTATAATGAATTTTGCGTAATCATTTATCTTCTTGAATGGTTCCAGTGAATATTTGACGAATCTTTTTGCATCAGTGGCTTTTTCGAAGGCTTCTTTTTCAACCTGGTCATAATGATTCTCTTTTAGCCATTTTTCTATTACTCTGAATAGTTGTTTGGGTTCAAAAAACCCTTCATACGATATTGAGCTCTCTGGTGAAATAATTTGTTTTTCACTCATTAGAATTCACCTTGGTCTAAAGTCATGTTAAGTTTTGTTTTAATGAAATTGGATAAATGTAAGCCGTCATAATAAACTTCATCCTCGTAGATTAAACCTAAATCCATTTTGTAAATCCATTTGTTGAAGAAATCTTTAAGTTTCATAAGAAAAGTGGTCTTTGACCAATGATCTCTATCGAGATAATCAGCATAACCTGTTTCTAAATCTGCGCTTATGTTTATGATTAAGCGTCCTTTATCCATTAATTTCTTCTCCTTTCCTTTAATGACTTCTACTTTTTGTAAATTTTCGCCATAGAGCTTTACCTCTATAATTTGTTTAACATAATGCGTGACTTTTCGGCTACAGCTCCATGAAATTTCAATCTTAGGTATTTTGTGTTTGTATTTAGTTTCTTTAACTGTATATGCATGTGAAGATAACCAGCCAGTTATTGAACTGACTAACCCGTCTAAATCAAAGATTCCAGAGTACTTTACTCTAAAGCTGCCAACGCCCATGTTTAGATTTTTACTCTTTTAGTTTTTTAAATGTTGCTTTTTCTGTTTATTCTATAGCATTATTTTTGTGGTTTGAGATGCTCTTTTAATTCGTTTAGTAACAACTTGAAGTTATCAACTACTTGCTTATTCGAGATTAAATGCTTTTTTAAGGATTCTTGATTAAAATTTTTAATTCCCTCCCTGATTAGCATCTTTTTTTTAGAATCAACACCTTGAGCAAAACCACCTAGAGAATCGTTACCAATAACTCTGTGGCAAGGAACGATTGGTGAAAAAGGATTCTTGTTCATAGCGAAACCCACAACCCTTGGATTTGTGTGCGAAATCTTAGCAACTTGGCCGTATGTTGCGAGCTTTTTAGTAGGGATTGTTCTAACAACAGTGTATATTCTTTCGAAAGAGCTTTCAGGATAGAACCAGATGCGAGCTTTTATCTTATTTAGGTTTTCTGTTGTTATGTTCTGTTTATACTTTCTGACATCATTAAGAAGGCCTTTTGTTAAGATTACAATCTTCTTTTTAGATAATAACTCTTTTAATCTCTTAGAAGTTAAATACTGTATAAATTGGGTTAGGTTTGATGGTTTTTTAACTGTTTTACATCTTTCGAAATCGATTAGTATAACTTTATCTTTTTTAACGATTATATGCTTTACAGGTCTATGCATCTCTTCCTTGTTTAATCTTAGCTTGTCTAAAATGAATAGTTGATCAATGATATTGTAAATAACCATTAAGATTTTTAGCTTGGAACTTTGTTCGCTGACGTATTCTTCGAAGAAAACTCCTGGCAAGTATTCCATAGTAAATGCATCATGCTTTTCAAAGTAACGTTCTACTTTGGGACCTATGCCTTTTTTGTTGAGCTCTTTTAAGCATAAGTATTCTCGTTTTAGGAATCCAATCCCTTTTGATATTTTTATACATGTGTTTGAATCTATCTTTAAAACTACGCCACGTTTACCTATACCAACAACGTTCTCAGCTTTTATTTTTTTGTCCAATTTTTTGTTTATATCTTTGATTTTGTTTAGAATCTCTTTTGAAATTTTCTTTATTGTCATTTTAAGCTTTTATGAATGAATTAATATCATTATTTATCTCTTTCTATGAGATAACAGCTTATTTCTTCAAAGAACAATTTTTTCTGTTTAATCTTTGAGAATTTCAGTTTTAAGTTTTTTATTTCTTGCTCAATCTCTTCAGGATGAGATAGTGAACTCATTAAGAGTATTATTTTTCCGTGTGATTTTAAATAATCAAGCGCTTCTCTTAAGAACTTTATACTGATTTCATTGCCCTTTTTGCCGCCGTGAAGACTAATATCTTGAAATTCTTCATCATTTGGCAGGTATGGTGGGTTGAAGATTATTAAGTCATATTTTTCTGAGATGTTAGAGAATAAGTCCGAATGGATTAACTTTATGTTTGCTTTGTTTTTAGTGAAATTATCTTTAGCAATCTTAAGCGCTTCTTCGTTTTTATCTGCTCCTGTAAAATTCTTATCAGGAAACTTTTGATGTAGTCTAAGAAGGACTTCTCCAGGACCACAGCCCATTTCTAAAATATCTTTTATACTCTTGTCTTGAGATAGAACTAACTCTGTAGAATCAAGCAAAAGCTTTGAATCTTCAGAAAAATCATATATCATAAAAAAAGAAAAGAGAAAAAGATTTTAAAATTTACTTTCTGCCTCTTGCCATCTTAGCTCTGGCAATATTTCCGTGCTTGTCTATGAAGTATAAGTATCCTGGTTCTTTCTTGATTCCAACCTTCTTGACAACTTCTTTCTTGCCTTTTGGCTTACTTTTTCCTCTAGCCATAGGTACTCTTGCTACATTTCCATTCTTGTCTACAAAATATAGATATCCAGGTTCCTTTTTAATTCCGGTTTTTTCAACAACTTGTGCCATTTTTGTATCCCTCGACTATTTATAGGCATTTTTTAGTGAAGCTATTATATAAACTTTACGATTTTTGTGTTCTTTTAGCCGTCTTTTGCTTGTCAGTTAGCCTTTTATCAGCTTCTTCAAGATATTCAGAAACTCTTTCTATGGTAGGTTCAATAATAAGAGGTTTTATTTTCTCATTGAAAATTTCAGTTAAGGAAAGCCCTTCACAAAGCGAATATTTGCGGTTAGACACAGAGATTATGCTTAACTTGTTCAGCTTTCTAAGCTGTCTAGAGATATTCGAGGGTGTAATTCCTTGCAGGTCTTGCTTAAACCTCTTTCTTGTTTTATACAGTTTCTTTTCAAGTTCGCTTAGTGTTAGTGGTTTTTTTGCTTTAGCTAAGGTGTAAAGAAGGTCCACAATAATGTCTCGAGAATCGCCTGGGTTTAATAGCCCTAAGCTTAAACATATCCTTTTAAACAAAGTTCTTTCCTTGAGGTTTTTAGGCTTTTCATATCTCCTAAGCGTTATCTCAGAGAAAGGTAAATCTTTTGCGATTTTAGCCATGTTAGCACCTGTGATCTTTTCTTACATGAGCTTTTTAATTTTTTCCATTATTTTTTTATTTTTTAAGAATTAAAACTTATTATGGTTTCTAATGATTAACATAGCATCTCCGAAGCTGAAGAACCTGTATTTATTCTTTATCGCTTCTTTGTAGGCTCTTAATATCTCTTCTCTGCCAATTATAGCAGAAACAAGCATTACAAGTGTGCTTTTAGGAAGGTGAAAGTTAGTTATCATCGCATCAAAATCAAGTTTAAACTTATAGCCGGGATAAACAAACAGCTTGGTTTTTGTTTTTTGTGGGATAACTGTGCCTTGTTCATTGGTTGAGCTTTCTAGGGCTCTTAAAGAAGTAGTGCCTACTAAAAATAATCTTCCTTTGCGTTCGTTTATGGCTTTTGCTGTATCTTCCGGGACAAAAAACTCTTCCTCATGCATATCATGTTCCTTTATGTTTTCGCTTTTTACAGGTGCAAATGTTCCAAGACCAATATGTAAACAAACAGGGTAAAATTTAACGCCTATTTTAGTTAATTTATTAACCAGTTCTTTTGTGAAATGAAAGCCGGCTGTTGGAGCAGCTATACTTCCAGGTTCTTTGGCAAATATTGTTTGGTACTCATCATCTTTAATATTTGTATTTTTCACATATGGTGGCAAGGTTACTCTGCCAAATCTTTGTATATACTTAGATGGATCTTTATTGAATTCGATTATGAAATCAAAATCTTTAGTTTGGATTATTTTGGCGAAAATATCTTGATTAAACAAAATTCTCGAGCCTGTTTTTGGATTTTTCATCTTAAGAAGGCATTGATACTGTTTTTCGTTTAATCTTTTGATCAAGGTTACTTCTACACGGCCACCGGTTTCTTTTTTGCCGAAAATCTTTGTTTTTTTTACTCGAGTGCTATTATATACAATAATATCTCCTTCTCTAAAATACTTAACAATGTCTTTAAATTTGAGATGTTCTATCTTCCCATTATTATATACTAACAATTTAGATTCATCTCTTTTATCTAATGGCTCTTGCGCTATTAGCTCCTTAGGCAAATCGAAATCATACGATTCTAGCAATAAGTCCTTGTTTGATGTAAGATTAGTGTTTTCAGTATTCATCTTTAAAATGAAGTTTTTGAAGAATTTTAAAAGTTTTATTAAAAAGTCCTTAGTAAAATCAATTTTTGTTTTTTTAGAGAAAAAGCCATAAAATGGTGCGACAGCCGGGATTTGAACCCGGGCCGCTGCCGTGGCAGGGCAGTATTCTACCAGACTAAACTACTGTCGCATACTTGCTATTGTTTGAGTGAACGCATCCACTTTATAAAATTTTTGTTGCAGCTTTGTTTGCTATGTTGAGTGCAACTTCAGTTTAATTTGCTTTTTGTTTTGTGTTTAATAGTTAAATTTAAAAATAAAAACAGTTTCCTCAAGCTTGTGCCCGAGTCATTGTGGCAAAAAGAGGGCTGCGAGATTATTTCTGGCAGCACTTGTTTCAGGTGTGAATTATGAGCTCACAGGAATTTAGACAAATTTTAAGAGTTGCGAATACTGATTTAGATGGTAATAAAGCAATTTTAGTTGGATTAAGAAAGATAAAGGGAGTTGGTTTCTCCTTTGCTAATGTAGTTTGCAATGTTTTAGGTATTGATAAGACTAAAAAGGTAGGAAATTTAACTGACGAAGAGGTTCAGGCTATTGAAGATGTCCTAACAAACCCTATGAAATATAATATTCCTTCATGGATGTTGAATTTGAGGAATAGCCCTGAAGAGGGTGTTGATAAACACTTGTTAAATGAGAATATTAAGATATACTTTAATGATAGATTAAAGACTTTAAGAAAGATTAAGTCCAGAAGAGGACTTAGGTTAGCTAAAGGGCTTCCTGTGAGAGGTCAAAGGACTAAAGCTCATTTCAGAAGATCCAAGAAGAGTTTGGGTGTGAAGAGGAAAAAATAATTTTATAGCTTTTAATACAAGGTGATTTTATGGGAGATCCAAAGAGAATTCGAAAAAAGTATGAAACGCCTTCCCATCCTTGGCAGAAATCGAGGATTGTTGAAGAGAAGGAATTAATCAAAAGGTTCGGTTTAAAAAATCATAAAGAGCTTTGGAGATTGAAGACTTTTGTTTCAAAACAGAGAAAAGAGGTTATGAGATTAATTCCATTGAAGACTGAACAAGCTGAGAAGGAAAAGAAGCAGCTGATGGATAAGTTAGTGAGGTTAGGTTTACTATCAAAGGATTCCCAGATTACTGATGTTCTTAACCTTACTGCAGAGGATGCTCTTAATAGAAGACTTCAAACTTTAGTGTTCAAGAAAGGTTTAGCCAGGACAATTAAACAGGCTAGGCAAATGATAGTTCATGGTCACATTGTCGTTAATGGAGTGTCTGTTACATCACCATCTTACTTGGTAAGCGTTGACGAGGAGCCAACCATAGATTTTAATGTTAAATCTCCTTTCTATTCTGAAGATCATCCTGAAAGAGCTACTGTTAAAGGAGGTGTAGCGAATGAGTAAGAAAGCCGATTCTGAGAGGTGGGGTGTAGTTCATATTTACTCCTCTTATAATAACACAATCATACATATAACTGATTTAACTGGCAGTGAAACAATTGCGAGGACCTCTGGTGGTCAAGTCGTTAAAAGCGATAGATTAGAAGGTTCTCCAACTGCAGCAATGTTAGCAGCAAAAAATGCAGTAGAGATTGCTAAGGAAAAAGGCATAACTGCTGTTCATATTTTGATTAGAGGTAAAGGAGGTCATAATGGACCTGTTAATCCTGGACCTGGTGCTCAAGCTGCAGTGAGAGTTATTGCTAGAGCCGGGTTAAAAATAGGAAATATTGAAGACGTTACTCCAATTCCGCACGACGGTTGTAGAAAGAAAGGCGGAAAGAGAGGTAGGCGGGTTTAAAATGCAGATTGAAAATTTTGGTGAAAGGTTCGATACAAAAGTATACCTTATTAAAGGTGTTAATGCCGCTTTTGTCAACTCTCTCAGGAGAGCGATTTTAGCTTACGTACCAACATTAGCAATAGAAGAGGTTGACTTTTACAAGAACTCTTCGCCAATGTACAACGAGGTTTTGGCACACAGGTTAGGTTTATTGCCATTGATTACTGATTTAGAAACCTATGAGATGCCGCCTGAAGACGTGGACCCTAGAGATTTTGCTAAGTATCACGTCAGCTTTAAAATCCAGAAGAAAGGTCCTGGTGTAGTGAGAGGAGAAGATGTTAAGTTTAATGATCCTAAAGTCAAGGTTGCTCAACCAAATACGCCTATAGTCACTCTTTTGGAAGGTCAAGAATTAGAAGCTACAGGTATTGCAGTTTTGGGCATAGGCAAAGTTCACTCAAAATGGAGCCCTGCTCATGTTTATTACAAGAATTATCCACAGATTACAATTAAAGACCCAAAGACAACTAAGGCTGAAGCGATTTGCGAAGTTTGCCCTAAGAATTTGTTTTTTGTTGACAAATCACAATTGAAAGTTAAAGAAGACGAGATTCATAAATGTAATTTGTGTAGGGCTTGCGTTGAAAACTTTCCTAATGAGGTTTCATTAGAACCTAAAGAAGATGAGTTTTTATTTTCAGTTGAAAGCTTTGGTCAACTACCCCACAAGGTGATTTTAGAAAAAGCAGCTGAGGTTTTGAGCGATCAGCTAACAAAGATTTCAAAGTTGTTATGATTTTGGGTGCGGGAGTGCCCGAGCGGTCAAAGGGGCTACCTTGAGGGGGTAGTGGCGAAGTGCCTACGCGGGTTCGAATCCCGTCTCCCGCATTTATGCGTACATAATTTATGATTTTGCCAAAAAAGGTAAGGAAAAGCAATTGAAAAACATTTAAAAGGTGTGAGTTATGAGGACTGGACCGACTAATCCAATATTACGGGAATTGATCTCAGATTTGAAGAGAGTCGCTAATGAGAGGCAGGAGGCTGTCTGGAGAAAGGTTGCAGAAGATTTAAGCAGGCCTACCAGAATTAGAAGAGAAGTTAATATCTCAAGACTAAATAGGTATACCAAAGAAGGAGATGTAGTAGTAGTACCTGGTAAAGTCTTATCTCTAGGCGAACTTGATCATAAAGTTACAATTATTGCTTGGGCTTTTTCAAGCAAGGCTCTTGAGAAAATTAAGAACTCAGGTTCAAAAGCATATCTGTTGGTAGATTATGTTAAGAACATTGGCAAAGCCAAGAAAGTGGCAAATATTAAAGTGATTGGGTGATTGTGATGATTATAATTGATGCAAAAGGGTTAATTGTAGGAAGATTGGCATCTTTTGTTGCTAAAAATGCTCTTTTAGGAGAAGATGTTGTTGTAGTTAATAGCGAGCAAGCAGTTTTCTCAGGTTCTCCAGAAGATGTCTTAAAAAAGTATAAGCATTTGTATGAGATGGGTGCACCAAGGTATGGTCCTTTCTTGTTCAGAAGACCTGATTTGTTTTTGAGGAGAATCTTTAGAGGCATGTTGCCTATGAAAAAGGCAAGAGGAAGAGAAGCGTATAAAAGAATAAAATGTTATGTTGGTGTTCCTGAACAGTTTAAAGATGCAAAATTTGCTCAGATTGAGGCAAAGAAGTATACTGAGCTTCCTATTTCCAAAAGGATTACTGTTGGAGAAATCTGTGAAGTATTGAGAAGCTGGAGGTCCTAAAATGAAGAAGGTTGTTCATACCTCAGGTACTAGAAAGCGAGCTGTTGCAAGAGCAACAGTAAAAGAGGGTAAGGGTGTTGTTAGGGTTAATCGCTTTTTATTGTCAAATTATTTTAAAGGTCTGTATCTTGATAAAGTTATGGAACCTATTTTGCTAATTGGCGATTTGATAAACAAAATTAATGTTTATGTTAACGTTAAAGGTGGCGGTGTTAATGCTCAGGCTGAGGCTGTTAGGTTAGCAATAGCTAGAGCTTTCGTCGAATACTTTAAAGGAGATGTTAAAGAGAAGTTCTTAGGTTATGACAGAATGTTGCTTGTTGCAGATACGAGGTATACAGAGAAGTCTAAGCCTAATAGAAGTAAGCCAAGAGCTAGGAGACAGACCTCTTACAGGTGAAAAAATGAGTTCATTCCCAATAAGATGTTTCAGTTGTGGAAAACCTATTGCTCATTTATACGAGCAATACTTGGAGTTGACTTCCTCAGGAAAATCTCCGAAAGAGGCTCTTGATGAGCTGGGTGTAGAAAGATACTGTTGTAGGTCTGCTTTTTTAACCCACGTGGAACTAACAGATATTACTGGCAGGTTTAGGAAATCTTAAACTTGTTTTTGATTTCTTATTAATTTCTTTTCTGATTTTATTCTAGTAATGTTCTCTGTTCTTTCGCTTCTATTAAATCTCTTTTAAGCAAGGTTTTCCTTTTTTCCTGTTTGCAGTTCGCAACGCTTAAAGAGATTGTTCTTTCGATCTTGTTTTTTAAATACTCTTCTAATTCGGACAGATACCGTTTACTTATTTTTAGTCCATAATTCTCTTTGATATACTTTATAATGCGCGTTTTCACAAAGAATTTAGTCTTCATAATGTTAATTTCTAGTTTTTAAGTAATAAATTCTTTTCGGTTAATTTGTATCAAATATGGTAATATTTTTAAAGATTAACGTCTATATGTAAACCGATTGTTTTAAAGCCAAAAAAGGTACTGATAAAAAATGTTCGATGTAACGCGTATCATATTATATGTAATCTTTTTCATTTTTATGTATTATACAAATTTCTGGTTAATTACTTACGTGGAGGAAAGCAATACTAAAAAAAGCACCAAACGAAAAGAAATTGCTGAATGGCCAGGCATTTCTATAGTTATCCCAATGTATAATGAAGAAGAGAATATTGGCCCAACTATCGATAATATCTGTGATGTAGATTATCCTAAGGATAAACTTAAGATCATTGTTGTTGATGATGGTTCAAAAGATAACAGCTTTAAATTTGCTCAGGAAGCAATTGAGAGAAATAAAATCAAGTTCCCTGATTTGAAACTTATTCTCCTTAGACAAAAAAATCAAGGCAAGTATGCCGCAGTTAATCACGGGCTTAAGTATGCAGATACACCTTTTTTTGCAACACTTGACGCTGATTCTTATCCTGAAAAAGATGCGCTTAAGAAATTAATCTCTGAGTTTATAGATGAGTCAGATGATCTTGCTTCAGTTACACCGATATTAAAAGTTTATGAGCCAAAAACTTTAGTTCAAAAAATTCAATGGTTAGAATATGCGATTACACACTTCTACAAAGCGATTTTATCTTTAAGGAATGCAATTCATGTTACTCCAGGACCTTTGGCTATGTATCGAACAGAAATTATTAAAAAATTAGGTGGCTTCAGACATGGACATAAAACTGAAGATATGGAATTGGCTATTCGATTGCAAAAGTATCATTATAGAATAAAACAATGTGATAATGCTCACGTTTTTACAAAGGTTCCTCGCACATGGAGAGCTTTGTTAAAACAGAGAATTCGATGGTATCTAGGTAACCTCAGAAATGTTTTTGATTATAAAGAGATGTTATTTAATAAAGAATATCAGGACTTTGGATTGTTTCAATTTGTTATGATTCCTTTATCTGGAATTTTAGCTATCGCCTTAATTATACTTTTACCCTTTTCTATGAGGGAATCAATTAAGGCGAGGTACCTTTGGTTAAAGGCTTATAATTTCAATGTGATTGAGTTTATAATGGATTCCTTTAAAAATTTTAATTTGGATTTTTGGTTCTTGAACTTAAATTTAACAACTGTTGTTATAACATCCCTTTCATTAATTATCATGTTCTATGCTCTTCATAAAGGGTTGAAAATTTTCAATCAAAAGTTAAATTTAAAAAAAGGAGACTTTTTAGTTCTTTTAGTTTACATTTTTGCATATTTTTATTTTATAGAACTTGTTTGGTTAATAGTTTTTAAGGATTTTATCTTTAAGAAAGAAATTGTTTGGAAATGAGTAATATGGGACGAGAAAAAATTGTTAAAAGGAGATATTTTATCGCTTTTTTAATAACTCTTTCAGTTTTTATTCTAGGTATTTTCTTTGGTTTTATAATGGATAATATACGGGTAGATTTTTTTTCACAATTGGCTCAAAGACAAGAACTTGATTATAGAAGTCTCCAATTACAATATCAATTAATGGATAGTGAATTGTTAGGCGATCAGTGCCAAGGACTAAAACAGTTGTTTGATAATTATATTAAAGAATTGGAATATAATCGAGAACAATTAGAAAATTATATCGAAAATGCTGAAATTAACAAAGAGGAGTATCTTATGCTAAAACGAAGATATACCCTTTCGCAAATCAATTTTTGGTATATCTCAGAATTATTAAAAACAAGCTGTCCTGAATCTTCGGATTATGTGACTATTATATACTTATATGGTACCGATGAGGATTGTCCGAAATGTGATGAATTGGCAAGTTATTTAGGTTATTTCAAGAAAAAACTTGGAACTAAACTTCTAGTATTCGCAATAGATTCTAATTTTAAAGAAGAACCAATAATAGATGTTCTAAAGAACAGTTTTGATGTGACTGAGTTGCCCGGAGTAATAATTGATGGGAAGAACTATGGTTTCTTGGACAAGGAACAACTAAAACAAAAGATTTGCGAGCTTTTGAAATATCCTGATCAGACAGAAATCTGTAATAATTAAAAAAATTAAATTTACTCAGTCTCAACTCTTGGCGCTAGAATAAAGATTAATTGTAGTTTATCCTGGTCAACAAAGTCTAATCTTAATGGATAATCTGTGCTAAACTGTAATTCAACGTCTTCGCTAAGCTTTGCTGCTTTGAGTATCTTTTTTAAGTATTCTATAGAATATTTTGCTCTTATTGGGCTTTCTGAAGCGTTTATTGAAGTATCCTCATCATTAGGAACCTCAACCCTTACCTTTGAGGAATCTCCCTTTGACTCAATGACAAATTTGTTCTCTTCAATTATGAAGCTTACTGAATCAGAGATAACATCAGCATCTTCTACGGCATCAGATATAACCTCAGATTTTGTCTTAACTTTGGCTTTAAATTCAAGTTGAGGTATCTGTTGTTCACCTTCTTGAATGTCAATTAGAGGAACATAGAACGTTCTTGAAATTTTGCCTTTCAATAAAATCTTTAATCTTTTGTCTTCAGATAATTCTAATGTTAAGATATCTGATTTCTTTGCTCTCCTGAGAATTTGTTTGAGGTTTAACAGGTTTAAGCCAAGCTCTGTTTCGCCGTCAACTTTATATTCGGCAAAAGCACTAGAAAACATCTTAAATATTATCATAGAAACATTGGCAGCGTCCATAGCAATCATTTCCATTGCCGTAGCATTTACTTTAAACCTGACTTCACTAACCAGCTCAGAAACAATAGAAATACTCTCTTTTAACAAGTCCGGCTCGGTAAGAGTAACTTTCATGATATCACTATTGTTTGTATTATTTGTTTTGTTTTTAAATTTAACTGTTTTCGAACATAACATTTAAGCATAACATTTATAAAAGCAATACATCTTCCCAAAAGATATCTAAGAGTTTTCAATAAGAACTTCAAGTGATATGCATGGCTAAGGAAAAAAAGAAAAAATGGTTAAAGGTTTATGCTCCAAAGGTTTTGAATGAAGTAGAATTGCCATCAATTTTAGCAGATGAACCTAAAGCCACTTTAGGTAGGACAATATCATTGAATTTGATGTTTGTTACAAATAGTGTTCGAGATAGGGACTATAACGTTAAATTAGAGATAGTTGATTTTAGTGAAGATAAATGCAAAACCCAGATAATCAGGTTAAATCTTCTACCTTCAGCAGTTAAGAAGAGGGTTAGAAAAAGGAGAGACAAAATTGATGATTCTTTCATAGTTTCTACAAAAGATAACAAGTTAATTAGAATTAAGCCTTTGCTTTTGACAGCCCGAAATTCTTCAAGGGAAAAACGAAAGTTCCTTAGGAAAGCAGCAAAGTATCTCTTATGGAAGGAAATCGAAAGCAAGACTTACGATGAAGTGTTGAAAGGGCTGCTATCAAAGAGTTTAATTAAGAAGATTTATGAAACTCTAAGTTCATTGCATCCGATAAATTCTTTTGATATAAGAGTGTTTGAGCTTGTTAAGAAGAGCAGAGTTAAAGTAGTGTCAAAGGACGAGTTTAATAACTTTGAACTAACTACTCCAAAAAAAGAAGAGAAAGCTAAGGAAAAAGCGGAAGCTAGTGCTTAAGTTTTTTCTTTTTGTTGTTTAAGCTTCTCTATCGCTATATTTTTATTGTTTTTTTATAAGAATTCTAGCGACTTAAAAAATAAAATTTTCTTTAAGAAAAATAGAATTATTTATTCAATTGTGACTTTCGTGCCTATAGCTTGACCAGGCATTCCAGTCTCAAAGATTACTCTTACAGCGCCTTTATTGCCGTGAGCTGAAGCCACTTTTCCGTTGATTGTTTTGTTTGCAGGGCTTTTCCAAGTTACTTTCTTACCAACCAGCTTTTCAGCGTCCTCTCTAGAGTTAACACCCTCTACAACAACGATCATATGAGTGTGATATGTCCTTTTCAAACTTCGTCGAAAATTCACAATTGTGCCGTTCATGGTTATCCTTTTTTTGAGAGAATTTGTTATATTTAAAAAACTTTTGATTTGCAAATGTTATCTGTATTTTACAATTTATCCTAAGTTTTGAGAAAACTTTTTAAATCCCTTTCTCTTTTAAAGCGGTATGCCAAAGACATCAACGAAATCATCTGCTAAAAAAAGCTCTTCATCTAAAAGAACAAGTACTAAGACAAAATCAAATATTGATAAGAAGAAAGAGGTTAAAATCTCTAAAAAGCATGCTGAAACTTTGAAGGATTCGATAGATAATCTTACTTATGTGATGAAGAACATATATGATATTTTCTCAAAAGCCTCTGACGAAATGTATGAAGAACATGATTTGCATTTTGAGAGGGTAGCTCCTATAGCTTCTAAGTTAGATGAATTAATAAAACAGAATGAGTTCATTTTAACGACTATAAAATCTCTGTTTGAAGAATTAAAAAATTTAAAGCAGAAAGAAATAGAGCTGGAGAGAACCGTTGAGAATGCTTTATTGTTGAATGATTTAAAGGAGTTAAAAGAGGTTGAAGAAGACAAAATTGGAACTCACAACCATCAGTTAAGTTCAGAACCTTTACATGATAAAGATAATTCTTCTAAAGAGGAGTTAGAAAATCAGATTTTAAACTCTATTGGTGATTCTGGTGTTAAGGATAAGGGGAACTCTGAAGTTTTTAAGAATAAGCTACCTGAATAAATGTTAGATTACCTGTGGTAACATTGATTTCAATAATAATCCCTACATTTAATGAAGAGAAATTTTTGCCGAACCTTTTGGAGTCAATTAGAAGGCAGACTTTTAGAAAGTACGAGATTATCATAGCAGATAATTTTTCTAAAGATAAAACTAGAGAGATTGCTAAACGCTTTGGCTGTAAAATTGTTGATGGTGGCTTACCAGCGGTTGGTAGAAATAACGGAGCTAGGGCTGCTAAGTATAACCTTCTTTTGTTTCTTGATGCGGATGTTGAGCTAAGGGATAAGGATTTTCTTAAGAAGCTTGTTAGAAAATATCAGAAAAAGCATTTTGATCTTGCTTCAGGGTTTGCGCTTTCAACATCAGAAAATTTTGTTGCCTTGTTTAGTAATTTATTTCTAGGTATATTCTATTTTATGTTTCAATTTGTGCCTTTTGGTGCATTTGGTGCTTTTTTGTTCACTACAAGAGAGAATCATGATAAAATAGGTGGTTTTGATGAAAAATTAGAATGTTGTGAAGATTTCAAGTATGTATTTGATTCGGTTAGAAAAGGCAGTAGGTTTGCGTTTTTGACTTCTCCAATAGTCTCTGTTTATGATAGAAGGCTTAATACTGAAACAAAGCTAAAGCTTTTACAAAGATTCATTGTTTCTTTAATGTTCTCATTAAGATTTAAAGAAAAGATCTCTTTTAAGTATTTTGGTTAATGTTCTTTTTATTTCAACACAATCTTTTTCATTTCATCTACGAATTTCTCAGCTTTTTCTTTTAATTCGTCAATTTCTGCGCCAGTTACACTTTTTACTTCGTTATGGGCTATCTTCTTTGATAACTCATAAATCTCTTTAGCAAAGTCAGCACATTCTTGGTTGACTAGCCCAGGTTTGACAAGCTTTTCTTCAATTACTTTTGGAATCTCTCTTGGGTTTGCAGGCAGTTCACCAATCCTCATTAACGCAGCGTGCGCTGAATCAATCATTGCCCAATACAAATCCGATACGCTCTTAAGCAGATTAAATTCAACTTGTTTTAGGCTTCTCGGAGCCCTTTCAAAATATGTGTAAATTGCTTCCTCGGAAGGTCTAATCCTACCTTTGTAAAGTAAAATTTGTAAAGGTGTGAAAAATCCTGAGTCAATAACTGCATAACCATCTCTTAAGATGTTTAACACAACAGGATCTCCCACTTTAACATACTCCCAGAAGTGCGTTAGTTTTAAGGTTGTTATGTGAAGCTTTTTTGAGACTTTTTCAACGATTTTTCCAGTGATAACTCTATAACTTTTAGCGATTTCGTCATCTATTTGATAATCAACATCATCTACAATTACAAGAACATCTATGTCTGAATTTGGATCAAGTTCGTCTTTTTTTGAGCTGGAGCCAAAAATAGCTATAACTTTAATCATGTCATTAAACTCTTTGATCATTCTTTTAGAAAAAGCGTAAACAATATCCAAACTTTCTTTATCGAATTTTTCTTTGAGTTTTTCTTTCATTTTAATCAACCTTTTTTATTCGAGAGGCAGTTCGCTCCAGAACTTCCATTCTTGCGATGGAGCATATGCCCCAAATATGTAATTTGGTCCTCCTTTTTTATCAAAATATGAATGATCTATGTTAGTCCAACTTGTTGCGGGTCTGTAGCCTGAACCAAAGATGCTTGCAGGCACATCAAACTTCTCCCAGACTTTAGTTAATTGTCTTCTTGGCCCTTCTGCATAACCTTCGCTTACAATATCAAATGGCACATTATGCTTCTTAAGTATTTCTATAGCTTCTTTTACAGGACTATCACCTTGGCCTGCCGGTAGATGGACATGAGCTCTTCCGAAACCATCTACTAAATGAACATGACCTATGATGCCTTCTTTGGCAAGTTTTTCAATTTGTTGCTTATACCATTCCGCGAAAGCCTTCTTTCTTTCCTCTTCGTTTTTGAACTTCTTGCCTGGCGGATTAAAGTATTTGTACCACATGCTTAAATGTTGTGTATCTAAGGTAGCTTTTATATGCTGCTTAGCAATCTTCTCAGCTTCTTTTTTGTTCATACTGTATTTTTTTGTTAGTTCTTCAGTCATTTTTCGTCTTGCTTCTTTGACTAATTCTGCTAACTCGTCAGGATGACTGCCGTAACCCATCTCAGGAAATATGTTCTCAGGAGCGATATAAATCGGCTTTTTCAGTTTCTTGCTTTGTGTTTCTTGATAAGCATAAACTCCTGCTTCAGCGAGCGTTTGTACAGATTTTTCCTTTGCAAATTCATCTAAGGTTTTTAAATGATTTAATTGTTCATCAATCTCTTTAGCTTGCTGGAAATGACCTGTGGCAACTTCTGTTGAATATTTGTATTGCTTCTCCAAGGCTTGCTTTTGTTTTTCTAACGCCGAGAGTACATTTGTTTTCTCGCTTGGGTTAACCAAATCAGCCAAATCATTGTTCTTGAGGTATTGTGAAAATGCTTGCTCAAACTCTTTTTCGCCCATCTTGTTTTTTAGTTGTTTGAAAAAAGATATCGCATTATTAATTTTGTTTAATTTTCTCTTGATTATGTCTAGATCTTGAATATAATATTGTGCTAAACCTTCGGCTCTTCTTTTTTGTCCTAACAAACTCTCTTTAATGAAGAAGATTTCCCTTGGCTGAGCTTTAAGTTTGCTTTCTGTTTCTTTTAAATGCTGGATCTTGAGTTTTGTCTCTTTGTCAACATCTTTTACATCTTTAGTAAGATTGATAACTTTGTTAAGCCAATTCATAAAATGTTGTTTCTCTTTATCTATATCTCTTAAATCGAAGGATTCTATCTTGAGGTTTGAGTTCTCATCGGTTTCAATAACCCTGTCTTCAGGACTTAGCGCTATTCTTCCATAAGCATCAACGTAATCTCCTGGTTCAATAGTAACCTGTTTGCCTAACCTCTCATCGAAGTAGGTTTTCTTTTCATTGGCTTTTTTCCAGACAGGAGCGGAAATCTTCTGGTTGGCTTTTAATCCGCCAACTATTCTGCCAGTTTTTTCATCAACAACATAAATGGGTAATTCTTTACTTTCGTTTTCGTATCCTTCAAAAGGACCTCTTTTTATCTCAGGCTCTTTTTGGTTCTCATCAAAAAGCAGTTCACCTTTCTCATTTCTTGGCGCTTCAACTGCAGATATTGCTCTAGGGAATTCGCCTGTATGGATAACAACAGGAACTCCGTTGCTAGGAGCGTTTTTATCACTAGATATATCTGCTGCAAAAGAGATGGCTTTTTTTATCTCATTGAGTTCTTCACTCCTAGCTTTCTCAGAGAATTCTTGACCAGTAAAACCAGAAACATTTGGGATTGTTTGGACAGGTGCGTGAACCGTAACTTTGAACTTGTTTAATGAGGTTAATTGTTTTAATTCCTCTCTTGCTTCTTTGCCGTAAGCTTCAGGTCCTGTACCAGGTTCTGTGCCTTCTGGCATTAGGTTTAATTCGGCTCCAGAGGCACCCATCTTTATTCTCTGCAATACACCGCTTCTAAAAGGGCCTCCGCCAGCTCTACCTTCGGTAATTGAAGGTTTAATTTCACTCATTGTTATGATGGGCTTTTCAATTTCGTCAGAGCTATCATTATGATTGGATTCTTTGGAAACATAAAATTCCCTGTCCATGGGTGTATAATAGTTATTCAGGAATTCCATTTTTGGTTTATATCTTGTATTTGTTATCCTTTATTCCGTCAAGGATTCTTTCGGACACTAACAAAGTATTTTGTATTCTTTCAGAGTTTAATTCATAACCTTTTATCTTTTCAATTTCGTTTTTTATCTTATAGAGAGTATCCTTGTCTTCTTCATTCCATTCGCTTTTTTTCCGTCCATACAATTCTTTTACCTCAGAATAGATGTCTGTGACTTTTTCAATCATATTTTGATAAAATTTTCTGACATCAATGTTTTCTTCTTCATTAGATAACTTTTCTTTCAGGTCTTCGTTTTCCTCGGTTTCTTTTAGTAAATCAATTAAGTTTGTCTCTTTTTTGTTTTCTTCTTTCTTTTTTAGTTCTTCCTCTTCCTTCTCTTCTTCTACTTTTTTAACTAGTTGTTCCAGTTTTTTTAGTTCTTCTTCTTTTTTCTTTAAAAGTTCTTTCAACAGTTTCTCTTTTTCTTCAACATCCACATTTTTTAGGTTATCTTCTTCTACCATGCTAACATACGGTGGCTTTTTTTGAAAATTTCATAACTTTTGCATAAGGCAACATCTAATGTTTTTGATGCGGATTTCTTGGCATTTTTTTCTTTTAATGCTTCCATTTCTTTTTTGTTGTTAAACAAATCTGTGAAACTGCTTTTGTCAACTTTCAAGAATGACGGTTTTAATCCTGAGAATAATTCTTTAAATCCTTCAAACACGCTTGTAAACGGATCAGTATAACTTATTTTCTCGTTGGATTTTTCGTCTTTATTGTTTCCCTGTTTTTTATTTTTCTCTTCTTCCAGTTCTTGTAAATACTTCTCTAAATCTTCACCTAACGCATCAATTGTTTCTTGAATATTTTTATCAAAAGATCCAATTAATTCAAACTGTTCTTTTCTTCTTACAGAAAGGAATTTCTGGATTTCTTTATCTGTCCAAACATAACCTCTCAAACTAAACTCTACTCTGCCTAAATGCAAGGGACCTCGCTGATATTCTTGCGAGAAGGACATTGAAGGCCTGGTTCTGTAAGTAAAGTTAACAACTATTACAGGCTTATACTTCTTTGCATCGCTTCTTGTAGCAATGAACTCGAGTTCAAGCATTGATGATTCAAAAGCGCTTACAACCTCTACACTGTTTCTTAATTTATTATTCATTTGTAATCTTCTTATTGTATCCAAGTATGGTTTAACCCAAGAAATGTAAAGATGGATTGTATCATAATGCTGTTTTAAATATCTTAAAGTAAACTTTCTTCTGGTGGTTAATTCCTTGTAAGTATGCTCTTTCCAAGTATAATAAGATTTTAACTTCCTTGCTAGAACTCTTAACACAGATGGGTTAAACTCGTTGTTGTCCATCATTTGTTTTATTCTAGCATCAACTTCGTCTGCGTTTTTGAGGTTAACAGAGAAGAATAAATCAGGCAGGATTGCAAAACCAACTTCTGAAGCCATACCAAAGACAGAAGCAGGGTTCTTTGCACCGCCTTCAACTAAGTCAGTCCATATGCCTTTTAGAGTTACCTCAGCAGATTCATCTCCTTGTTTACTCTTTTCATACAAAGATAACCTTTCATCCATTATTCTTAATTCTCGTACTATCTGGAATAAATCCTTGAGCAGTTTCCCTATAGTAGCAAGATATTGGCTAACTTTGTCTTGTTGTATACCTAATCTTTGAGCAGAAACGCCAAAGAAAGATGAGCCTTCTGCTGCAGCAAAACTGTCTATGATTTTAATCATTTTATCCATTGAGAAATCTTCTTTAAGGATTTTTATGAGCGAATAATATGGTTCTTCTATAGGAAGGTTGTAGCTCTGGAACACTAGCCTATGGAACCTATCTGTTTTTGGGTAGTTCGTTTTAGAGAAGACACCTTTTGCTGACTCTATAACATGAGCTTCACCGAACTCTTTTTCAATAAGCTCAATACCTTTTTGGAAATAATCAGTTTCAAACTCCATTTTGATTTTGAATGTTTTTGCTGGCTTTGTTATTAGGGCTTAATCTTTAACAATACCTTAGTATATTTTCCTTGAGTCTTATTAATATATTTTTCTTTTGGAGTTTTTAAAGATATTCATCAATTTTAGAATCATGAATCTAATAATTATACTTCTATTTATCTTTAAATTGAAAAATAATTTTGTTTAGAACATTAACTTTTTAAATATAAAACGCTAAGAACTGATGAAATGAAATTTGACATTATCACTTTAGGTAGCGCTACAATCGATTATTTTGTCTATACTGACGCAGAATTGGTTGAAATAAAAAACATTAATTCTGACAAAGAGCTTCTAGCTTATCCCTTAGGCTCAAAGATTCTGATTAAAAACCTGCATGTTTTTACAGGCGGCGGCGGGACTAACACTGCTGTAGGCTTCTCAAGATTAGGGTTAAAGACAGCCTACATAGGTAATATAGGCGTAGATGATCACGCTTCTAAAATTCTTAAAGAATTGAAAACCGAGAAAGTCAGGTTTTTAGGGACAAAGGATACTGAGCATAAGACAGGATTCTCTATTATTTTAGATAGCTTTGCTGATGATAGAACCATATTGGTTTACAAAGGAGCTAATGATTTTCTTGATTTTAATAGGATAAAACCAAATCTGCAGAATGTTGATGCAAAGGCAATTTATGTGTCTTCTTTAGTGAAAAGCAGTTTTAATTCAGGACTAAAGGTAATCAAGCACTTTAAGAAGAAAAAAGCTTTAGTTTTTTTCAACCCATCCTCTTATGTCGTTAAACAAGGACTAAGTCATTTGCTCTCTTACATTAAACACATAGATTACCTTATCTTAAACAGAGAGGAAGCTCAAACTCTTTTAGGCATTGAAGAAGATTTAGATGCTAATACTTTGTCTAA
This sequence comes from uncultured Methanosarcinales archaeon, assembly GCA_964416905.1. Taxonomy (GTDB): domain Archaea; phylum Nanobdellota; class Nanobdellia; order Woesearchaeales; family JASKKU01; genus JASKKU01. Next base: position 8,564 of record CAYQFL010000001.1, on the reverse strand, counting down.
AAAATTGTTTTCTAATGTTAAGAAATTTGTATGCATAACTGATGGTAAAAATGGCGCAGTATTTTTTGATGGAAAGAAGGTTTTTTCTGCGAAAGCCCGAAAAGTCAAAGTTAAGGAGAAAACTGGTGCAGGAGATGCATTTTCTGTTGGGTTTGTTTATGGTGTTTTGAAAAACAAGGATTATAACATTTGTCTGAAGTATGGAATCAAGAATGCTGAATCGGTTATTAAGGAGATTGGTGCAAAAAATTATTTGCTAACAAAGTTAGACTAATTTTTGATTGTTTTTATTTTTGTTTTGGATGTTTATTTCTGCAAGAAGAATTCCTTTATTTGAGTAATGTAGTTGTTTGGTGTTATTTCTATGTGCCAATCCTCTGGAAAACATTTCTTGTAGGTCGGCCAGGAGTATCTTTCATCTAAAAAGATGATTACGCCTTGATCCTTCTCGGTTCGTATGCATCGGCCTGCAGCTTGTATAACTTTAATCATTGCCGGATAAACATAGCCATAAAGCCAGCCTTTCTTAAACCTGTTTTCATAGTATTCAATTAACGCTTTTGTCTCTAAGCTGGGTTTTTCTAAAGGCAATCCTACAACAATGACTGCTTTTAGGAACTCTCCAGGCAGATCAATGCCTTCACTAAAAGATGCTCCAGCTACAGCTAACAGTACAGAACCTTGTTTTGATAGCTTCTTGAAATCATTGATTATCTTAGACTTTTGTTCTTTGGTTAAGTTAGGTTGTTCTCTGATAATCGGTTTTTCTGTTTTTAAGTGCCTTGAAACGTCTTTCATGAATTGATAGCTTGGAAAGAATATGGCTACATTGCCGTTGATAGTTTCTATGATTTCAGAACAGATACTGGCAATATTTTTAAACTGATTTTCATTACGCTCTTTAAACAAGCTTGTTGTTCGAGGTATGATAAGGTTTAACTTGTTTTTCTTTGGGAATGGATTAGAATAGGTTTTTGTTACTGAATTAAGCTCATCAAAACCAAGTAAATCCTGATACATCTCTATAGGATTTAAGGTTCCGGACATGAGAGTAAAGTTAAGGACTTCGTTAATTAAGTCTTGAGTAACAAACGATGGATCTAAGCAGTTAAAGAACAAGATGGTATTATTCTCTGTTGCTTTGATGTATCTTATGAAACCTTCATCACTATTTAGCCAGAAATCTAAGAATTCTGCAATCGATGATAGATAGGATATTTTCTCGGTTTCTCTGATTCTATCGCTTGCAGATTCGAGTTCGTCGATTATCTTGAGATAATCCTCTTCATTTTTTGCGATAAGGGTTATGAAATCATCTTTTTTCACAAGCTTTTCTTCTCTTATCTTGAAAGATAGAGCGTTTAACGCGTCCTGGATTGAAACTAAGTATGGGATTATCTGTTTTTCTTTCTTTTTTTTTGCCTGAATGATTGCTCTTTTTATCATGTTTGTGGTTAACCTTCTGCTCATTATGTCTCTTAGTCTACTAGGCAGATTATGCGCTTCATCTACAATGATTATGCTTTTGTCTAACTGCGCGTTTATCTTGTTTAGAAAACCCATTCTTATGCCTGGGTTGAATATGTATTGGTAATCGCAAACAATGATACTACTTTTTTTAGCGAAACTTAGAGCGATTTCATAAGGGCATAACCTGTATTGTTTTGAGTAGCTTTTTATGTTGTTAAAATTGCTTTCTGAATGTGATAATTGTTCTAATACAAGTTTTGCTTCAGTGCTTAACTGACCGTTCTTTTTGACTTTGGAATAGAACTCGCATTTGCCGGATTCTCTTAAGCTCCTGCAAAAATCGTTAAATTCTCCTGACGATAAATTAGAAACGTAATCTTGCAAACACATCCATTTCTTACCAAAGATGTCAACTGCTTTAATGTTAAAGTTATTTTTATCATTGATTTCTCTAACAGTTTCGAACACTATTTGATGTTGCGTATGTCTTGATGTTAGGAAGAATATCTTGACGTTTTCGTCTTTATCTTTGTTCTCTATTAGATATTTTATCGCGGGAACTAAAGCTGCAACGGTTTTTCCTATGCCTGTAGGCGCGTTTATTAGAATGTGTTTCTTGTTTTTAATGCTATTGTATACAGAATTCATGAAATCTTTTTGAGGTTCTCTAATCTTTTCAAAAGGAAAAATATCAAACATAAACTTTTAGGTTTTCAGCGTTATTTAAATTATTTTATATTCTCTGTTTTGTTAGCTAGGATGATTCTTGATAGGAATAGTTCCAGCTTTTGGTTTGGAAATAATCGCTAAAGTAATCTTTTTTGTTGTTTAAAACCTGTTCTAAAGAAGGTGTAGAATCATCAATTTCTATGCTGTACGGTCTTGTGACTTTGATTTTATCTAATCTTGGCTTTGGTAGATATTGGCTGTTGAAATACTTGAAAGTTATGTTACTAATCTCGTTGCATAAATATGGAAAGGCTATTTCGTCTGGTTCTGGAGCATATATCCATAGAAGACCCTTTTTGTCTTCCTCAAGGTTTATTTGTTGCTGGTTTTTATCAAAGATAACAACTGATTTAATAAACTTGCTAGGTATATCTTCAGTAAAGATTGCCCATTTTAAGAGCTTGTTTACTGGCATAGCCATATATTTTTCTAACCCATAAACTTGTATGCCTAACACTGCATTTCCATAGCTCTTTTCTAAAGCTGTTTTTATTGTGGAAGCGCAGTAAACGCCTTTCCCATAACATCCATAGCTTGTTCTCACAAACGAATCATCCAAGATTTTTTCAATATTCTCCTTTTTGGTGCCATGAAAAAATATTGGTTTTACAGTCTTCATAACAAAGAAAAATAAATAGAACTATATATATTTTGTTGTTTTTGCACTTTTGTTTTTAATGTTATTCTTTATTTTGTTTCCTCTTTATGTTCTAAATTTACACGTTTAGAAAATATTTTAGCAAGTAAAAATATCAAAAAGTTTTTAAAACCGCTTTAAATCCCATAAGGATTAGGGGAGAAATATGGCACGATTAAGAAAAGGAGTTTGTTATAGACGGTTAGAAAGACCTTATACAAGGGTTTCGAAGTATCGTCATTTGTCTTTTGTTAAGGCAAGGCCTCATGTAATTATCACAAAGTTTGACATGGGCAATGTTAATGGCAAGTATGACGTTCAAATAGACTTAATCTCAAAGGACAGTTTGCAGGTGAGGCAACAACCGATTGAGGCTGTTAGAAGAGCTCTTGTGAGAGCTTTCGATAAGAAAATCGGAAATTCAAACTATCATCTAAGAATTAGGAAGTTCCCTCATCATATCTTAAGAGAAAATCCTTTGGCAACAGGAGCAGGTGCAGATAGGTTGAGTACAGGTATGAAACATTCTTTTGGTAAACCTATCGGTGTTGCTGCTCAAGTGTTTGAGGGAGATCCTCTGTTTACGATTAGAACAAAAAAACAATTTGTGGATGTTGTTAGACAGGCTTTGAAGACAAACAGAGCTAAGCTTCCAGGTAGGTGGAGCATAATCGTTAAAGAGGTTCCACAATGAGCGCAGAAAATCCCGAACAAGAAGTTTCTAAAGAAGAAAGGATAGGGTTTCATAAAGGCGCAATCTCTGTTTTGGCTAAAGAAAGAGCTGAAATGTTGAGAATTGTTTCAGTTGTTGAACAGCTCATGCAGATGCATATAAAGGCTTTAGCAGACTTGGGCGTTGATATTAGTGAAGCTAATGAACAAAAACCTGAGGAAAAACAAGATAATAAAAAAACTGAAAAAAAGCCGATTGATGAGCTGTTAAGTTAAATTAATAAGTTTAAACTTTTTCTTTTACTTCTAATGATTACAATTAGATTTGAAGGTCATGAGAATATCTTAGGTACGCATTTCAACACTTTTGAGTTCACAAAAGATTCTTATCTAACTAAGAAGGGCGATTGCATCATTGGAGTTAATTCTGTTTTTGAGTTTGGTAATCTTGCTCAACGGTTAAAGGAAAACAGAGCGCAAATTAAGATTAGAGGGATTATCTCTGTTAATTTCTCAGGCAAGTTATATCAAGATGAGTTTTTTGGAATATTAAACCCTAACTTTGATGTTAATTCCAAGGAAATTGTGTTTAGAAAATCCAACTTTGATTCTCCCAGGACTATTGCTATAAGATGCAACAAGTCTGCAAGAGAATTAAATAGGAAAATGATACAGATTTTAAAAAATCCAGATGTTAAAGGTGTTTGCAAAATATATTTAGAATAAAAAGAAATAAACTAATTTTACCTTCTAATTACTTTGTAAACATTAACTGTCCATTCTTTCTTTACACAAGCATTAGCTTCATCACACACTTTTACTGAAATCTTCTTTTTACCGATGCTTGTTGGTTTGAACGCTAGTTTACCTGTTGATGTTTTTACTTTTACGAACCCAGGTAAAGTCCAGGAATAGCTTAGTTCGTCATTATCCTTGTCTGAAACGTTTATCTTAAAAACAATTGGTTTGAACACTTCTTGTTTAGTGAAAATCTCTGGGGAATAATTGATAATCTCTGGTTTTCGGTTTGTGTCTTTTACAATAATATCTAAGCCATAACTTGTATGAAGGTTTCCGTCAGTAACGTTTATAGTGCTATGATGACTAAATTTGGATGTTTTATTTGCTAAATCATAACCTGGAGTAAATATTATCTTATGGTCTTCAATCTTCGCGAAATCAGGCAAATCTTTGCTTACGATCCAGGTTTTATCATTGTTCTTGTCAGAAACTTTTAGTTCAATGGTTTTTTCTTCGCCTTCTTTTAAGACAATAGTATTAACTTTTTTGAGGTTTGTTATTTCAGGAGCAATGTTTTTTCGTTTTATGATGATGTCTTGAACATATTTTCTTTCATAAACTCCATCTGTTACAAACACAGTAATTTGATGTTTACCAACATCTCCTAGTTTAGTTTTATATTTCTTAGAATTTATCCAACCCTTTACTTTATAAAACAACCAATCACCATCAGGGTCTGTCGCTGTCAAGTTAATTGTTATTTCATCTAGTTCTTTGGCAATAATTGGCTTAATTTCATTAATTCTAGGAGGACGATTTGTGTCAATTACAGTAATTTTAACTGTTTTGTTTGTGGTTAGGTTGTTGCTTCTTGCAACAAAAGTCACATAGACGTTCTTCTTAGGCCTAACTTTTAGATGCATTGCTTGCAAAGCTTTGTATATCCAACTTTTTTGTACGAAATCAAAGTTTGGGGTAAAATTAAAGTAGCCGTTCTCAAATACAGAGTTTTCAGGGGCATTCACAACTTCGATTGAAACATTGTCGTTATCAGGGTCAAAGGTGCTGATCCCAAAGCATAAAGTCTTGTTTTCTTCAATATAATAGTGGTCTTTTACCGTTATCTCTGGTGGCCTGTCAACATTTTTCACGATTATTTTTACGAATCTTATGTCTTTGTTAATGCCATCAGTTGCTATTACTTTAGTTACGTAAACTCCTGCATCTGCGAAGGTTGTTTGCCATTCGCCGGAAGAGTTTAATGGGTAAGAATAGATTATTTCAACAGAGTCGTTGTCAAAATCCAAAACTTGTGGTAGAAGCTTCACTTTCTCGCCTTCATTTATCTCGAAAACGTAGTCAGCTGCGCTAGCTAAACTTAAACTTAAAAAGAAAAATAACGCAATGAATAGCAAATCCAAACCTAAGTACTTAGACTGTCTCATTTTTTGCACCTTACTCTTTTATAATGATTATATCTTTAATAATAGGAGCTTTGTTTACATCCTTGACAAAAACATGAACCTCTTTCTTGACTTGGTTAATGCCATCTGAGGCTAATATGTTAACTATATGAGTTCCCGACTCATTATATCCTATTTTTTTGCATTTTGTGTTCATCCAGCCAGAATACACAATAGTAACAGAATCATTCTCTGGGTCTTTGTAAGATACTGGTAAACAGAATGTTTCGCCTTCGTAAGCTGTTAATTCGTTAGCAACATCAATCTCGGGCGGCAGGTTTTTACCGTATACGATAAAAGTTATTGTTTTGTTTACACAAGTTTCCTTATCGCAAACAGTAATTAGCTTTGAAAAATTGCCTTCCGAATTAAAAATCAAGGTTTCAGGACTAATCTTTATCTTCTCATTATCTAAATCAAAGATATCTGAATCTGTGAATTTAACTTGTTCATTTACTTTAACGTTTTTTGAGCTTATGTTTATTACAGGTTTCCTGTTTACGTTTAAGACTAAAATTGTTATGTCTTTGCTTATTGAAGTTATCCCATCACTGACTGTAATCTTCACAAAATGTTCGCCTTGAGAGTCAAAACCTATAAATTTACTTGTTGAATTCATCCAGCCTGAGATGGTAATATTTAGAGAATCATTGTCTAAATCATATGCTGTAAAGTTTAACTTTAAGGTTGTGTTTTCTTTAACGTATATAGTATCATTAACGATTAATTCAGGAGCGTGATTCTTTCTAAGCACTTTTACAAGAATGTTCTTAGATACTTGATTTTCTCCGTTGCTAATAGTTACTTTAACTAGATAAACTCCTGCATCGCCTTTTTTTGTTTGCCAGGTTCCATTTTCATCAAAAGGTGGAGAAAAATGATACTTTACCTTGCTATCTGCAGGTTTAAGAAGTGGTAAAAGAGTTATTTTATCGCCTTCTTGAGCGGTTACCTCTTTAAAAACAGATTCTTCTGTGTTGTTTGTAAGGTTAAGCTCTTCAATCTGTTTTAGAAGCTCGTCAATTAGTTTTTGATCAATGCTTGGATTCTGTGGGACGCAAGATGAAACTAATAATAAAACAATTGCTAAACTTATCCAAAAAAAAGAGTCTTTCCTCATGTTGTTGTCATTGGTGAATGATTACTGCTATTTAAAATTTTCTTTTAGCTTAACATTACTAGAGCAGAGATAACTCCTTGAGAATCATTGAATTCTTCTAATGCTTTTCCTATGATGGAACCTCTGCACAAGTTTATATCTGTACATTTCATGGCATGACCTGGCAAGGATGATGTGGTTAATAAATCTCCGTAATGTATAGGTCCGGATTCATTGGTTACTTTAACAGGCGTAGAACCCGCTAACGCAATAGGCAACCCCTCTCGACCAATAGCCATAACGTAAGCAGGGTTGGTTGATATTATTCCAGCTACTCTTGTATCATAAGGTTTAGTTGATTTTTCTACTCCATTATAATGGGTTATTATGACTACATCTCCAGGTTCTATATCTCCTTTGATGTGGAAATTTTCAGCAACATCTGCGCCGTAACCTTTGATGTTGCCACCTACTTTGATATCGTCTTGCACGTACAAAGAATTTCCTGCAGGAATGTTGTTAACAGCATTTGTGTATGTGTCTGCTACACCTAGAGATTTTGCGTGTAAAACATCAACGTTAGTAATATCATTGCTGTTCATATTCAAGTTTCCAGACATAGTATCTCCAGATTCGTTAACCCAAATATCTTCGACAGAAGCAGAGCCAACGTTTGTTATGCCTGAGCCATCTCCGTAGATAACTCCTCCAACTCTTAGATTTCCATCCACTTCTGCAGTATCTTGGACATAAAGGTCTCCTGCTCCTGTAGCATAGTTAACAGACCCTGTTCCGGACCATATTCTAACTTCATCTCCCCTTATATCTAGTTTGCCTGATGGTGATGTTGTGCCTATGCCGACATTGCCCATAAATGAAAAGTCATTAGTCATCTCGTCTTTAGCAATTTGATACCATGAGCCCCAACTTGTTGTTCCTGTTGAAGTCCTCATCCAGAGATTTCCATTACTTGAGAACCCTAATTGATGCATAGGTCCTCCTGAGAAATCAGTACCAGTTCCGTATGGTCTAAAAGAGATAACTCCATGATATGTTCCCCCGTCTGATAATCCATCTGCAGTGTTTCGCTTAAAATCAGCTTGAACTGATGAAGTATACTCTTGAGGATCAGGATTTGTATCTCGTGTATCCTTGGATTCCATTTTTCTTACACGTGCTTCGTTAAATTCACCACTGGTAACCTGTGATGCGCTAATTGCGATATCTGTAAAAGTAAGCGCTCCATTTGAACTGATACTTGTTAAAGTTTTACTCGCTGAACCTGTTCCATCAAAGAAATTAGAAGCATCATTATCATAAAGATTTGTAAGTTCAACATTGCCATTAACTTCAAGCTTACTTGATGCTGATGTTGTTCCTATACCTACCCTTTCGCTCGAATCAATCGTTATAGCCACAGCATCAGATGAATCGCTTATGCCTGAGTTTCCAATTGTGTTTGCACCTGTGAATTTAGCGATTCTGTTAGCTGTACCAGAACCAGTTATTCCATTAGTTGGATTGACATCTATACAAGTTAAAGTGTCGCCAACGGCTTGAATAGCTTTTCCAGCTCCGCATCCAGTTGGATAGTTTTGTAATTTCGTCCAATCTAATTCAGATATTTCTGCATTATTGATCTGTCCATTAGGTAAAGAAACAGTGCCTCCAGAAACAGTTAAGCCATTGGTTATAGTGGCTCCACCTACAACATGAAGTTTTGATGATGGTGATGTTGTTCCTATGCCTACGT